>CAIPVV010000001.1 GCA_903868595.1 uncultured Pseudomonadota bacterium
AAGTTACGCTTGAACGTCACGCCAAACTCCATCGGGGGAGCAACGTTGCCCTGCTCACGACCGAAGAAGGTGATCAGGCTCAGCTTGCCGCTGAAGTAGGCCTTGTTGGTCAGGTTGCGGCCCCAAAGGGACACGTCCCACTTCTTGTCGAGCGTTGCCCAGGTCAGGCGGCCGTTCAACAGCGTATAGCCACCCTGTGCACCGGTTCCGCAGCCCGCGGTGCTGTTCAGCGCGAAGCAACCGTTGTTGTCGGCGAAGTAGATCGTCGACTGGTAGGTTGCATCTAGGCGTGGCGTCAGCTTGCCGCTCGTGAAGTTCCAGGAGTACTGGGCGCCCAAAGCCGCCGTGTACTTAGGCGTACGTTCCCCTTCGCAAGTCTGACCACCGCACTGGTCTCCCGTAAACAGCAGCGCATTGCCGCCGTTGTCGAGCAGTCTCCAGTTCAGGTAGCCGAATGACGCGTCGAAACGCAGATCCTGGATGGGCTCGGCCTGCAACTCACCCTCAATGCCCCAGACACGCGCCGTACCGGCGTTCTCTTCGCGGAACCAGTTGGCACCGCTCGGATCCAGTTGGTCGGCAAAGCTCTGCACATTGATGTAACGCGAATAGTAGAAGTCCGTGTTCAACCGAATCCGGTTGTCCAAGAACTCAGACTTCTCGCCGATTTCCAACGTCTTCAGGTACTCGGGCTTGAAAGGCTCGGTTTGCAGGGCGTTGGAGGGACGCGGGCTGAAACCACCACCCTTGAAACCAGTGGAGTACTTGATGTAGGTCATCAGGTCACGGTCCCACTGGTAGTTCAGCGACAGGTCATAGTCCACGTGGCTTGAGGTCAAAGGAATCCACGTATTGAAGTCACCGACGGTCGTTCCCAGATTGGCTACCGCGACGGTCGCGTCCTTCCGGTCACTGGTGTAGCGCACGCCACCAGAGACTGAGAACTGATCCGTAAACTTGTATCCGCCATGACCGAAGAACGCCCAGCTTTCCGTAGTCTGGTAGGTGTTGGTATCCGCGTTCTGGATCGTGATGCCGCCCGTATACAGGTCGTCGTAATCGGCGTCGGTGTCATAGGCGTTGTAGTAGAAGCCGCCAACCGCCCAGTTGAAACGGTTATCAAAGTTGAGGCCGGTCAGAGTCACTTCTTCGGTGAACTGCCGATGCGTCATCTGATCATAGGTTGCGTTGACATCTAGCGGGCTGCCGTCGGAGTCGCGGCCATAGTTATTCCACAGCGTGCGGTACGCCGTGACTGCCTTCAAGGTCATGTTGTCGTCAAGCTTCCAGCTCAGCGAGCCCGACAGACCCCAATGGTTCATGTCGTTTTCGTTTGGAATATTCCGGCCCGAGTTGGCCGATACCCCGTAATTGCCATAGCTCGTATAAGGGCTATTGGTAATGAACCGACTGTCGTAGCCAACCGGCAACCCGATGTACTGGGCCGGGCCGGCAGTGACCAGTCCTAGATTGGAGAGCTGCGGGGAAAGAACGCTGTAGGAGGCATTGATATTGCCATTAGGACCCCAAGGCCCGGGTCCGAAATTGATGCCCTGCGTAGTGGATATGATCGTGTACTTGTCCGCCGGACCTTCCTCATTCTGTACGGTCATGTCCGCGATCACGTTCAATTCAACGGCGTCGCTGAACGTGAAACGGAACGCCGCGCGCCCGGACTGCGTGTTTTCGTTGCCCGAATGGCCGGCTACGCAATTGGAATTCATCGGCACTGATGAGGGAAGGCTTCCCAGGCTACCCGCACCATATTTGCAAACATAATCGATCATGGTGAAGTAACCGTCAGCGCGCTTGCTCGAGAAGGAGAAGCGGGCTGACAGGAAGTTGTCGATCAGCGAGACATCGGCCATGCCACGCGCTTCCATGCGGTTCAGGTTACCGAAGGTCGCCGAGAAAGAGCCTGAGTCGTCGCCCTGCGGCTTGGTCGACATCATGCGAACCGTGCCGCCTTCGGCGTTCTTGCCGAAGAGGGTGCCCTGCGGACCACGCAGAACTTCCACCTGCTCGAGGTCCAGAAGGTCCAGCATTGCACCCTGCGGGCGGCCGATGTAGACATCGTCGACATAGATCGGAACGCCGGGCTCGAACGACAGGCTGTTGTCGCCAAGGCCAATGCCACGGATGTAGGCGGCCATCGTGGCGCCCCAGCCGGCACCCAGCGGCGCGATGATCGTGCTCGGCACGAAGGCACCCACGTCGGTGATGGAGCTCAGGTTGCGCTCTTCGAGGCCTGCAGCGGTGATGGCGGTAATCGCGATAGGCGTATTTTGCAGTTTTTCAGCGTGGTACTGCGCCGTGACCGTAATTTCCTCAAGAACGCCTTCCGAGGAGACGGTAGGTGCTGCGGCTTGAACGGCAAGCGGAGCTAGCACCAGTGATGTGATAAGCGCGCCACGAACGGCTACGCGAACGGTATTGGACATACAACGCCTCCCTGAACTTAATATTTTGCCTCGGAAGGATCCACTACTAGCAACTCATATGCAATGGCCCACACAGGCTATATTCAGAAATGTTGCACAAAACCAACATCGTTGACACTGCAACTATCAATGCTTTTGACATTGCAACGTGAATGTCATTCAACACCCATCTCAGTCGCTCCGCCGGCACGCTAGCGCCCAGAGATTGGCGCGGACCGGGAAGCTTCAGCCTGGAATGGCAGCACGTATTTCGCGAGCGGTTCAATGGCAGACTGGCTTTGGCTCTCGGCAACCAAAGACAGCCAGCCTGCAACGCAACACTTCCCCTGTTGGATCTTGGGCCAAGCCGGCGAGTTACGCGTTCTCGCCAACCCACTCCCCTATGGTGGTGTGGGCGTTGAGGGGTCAGAAGACTGACCCGAGACGCCGAAATTCCACATACCGGCGCTCCGAGCGCCATTCCACCCACTCTGTGGCGTCACTCCGCGGCGGGTTCAGCGCATGGCGGGGCGGACTCCAGGCTTCCGTCGGATCACCAGGGGGAAAGCCGCCGAGAACCCAAGCGCGGCTGCCAGCACCTGCAAAGCCCGTCCCGGCGGATGCCTACTCCTGTAGCAGATCGCGTTATGCGCTGCGACCGACGTCCGGGCGCGTGGTGGAAAGCCGACCAGGCCTGTGTCATTGTTATTTAAAATCAATCATCTTCACTCACGGCAAGCGCCTACCCGGATTTAGCCGGGTGAGTGCAGCCGTCAATACCCGGGAACGTCCCCTATGCTCGAAGCGGAAAGGCATCGCGTCATCCGGCGCCTCCTGCAGGAGCGCTCGGTCGTCAGTGTCGCCGACCTCGTGGACCTGCTGGATTCCTCCGAGGCCACGGTACGCCGTGACATCAATTGCCTGGCCGAACTCGGCCAGATCAGGCGGGTCCGCGGCGGGGCAGAGTCGCTCACCCCGCGGCACGAGACCCATTTGATCGGCATGCCCTTTGAGATGAGCCGCGCCATCGCCGCCCCGCAGAAGCGCGCCATTGCGCGTTGCGCGGCGCAGCTCCTGGTGGACGGCGAAAGCATCATCATCAACGGGGGCACGACCACTTATGCGATGGTCGAATTCCTGCAGGATCGGAACCTGGACATCCTCACGAATTCCGTTCCGATCATTTCCGCGCTCGTCGCCAGCAGCCGCAACCGCGTCGTGATTCCGGGTGGCACGATCTACCGCGAACAGAACATCGTGCTCTCGCCCTTTGACAACGACACGACCGAGCATTTCTGGGGACAAAAGCTACTAATCAGCTGCTACGGCATCAACCGGTCAGGCGTGATGGAAGCTGATCCGCTGATCGTGCAAGCGGAGATGAAGCTGCTGAAGCGCGCCGATGAGATCATCGTTCTGGCCGACAGCAGAAAGCTGCGGCAGCGCTCCTCAATCATCGTGGCGCCGCTGGAGCGGATCTCCACGTTGATTACCGATGCCGGCGCCACGGAGGAAGAACTCAATACCTTCAGGGTGGCAGGTGTAAAGGTGCTCATCGCCCAGACGCAGCCGGAGGATGAAGCGCTGATGCCTGAGGCAAACGCAGGCAGGTAAGGCCAGCGTTGCCCGCCGATCAAGGGGCAATGATCTGGGTCTTGAGAACCCTCCGCGCCGCTTGACCCTCCAAGGAATCCTCGGGCTCACGGAACCTTAAAACCAGCCGTCATTCTCCCGTTATTAACGCTCCGACCCAGACCCCAGCGCCCTGACACGCGGCTGCCACGCCAGGCCCGCCGGACACCCCAGGGGAGGAGCGGCCAGGCGGATCGCCCCTCCGCGCGCCCCTTTTTGGGCCTGCGCCCTTGGCTCTCACCGGCACTGCTTCACGCAACCAGGCCACTGACGCGCGGCATCCAGTCCCGCCGGACGATACAAGCTGTATCCGCCTCAGGTGCGGGCCGTCGCCCTGCCCGTTCTGGCTGACAGCGCAGTACTGCGGGATCGGCGCAAGCCGCGCAGCGAATCCCTGCCGGAATCATCTTTTGTTAAAGGACGGGCTGCTTGCACCAAGACAGCAACGTCCCAGGGGGTATGCACAGTAAAAGAGCGGCAGGCCTGGCGTCCCGGCGGGGGCCTGGCCGAGACCGTGCCTTGCGGGACTCTTTGCCAGGCGACCCCACGTTCGCGTCGCTACAGAAAAGCCGCGACCGACGATATACTGCGCCGGCGGCTGGACAGTCAACGGCTGCACGGCGCGCCGGCTCAACGATCCAGCGTGCCAGGGTCGCCAGGCCTGCAAGGGTCTGCCAGGTTGCTCGGCGCCGGACCGCAACAACCGCAAATACACCGCCGACACGGTCAAGAGAACTCTTTCGCCATGAGCACTAATCGGGAATTGGAGCGCTTGTCCCTGGTCGGCCTCGTGCTGACCGGCCTGGGCCTGCTCACCACGATCTTCAACGTGGTCAACAGCAATTCCCTGGTGATTGTTGCGGATTTGTGCAGCTCGCTGCTGGAGTTTGCGTCCGACCTGATCGCCTTCGGCGCCTTCTTGCTCATGCGCAGCCGGCGCGTGGCGCTGCTGGAATACGGCCTGGGCAAGATCGAGAGCATCACCAGCCTGTTGGTCTCCATCATGATGATCTTCGGCGTCCTTATCCTTCTGGGCATGGCAGTGCCGCGGATCACGCACCCGGTTGCAATAACCGGGTTTGGCATCTGGCTTGGACTGCTCTGCGCGGCGGTGTTCGGCGTGCTGAACGGGATCTTCTGGCGCAAGGCCAACAAGCACCTGAAGCAGAACAATTCGCCGATTTGCGACACGACGCATCACCTGTTCCTGACGAAGACGCTGATGGATTCCATCGTGTTCATAACCTTGTTTGTTGCGCTCACGGTGCACCAGCACTGGGTCCACTATCTGGACCTGGTGGGATCCCTGATCATCTGCGGATTCATGATTGCGGGGGCCTGGCGCATGATCCGGCACTCGCTGCGCGATCTCGCGGACCATTCGATTGCAGAACCGCTGCAGATTGTCATTCTCAAGCACCTGGCCAAGCATTTCGATGCCTACGCCATGCTGGACAAGGTGCGCTCCCGATGCTCCGGCCCGGACACCTTCATCGACATCTTCCTGGCCTTCGACTCGCACAGATCCATGGCCGATGTGCAGATCGTGATTTCCGACCTGCAGGCGGGTCTGGAGCAAGACATTCCCAAGTCCCACGTGACCGTCGTCTCCCGCGCCTACTCGGCGGTACTGGCGGCTGAGCCCACCGGCGGCCTGGCTACTTCCCCGCTCCCCGCGCCGACCTGACCTGCAGGGCCGACCGGGACCGCCGGAATGCAGAGGCTGCCTCGCACCACCTGGGGCCCCGGCCGTTGAGCCGTGATCTGGGGTGCCCGCACCGCAGGCATCGCCGCCTCGCGCCCGAGTCGCCCCGCCCCAGGCGGGCAGAAGGGCGACGGCGCAAGCGGAGGGCTGGCTTACATCCAATTCCTGTTCACAATGGATGGAGTTGGCGTCTAATTCGATGGACGATGCCAAGGACCCTCTTTCATTATGCGTCGCCAACAGGTCGGCAGTGTCCCTGACAACCCAAAGGGCGGCGGCAAGCGTGGCTTATTGCACCCCCAGCATCTACCGTTAAACCCCCGCGTGCGTTTCAGGCCTGCATGACCCTACCCTTGGACTCCAGCGCCGCCCCTTCCGATCTCGGCGCAGTCGACCTGCTGCTGGGGCAACTGGCTGAAGAACTGGCCTTCGCGACCACCGGCTCCGACGCCGGCCTGCTGGCCATCAACGCAGTCCTGATGGACCTGGAGCAGGCCACAGCCGCGGAGCTGCCGCCCCCGCTCGCCGCCGGCCTGCCCAGGGCCCGCACCCTGCTGGACAGGACCCTGGACGGCACCGGCAAATTCAACGCCGACACGCTGCTGCAGCTGGCCCAGTGGCACGACTGGATGAGCGCCGCTTCCACCGCGATAACGACCCGTACGCTCCTCCCGCCCTTGCCCACGGATTGGCAACGGCAGCCCGAACCGGCCGCTCCCGCGACACCGCCGGGCGGGCCCGACGGCAGCGGCAAGGTCAGCGCAATGCCGGCGCCGAGCCAGGCCGCGGCCGACGAGCCATCGATCAGCCTGAACCTGCCGGCAGACCAGGAACTGCTCAGGGAGTTTCACTCCGAGTCGGTCGAGCTGCTGCAGAACATCGAGCAAGGCGTGCTGGTGCTGGAGGAGAATCCCGGCGAGAGCGCAACCATCAATGCCGTATTTAGGGCCTTCCACACCTTCAAGGGCGGGGCCGGCTTCCTGCACCTGGAGGCGATGCGCGACCTGGCGCACGAACTTGAATCGCTGCTGGATGCCGTTCGCCAGGGAAAGCTCACGGTAACGCAGGCCCTCATCGGGCTGGTTCTGGCCGGTGGCGACGCGCTGGGCCGATTCACCCGCGCGATCGGCGCGCAGCTGGCCGGCGACAACACCGGCAGCCCGATAACGGTACCGACCAAGGCCCTCATCGGGCAATTGCGCGCAGCGCTGCGTGGCGAACTACCGCCGCAGGAGCCCGTACGCCCGCAAGCCACCGAACCGGCCAGCACTACTGCAGCATCCGCTGCCCCTGCGCAGCAGCCGCCCAGCCAACCGGAAAGGGAGGCTTCCGCCGCGGAGGCCGGCTCGGCCTTCGTCAAGCTGGAGACCAGCAAGCTCGACAGCCTGATCAACCTGGTGGGCGAACTGGTCATCGCCCAGTCGATGGTGGTGCAAAACCCCTCGGTCCAGAAGGTCCTGAATCTGGACATGGTGAGGAACCTGCGGCAGCTGAGCCGTATTACCAAGGAGCTCCAGCACAATGTCACCTCGTTGCGCATGGTCCCGATCCGCGGGCTGTTTCGCAAGATGGGCCGGCTGGTGCGGGACCTGGGGATAGAGCAGCAGAAGCAAGTGCAGCTGCTGCTGGAGGGAGAGGAAACGGAGCTGGATCGCAACATCGTGGAGAAGATGAGCGACCCGCTGATCCACATGATCCGCAACTCCATCGACCACGCGGTGGAATCGCCTGCCGAGCGCGTGGCGCTCGGCAAACCTGCCGTGGCGACCATTCACCTGGAGGCGGCGCACGAACGCGGCGGTATCGTCATCCGCGTCCGCGATGATGGGCGCGGCCTCAACGGCGAGAAGATCCGCCGCCGGGCGGTGGAGCGCGGCCTGGTGGCTGCAAACGCCGACCTCAGCGACCCGGAGATCTACCAGCTCATCTTCCTGCCTGGCTTTTCAACGGCGGAGTCGATCACCGAACTTTCCGGACGCGGTGTCGGCATGGACATCGTGCGCGGCAACATCGAGAGCCTGCGCGGCAAAATTGAAATCAGCTCAAGCCTGGGCGCGGGAACCACCTTCAGCGTGATCCTGCCCCTGACGCTGGCCATCATCGATGGGCTTCTGGTTTCCGTGGGGACGCAGCGCTTCATCATTCCGACCCTGGCCGTCAGGGAATCCTTCCGGCCCCAGGCCCACGCCATCGCCACGGTCCACGGCCGCGGCGAAATGGTGACCGTCAGGGGCCGCCAGATGCCGATCCTGCGGCTGGCGCAGCATTTCGGCATCCCATCCGGCGTCTCCGCCATCGAGGAAGGCATCCTGATCGTGATCGAATCCGGAGACGCGAGCCGCGCCATCCTGGTTGATGCGCTGATTGGCAAACAGGAAGTCGTCATCAAGAACCTCGGACGGGCCTTCTCCCATCAGAACCTGATGGCGGGCGGCGCGGTGCTGGGCGACGGCTCGGTGGGCCTGATCCTCGACGTCGACACCCTGGTGCGAATGCCGCCAGCCGCCTCCACCCTCTCGAACACCGCTACAGCAGGCAACCATCCATGACCGCAGCCCCTGCAAGATCGGCTATCGCAAACAGGACCAACCGCTACCTCGCCTTTCACCTGGGGGGGAGCTCCTACGGCGTTCCTGTCATGAACATCCGGGAAATCATCCGGCTGTGTCCGATAACCCCGGTCCCAAGGATGCCCCCCTACATCAGGGGGGTCATCAACTTGCGGGGAACCGTCGTGGCGGTCGTGGACTTGCGCGCCAAGTTCGAGATGCCGGCCGTTGAATACGGCGAGCGGACCTGCATCATCGTCATGCAGCTGAACCAGGGCGCCGGCGCGGGCACGCTGATGGGCGCCGTGGTGGATGGCGTGGAGGAAGTGTTGACGCTTACCGCCAGCGACATCGAGCCCACACCGGACTTTGGCGGCGCAACGGATACCCAGTACATACTGGGCGTTGCAACGGTACGTGGCGGGGTGAAGACCCTGCTGAATGTTGAAAGGATATTCCTGGAAGAAGGCAGCCTCAAGCTACCGGAAACCACGACTAGACCCTCATAAAGAGCAAAAGATTCCCCATGAACATTACAAACTGGTCCCTGACTCGCCGCATCACGGTCGGTTTCGCCGTCCTGCTCCTGATCATCATGGGTCTCGGGGGCTTCGCCCTGTCGCGCATAGCGGCGCTCACGCAAACCCTCACGACAATGACGGATTCCTCGCTTCCGAGCATCAGCGTGCTCGGCCAGCTGGGCAACGATGTGCGCGACCAGTTCCTGCTGGGCCCCCGCATTGCATCCGAGCCTTCCCCGGAGATTCGCGCGCGACTGCAGGCCATCGTCGTCGAGACGGAAAAAAATGTGGAGCAACTGCTGCAGCAGTATGAGACCTCCCTGATATCAGATGAGGAGGACCGGCGTCTCTTCGGGGAGATCAACAGGGCCCATCAGGACGTGCTGTCGACCCGGGAACGCATGATGCAGCTCTCGCGGGAAAACAAGCTCGAGGAGCAGGCCCGCATGTCCGCGGAAGTGCAGCAGCCCAACCGCGACCGGCTGCTGAAGGCCATCTCGGCAGACACCGAGTACAATGCCAAGATCGGGACGCAGGCTGCGCAAAAAGGCAAGCAGGCCGCGCAGCTGGCCGCGATGGGCTTCCAGATCGCGATGGGGGTGTCGGTGCTGATTGCAGCCCTCCTGGCCTGGCTGACGCTGGGTTCAACCCGCCGCACACTGGCCGGGATCACCTCGGACCTGGACACCGGCGCCATGCAGACCGCATCGGCAGCCCGCCAGGTGTCCCTGTCCAGTCACTCGCTGTCGGCCGGCGCGAGCGAGCAGGCTTCGGCCGTGGAAGAAACCAGCGCCTCGCTGGAGGAAATGCTCAGCATGATCCGCTCCACCGCCGACAACGCCCAGCAGGCCAAGGCGCTGGCCTCCGAGGCACGCGCGGTCGCCGACACCGGGCTTCAGACCATGAACTCCATGCTGGATGCGATGGACTCCATCGGGGCCGCCGGCCAGGAGGTCGGCAAGATCGTCAAGAATATCGACGAGATCGCCTTCCAGACCAATATCCTGGCGCTGAACGCCGCCGTGGAGGCGGCCCGCGCCGGCGAGGCTGGCGCAGGATTTGCCGTGGTGGCCGACGAGGTGCGATCCCTTGCCCAGCGCAGCGCAGCGGCTGCCCGGGAGACCGCGGACAAGATCGAGGCAGCCATCAGCAGCACCCGTCGCGGCCGCGAGTGCAGCACCGATGTGCAGCGCTCCCTGGAGAAGATCGCGGAGAAGGTTTCGGCGACGGACTCGGTCGTGGGCCAGATCGCCACGGCCGCCAACGAGCAGGCGCAGGGCATCGGGCAGATCGGCATGGCCATTTCCCAGATCGACAAGATCTCCCAGAGCAACTCGGCCGCGGCCGTGCAAAGCGCCAGCGCTGCGGAGGAACTGGACATGCAGGCGGAGAATCTGCGCCAGTCGATCGCCAAGCTGCGAAACCTGGTCAGCCGCGACCAGAGCTTCGCCCCCACGCCTCCCCCGATCCAGCTCAAGGCAACCCCGCGCTATGCTGCTCCGGTGAGCCCGTCGGTCGCGCCGAGCGGCCGAAAGCCCGCCAAGAGCTCGCCGTCGCTGATTGGCAACCGGCAGCAGGCACTGGGCAAGATACCCATGCCGGACTTTCCGCCGCACGGCGCCGAACACGATGATGCAAATTTCACCAACTTCTGACAATGGCTGAAGTGCAGTGGTCCCAGCTTCAGGCAGCGCCCCGCGACGAACTGTCGGCTCGCACCTTCGGCCTGCTTGCGGGAATCATCTACAAGCACAGCCGCATCTGCCTGGGACCGGACAAGCACGCGTTGCTCGCCAACCGGCTGCGCGGACGAATAAGAGAGTGCGGACTGGCGGACTTTGACGAGTACCACGGCCTGCTGGACAGTTCTGCCGGTGGCACCGAGATCGATGTCCTGATAGACCTGGTATCCACCAACCACACCAACTTCTTCCGCGAGATCGAGCACTTCCGGTTCCTGAGCACGAAAGTCCTGCCAGAGGTCATCGCCAGCTGCCGCGCCAACGGCAAGGCGCTGCGGCTGTGGTCGGCCGCCGCATCCTCCGGCGAGGAGCCGTACACGATGGCGCTGGTGGTGGCCGAGTTCCTGCGTACGCAGGCACCCTTGGATTGGCAGATACACGCCTCCGACATCTCCAGAAGGATGCTGGCAACCGCCACCCGGGGCATTTACTCCCAGAAAGCGCTGGACGCCGTCCCGCCGGGCCTGCTGCGCCGCTATTTTGAGCGCGGCATCGGCGTGCAGGCTGGCAGCTGCAGGGTTCAGGCCTCGATCCGCGCGCGCGTCTTGTTTGAGCACATCAACCTGTTCCAGCCCCACTATCCCCTGGGCCTGGAGCAACAGGTGATCTTCTGCCGCAATGTCATGATCTACTTCGACGAACCCTCGCGAA
Organism: uncultured Pseudomonadota bacterium; assembly: GCA_903868595.1. Lineage (GTDB taxonomy): Bacteria > Pseudomonadota > Gammaproteobacteria > Steroidobacterales > Steroidobacteraceae > ZC4RG30. The sequence goes on from CAIPVV010000001.1 coordinate 11,221, forward strand.
TAGAGGCGTTGCAGAAGATCACCCGCCACCTGGCGCCGGGCGGCTACCTCGTCATCGGCTACTCCGAAAGCATACTGGGACTGCCGCACGGACTTGAGCCAGTGACCCAGGGAATCTTCCGGAAGGCATGAGACGCGTGGAGAAGAAAATTCGCGTGCTCGTGGTCGACGATTCTCCGCTCGCGCGCCGGGCAATCATCGACGCGCTGGCCACAGATCCCTGGATCGAGGTGGTCGGCGTGGCTGCGGACCCGTATTTTGCACGAGAGCGGATACTGGAACTGGAGCCGGACGTCATCACGCTGGACATGGAAATGCCGCGGATGGATGGCCTGACATTCCTGCGGATCCTGCAGGAACACCACCCCGTTCCGGTAGTGGTCGTCAGCTCCCTGACGACGGCCGGGTCCGAACTGGCGCTGCAGGCGCTGGAGGCCGGGGCGATAGAAGTGCTGGCAAAGCCAGACGGGAGCCGCTCCATTGGACAGATATCGCGCGAACTGACGCATGGCGTCCGGGCGGCAGCCCAGTCGCGCAGCCTGGCCACCCGGAATCAGGCCAGGACCGGCGCAAAGGCCAGCGCCTCGCCCCCATCCGCCCGCGCCGGCAGTACCTCGCAATGCCAGATGATCCTCATCGGTGCCTCCACCGGCGGCGTTGAGGCCTTGCGCCACCTGCTTCCCCAACTGCCTGCGGACACCCCGCCGATCCTCGTCGTGCAGCACATCCCGGCAAGTTTCTCCGGCATCATGGCCCGCCACCTGGATGCCCTCTGCCCCTACAGCGTCCGGGAGGCAGAGGATGGCGATGAACTGCAGCGGGGACTCTGCCTGGTTGCCCCCGGCAACTTTCACCTGAGCGTCCGCCCCAGCGGCCGGGGATACTCCGTCCGCCTCGGCAAGACTCCTCCGGTGCACTATTGCCGCCCCTCGGTCGACGTCCTCTTCCGCTCAGCGGCCGAGATCGCCGGTCCCCACTGCGTCGCAGTACTGCTGACCGGAATGGGATCCGACGGGGCACGCGGCATGCAGCTGCTGCGTGCGAGCGGAGCCCGGACCCTGGCCGAGGCCGAGGAGAGCTGTGTAGTCTTCGGCATGCCCCAGGCAGCCATCAACCTCGGAGCTGCCGAACAGATCGTTCCCCTGCCGCAGATGGCTGACGCGATCATCCGCGCAGCGTCCCAGCAGGGCACGAAGTGAACAGTCCGCTGGACACCGGCGAGATAAGCAGTCTGATCAGCCGGTCCGTTTCAACCGTGCTCCTGCGCCAGTTCGGGCTGGTCGCCAGCGAACGGGCAGAAAGCCCTTCGAGTGCGCCTGGCGCAGAGAACACCGTGGAATCAAGCGTTGCCCTGCAGGGCGAGAGGATCGAGGGCTGGCTGCTGCTGCGCCTGCCGGCAAAGCTCGCCTCGGACCTGTACCAGCGATTGACCGGACAGGGAACGCCGGCCGCCGAGGGCTCTCAGGCCCAGGCCCAGGACCTGGCGACGGAGACCTCCAACATCCTGGCTGGACATGTCGCCGCGGCGCTACGCGCCACGGGACGCGGATGCGACCTTGGAATTCCCCAGGTTGACAGCGATCGCAGCGCTGCGCGCAGCCCCAACCCGGGCCAGCTGCAGTATTCCGGCGCCTGGAATACCGAATTGGGCTGGCTGGCCGTCGACGTGCATCTCAGGGCGAGCAATCCATGACCACGAAAATCCTCAGCGTCGACGACAGCAGCCTCATGAGGCTGGCCATCGCACGGGTCTTTGCGCCATACGACTGCCTCGTCCTTCAGGCAGAAGACGGGGAGAAAGGGTTCGCTGCGACGGTAGAGCACAGGCCGGACCTGATCATCCTGGACTACAACATGCCGGTCCTGGACGGCGTTGGCATGCTGCGCAAGCTAAGGGGCGATCCGCAGGTCGCCAGGACGCGCGTGATCATGCTGACTGCCAATTCCGCGCCCGAGATCGTCGCCACGGTCGCACGCCTGGGCGTGCGGGATTACCTGATCAAGCCTTTCGACGATGAAACCTTGCTCGGCAAGGCCGCCAAACTCATAGCGCTAGTTCCAAAAACCCCCACAGAGTCTTGAAAACGAACATGCAGGCCGCCCCTATGGAAACCACCCTGACAATTCAAAGCCTGGCATCCGAGACACCGGCAGCGATGCTGGCACGCGCCCGGGTACTCGTGGTCGATGACAGCCGGCTGATGCGGCTTGCGCTGATCCGGGCGTTGGGCGAGCTTGGGGTGAAATCCCACGGCGAGGCCGGCAACGGCCGGGAGGCACTTGAGCGGATAAAGGAAACCTCTTTTGATCTGGTGCTCCTGGACATGGAAATGCCGGAAATGAACGGCATAGACCTGCTACGCCACATGAAGAAGGATCCTGTCCTGAGCGGCCTGCCGGTGATCGTCATATCGAGCGCCGAGCAGATCGAGACTGCCGTGGAGTGCATCGAGAACGGGGCAGAAGACTACCTGCCCAAGACCTTCAACCCGACCCTGCTGCGTGCGCGCGTCACCTCTTCGCTCGAAAAGAAGCGCCTCAGGGATCTGGAAAACCTGCGCCTGGTCCAGATCCAGACGGAGAAGGCACTGCTGGAGAAGACGCAGCGGCGACTGGAAGACGAACTGGCCGAGGCCGCGCGTTACGTGGTCTCGATCATCCCGGAACCCATGCAGGCGCCGCTGAAGGTGGACTGGTTCTACCAGCCCTCGACGGAACTTGGCGGAGATGCGTTCGGCTACCACTGGATAGACAGCGAGCACTTCGCCGTCTATCTGCTGGATGTTTGCGGGCACGGCGTAGGGGCCTGCCTGCTGTCGGTAACCGCGATAAACGTCATTCGTTCCGGCTCGCTGCCCAATACGGACTTCCGGGACCCCTCGGCAGTTCTCACCGCGCTGGGCAATGCGTTCCTGATCGAGAAGCAGAACAACATGTACTTCACGCTGTGGTACGGCGTTTTCAATACGAAGACGCGAATACTGCAGCATGCCAGTGGCGGGCATCCCGCCGCCCTGCTGCTCACCGAGGGCAGCGACGGCATGCAGGCCAGCCAGCAACTGCGGTCGCCAGGCCTCATCGTTGGCATGATGGAGGACATGCCGTACGACACGCTGTCATGCCCTGTGCCCCCCGGGGCACGGCTGGTGGTCCTGTGCGACGGTTGCTTTGAGATCATGGACAAGTCGGGAACCGACGCGACGTTTGAAGACTTTGAACGCATGATGCAGGCCAGCGGGGCTGCCCACGACGGTCTCGAGCAGGCCTTCAAGTGGGCCAAGGACCTTCACGGAGAGGGCCCGCTGGATGACGACTTCTCCATCGTGCGGATTCAGTTCTGAACCGGGCAGCGCCGGCACCCTGCAGCAGGGCCCGCCGCCGCCACCGGGCCCGGGATCAAGGCTGCCGCACGGGCTGGCCGGCGTCCTGCAGCCTCTGCAAGCTGCTTCCGGCCTGAACGAAGGAGGCGTGGCGGGGAGGCGTGCCAGCGCAGGACGCCCGGGCGACCCCTTCAGGTCGGGTGGGGAGCCGTGCAGGCGCCACCCTGTGCCGCCCTGGCCTGCCGCCCCTCGCAAGCAGGGCGCCCAGCCGCTAGTCGGACCTCACGGCACGGGCTTGGACATGGTAAGGACATTTTGCGACCCGACGCGCCGGTAGGACACTGCCTGCATCAGCTCGCGTATGAGATAGATGCCCAGCCCCCCCACTCCGCGCTCCTCAAGGGGTGCTTCCACATCAGGCGCCGCGATGGAGAGCGGATCAAACTCCGGACCGGCATCCTTCACCGTCATGGTCACCTGCCCGGCGTTGAAAGCCAGCCCCAGTTCCACCGGAACCGGATCCGTCCCCACGGTCCCATGCATGACCACGTTCGCGAACACTTCCTCGAGCGCAAGCAGGAACGGAAAGGCGCCCTCTGCCGGCAGGCAAGCCTCTTTCCAGAACTCCTCCAGGAACTCATTGAGCCCCTGAAGCTCCGCCGTGACACCCGCCACGGCTTTCCAGCGTTCGATCACGCCGAGCGGCTGGCAGCAAGTACGCCCTTTGCGGAATCCAGGTCCGCCTGAACGTCGATGATGCGGCTGAAACCACTCACGTCGAATACTTCCTTCACCGAGGCCGTCAGCGCGCAGACGGAAAACCTGATTCCCGCGGATTTGGCCGCGCGGGCGGCAACCAGGAAGACCCGAAGGCCCGCGCTGGACACGTAGTCCAAGGCAGCGCAATTGACCAGTACGGGCTGGGAGGAACGGCCAGCAGCCTCCGCAATGACCTGTTCCATCTGCTTCTGAAAGATGGCCGATGCCTCGAAATCAAGCCGCCCAACCGGGTTCACGAGCGTCAGTCCCTCGACGACATCAAATGTTGCGTTCATCTTCTGCTCCGTTATTTCTGAATTCTTCAAACCATGGGGATCATGTAGGCCTGCGCCCGGATGGCTGCTTCCGTGCGTATCGCAGACTCCACGCCCTTGACAAACAAATCTATTCCACCGACCAGGTTGATTCTATCCTGCAGGCGCGCAATCTCGGCATTGGAGAGGAAACCCTGCAGCAGGCCACCGGCGCAGGCCAACCCGACCAGTGCCGTGTCGTGAGGCGTCGGCACCTCATCGCCAAGCAAGGAGGAGACGATACGCAGCTTCGCCTCCTTCTGCTCCCGGCCATCAATGACCGGGTAGCGGCGAGCGCGCAGCACCCACAGGAAACGGGCCTCGGTCTGCTCCAGGACGCCCCGTTCGACGAGCATGCGCAGCGCCAGCCGCACCAATTCCGGAACAATCTCCTGAAGCCTCTGCACCCAGACTTCGGCAGCCGCAGGCTCCCCGGCAGCCAGTTCCGCCAGCACGCGGTCCGCCGCGGCCGAGCCGGTGGGGGCACTGGAGACCAGGCGCACCGCCGACAGATCGGCGTCAATCCTGCCGGCTTCGCTTAACTCAACCAGGCAGGCTCCCGCCACAGCTCGGCCGAAACTTGGCGATCCGGCCGTAAATGCCATGCCACCGTCGTCGTTTACGGCCAGCAGCACCAACTCTTCCAGTAGGGTAATCATAGGTATTTCCAAGTTTTAATTGCATTCACGGCCCGGCAGAGGTACCCGAATCGGAAGGCTTCCCCCGCCCCCCCCGTTCGAGCTCGTTATTTTACACCCGCCCCCCCTGCCACAGGCGCCCTACTCCACCAGCGCCAACCCGGCAGACTGCGCAGACCTGAGACAAGAGCATTTGATCCTGTTCTGCGCGCAGGCAGAACCACCCCCGGGGTTACCCCCCCCCCGGGCCGGCTCAGGCAGCGAGGCTCATCGCGTCGCTCCCAGCCACCGGAGCCAGGCGACGCAGCATCCACACGATCCGCTCAAACCGCATGATCGCCGACAGTAGCGCCTCCCGCCCTGCGAGGCTAGCCGCCCCGCTGAGCAGCTCTGACCTCACCCGCTCGATCAGTGCGCCCCGCTCCTCGGTCAGCAGCTGGACCATTTCCCGGGCGTCGGAGGAATCGTCCTCGATGGCTTCAACCACCACCGTCAACAGGGCATGCAGGCCCTCCACCATCTGGCCCGCAAAGGGGGGCCGCTCGGTGTCTGGCAGCGATGCGACATCCTGCGCGAACTGGCTGAGGGCAAGTTGCAGCAACTCCAGCTCCTGCAGGCGAGAACGATCCTCAAATACCTTCTCCGCATCCAAGTCGTGATTGGCTCGCATGAGCGCACCCAGAAAATTCTCGATGGCGCTGGCAATGCCGCTGCTGGCGGCATGCCGGATTTGGAGCGGCAACGCCCCTGCCGCCCGTTCCTCCGGCGGCCGCAGATCCTCCAGGTAGTCCGGCAGGACCCTGACCAGTCCCAGATATTCAAGCCGCACCAGCGACAGCGCTGTGGCCGGATCCTGCACCGCCTCGGGGAACAGGTAGGCCGGCTTCATCACCGACTCTGCCTGGGAGGGTGGGGCAAGGCCGACCGCCAGGCGCAGCGTCAGCTTGCCGGCCACTGCCGCTATGACCACAATGACCAGCTGGAATGCAAGGTGGATGAGTCCGGCCTGCGTCCCCGGCATCGCGGCGAGCCAGCGGATACCGGACAGCAGCAGCGGCACGCCGGTGGAGGTTTCCACCAGGTACAGCACGACCAGCACCGTGGCAGCAAGGCCCCTGAGGATTCCCTGGCACAGTGCAACCTGCTTCGACGTGCCTTCCAGCCCCGAGGCCAGCAGCAGGACGGCAATGCCGGAGCCGGTATTGGCGCCATAAATCATGATCGCTGTCTGCTCCATGCTGAGCAGGCCGTGCTGCACCAGGGGCAGCGCCAGGATGGTGACGATGGAGGATGATTGCACGCCGATAGCCAGGATCATTCCCGCCAGGAATGCCACGGCGGCCCCGGACCCCGCAAACTGCATGAACTCAACGACCCAGGGGTTCCCATTCATCGCCGTGACGCTGTCTTTCAGCATGGCGATGCCGAGCAGCAGCAGACCGATGCCAAGCAGGGCGAATACGGCGTGCCGGAAGCGTTCGGATTGATCGAGGCCGGAAAAGAATGCAACGCCCAGCATGCCCATGAGATAGAGGATCAGCACATGCGCATCGAAGGCCGCTGCCAGGACCAGCACCGAGGTTCCGACATTGGCCCAGGCGAGCATCACCAGGGCTACGGCAAGCGGTAGCGTGCCGGCACTGACCAGCCCCGTGACGATGAACGTGACGGCACTGGTGGACTGGGTCAGTGCACCTGAGACGAATCCGGCTAGTTGCGCGATCCCGGGCCTTTTAAAGGTATGCGCAAGCAAGGAACGCAGATTGCTGCCGGCCAGCTGGCGCAGGTGCGAACCCACCATGCGCATGCCGATGAAGAACATACCCAATCCGGCACAGGCCGTGGCCAGACTATTCATTGCGACCGATGCCGCTGCCCAGGACACGCCACAGCAAGGCCAGGACGAGGAGCAGCCCGGCCAGCATGCCAACCCAGATAGCGCGGACGAGTATCGCGTAGCGATCCGCCTGGGCCTCGCGAGCCCGTTGCTGCACGGCACGATACTCGTCAATCAGCATCCCAGCTAACGAGTCCATGGCGACGTTCAGCGGCCGATCCGCGCCGCGCACGACGGCGTCGACTACCGCGGGATCGAAAGGCCCATCACCGATGGTGGCATACGCCTGGACGTAGCGTTCGTTGAGCGCGACGCTGTCGAGCAGCACCGCACCCGCAACCTGTGCCTGCTGGGGCAGTTTCAGCTTATCGAGGCGGGACTGAAGACTCTTCAGGCGCTCGTTGACGGTGGCATAGGATTCGCCCAAGGCCGTCCAATATCTCACCTTGTCGGCTTTATTCGCACCTCTCAAGAGCACGTTCTTCCATTCCTGCACCTCGGTCTTGTAGGCGACCTGCGCGCTGCGGGCCTCATCGGTCGCCGTCAGGTGCTCCGCCAAATCCTCCTCCAGACGAGAGTGCACGCGGTCCAGCGACCAGACCGAGAACAACGCGAGCAAACCGAGCCCCAGCAGCGTCAACACAACCAGGCTGCCCAGCTGCAGCACGGACTGGCGCAGACGAGATAAATCCTTGTGCACTGCGGTTTTGGTCATTGGTTTCTGCCCCGGGCGTGGAATTCTTGCGCGTATAACTCTCGTATTGTGACGGCAATATGTGACAGCGCGCTGACCTCAGGTCACCCGGAGGGTGGGCACATTTCGGCGGTCCCCCTCGATGGTTGACGCCATCCTGACGGCCCTGGGCAGCGGCACTCCGGGTCACTGCCGCGGAACCCTCCATTTTGGATGCAACTGGCAGTCAGCTTGGTCCAATCGCAGGGTCCCAGGCGCCTAGCGGCACGACGCAGCACCCGCAGCGAGGCGGGGCCCGCTGCACGCCGGCGCGCTCCCGACCCGGCAGCGCACTGCGCCGGGAGCCTGCCCTGGGCTCCCGCGATGCCAAACGGCCGGCACGAAACCCCTGGCCCCCGCAGCGCCGCGCAGCGCAGCGCCCGGGACAGGCCGGCCGTCGCAGCCGTCACCGCCTGCGCAAGGTAAACGCCAGGCGATTGTTGCCGTCCACGTAGCCGTATTCGGTGGCCTCGCAGAGATTGCGAATGAGAAGAAGCCCGATATCCTCTTCCTCCTGCGATCCTTCCAGCAGGTTGCGCGCCTCTCCCGCCGATTTCACCAGCAGCTGCAGGCTACCGGTCTTCTCCGAGTAATCGATGCTCAGCTCAAGGGCTGCGGAGGCGAGCTGCGGCGCATGCAGCTGCACAACCTCCTCCACCAACGCAAGCAGGTCGTCACGACCCTTCCTGGGGATGAACTGCTTCTCGCAAAACGCCTCGATCTCGCCATTCATCGCGTAGAAGTCAAAATCCCGCGACGCGATGTGGCATTGGTAGCTGCGGATACGGTTGATGAAGGCCCGCGTACGTGGCCGGCGGGGATCGCCGAAGAGCTGCTCAGGCGGGCCCTCCTCATAGATGACCCCCTCGTCCATATAGAACACTCGATTGGATACATCCCGTGCAAAATCCATCTCGTGCGTGACGATAGCCATCGTCATGCCGTCCTTGGCCAGACGCCGGATGACGGAGAGCACCTCGCTCACCATCGTCGGATCCAGCGCCGAGGTCGGCTCGTCGAAGAGAATGATCTCAGGCTCCATCGCCAGGCAGCGCGCGATCGCCACGCGCTGCTTCTGTCCGCCCGACAGCTCTTCAGGAAAGCTATTGGCCTTTTCCGCCAGACCCACCAGGCGCAGAAGCTCCATCGCCTTCTCGCCAGCCTTCGCAGCCGTCAAACCACGCAGCTTGATCGGCCCCAACGTCAGGTTCTCCAGAACCGACAGGTGCGCAAAGAGATTGAACGACTGGAAAACCATGTTCATTTTCTGGCGCACCGCAGGGACATCTGCACCGGGCGCCAGGATGTCGACCCCGTCGATGACAATGCTACCGGAGGTCGGGCTATCCAGCAGGTTCAGGCAGCGCAGGAACGTGCTCTTGCCCGTTCCGGACGGTCCGATGATCGACACGACCTCGCCCTTGCGGATCTCGGCGTTCACGTCCTTGAGCACCGTCAGGGCACCGTAGCGCTTGGAGAGATGTTCGACCTTGATCATGATTGCACTCCAGCCTTGCGGCGACGGGCCTTTGGATCCGTGGCCCGCTCCAGGTACTCCAAGAATTGCAGCAGCGCGAAGGAGATTATGAAATAAAGCACCGCCACCATCACCAGCGGGAAGAACGCATCGAAGGTACGGCTGCGGATGATATCGCTTGCCTTGGTAAGATCCTGCACCGCGATGTAGCCGACGATGGAGGTCATCTTCACGAGGGAGATAAACTCCCCCTTGTAGATCGGCAACACCCGCCTGACCATCTGCGGCAGCACGACGTTCATGAAGGTGCTGATGCGGGTAAAGCCCATGGCGATGCCGGCCTCCGTCTGGCCGCGGTCGACCCCCTCGATGCCCGTGCGGAATATCTCGGCCACGTAGGCGGCGAAGTTCATGCCGAAGGCCACCACGGCGACGAACACCGGGGAGATATCGACGGAAGCAAACACCACGTAGAAGATAAGCATCAGCAGTACCAGTACCGGCGTACCACGCAGGATGGAGATGTAGACCCTGGCTGGCGCCTGCACCCAGCGGTTGGACGACATGCGCAGAAAGCAGACCGCTGCGCCAAGCAGGGTGCCGAACAGCGTGGCCAGGATGGAGATCACCACCGTTGTCTTCAGCCCATCCAGCAGCAGCAGGTAGCGGTTCTCCGTCAGGATATTGCCGCGGAAACTGCTGACGGTACGGTCCCAGAATCCCGGGCTCCCAGTGGCGCTCTTGGCTGACGGGCTCTCGCCAAGACTCGTGCGCAGAGCGAACGCGTTTGACGTTGCCTGGTAATAGGGCTTGGAGAAATCGATGAGCTTCTGGCGTTCCTCGGTGATGAAGATGGAGGCAGAAATGGCGTCAACCTTTCCGCTGGCCACTGCCGCCACCAGCCCGCCGAACACCATGCTCTCAAAGCGCACCGGTCGACCAACCAGGCGCCCGAAGCGCTCCAGCATCTCGATATCAAGTCCGATGAGCTTGTTGTCAACGACCCCTTCGAATGGCATGCCATCGGAGGAGGTGCCCACGACCAGCGGCGGCCCGCTTGGCTCAGGCGGCAGGTCCGGCATCACCCGCACGCGCTGCTCTATCCAGCGCTTCTTCATATCGGCCATGGTGCCGTCGGCATTGATCTGGTCAAGAAATGAATCAAACTGCTGCCGCAGCGAGGCCGATGCCTTGCTGAAGCCAACACCAACCCCGAATGGCAGCACAGGCTCGCCGAGAATGCCCAGTTCCGGCGCGGTGAGCAGCACCTCGCGCAGCGGATCGGTATCGATCAACCCCACGTCGGCCTTGCCGGTCCGGACCGACAGGATCATGTCGGATGAGGTGGAGTAGGTCTGAACCTGCGCCTTGGACCAGTGATGCGTGACGTAGGACTCCTGGGCCGAACCCGTCATGACCGCAACGCGCTTATCCTCCGCATCCGCCACCGTCTTAAGGGGTGCCGGCCCGGAGGCGGCTGCCGTACCCTGCCCCGCCTTGCGAGCCAGCAGCATCAGTGAATTGCTGAAATACTGATCGCTGAAATCCACTGCCTTGCGCCGCTCATCCGTGGCCGACATTCCAGTCACGATGATGTCGATCTTGCCGGACTGCAGGGCTGGAATCAGCGCCATGAACTTCATGTCCGTAAATTCGATCGGGCGATTCAGGTAGGCCGCTATGCGCCGGGCCATCTCGCCATCAAAACCGGTTACACGGCCGTTCTTATCAACAAAGCTTGCCGGTTCACGGGTTGCGGCAACGCCGACGCGAAGCGGCACACCGCTCTTCGGTACTGCGATGTCTGCCTCGACATACGGATCAAGGTCTGCCTTGAACCAGCGCTTCTCCATGTCGGCCAGCGTGCCGTCAGCCGTCAGCTTCGCCACCAGGGCGTTGACCTGGGAAAGCAGACCGCCATTGCCCTTGCGGATTGCCGCGGCCGTGGGCTCGTGGTCCAGCCGTTCTGGAATCATTGCCAGGTCCGGGTTGGTCTTGGCCACCTGCAGCGCCTGCGGATAGGCCGTCATTGCCACGTCGACCTGTCCGGCCTTGAGCGCAGCTATCGCGTCGAGCATGTCGTCAAAGCTCTGCACTGTCGCGGCCGGAAAACGCTCTTTTGCCATTGGTCCGGCCGTGGAGCCCGTCATGATGCCGATCCGCGCATGCTCGGCGTCAGAGACGTTCTGGATGACAGGCTGCTGCTTCGCGCACCCCGCGACTGCCAGCAACGCAGTTATCAACGGGAGGATTAGATACTTCATAACGGTCCGCTCCAGGCTTCGGCACGAGCCAGCCTCGCGGTCGCGGGCGACTTGTCCAGGCCGGCAAATTGATCTTCGGTAGAGTTGCGTGGTGACTGCAGATCTAATCGCAATCCGGGGACCTGCGTGCACGGGAAAGGAACCACTATGGAGACGCTTACGGCCCGGCCAAATCACTGCAGCCTAGCGGGAAAGTCGTTGCACTGCCTTTTTCCCATCGCGAAAACGGACCTCGTACAGGGTTGTCCTCCTCCTGTGCGCGGCGCCGCGTTGGCGCCCCCCTGCCCACCACCCGGTCTGCGTCCTTGAGTATACAACACCGTTCTTGGCAAAAAAAAAGGGCGCGAGCAGGCCGACACGGACGGCAGTGGCGTTGGGGAGGTCCGGGGTTAGGCGTTTCCCCAGGCATGTCGGGACCGCCGCTGGAGATCTGTGCACGTAGCCGTCAATCCGAGTCAGGAGGCGGCGCGAGGGGAAGCCAGCTCGGCCGGTTGCACGCGGGCTGCCGGGCCCCGGGGCCGCCAGCCTGCCCTGCTGGGTGGCACGTGCCAGGGGTTTGCGCGCACAGCGTGCCAGCCGCGCAATCCCCGCCTGCACCGGCTGACCTTTTCGGATCCTATCGAGGCCCTCAAGCCATCCCCGGTATCGCGCCTGCAAGTCCGCCACCGTCACGGGCAGCTCGGCCCGCGCGCTCTGCAGGCCTTGCCGCAGTGGCTGCCAGCCGGACTGCAGTGCCGCGGCCGCCTACCGGCACACGACGCACCCCATGTCGCCGCGGCTGCAGGCGTGCACCCTCCTCAGCTTGTGCTGCGGGACGCCGCCCCGGCCTGCGCCGGGGGCCCTTGCAGTAACGACCTGGATGCAACGCAGAACTGCAAGTCCCGCAGTACCGAGGATCGATAGCCAGCAGCCAGAACGACCGCTGGCCCGGGCAACGCCCGGGTACGCGTGACCACGCGCCGGCTCTCGGCGTTGGATAAGCCCCCGGCCAACGCCGGGGGCTCCTGCGCCCGCGCGCGGAGCTGGCTTACCGGCTGACCTGGACGCTGGTTCCTCCGGCGCCAGGGCCGCTGAGGCGCGCCCCTTCCCCGTTGGAGACCACCTTGACCCAGAGCGAGTCCTTGTCCTTGTAGTACGCGGTGGTGTCGGCCTTGCGCAGCGCATCAAGGCTCTGCTGCTGCGGCGTGCCCACGCCGGCCGCGGAGAATCCCGGTAGTTGCAGGATCACCCACGAGCCACTCTCCAGCTCCGTCACGTTCAGGAACATCGTCGGCCTTGTGGTGGTCACCGTGATCTCCGTACCGGCCCGTATGCTGCTGCTGGTTGTAGTGGACTGCCTGCCATTGCGACTCAGGACCACCGGTGGCGGGGCCGCCGCACCGCCGGCTCGGGCAACCAGACCACCGCCGGCACCCGGCAGGCGAGGGGCACTACCCAGGGCCGCGTTGGCAATATCCAGGCGCCCGATATCGCCCTTGCACACGGCCGCGTTCCAGGTGGGCTTGATCTCGCAGGCCTCATCAATTGCGATGCCGTTGTTGATGAGAACGAAGGCATCGGGCACACCGCCGACCGAGCCGTCCAGGTCGTGGAACACCGAGGTCAGATAGCTCCCGTTGCCGTAATCATCGTTGCTCCACTTGCGCTCGATCGGTGGGAAATACACCGGCTTGGCATTGATGAATTTCGCGTGCTGTATGGTGTTGTTGGTGCTCATTCCAAAACTGGTATACAGCAGGTAGGAGATCGCTCCCGTCTTGCGCGTGGCGTTGTCCTGGTAATTCACGAAGGTGACATTGTCCAGTTCATGACGGTAATCGTAGAACTCGTAGCCGCGGATCGGGAAATCCGCAAGCTCCGGCTCCGGCAAGCTGCGGCCGTAGGCCACTTCCGCCGGCGTCCTGGGGTTGCCGATATTCTCGGTTTCTCCCACGAACAGCGAGTCCACCACCCGTGACGTATAGGCGGAATGACCGAAGTTGGCGGACGCATGCGTGTAGCCGATCGCGTTGTCCGCCAGTTTCAGGTTCTTGAACAGGTCCATCTCACCGCGACTCCACATGCCGCCGTTGCGGTTCTTGTAGCTGGTGAAATCCTCGATGACCGTCTCCACCTGAGCGCTGTTCGCGTCAGCGGGATTGGCCAGGGCGATATGCCCACCAGTCGCAAAATGGCCATCGGGCCTGGGGCCGCGGTCGGACATGAATCCGTCAAAGTTAGAATGGGCGGTATTGCCCTTGAACTCCCGTAACCGCATACGACGTGGCCAGGTTGCCTTGCTGACATCCGTGCCTTCGAACGCGCCCGTCGGATGCTCCGGCAGGGCGAACCAGAAACCTATCGCCTCGGACCCCGCGGCTACGTTGTCCCGGTAAACATTGTCCGGATTGGTGATCCAGAAAGTCGACGCCGTGTTGTCGGAGGGGATCAGGACATCCTTCGCATTCTGGCCGGCCGTCAGGAAGTTCTGGCCGTCCCCGGGTCCGAACGGGGCAAGGTTAGTCGGAACGCAGGGTTTACCGTCGGGATGGCACTTGGTCATCATTCCGAGGTTGTGGATGAACTGGTTGCCCGTTTCCACTGCGTCTTCCAGGAAGAAGCAATGACCCACGGTGTTGTAGGTCACGTTGTTCTCCACTCGCACGTTGTTGGTCCCATGCACCGTCACGCAGCGACTGTAGGTGTCGTGAATTGACGAGTTGGCGATGTATTGTCCCTGGCCTTCGCCCAGGATGTGCCAGTGGATCGGATACCGGGCCAGATGCATGTTCTGACCCATCCGGTTCAATTCGATGCCGGAGACATACATTTTTGATCCGGCGACCGCCATGATATGCCCCCCGAAGTAGGAGCGTTCCGCGTCGGGCGAAGCCTGGATGAGAATATTTCGCGTCAGCAGGCCGACTTCGCCACGCTCGTCGACGCCGGCTGTGATTTGGCCGAAATGCATGTACTGAAGGGGTTGGTCCACCGTGATCACGTTCCCCGCAAGGGCGGCGATGGTTCGCCTCTCCGCCTGCGTGGCATCAAAGTCGGTCGACGCAAGGACGATCACGTCTCCTTTTCGCCAGCCGCTGGCATTCAATACTTCGATCCGGGTGCTGCCGGCCTTGGCGGTTGCGGCGAGCTTGGTCCAGGAATTCGTCCGGTCACCGTGCAGGTTCAGCGTTCCGCCGGAGAGCATGATCCCGCGGACACCCATTCCATCCAGCTCCTTGCCGGGCGTGTTCTCAGTGAGGGTGATGGTCGCCTTGCGCGTATGGGGCTTGGCTTCCGTGCCGATTTCCAGTTCCCCGTGCAGCATGATCCACTGGGTGGGCAGTTCGATGTCTGCTTTGTCCGAGAAGCTGAGCTTTCCTTCGATGTGCAAGCCGCCCAGCGATGGTGGACTGACGTCGAGGAGCACATTTTTGCCGCTCTCAATGGTCACAGTGTCCCCTGGTCCGGGCACCTTTCGGCCTGGCCACGTGGCTGGATTGGACCAGAGCTCCTGCTCGGCTGCGTGCGCTCCGTGCTCATGAGCCGCCGCAACTGCGTCCGCAGCGCTGGCGAGGAGGAAGGCCGGAACGAGCAACGCAAAAAGGAACGAGCGATCTATTTTTCTCATTTTATCGACCCTTCATTTTCAAAGGTGACCCCGAACGATCGCTGGAGAGGATAGCGCAATTGGCCCGCGCCCAGCACCGAGGCGCCAGTCGCCCGATGTGTCGCGCTAGACACCGAACGGACGGCCGGAAATACAGGAAGGGCGGTGCCGCGGGATCCCGCTCTTTCGCGGCCCGCAGCAGCCGCGACTGGGGAAGACCCAAGTCATTGATTTTTCACACTTCCCTGTCATCCGTGCTGCGGCACCTTCGGACCACGCTGGGATAGGCCCCGCACCGCCTCAAAGTTGTCGGCCATGCGCGACCTTGGAGGTGACGCCTTATCTTGGGGCGTACTGTCTTGCACACGCCTCCCAGTCCTCGGCAATGCAGGCCTGGGCATCGCCGAGTGCAAGTTCCCCGCGGCAGACCAGCACCTGCAGCCGACGTTCCAGGATGTCCTTCCGCTCTGCACCCTGCTCGCCTCCCCGGGCCTGAAGTGCGAGGTTCGACAGCTTGCGAGGATGGCCGCCCAGCGCCAAGGGAACAAGGTGGTCCAGCTCGTAGCGGAACGCGTGGGTCGAATCCAGCCCTTCGTCGTGCAGGAGCTTCGCCTTCACGCCGTTGCTGTAGCGGCTGGAGGGCCGCACGGACTTTGTATACCCCGGCAGGCAAATAGTCTGCTGGAGGGTTTCCGGCCTGACATCTTCATTCAGTGCGATGCAGCCATGCTGGGTTGAGACGCACGGTACCGCTGCAGCGAGCATCGCCTCGGCCCGAGGAACTGCGGGGGGCGTACCCACTCGGGGCCTGATGGGACTTGCGCAGCCGGCCTCCAGCGTCCCTATCAAAAGGAGTCCTGCAATCCAGCGCGGCATCCTATGCATGACAAGCCTTACCGTATATTCCCCAATCCAGCGCGTCCGTACATGCCCCTGACGCTTTGCGCTCACGCTTTCGCCATCCACGAATTCCCGGGACGCGCGTCCTACCGGGTGCACTGCGCGACCCTCGCGGCAAACCAGCCGGGGCCCAGGGTCGCTGACCTCGCCGGCTACCCTGCACATTAACCGTGGAGGCGCTTGTTCGTTGTGGTGGTGTACTGGTGACCGGTGCCGGCACGAGACGCCAGTTTAATCTTGTCGCGCCTGATCCACTTTCCGGGTCGCTACGGTCAGACGTTTTCGCCGCGAGCGCGCAGTTCGGCCATGACTTCTGCGACCCCATGCTATTCGAGCGTACGCACACCGCTGGTGGAGACGCGCAACGTAATACAACGCTATTCTTCTTCTGACTCGAAGCGCTGCGTGGGTAAATGGGGCAAAAGTCGCAATGAGCGTTCAGTTTGGGGCCAGCAAGCTCAAAGTGCCGCCTTGACGGCCGCCTCCAGGTCCGGGACGACCGGCATGATGGCTCCCAGGCCCGAAATATCAAGCACCTCTTGGATCGCCGCCGAGGCCCCAAACAGCACCAGTGTGCCGTTGTGCTTCTTGAGCGCTTTGGCAGAAGAGATAAATAACCGCAACGCCATAGACCCCAGGAATTCAATCCCCGACAAATCAACGACTGCGCGCGCACTGATCGGCACAAGGCTTGCGGTGAACTTGAGTTCCAGCCCAGCAACGCTGGTTACATCGAGGCGGCCTGTAAGCTGAACTTTGGTAATGCCGTTGCTTAAGGTGGTGATTGCCATGTTGGCCATGAGATGAACCTTGCGCTGGAGAGTGGTGATTAAGAGCTCGGGCCTGGCGATCAACTTGCAGCGCTCTGTGATGACTCATGGTCTGAAAATAGCAGACCCGCCAGCTGCTCTGCGACCTCAAAAATCTCAATTTGTAGCCTAGCACAAGCCTCTTTCAGCGAGGCTCACACAAACGCCCTCACCGATAACCCGAGGGTCGCTTCAAGACGGCACCCTGCTAATTCTGCCCTGAAAAAGTTGAGACAGGCCAGAGGCCGACTACTGGATCCTTACGCCGCCGGCTCCAAGTACTCGGCCGGCGTGGCGATTCGTACTACTCAGACCTCGGAAACACCCGCACTGCGGACCAGAGAACGCCCGCAGGGGTCATCAGGCCGGTGAATGCCCCGCCGGCCCCCTGCCCACGGCTGCGCTCCACCGTGAGAAACCCTGGCGTCGTGCACCCGCCGGCGAGGCGTGTCTAGGCGGCCGCGGAGAGAAGACCGCCCGCGAGCCGGCATGCACCTGTCGAGGAAGCCAGAACCGGCGCCCCAACCGCCAAACGCCCCGCTGACGCCGGAGATCCAGACCCCAGACCTGCCCAAAACCGGGACGCTCGACAATCGCTTCCCAAGACGAAGCGCGACTGCGCTGACACCCAGGACCGCACGCGGCCGTGAGCAAGCTGCCGACCCAGCGTTCTGACCAGCACCCCGTGGCGCCTCGATGCCTCGCGCTCGGCTGTGGAGACATGGCTCGGGAGCCCCTGTTGAGGCAGTCGACCGTGCGAGCCCCGCGGGCGCCAGGGACTACGGGACCAGCGATTTGTCTGAAGAAAGCCCGGCATGCAAGGGCATGGCCGACTCGTCAACCGCCTGGTTGCGCTTCAGGAGAGGTGCTGCTGGAAGACCTGTCGGCCGAATGCGGCCGGAGAACGAGAAGCTCGTGCGATTTCGGATGCGGCACGAGCGCTCGATGCCCCCTGTACCGAAAGGACGCGAGGCAGTAGTCTCGTCCGGAATGAAAGAACGCATCGTGATCGCGCTAGTGTGCTTACTAGCGGGCGGGTTTGCCGGTAGCTGGGTAGCCCGTTATTCCGCACACCGTCATCAACACGCGCTGTCCGTCATGTGGCTGGCGCAATTTCATCTGCAGCGCCTGGCGACTGCGGCTGATGCCAGGCAGTGTCCGATCGTCAACGAGGAGCGCGACCGCCTTGCTCAACTGCAGGTCGAACTGCGCCAGGCTTTCCCCCTGGCCTATCGACAGGATGCCGACTTCCGCACCCGAGCCGATGCGCTGGAAAGCGCGGAGCACCCTGTGCAGCCCCTCGGCAACGATTGCGCTGCGGCAGTGAACCAAGTTCACGCCATCAAGGACGCGTGTGATGGCTGTCATCGACTGTATCGATAACGCAGCCTGTTCCGCCCCGGCACAAACAGTGCCTCTAAGCCAGTAACGGTTCCGACGGACGCTTGGACGATTGCGCCAGGGCAGAAGCCAGCGGCCCGGTGGACGTCGCGCCAGGCCTTTGGAGGCGTTACGGGCAGCGCCCAGGACGTTATCGGGTTATCGGTCGTCGGGCGTTCGACTGCCCCTGTGTCGCGCCGTGGAGGGGCTTGCTGTCTTCGGCATCCCACCCGTTGCCGTGGTGCGCGGGCGCCAGGTGAACGGGCGTCTTGATCGTGGCGATCGGACCCCTCTGGATGTCCGTCGCCACGAGGAGATACAGCGCCGTCAACCCGGTCTGTGTAGCCGTTGCCGCCAGCTGTGATGTTTCAGTAGGTCGGTCCCTCCCTCCGGGGAGAGGAAGCTGATGTGCCCAAACCTCGGTTTCGCCCTCCGAAGAGAGAGAGAGAGAGAGAGAGAGAGAGAGAGAGAGAACAACCCTGCACAAGCCTGCTCGTCTGACCCCCAAGGGTCGAGAGCTGATGGTCACCCGCCTCTTGGCGGGGGAGCATCAGCTCGATCTCTCCCAAGGCCCGGGCGTCTGCCTGACCACCGTGAAATCGCAGACCACTCTCGCGGCCGCCCGCAGGTCCTCCGGCAGGCGCTCTGTGGTACACGATGCTACCGGTGTCGTGACCCCCGTAGCGCCTGTTCGTAGGGTTCCGGCGGGAGGCTGCGCCCCCGGATGAGGTCCGCAGCCCGCTCCCCGACCATCATGCAGGGGATGTTGGTATTGCCACTGGGAACTTCTGGCATAACCGAGGCGTCCGCCACCCGTAGCCCGGCGATGCCGTGCACCCGCAACTGGGGATCAACTACCGCATCGGCATCCCGCCCCATCCGGCAGGTACCGACCGGATGGGAGCGATGCCCGGCGTTTCGACGGATGTATTCCCTCAGATCCTGATCACTGTCCCGACCAGGGCCCGGAAGCACTTCGCGGCGGATCAGGTCACGCATAGGCTTCTGGGCATACAGGCTGCGGCTGAGTTTAATAGCTCGCACCATCGCGTCCAGGTCACGTTGATCATCGAACATGTTGAGCAGGATCCGCGGCGCATCGGCCGGATCCGTAGATCGCAGCTTCACCCAGCCGCGCGACTTCGGCTGCAGATAGCCGGTGCGCACGGCCAAACGAAACTCGGGTTTCTTCCCGATACCCAGCCCCCACAAGCCCGCATCGTTGCTGATGGGCAGGCACATCATTTGGACATCGGGTTGGTCCAAGCCCTCCAGGGTGCGAGCAAACACATTGGCCGTCGTTCCCGTGTAGGCGAACGGACCACTCCTGTTGATCATCCAGCGGGCCACCGCCAGCGCCGCGCGGTCCAGGCGCAGGTGGCGTGTCAGCCCTTCCTCGCCCACCAACTGGTATTCGTTCAGGATGTTCGGATGGTCACTGAGATTTCGACCCACACCGGGCAGATCGTGTAGTGGATCGATACCGATAGCGCGCAACTCGGCCGCCGGGCCGATTCCGGACAGCATCAACAGATGAGGCGAATTGAACGCGCCACCTGAGACGATGATCTCGCTTGCCGCGTGCGCGACCGCAAGTTGCCCGCGCTGCCGGTACTCGACGCTGGTGGCCCGTCCGTGCGTAACAACGATACGGCCCGCCAATGCATCCGTGCAGATAGTGAGGTTGGGCCGTCCCATGGCGGGATAAAGATAGCCCCGCGCGGAACTGGACCGGACTCCGCCGCTAGCCGTGGCCTCCATTTGCGCAATGCCATCCTGTTCGGCGCCATTGGCATCCTCGCAAAACGGTATGCCAGCAGCCAAGGCGGATTCCAGCAATGGTTTCCACAGCAGCTCCGGCCCCTCCATGCGGGAAATCTTGATCGGCCCGTCGCCACCGTGGAATGGCCCGGCGCCGCGCCAGCTCGTCTCCAGGCGCTTAAAGTATGGCAGCAGCTCCGCGTAGCTCCACCCCTCCAGGCCGCTCTCGCTCCATCGGTCATAGTCCCGGCGATGGCCGCGAATGGCAATCATCGCGTTGATCGACGATGTCCCGCCAAGCGTTCTGCCCCGCGGTGTACCCAACTCCCGCCCGCCCAACCCGGGCTCCGGCTCGGTCTTGTATTGCCAGGTACCGATTTTTCCCCAGGCCACTTTCGGAAACGCCAGTGGCATCAGCTGGAACGGATGGCGATCACGCGGCCCTGCCTCCAGCAGGAGCACGGAGGTCGCGGGGTCCTCGGAAAGCCTGGCAGCCAAGACTGCACCCGCCGACCCGGACCCCACTACGATGTAGTCAAACTCGTCCTTCATCCCGTCCCCCCGCACAGCCGCCCGCCAAATTCGCCCGGGCCGGACGCAACTACCGATGCAATGCGGGCCTCGTGGCGAGAATCTTAGTTGGCTTCCCGCAAGAATGCTCGCCAGGCGCCAGGTTGCGGACCTGCCCGGCAACGACTTCCCTGCAGCGAGGGCGTTCGCAGATCCCGAACCCCGCTGGCGTTGCCCGTCGCCCGCTTCGGGCAGGTGGGTCGGCTGCGGCTTATCAATCCCGACGCGCGTCCCGCCGACTACGGAAGCCGATGAAGGTCCGGAGACGGCCTGACCACTGCGTTGAAGGAGCCCTAGCCACGGCGCACACGGCCGACGGTCCCTCAAGGAAGATGCCAGGGCGCCCAAGGAAGGCCTACCGCGGACAGGGCCGCGGCCCTGAGCATTCCCCGATCCCGTCGGTACGATGACTACAGTCCGGGCGCAGGCACCGGCAGATTTCCCGACGGGTGCTCAGCGTCCCGCTTTACGCTGCCTCCCGCCTGGCGCTCCCGCCCGATGCCACCGACCGACAAGTCGGGGGTGGCGACCGACGATCCGCTCGGACTTGGCGAGTCCAACTGCGCATCGCCTGGGCAAGGATCCCTTGCACCGCCTGCGGCAGCGGCGCAGGTTCTTTCAAAACAAAAGTCGGGCGGGGCAGCGTGACATCACGGGCAGGACGTACGGCGTTCATCCCGGGCGGCGCGAGCCGCATCCGGTGGGGTAGCGCGAAAGCTGGGGTCAGCCAAGGACTGGGCGTGGTGCTCGCGGACGTTCGGCAGTACCCACTCGAGGCCGCATCCGAGCCCTGTGCGCGCAGGGGCTTCTTGGCCGGGCGCCACGGCATTCGCCCGGACGTTGCGGGCTGGTCCGCGCTGGCCGCCGCCGAAACCGAGCGGGTCTTCGGCAGGGTCCCTGTCCGAGCGAACCCTGCCGGCGTGGGCATCAAGGGCCCGCATGACGGGATAACCGATGCCGACGGGGATGGGGCCTCGCAGCCCCCCCCCCCCGGGCGGGATCATCCAGGGCCTGCAGGGGTTTCTGCCGCGAATCCATGCGCAGGGCGAGGGCCGCCACTGCGTCAACACGTCCCGGCTGCAGGCCAGGGGGGCAAGGGCATCGCGAAGGCTGCCAGGCCCGGTGTCAACTTGTTAAGCTCCCCGCGCTGCAATACGGGGCCCCGTCACAGCGTAGTAATATCTGGGTCATAGTCTAGGCCCCGTTCGCCACGTCGCCTCAACACTCACCCGACAGGCCAGAGGATATTATGGGACCGATCGTTACTCGTGTTTTGAGCTCGCTCCTCGTCGCAGCGGGCTCCCTAGTCGCCGCCACCGCCCACGCCCAGGCGCGCGACCATCTCTCCATCGCCGGCTCCTCAACCGTGTACCCGTTCTCCAGTGCGGTCGCGGAGGCCTTCGGCAAGGAAGGCCACTTCAAGACCCCGATCGTTGAGTCGACCGGAACCGGGGGCGGCTTCAAGCTCTTCTGCTCCGGCGTGGACCCCAAGACGCCCGACATCAACGATGCCTCCCGCCCGATCACGGACGGCGAGAAGGAGCTGTGCGCCAAGAACGGCGTAACGGCGATCGATGAAGTCCGGATTGGTTACGACGGCATCATTCTGGCCGGCATCTCCAGCTCCAAGAGCTTCGACGTGACCCTGCAGCAGTTGTGGCTCGCAACCGCCAAGCTGGTGCCGGTGGACGGCAAGTGGGTTGCGAACCCCTACAAGCGCTGGAGCGACATCAACCCCAAGCTGCCGAAGAAGACGATCCACCTCTACGGCCCGGCGCCGAACCACGGCACGCGCGACGCGTTCGTCGAGCTCGTCATGGACCCCAGCTGCCAGGCGAGCCCGGAATACGCAGGCTTGGCCAAGGAGGACCAGAAGAAGACCTGCCAGACAGTGCGTGAGGACGGTGCCTGGGTGGACGTCTCCGAGGACTACGCGCTGATCATGGGCAAGCTGGCCGGCGACGCCGAAGCCATGGCCGTCTTCACGTTTTCCTACCTTGACCAGAACCGCAACAAGATCCGGGCCTCCTCGGTCAATGGCCAGACGGCCAGCCTGGAGACGATTTCCTCCGGGAAGTACCCCCTGTCTCGTCCGCTGTTCATCTACGTCAAGCGCGCCCACGTCGGCCTGATTCCCGGCCTGGCGGAGTTCGTGCAGGAGTACGTGAGCAATCGCGCCGCGGGACCGGAAGGCTACCTGGCGGACAAGGGCCTGATCCCGATGCCTGCCAAGGAACTGCGGGCCCAGGCGGCGATCGCCAAGTCACTGGCTGCCAGCCACTGATCCGGGTGCCCGGGCCCCCTCCCGGGCCCTGAGGCCTTTGGCACGACGCCCGGCCATCGCGACGGCGGTGGCCGGGCTTTTTCATGGGTGGGCCGCGGCAGGCCCGACCGCAAGACTGCGGGGGTCGACGCCGGGAGGCGACAATTCACGGTCGCTGTCGCCCGCTTGCTGCGCAGCCTCGGCAGTGCCGCTGCGCTGCGGCTGCAACGGGTGGAGCGCCGTCACAACCGCCGCTTGCACGGGGGGGGGGGCCCGGATCCGGCCGGAGATCCGCATGGGGTTGGCGCCTCGACCCTGAGGAGGGCGGACCACTTCGTGGTCGGCCTCGGTCCTCGCCAGTCCCGTAACGACATGCCGCCCAACCAGGCGATGCGCAACCTGTACCTGACCAGGCAGGACCGGGACGTCGGCCTTGCCAGCTTCCTGGTCAAGCCAATCCGAATCGTCCCGCCGCGCAGCTACGTTCAACTGCGCTGCGGCGAGATCGCGATCGTCGTGGCGAGCGGGGAGCGCGCCCACCCGCCGCGCGTGCTCTGCATCTTCAGCCAGGTCGGGATTCACGTTCGCAATCCCCTCCCGCGCGGCACCCAGACCGTGGACAGCAGGGCCGGGGACGCCGTGGCCATCACTTACCGCAGCGTGCTCAAGCGGGTCCCGGTCAAGCGGTTGTCCCGCCGCTGGACGGACGGGCCGACGGCGCCCGCCCGCCCCCGGCGGCGCCGCTACGGGGCGGCTTTGGGCGCTGCCGCGGGTGCAGGGGCCGGCGGCGGTCCGCTCGGCGCACCCGGCAGTCCCTGCAGGACGGTGCCATCGGGCAAGGTCACCCGCACGAAGAAGCCGCCCGGCCGGCCGTCGCGCAGCGGGAAATAGGCGATCTTCACCTTGTCATCGGTTGCCAGGGTCCGGCCATTCCAACCGCGGCGGGCCAGCCAGCTCGGACTCATGCCCTCAAGGCCGTACTGCTTGGCCGCTCCCGTAGGGCCCTTCACGGTCACCCAGATGAAGGTGTGGGGATTGGTCCACTGCCACTTGGTGACGGTGCCTTCCAATACCTTCTCCTGGCCCCAATCGAACATCGCGGTGGAATGGTGGGCGCTGGCCAGTCCTGAAAACAGGGCCGCCAGCACGCCGGTCACCATCACACGCGTCATCGTTCCCCTCTTCATTGCTTCTCTCCCGGCTTGTGATCGAGGCTGAAGCCAGCCCTTCCCTTCTCATCAACGAAGTCATGGTTGTTCTGGGCGCAGACGTACTCGCGGATCTTCCAGTCGCGATGCCGCGCGTATTGGAAGGTCGACGTGTACGGCTCCGTGAACACCTCGGGATCCTCGACGGTCGTCTTGATCTCCAGGCTATCCGGATCGGTGAGCCGCATCCGCTCCACGACCTTCATCTTGTCGCTGTGTCCGAGGATGCCGTTGATCGGGCTCGTCTCCGGCAGGATGCCGGCGGTCTCCACGACCAGCGTATCGCCTTCCCAGTGTCCCACCGACGTACCCTGGTAGGACGGATCGGGCTCGGCCTCCAGCGGCGACCCATCCGTATAGATGCGACGCACCATCGAATAGGTCTCGATCGCGATCGTCACCCGCCCCGGCGTGAACAGGAATTCGATGGGATAGGGCTGCTGCATGCTCCCCGGGACACCCGGCGGAACACAGTTGGCGACGGGGCTGACAAAGTTGAGCCCCGGTGTCGACTTGTTCTTCTCCTGGTACGCGGCATACATCGCCGCGTAGCGCGGCGTGAACTTAGGCGGTGCCGGCGGGCCGGACGGCCGCGGCGCATTCGCGCGCGCGAACATCGCCGGCTCCCACACCCCGCTCCAATCCGGCAGCTTCGCCAGCGCCGCGTAGGGATTCTCGCCTGCGGCCGGTGCAGCGGCACTCGCGGCGGCGCCCGACGCGGGCTTCGCACCGTCTTTGCTGCAACCCGCAAGCGCCGCGACCAGCGCAACGGCGGCCGCCAAGGCAACGGTTTTATTAGAAGGTTTCATGTCCACCCCAGCAGTTGAGTAACAAGATGAGTCCAGCCAAACGAGCTATCAATCTGCAAAGTCCCTACCCCTAGACGCCCCGCGTTTCGCGGCGGGGGCCGCGGCCGCACCACTCGGGACCGCCGGCGCGCGCCTGCGGTTCCGGTAAGCCGGGCGGCTTGCACGACGGCGGCAACCCGCGCCGTCGCTTACTTGCGGTGCAGGGCCGAATCAAAGTCGAACTTGTAGTCGGAATCCTGGACCTTGGGCGGCAGGTACGCCCGCAGGAACAGGGCATGACAGGCGTCGCAGCTCGACCGCAGCTGCTTGCTGGCGGCCCGCAGTTGGGTCGCGCCCTGCGCCGAGCCCATGGCCTCCGAGGCGCTCGCCGCCGCCCCGGCGAGCTGGTAGAAGGTCCCGAAGTCGGTCCAGATCCGCGGCAGCGCCAGGGTCGCGGGCATCTGCACCTTCGGGTCGTACAGGTTCGTCGTCGGCGGGAACAGGTGCGGAAGGGCCAGCAACATCGCGCCAATGGTTTCCGCGGCGGCCCGCAGCGTGTCCGCATCCCGCACTTCCTTGACCTGGATGGTGTCGATCGGCTCCATCAGGATCTCAATGTGTTCCATGAGTTCCTGTCGCGCCATAATGACGTCCTTCGGATGGGTCAGGCCCGTCCAGCCAGGCCCTGCGGCCGGAGCCGCATCGGCTGCCCGCCCGCCACCGGCCAAGGCCGCCAGGGCGAGGAGCACTGCACACGAGGCGTAGAGTCGTTTCATAGGCCGCCACTCACTGCGCCGGCGGGTGCCGGCGCGATTCGGGAACATCACCCGCAGGGTGCCTGCGCACCCGCGCGGTTGCACCCCTGCTGGCCCTGCGCGCCGCCAACCCGGGTAGGCACGCCCGGGATCATTGGGCCGGGCCGATCTGCAGTATGGCGCCCTTCTGCTCATCGGTGGCGACGTACAACAGGCCATCCGGCCCCTGCTTCACGTCCCGGATCCGCTGGTGCAGGTCCGCCAACAGCGTCTCCCGGCGCAGCTCCTCCATCTTGTCGTTGAGCAGCACGCGATCCAGGCGCCCGGTACCGGGTATCTCGCCCATGCGCACGCCGCCTACGAACAGGTCGCCCTTCCATTTCGGGAGCGCGTCCCCGGTGTAGAACGTCAGGCCGGTCACGGAGATCGACGGCATCCAGTAAATGACCGGCGGCTCGAAGCCCGCATGGGTCGGCTCATTCACCTGGGCCTGCCACGGGCCCGGATAGGTCCTGCCCAGGCTGACCACCGGCCAGCCATAGTTGCGCCCCGGCTTGAGCAGGTTGATCTCATCACCGCCGTTGGGGCCCATCTCCGATATCCACATCTCGTGGGTCTTGGGATGCTGCGTGAACCCCAGCACGCTGCGGTGGCCCATCGTATAGACCTCGGGGCGGTGACCCGCCTGGCCGACGAAGGGATTGTCGGCCGGCACGCTGCCGTCCTCCTTGAGCCGCAGGACCTTTCCCCCCAGCGAATTGGGGTTCTGGGCGTCATCGGCGGTGAAGCCCGCCGTGGCAATCCACAGCAGGCCGTCCGGCGTCAGGGTAAACGCCAGCGCACCGTGCAGGTCGTCGGCGAAGAAAACATCCTTCACGTCGCTGAGCCGGTCACCCTCTAGCCGCGCCCGGGCGATCGCGACGCCGGTGCGCTTGCCGTCCAGGGGCTTCGTGTAGCTCAGGAAGACCAGGTGGTTCTCGGCATAGCGCGGGTGAACCACGATGTTCATGTAGCCATGCACCGCGCCCAGCGAGCCGGACTTGCCGGCATACACCGAAGCCGGCCCGCCACTGATCGGCTTGGGATCGAGCTTGCCGTGGCGAAGGATCCTCAGCTGCCCGGTGCGCTGGGTTACCAGCATCTCGCCGGTCGGCAGCCAGGCCAGGGCATAGGGGTACTCCAGGTCGCGTGCGAGGACGCTGACCCGGATGTCCTGGTTCTCGGCCGTCTTGTAGAGGAAGGGGCCCTTGCCCAGCGGCAGGTCTGCTAGGCCCGTGGGCGCCACGGGAACGCCGTTGGCAAACGGCACGGCCTGCTGGGCGCCCACCGGGACCGCGAGGCACGCAGCACAAGCCAGCGTGGCAGCGGCAATCATGCGACCTGTGGTCGTCATACTCCCCCCCTCTTCCTAGTTTTCAAATCTGGGCGCTAGAAATCAAACTTGATGTTCGGATCGTCCGGCACGACGAAGTTGTAACCCTTGGTAAAGCCAATCCACCGCGCCAGCATGATGACCGTGACCCACAGGAGGATCGACAGCAGCCCCGCGAGGCGCGCCGCGCGCGGCGGGGCAACGCCCACATCCCATCCCCCGACGCCGCGCAGGGTTGCTCCCTGGAAGATGGCCATGTTGATGCCGGCGGCGAGCAGCGCCAGCATCTTCAGGCGAAAGGCGGTATTGATGACATAGGTATTGGCATTGGCGGCGAACATCAGGCTTCCGGTCACCACCGCCAGGCCAAACGCCCACCAGGTCAGCCGCAGCAGTTCATCCGATATGCGCGTAAAGGCACGCGTGGCGTTTGGAATCCCGAGCAGCCGCAGGTCGACGATCAGGACCGTGCCGAATACCATCGTGGCCGCCAGCACATGGGTGGCCTCGACCACCGGCATGGCCTTCAGGGAGGAGCGCATCCACTCGCCTATGGCGGACGCCTGGATGTCGTTCACCAGCCCAGCAAATTCCATAACTGAAGAGCCCGTAATTCAGGTGTGTGAGGAGAGCGACTGCCAGACTTCCACGTCATAGGCGATCGCCCGACCGAGGAAGATGACACCGATCCACAGGACGATGAGTCCGACGGCCAGGGGCCGCGCCGCGGCACTGGCGGGCGCCCGTCCCAAGCGCAGCGTGACGAGGAGCGCGACGACCAGCAGGACCATCTTGACCCAGAACGAGGTGGCGCCGAACTCGCGGCCCGGCTCCCCGACGATGAGCACGACGCCGGTAATCGCCATGACCAGCAGCGCCCGCCACATCCACGGCGCAAAGCGCAGCCAGACGAGCTCGAACGGCTCATCCGCACGCATCCGGCCCAGCACGCGCAGCGCGATCATCAGGCTCGACACGAATACGATGCCGATCATCAGGATGTGGATGCACTGAACCAGCGGCACGATCCAGCCCACGGACTGGATCGTCTGGCTGACGGCCGTGGCATGCAGCCACGCGGCAAACTCGGCCATCGCAGTGCTCAGCGAGCCGGCGCCGCGCCGGGCAGCTGGCCGCCACCGATCGTCACGTGGCCCTCCACGCTGTCACACTGCATGCCCGGCGCAGGCGGCTTTTTCTCCGGGCACTTGTAGATGGAGCCCGGGTTGACGCGCGCACCGGCCTTCTCGCCGCTGCGAAGCGGGTGCAAGCCCACCGAGAATATCGTGCCCGGCGGAAAGGTGCCGACCGAAATACCGTCCGCGGCAGCCTGCGCCGAGCCGGTCATTTCCACCGCCCAGATCACCGGCTTGCCGTCCTCGCCGCGCTGCACGTTCTTGCGCTCCTCGTTCATCGGCGCGAAGAAGATCTGCAGGTGGTTGGCGTCCGGGTTGACCCGCGTCACGACGCCCGTGAACATGAGCGTCTGCTCCATGTTGTACAGGGCGAAGGAATGGTGGGCGATGGCGGGCGCCGTGGCCGCAACGCCGGCGACCAGCGCCAGGGATGCGGCAACCTGGAACAGCCCGGCTTTCTTTTTCATTTCCATGCTCGTCGTTCTCCGTCAATCGAACTTAAAGATGTCTTCTTCCTTGGGCTTTTCCATGCCCTTCTCGAAATACTGCTCCCAGTTCTGCGCCCAGGGACGGCCATACATGTCCGGCACCTTGTAGGGTACCGTTTGGCCCGGCGAGACGGCAGTGGCCTTGCCTTCGATCGGCAGGATCGTCGGGATGCACTCGATGAAGACGAACGGATCCGCCTTGCTGAAATCGGCGGACTTCACGTAGTTGCGCACGATGCGGACAGGCTGCCGCAGCGCCTCCGGATCGTAGAAGATCGCCTCGTGGTTCAGGCCCAGGAACTTGCCCTTGGCGTCGCGGTTGGGCGAATAGATCTCGATGGTCTGCAGCTTGTTGGAGTGCTCGTAGGCGCCGTGGTTCATCCAGCCCTGGACGTTGGCCGTCCAGGTGATCAGCACGTCCTTGTCCCAGAACCCGACCGTCTCCCCGTACCAGCGCGGCACGTCCGCGCCCAGGTGCGGCCCGGAGCCGTCCATCTTGAACTCGCGGCCGACGTACACGTTCGTGATGAAGTTGTCGGCGACGCCCGCCAGGATCTGCACCAGCTGCGGCGTGACGATGATGTCCCAGTCCCAGGTCGCATATTCGTGCCAGCGGCGCATGAAGCCCTCGGGCCAGCAGTACTGCGAGGGCCACTGCGCGCGGTTCGTGTTGCCCTCGTGGTAGGCCTGCTGGACCATGCGCTTCTGGTATTCGGGCGTGAGCAGCGAGAGGATCGTGGTCATCTGGTTGTGCCGCATGCGGTACCACCACCAGTTGTTGCCCGGCGTACGGATCGACTGCAGGTACCGGCCGCTCCATTCGCCCGGGACGGTCGCATAGGTGTGCTGGGCCGGCCCGCCGCGCTTCTTGGTCTCGGCCAGCAGCGCCTCGTAGTGTTCTCTCGCCGTCTTGAAGGGATACGGGCTGACGATGGCCTCGCGCGGATAGTCGCGATCGCAGCGGCCCCAGGCGGCAGTCTTCGACCCGGCCTCCCCGATCAGCCGCGGGCCCGTGGCGCCCCACTGCTCCTCGATGCCTACCGGGCTGTTGCAGCGGAAGTAGCGCGGATCGGTCCACAGCGCCCGGTCCTTGTAGAAGTCCTTGGAGGTGAACAGGTCGACCGGCAGGGGCGTGATCCCGGGGGGAACGGCGCCGTCGCGCGCCAGACCGACGAAGGTTCCGGCCGGGGGGTCGTTCAGGCGGGTCGGCGCAGGACCGCGAGTGGCCGTCGCGCCCACAATCTCGTACTTGGCGATGTCCGCGAGCACGGGTGCACCCCGGCCGACGCTTTTGAATCCCGGATTGGCGACCTGCTGCGCACCGGCGATCCCCGCTGTAAACCACAGCACCGCCACTGCACATGTCCGCCAGACATGGTCTTGCATGTCCCCGCCCTTCGATATTCTTGACCTTGACCCTGCTGATACTAGTTCGAAACACGCCGCGGCGCACACTTGCTCGCCCCCTCCGGAAGGAATTGATCCCGGACTTTGTCCATCCTCACGGGGTTGGGCAAGACATCGCGCCGCCGAGTTCCGGGTCCCGCAAAAAATCGGGCGAGACGCACCGTCTCTCGCCAACCGGTCGCCTGCGGCCGCTGCCCTGTCCTGGCGCCCCCGCTCACGGCCCGGGCCCAGCCCACCGGCCCGCCTTCCGGGGCTCGAACGCGCATCAGGCGCCGCCCGCGACCGACGGCCCCGCCGGGGCCGTGGCCGTGGCGGCCGGGGCTGGTTAGACTCAGGCTCCACCTGGGGGTCCCGACATGACAACAAGAACAACGATACTGGGCGGCCTGTCCGCCGCACTGCTCCTCTGCGGCGCGGCTGCCAGCGCCCAGTCCCTGACCATTACCAACGCCCGCATCCTGGTCGGCAACGGCACTGTCATCGACCACGGCAGCCTCGTCGTGCGTGACGGCAGGATTGCCGCCGTCTCGGCCGGCGTACCGGCCGCCAGCGCCGGCCGGGTCATCGACGCCCACGGCAAGACCGTCATGCCGGGCTACATCGATGCCCATCGCCACGTCGTCCAGGGCAACCCCACCGAATGGCTGGAGAAGACAGCCGCGCACCAGCTGCAGGACTTCCTGGACGCGGGCTTTACCACGGTACTGGGCGCGATCGACCCGCCGCAGCTCATCGAGGCGCGCAAGCGGATCGAGGCCGGCCGGATGAAGGGACCGCGGCTGTACGTCGGGGCGATCATCCCCTTGGCGGGCGCCCTGCCGCCGTCCCCCAAGGCCGCTGCCGCGCCGCCGGGCGACCCGGCTCGCACGGACCCGGCCCGCTTGCCGCTGGGCACCCAAGCCGCTCCGGCCATTCCCCGCGAGCAGACACTGCGCATGATCGAGGCCGCCAAGGCCGCCGGGTACGACTACCTGAAGACGGTCATGAACGCCACGCCCGGTGGGCCGGAGATCGCCACGCAGAAGTTCGTGGTCGAGGAAGGCATCAAGCGCGGCATGCCCACCATCACCCACGCCGTGAGCGTGCGCGACACGCTGGCGGCGCTGGAAGGCAAGCCCGCCCTGCTCGTGCACACGCCGCACATCGGCGACCTGGGCAGCGACCCCGTGGCGCTGAAGCGGATCATCGATGCGCACATCCCGATGACCTCCACGCTGCAGGTCTTCCTGCCGCACTTCGGCCGGGACGGCAAGCCGCTGTTCCGGGATGGCGGTCCCTTTCCCTTCGACACGCTCTCCAGCGCCGGCCAGGGGCCCGTCAATGCCCGCCTGCTGTGGGAGGCTGGGCTGAAGGACTACGGCTATGGCACGGACACCCAGTGGCCGCCCAAGGAGTCGCTGTTCGATGAGCTGCGCGCGCTGTCGCTGGTGTTCTCCCCCGCCGAAATCGTCACGATCCTGACCAAGAACGCGGGCCTGGCAACCATGCATGGCAGCGAGATCGGCACGCTGGAGCCGGGCAAGCGGGCGGACATCGTCATCGTCAACGGCGACCCGCTCGCCCGCAGCGCCGACCTGCTGAACGTCGTGACGACGATCAAGGGCGGCGAGGTGGTGTTCGAGAAGCGTCCCTAGAGCAATGCCGGAGCGTCGATGCGCAGCGCATCGACGCCCCGTCGCGGCCACCCGGCGACGCGGGCGCGCCCCGACCGGACCGCGCAAGCCTAGAAGGTGGAGCGCGTTGAACCGCCGTCCATCACGATGCTCTGCCCGGTGATATAGCCGGCAAACTGGCTGCACAGCAGGCAGACCAGGGCACCCACATCCTGCGACTCCCCGAAGCGGCCGGCCGCGATCCGGAAGCCCTCCACCATGCGGGCCACCTCCACGTCATAGCTGCTGCCGTTCTGCTCGGCGCGCGCCGTCAGCTGATCGTGGATGGCCGCTGTGTGGAACATGCCGGGCAGCACGTTGTTGATCGTCACGTTGTGCCGGGCCACGGCCAGCGCCACCGCCCCGGAGTAGTTGACCAGCGCCGCGCGCGGGGCACCGGAGAGGATGCGCAGTTCCAGCGGATACTTCGCCGCAACCGTGGCGATGTTGACGATACGGCCCCAGCGGCGCGCCACCATGCCGTCCAGCGCGGCCTTGATGAACTGCACGGGCCCGAGCAGCGAGGTATCCAGCGTCGCCTGCCACTGCGCGGCATCGATCTGCCGGTAGTCCGGCGTCATCGGAGGCGGCGAGCAGGTCCCGACCAGGATATCCGGCTCCGGGCAGGCGGCAAAGATGCGCTCCCTACCCTCCGGCGTACCGTGGTCCACGGCGATCGGCACTACGCGCACACCGGTTTGCGCTGCGATCTCCTTGGCGGTCGCCAGGAGCCGTGCCTCGCCTCGCGCGGAGATGACCAGGTCCACCCCCTCGCGCGCCAGCGCCAGCGCCGCGGCCTTGCCCATGCCGGCACTGGCTCCGTTGACGATGGCCCGGCGACCGGCAATGCCCATATCCATTGTCGCGCGCTCCTGCTGCTCCTCGGGGGAGGGCAGTTTAAAGGCATCGCGAACCTCGTGCGGCACTCTCGGCCACCGCCACGGGCTTGCCCCTGCCCCGGAACACGTCGTGCGGCGGCCCCGCCCACCCCATCCATCGGGTTTATAGGTGACATGTGGGAGAATGATTTCCAGCGCACCGTGCTTCGTAATACGGTGCGCGCGGATTCACGAGACAGGCGTCGCTGCCGAGCTGGGCGCAAGGGCCGGCCGTGGACCCCTATCAACGGCTCAGGAACAGATCATGCGATTACATCCGACAGGCAAGTTCGAAAATTTCGCGGCGCAATACGCGCATATCGAGGCACGGCCGCTGGCCGCGGCCATGGGCGTGGAGGTCAGCGGGGTCGACCTGACACGTCTCTCGGATGGGCAGTTCGAGGAAATTCGCCACGCGCTGTACCGACACAAGATGGTGTTCCTTCGCAACCAGCGGCTGACCCACGCGCAGCAAGAGGCCTTCAGCCTGCGGTTCGGACCCTTTGCCGTGGATGCCTACACCCAGGGCGTGCCGGGGCATGCGGACGTGCATCCGCTGATCAAGGAGGCCGATGACCGCTCGGAGATGGTGTTCGGGGAGGGCTGGCACACCGACTCGCCCTTCATGCCCGAGCCGCCGTCCATCACGATCCTGCGCTCGGTGCAGATACCGGCCTTTGGTGGCGATACGATCTGGGCCAATTCGGCGCTCGCCTACACCATGCTGAGCGACACCTACAAGCGGCTCGTGAACGAGCTGCGCGTGCATTTTTCACTGGGCGAGGTCCTCAAGTCCGTGCACCGCGCGGTGGAGGTCAGCGACAGCCCGATCGGCCGCCTGGCTGCTACGCGCGAAGCCACGCAGCTCTCCGAGGACCTGCAGCGCAAGATCAAAGGCAACATCCATCCGATGGTGAGGACCCACCCGGTCACGGGCGAGAAGGCCCTGTACGTGGACATGGCCTACGCCGTGGGCATCGACGGCATGACGCCGGAGGAATCGGCGCCCATCCTGCAGTTCCTGGGCGAGCACATCGTGCAGCACGCCTTTACCTGCCGCCTGCGCTGGGAGCCGGACATGGTGGCCTTCTGGGACAATCGCCTCTGCGTGCACCAGGCCTTCAACGACTACCAGGGCAGCCGGCGCGAGATGTACCGCACGACCGTCGTGGGCGAGAAGCCGCGCTAGGCCGGCGGCCCTGACGGCGTCGCGGCGGCGTGCCTGCCGCGACGCAGCCGCCCCGCCAACCTAGAGCGGATGGTCCGGCATGGCGAGGGATCGCCACATGTGCGCAGTCGGCGATCCATCGAATCCCAAGCCGTCCTTCGGCTGCTTGAAGTGCCGGCCGATGATGTCGGTGAAATGCTCCAGCTGCGGCTGCACCCTGGGGTCGAACGCATACAGGTCATTGACGGTGACCAGGCGCGGCGCCAGGTACCACTTGTGGTTTCGGACCATCTGGTCGGTCCGCTCGATGTACGGCTCCGGCCGGTAATCGTGGCCGAACAGGCGCCGGTAGAGATCCGGGTACTCGTAACCGTGCT
This sequence comes from uncultured Pseudomonadota bacterium, assembly GCA_903868595.1. Taxonomy (GTDB): domain Bacteria; phylum Pseudomonadota; class Gammaproteobacteria; order Steroidobacterales; family Steroidobacteraceae; genus ZC4RG30. The sequence continues at coordinate 45,060 of CAIPVV010000001.1, forward strand.
CCTGGTCCTCGTAGAAGCGCAGCACCTGGTGGTAGCGGATCGCGAAGCTGACCTTCGCGGAGACGTAGGGTTCGTACAGCTGCGCGCCCCACCAGCCGTGGTCGACCTTGATCAGGTCCTGGGCGGTGTCGTGCAGCAGGCAGGCCAGCACGATCTCCTCGGACATGCCCTTGCTCAGCGCCCTGTTGGCGCTCTGCAGGCAATGGTTGGAGGTCGCCATGAAGCGCAGCTTGAAATAATCCACCAGCGTGGGCCGCTCCGGCAGCGGCGCCAGGTGCGGGACGGTGCCGGTCTGCGCGAAGAACAGGTTGCCTGCGCCGCGCCGGGTCTTGCGCGTGACGACCTGGGCCTCGATGTCGGCAGCACTGGGGAACGCGGCCGCGGTTGCGGGGGCGGCAGGGGCGGCCGTCTGCGCCATCAGGTGCTGCTCCAGCGCATCCGCCTTGGCCTCATCGCTCAGCAGCGCGACCGCGGCCGCACCCCCGAGGCTCGCAAAGAACGCACGTCGGTCAACGACCAGGGTCTCTCCTCCCCCCTTCGTCCGCTCCGCGGCATCGCGGCTCTTTATACATACTGTTGCCCGCGGGGCGGATGCGCCGCGGCCGCAGGCACTCCAGCACCGTCCTAGGGCTCCCAGTTGGACGGTACCGCCTCGACGACGTCGTAGGCAAACAGCGAGAGTTTCTGGAATTGAACCAGGCCGCTGGTGGTCCACCCCGGCTGGTCCTGCGTACCCCGCGAACGGTATCGGACCTTGCCTTCCTCGATATTCTCCACCTGACGCACCCAGTTGTTGGCCGTCCGGTAACACTCACCCGCTTTCACGTCACTCGGCTTCACGCACACCTCTTGGATCCCTCATCACAGTTTACCGGCTGGCGCCGGGGATAAGTTGTCGCTCTGCGGTTGCGATGCGGTAATCCCGCGACCCCGCCGCCGCGGCCCGCCCAATCCGCCCTCCCGGGGGCCAGGCGTCAACGCCAAGGGGCCCGCAACCGCACCGATCAGCCCTCTTTGCCGGACTCCGGAACGACGTGGCGGTCCGTGAGCGGTATCCGCCGGCCGGGACCGTCCAGCTGCACGGGTTGTGCCTTGCCGTTCATCAGGTAAGTGCCTTCCTAGCCGGCGTGCACTGGCGCGGTGTCGTCGGCCGTCACGCAGCGCTGCGCCCTGGTCTGGTCTGGTCGGGTCGGGTCGGTGTCAGGGCTACTGCGCCTTCCTCTGCACCGTGTTGCCCGACTAGAAACCGGCCGCCGCCCCGGCGACCGTCGCCAGCGCCTGGCCGCTGCCACCGCGGACCGGGGTTGCCCAGCAGTCCAGCGATTAGCGCGCCCACGCCCGTGCCCACCGGGCGGTTCTGGTCCTTGGTCGGCGGGGCGTGCGTGACCGGCTTGTCGTGGCATGCCTCGGGCGGGAATCTTGTGCACCGGGGCCGGCGGCGGCGCGCTGCGGACCTCGGCACCGCAATAAAGCGCCGCCCCGTGGCGACAGGCGGCGGCCCGCTTCCGCACGCCAGCCCGTCCGATGGCGCGGCGCAGCCGCCGCTGGCGTCCCCCACGCCGCGGCCGGCAGGGCAGCGGGCGGCGCGGGACAGACACCACTCCCCGCCACTGTCATGATCACCGCCTCTCATGACCGAACACACGTTCCGCAACTCCCTGCAGCTGCTGGCCACCCCCCGCTTCGGTACCTTCTGGTTTGCTAGCCTGCTCTCCAGCATCGGCACCTGGGCGCAGCAGGTCGCACAGCCCTGGCTGATGCTCACCTTGGGGGCCTCCCCGTTCCTGCTCGGGGTGGACTCCTTTGCGATGGGCGCGCCGGTGCTGGCCTTGACGGTCATTGGCGGCGCCCTGGCCGATCACGGGGATCGCCGCCGGGTCATCGCGTTCTTCCAGTCGATCCAGTTCCTCTGCCCCGTGGCGGTGGTGGTCCTGCTGCTGCTGGGGCGGCTGCAGCCGTGGATGGTGATCCTGCTCTCCCTGCTCATTGGCATCACCGACGCCCTGTCGATGCCTTCCTACCAGACGATCGTGCCCTCCATCGTGCGGCGCGAGCAGATCGCATCGGCCATCGCCCTGAACTCCACGCAGTTCAACCTCTCGCGCATCCTGGGCCCTGCGGTTGCCGGCATCCTGCTGGCCACGGTGGGTGCAACGGGCGCTTTTGCCGTGAGCGCCGCCTCCTACCTGCCGTTCATCCTGGTGGCGGTCTGGATCCTGCCGCAGGGCCGTGCCGGCATCGCCGGCGAGAAGCTCGGCTACCGGCAGTTGCGCGCGGGCCTGCGCGAGTGCCTGCGGCTGCCCGCGCTGCGCGGCGCGTTCCTGACCGTGCTTGGCACCAGTCTCCTGTGTGCGCCGATCATCACGTACTGCTCGGTACTGGTGAAGCAGGCGCTGGTCGGCGGCGTCGGGCACCTCAGCATCACGATGAGCGCCTTCGGCGCGGGCGGGCTGCTGGGCGCGCTCGGCCTGCTGGCCGTGAATCCCGGCGTGGACCGGCGTCCCCTGAGTTCGGCCTTCGCGCTGGGCTACGCGCTGGTCGTCGTGCTGGTGGCGCTGGTACCGGGCCCCTGGACCTTGCCCGTGCTGTTTGGCCTGGGCGGCGTCTGCATGACGGCCTGCAACGCCTCGGCGCAGGCGCTGATCCAGATCCGGGCACCGGCCTCGCTGCGGGGCCAGGCGATGAGCCTGTACATGCTGTCGATGCGCGGGGGGCTGTCGGTCGGCGCGCTGCTCACCGGCGCCCTGGTCAGCCGGATCGGCGTGCGCCAGGCGCTGCTGGCCGACGGCTGCCTGGCCCTGCTACTGCTGGCCGTCGTGGGCCGCGGGTGGCGGCGTGCGTGCCTCGAGGCCGTGCCGGCAAGCTGACGCCGCTGACCCGGCCGCACGCTGCGCCGGTCGGGCTCGTTCAAGCGCTACGGCATACCGGTATGCCGTGCCCGCGATATCCGCCACCCCAAAGAACCACGCCAGGAGCTCCGCCGCGCACGCGCAAACCAGCGTCCGGTTCAGGAACCTGCAGCGTACCGACCCGCGCATTCTGGGGGGTTGGGTCCACGGTCTGATCCTGGAGCGTCCGCGGCGCTGCGCCGGCACTGCGGACCCGTGACCCGGACCGCGCCCTCGCCTTGCGGACCCGCCTGCACAGGTCCTGATTCCTCTGCTAGCCTCACGGCACCGCGGTGACCACCGCCTGCCGAGCGAGCCCACCATGCGAGTCCTGTTGCTGATGGTGCTGTGGGGCGCGGCGTTGCCGGCCGCTGCCTGGGGCCCGCTCGGCCACCGGGTCTCCGCGCAGATCGCCCAGAACCACCTGCAGCCCCGCACGCTCCGCAAGGTCCAGCAGATCCTGGGCGTGGAGGACCTGGCGGAAGCCTCCACCTGGCCCGATGAGATGCGCTCCAGCCCCGAGCCCTTCTGGCAACAGGAAGCCTCGCCGTATCACTACGTGACGGTCCCCAAGGGCAAGGGCTACGCGGATGTCGGCGCACCCCCGCGGGGCGATGCCGTGACGGCGCTGGCACGCTTTGCGCACACCCTGCGCGATCCCAAGGCAAGTCCTGCGGAGAAGGCCCTGGCGCTGCGCTTCACGGTGCACCTCGTGGGTGACCTGCACATGCCGCTGCACTCCGGCTACGGCCCCGACCACGGCGGCAACGACGTGAAGGTCACCTTCCTGGGCCAGCCCACGAACCTGCACGCGGTCTGGGACAGCCAGATGCTGCTCGACCGCGGACTCTCGTACACGGAGCTGACGGCCTGGCTGCTGCGCCGGGAGACGCCGGCCACGGTGCAAGCCGCCAGGTCGATCGATCCGCAAGTGTGGATCGCGGAGGACCTGGCGCTGCGGGATGCGCTCTACCCGGCCGATCCGCGCCTGGGCTACGACTATGCGTTCGTGAACGAACCCCTCGCCGAACACCGGCTCTGGCTGGCCGGCATCCGCCTGGCGGCGTACCTGGACGCGGTGTTCGCCCCGACCGCCCGGTAGGCGGGCGGCCGAGTCAGGCCGTGAGGCCCTGCTCCTTGAGGTATTCCTCATAGGTGCCGCGGAAGTCGGTGATGCCGCCGCCGGGCTGCAGCTCGATGATCCGCGTGGCCAGTCCGTTCACGAACTCACGGTCGTGCGAGACGAACAGCAACGTGCCCGGGTACTTCTCCAGGCCGATCTGCAGCGACTCGATCGTCTCCATATCCATGTGGTTGGTGGGCTCGTCCATCAGCAGCACATTGGGCCGCGTCAGCATGAGCTTGCCGTACATCATGCGGCCCTTCTCCCCGCCGGAGAGCACCTTCACCGATTTCTTGGTCTCGTCGCCCGAGAACAGCAGGCGGCCCAGCGTGGCGCGCACGATCTGCTCGTCGTCGGCCTTGCCGGACCAGCGCGACATCCACGCGAACAGGTCGAGCTTCTCGGCGAACTCCGCCTGCGGATCCTGCGGCATGTAGCCCGGCTGGGCATTCTCCACCCAGGTGACTTTGCCCGCCGTCGGGTGCAGCTCGCCGGCCAGCAGGTGCATCAGGGTAGTCTTGCCGATGCCGTTGGGGCCGATGATCGCCACGCGATCACCGGCCTCGATGTTGAAGCTGATGTTCTTCAGCACCGGCACGTCCGTGCCCGGGTAGGTGAAGCTGAGCTTCTCCACGCCCACCGCCGAGCGGTAGAGTTTCTTCAGCTGCTCGAAGCGGATGTACGGGTTCTGGCGCGAGGACGGCTTGATCTCCTCGATCTTGATCTTCTCCAGCTGCTTGCGGCGCGACGTCGCCTGGCGCGCCTTGGAGGCGTTGGCCGAGAAGCGGCGCACGAACTCCTGCAGGTCTGAGATGCGGTCCTTGGCCTTGGCGTTGGAGGCCTCCACGCGCTCGCGCGCCTGCACCGAGGCGAGCATGAAGTCGTCGTAGTTGCCGGGATAGATCTTCAGCTGCTGGAAGTCCAGGTCCGCCATGTGCGTGCACACCTGGTTCAGGAAGTGGCGATCGTGGCTGATGATGATCATCGTGGCATTGGAGTCGTTGAGCGTGCTCTCCAGCCAGCCGATGGAATGGATATCCAGGTTGTTGGTCGGCTCATCCAGCAGCAGCACGTCGGGGTTGGAGAACAGGGCCTGCGCGAGCAGCACGCGCAGCTTCAGTCCCGGCGGCACCTCGCGCATGGGTCCGGTATGCAGCTCCTCGCCGATGCCCGCATCCACCAGGATGCTCGCGGCCCGCGATTCCGCATCGTACCCACCGTACTCGGCGAACTGCCCTTCCAGTTCCGCCGCCCGCATGTAGTCCTCGTCGCTGGAGTCGGCGTTGGCATAAATGCGATCCCGCTCGGTCATCGCCGCCCACATCTCGTGGTGGCCCTGCATGACCACGTCGATGACGCGCTCGTCCTCGTAGCCGAACTGGTTCTGGTTCAGCTTGCCCATGCGCAGCCCGGGCTGCAGGACCACGTCGCCGGCGCTTTGCTCCAGGTCCCCACCCAGGATCTTGATCAGCGTGGACTTGCCGCAGCCGTTGGCGCCGATGAGGCCATAGCGGTTGCCGTCAGTGAACTTGACGGTAACGCCCTCGAAGAGCGGCTTGGCGCCAAACTGGATCGATACATTCGAAGTGGAAAGCATGGTGTCTCTTCAACGGGTAGCCGCTGGATCAACCGGCCGCGCCTGCGGCGCAGCAAGGATCGAGGGGCCTGGATAACGGGGTCGGACGGGGGTGTCCTAGCCGCGTATTTTAGCCTGAAGAGAGGCGCCCTGGGGGCTCCGAGCGCACCGCGCGTGGCGGGGGAAGGGCCCCGCGGCCTAGAACAGGCTCCAGGTGACTCCGACGGACACCAGGTCCGGGCTCGCCAGGGCAGTGCCGAAGCGTTCGTATTCCCCGCGGACCGCCAGCGGCCCCAGGCTCAGCTGCACGCCGACACCGGCCGCCGCCGAGGTCTTGGAGGTATCCAGGTTGAAGCTTCCCAGGGACGTGCAGGCCACCGTGCAGCCCGGGGCGACGAGGTTGCCGCGCAGACGGGACTGCAGGTGTGCGACGCCCAGCTTCCCGTAGATGTCGAGGACCGGCAGCGGGATCGGCAGGTAGAGCACGCCGAACGCCGCCGTGCCCTTGGCGGAGGCCTGGGCTGGCAGGCTGCTCAGCACGCCGCCGGGCTTGCCCAGGTCCACATACTCCAGCTCCGCCCCCAGTACCGAGATCGCCCGCCCGCCCACGAGTACCTTGAAGGCACTGTGGTTGTCGCGAAAGTCCTGCGTGCTGAAGCCGCCCGCATCAGCGCGGACCTGCGCCTGGCCCACGGCAGCACCGATGTACAGACCCAGCAGGTCGCCGGCCCGGCCCGCCTGGGGCGCCACCACCGCGACCATCACCGCCAACGTCAGGAGCCTACGCATAAGACCTACCCGCAACACTAAAGAACGTGGCCACAATATGCTCCTACCCGCGCCGCCGCACATCCTGTCGCCGGCTGCAGACTGGAGCACCCGTGGCCGCCTACGCCTACCCTGACCACTTGCGCGCCGCGATCAGCGACATGCCGGCCGCGCCAGGCGTCTACATCTTCCACGGCGAGGTGGACACGCTGCCGCTGTACATCGGCAAGAGCGTGAACCTGCGCAGCCGCGTGCTCTCGCACCTGAGGAACCGCCGCGAGGCGCGGCTGCTGCGCCAGACGCGCCGCATCAGCCACATCTGCACGGCGGGGGAAATCGGCGCGCTGCTGCTGGAGGCGCAGCTCATCAAGGAGCGCTATCCGCTGCTCAATCGCCGCCTGCGCCGCAAGGGCCGCCTCTGCTCGCTGCGCCTGGGCGAGTCGGCGCCGGACATCGTCTATGCGCAGGAGATCGATTTCGCGCGCGAGCCGCGCCTCTATGGCCTGTTCGGCTCGCGTGCCGCAGCGCTGGCGCTGCTGCGCGGCCTCGCCGACGAGCAGCGCCTGTGCCTGGGGGCCCTGGGACTGGAGAAGCTGCCGCGCGGACGCGCCTGCTTCAGGGCCTCGCTGGGCAAGTGCGCGGGCCAGTGCCGGGGCGAGGAGACGCTGGCCAGCCACCAGCAGCGCCTGCGCCAGGCGCTGGAGAGCCTGGCGCTGGCCTGCTGGCCGTATCCCGGCGCGATCGGCCTCGTGGAGGAGCGGGAGGGGCTGCGCCAGATCCACGTGGTGCGCAACTGGTGCTACCTGGGCAGCGTGGCAACGCCCGAGGAGGCGCGGCGCCTGGATACGGTGACGGCCAGTTTCGACGCCGACAGCTACAAGATCCTCTGCCAGCCCGTGCTGGCGGCGCAGGTGCCGATCCTGGCCCTGTGAAGCCTGCGGACGGGCCTTGCCATCGATAGATGAAAACTATTGATAATCTCTTAACAATCTATTGGCCCTATGTGCCATCCCCGCCTATCCTGCACCCCGTCGACTTACTCTCTCTTCCGCAAAGGACACTCCCATGCCCATCATCAATTCCAAGATCAAGCCCTTCAAGGCGACCGCCTACCACAACGGCAAGTTCGTTCCGGTGTCCGACGCCGACCTGAAGGGCAAGTGGTCCATCGTGTTCTTCTACCCGGCCGACTTCACCTTCGTCTGCCCGACGGAACTGGGTGACCTGGCCGACGTGTACCCGGAGTTCAAGAAGCTGGGCGTAGAGTGCTACTCGGTCTCCACCGACACGCATTTCACGCACAAGGCCTGGCATGACGCCTCCGAGACGATCAAGAAGATCCAGTACCCGATGATCGGCGACCCGACTGGCGCGATCACCCGCAACTTCGACGTCATGATCGAGGAAGAGGGCCTGGCGCTGCGCGGCACGTTCGTGATCAACCCGGAAGGGGAGATCAAGGTCGCCGAGATCCATGACCTGGGCATCGGCCGCGACGCGAAGGAACTGCTGCGCAAGGTGCAGGCCGCGCAGTACGTGGCCTCCCACCCGGGCGAGGTCTGCCCCGCCAAGTGGACGCCGGGCGCCAAGACCCTGGCCCCGTCGCTGGACCTGGTCGGCAAGATCTAAGTACCCGTCCTGTAGTCCAACGCCCAAGCCTGCGCTCCCCCGGCTACGCCCGGGGGAGCGCCTGGCCGGCAGAATTTAGAAGTCCCGGACAGCGAGAACGACCATGCTCGACGCCAACATCAAGTCCCAGCTGCAGTCCTACCTCGAGCGGCTGCAACGCCCGATCGAACTGGTCGCCACGCTGGACGAGAGCGCCGGCGCGCAGGAAATGCGCGCGCTGCTCGAGGAGGTCGTCACCCTGTCCGACAAGGTCAGCCTGCGCAGCGATGGCAACGCCCAGCGCATCCCCTCCTTCGCCGTGGCGCAGCCCGGCCAGACGCCGCGCGTCAGCTTCGCCGGCCTCCCGATGGGGCACGAGTTCACCTCCTTCGTGCTCGCGCTGCTGCAGGTCGGCGGCTACCCGCCCAAGGTGAGCGAGGAGGTCGTCGAGCAGATCAAGGCCCTGCCGGGCGGATTGCATTTTGAGACCTTCATCTCCCTGACCTGCCACAACTGCCCGGACGTCGTGCAGGCCCTGAACCTGATGTCGGCCCTCAATCCCGGCATCAGCCACGTCATGATCGATGGCGCGCTGTTCCAGGACGAGGTCAACGCGCGCCAGGTGATGGCCGTCCCGACCGTGTACCTGAACGGCGCGGAGTTCGGTGCGGGACGCCTGGGCGTGGAGGAGATCCTCGCCAAGATCGACACCGGCGCCGCGGCGCGCGACGCCGCGAAGCTGGGCGCCAAGGATCCCTTCGATGTGCTGGTGGTCGGCGGCGGGCCAGCCGGCGCAGCGGCGGCGATCTACGCCGCGCGCAAGGGCATCCGCACGGGACTGCTGGCCGAGCGCTTCGGCGGCCAGCTTATGGATACGCTGGGCATCGAGAACTTCATCTCGATGAAGGCCACTGACGGCCCCAAGCTCGTCATGGGGCTGGAGGAGCACGTGCGCGACTACGAGGTCGACGTGATGAACCTGCAGCGTGCCGCGGCGCTCATTCCCGGCGAGCTCATCGAGGTGAAGCTGCAGAACGGCGCCTCGCTCAGGAGCCGCAGCGTCATCCTCGCCACCGGCGCCCGCTGGCGGGAGATGAACGTGCCGGGCGAGCAGGAATACCGCGGCAAGGGCGTGGCGTACTGCCCGCACTGCGACGGCCCGCTGTTCAAGGGCAAGCGCGTCGCGGTGATCGGCGGCGGCAACTCGGGCGTCGAGGCCGCGATCGACCTGGCCGGCGTCGTGGCGCACGTCACGCTGCTGGAGTTCGACGGCCAGCTGCGGGCCGACGCGGTCCTGCAGAGAAAGCTCTTCAGCCTGCCCAACGTGACCGTGCTGACCAAGGCGCAGTCGACGCTCGTCACCGGCGATGGCAGCAAGGTCAACGGGCTGCAGTACAAGGACCGCGACAGCGGCGAGAGCAAGCACCTGGCGCTGGAAGGCATCTTCGTGCAGATCGGCCTGCTGCCCAACACGGACTGGCTCAAGGCGACCGTGGCGCTCTCCGGCCGCGGGGAGATCGAGATTGACGCGCGCGGCGCAACCTCCGTACCGGGCGTGTTCGCGGCCGGCGACTGCACGACGGTGCCCTACAAGCAGATCATCATCGCGATGGGCGCCGGCGCCACCGCGTCGCTGAGCGCCTTTGACCACCTGATCCGCAGCTCCGTGGAGAGCAACCAGACCGCGCAGTCGGCTCAGGCGGCCTGAACACCGCTGGCCGCCAGCGCCTGCCGGAGCCGCTCCGGGAAGCCCTGCTGGTTGGCCAGGAACCAGGCGCGGGCCGAGGTGCCCAGCGCCTGGCGCTGCGCGCCGTCCAGCACCAGCACCTGCCCCACGGCGGCCTCCAGCGCCGCCTCGTCGAACGCGTAGGTCGCGGCCAGGTGCTGCCGGCCGTGCTCGCGCGCTGCCACCAGCAGCCCGCGGTCCGGGCCCACCAGCTCATTCATCGGCGGCGCATCGGTTGCGATGACCACGGCGCCGGTGCTCAGCGCCTCCGGGATGTAATGGCCCCACCCTTCCGTCTCGGAGGTGCAGAGGTGAAAGAGGTGCGCGTTCTGCAGCTGCGCCAGTTGCGCATCCTCCAGGTACTCACTGCGGTACTGGATGTTGTCGGCCACCGGCAGCTGGGCCTGCAGCCGCCGCGAGAGCACCACGCAGAGTAGCGGCCATTCCGGGTGGCGACTCCACAGCGCCAGCAGCCGCGCCGTGCCCTTCATGCGGCTCTTGCCGGCCAGGTGGAAGAACCGTGCCTGCCGCGCAACCGTCGCCACGCAGCGATCCACGCTGTCAAAGCCTGTGTACGACACCGGCTTGCCCAGGGCTTCAAACAGCCCTTGCGAATAGCGCGTCTTGGCCCACAGGCCATCCAGCAGCGGCAGCAGCCGCCGGTCGTGCCGGTCAAACCACTCCGGGTTGGGCACCAGCACGTTGCGCCGCGCCAGGGTCAGGTACCCGGGCCAGACATGCTCCAGCATGAGATTGAGGTCATAGGGCGGCGCGGCGCCGCCGCCCAGCGCGCGGCGCAGGCGAACCCACCACGCCAGCAGTCGCCAGCGACGGCTGCGCCGCGCGCCGCGGCTCACCAGCGTGACGGTCAGCTCGTGGCCCAGGTCCCGCAGCGGCTGCGCCAGCAGGTGGATGTCGCGCGAGTTGCCGACGCCGTTGGAATACGCGAGGAGCTGGATGCGGGCCATGTGCGCCTCAGCCGGGCAGCAGGGCGGCAACCTGCTCGACGCTCGGCCAGCCGGCCGTGTCGTGCAGCAGCTGCACGTTGGGGCCCAGCGGCGCCCAGGCGGCGACCGAGCGCGGACCGTACAGGCTGACCAGCGGCACCCCGGTCGCCGCGGCCAGGTGCCCCGGGCCGGTATCGTTGGCAAGGACCGCGCGCGCCGCGCGCAGCAGGGCCCCGTAGACGCCCATGTCCACGCCGTTCAGCAGCACCGCACCCGGCACCCGCGCGGCAGCGGCCGCCTCCTCCCCGGGACCGGGGCAGACCACGATGCGCCGACCCTGCTGCTGCAGCCGGGCCGCCAGCGCCGCGAACCCCGGCCAGACCTTGCGATCCTCGTGGTCATCGGCGCCGGAGAACGGGCAGAAGAGCAGGTAGCCCCCCTCGTGCAGGCCCTGCGCGGCCAGCAACGCGGACGCCTGCGCGTGCTGCGCGGCACTGGCCACGAACCCCACTGCCTGCGGGAACGGCGCCTCCCGCCCGAGAAAGCAGCTCACCAGGTGCCAGTACTCCTGCGCGGCGTGCAGGCCGCGCGGCCGCGGGTAGGCGTGCTGCAGGAGCAGGCTGCGGCCATCGTAGGCATAGCCGCTGGGGCGAAGGCCGGCCAGGCGCGTCTCCATCGCCGAGGAGAGTGAACGCGTGATCAGCAGCGAGCGTGGCGGAGCCTGCGGACAGTCCCGCGCCAGTTGCCGGCGCAGCGCCCGCAGCTGGGAGGTGGCAGCCGCAAGGCCTCCGTGGCGCACGGTGACCGGGTAGCCGGTGCCAGCCAGCAGCGCCGGCGCCCAGCCCTTGCCGTAGAGGTGCAGCGCATAGCCGGCCGCCTCCAGGCGCCGCAACGCCGGGAGGCTCAGCACCACCTCGCCCACCCAGTTGCACAGGCGCACCAGCAGAGCGCCACGCGTTGCCAGGGTCATCAGGGCAGCTTGAAGATGCGTTCCGCGTTGCTCTGGAAGAACATCTTCTTCTGCTGCGGCGTGATCGGCAGGTTGTCCATCATGTCCACCTCCTCCTTCACGTACTCATACGGGTAGTCCATCGCGTACATCACCTTGTCGTGCCCGAACAGGCGCTGCACGAGGCTGATAGACGGCTCCCAGGGCATGCCGCTGGTGGTGAAGTAGAAGTTGTCGCGCAGGTATTCGCTGGGCTTCTTGCGCAGCGGCAGCGCGCCGGGGCTGCGGTTGGAGCGCACGATGCCGGCATGCATGAAGTCGATGCGGTACAGCCAGTACGGCAGACCCTCGCCCAGGTGCCCCAGCACGATCTTCAGGTTCGGGAAACGGTCGAACACGCCGCTGACGATCAGGCGCAGCGCGTGCAGGCCGGTCTCGGCGGCGAAACCGTAGATGGCGGCGTCCAGGCAGCGCGACAGGAACGGCTCCACCATCTGCGGCGAGGGGCTGTTGGGATGGATGTAGACCGGCACGTCCAGCGCCTCGGCGGCGGCGAAGATGTCCCAGAACTTCTCATCGTCCAGGTACTCGCCCTGGGTGTGGGAATTAACCACGGCCCCCTTGAGCCCAAGCTGGGTCACGGCCCGCTCGATCTCCCGCGCGGCGGCCTGCGGCGCCTGCGGTGCGAACGCGGCCAGGCCCTGATAGCGGGTCGGATGCTTGCGGATGATTTCCGCCAGCTGGTCGTTGGTTGATACGGCAAGCGCGGTGGCCGTCGGCGGATCAAAGACCTGCACGCCCGGCGCGGTCAGCAGCAGCAGCTGCATGTCGATGCCGGTGGCATCCATGTCGTTCAGGCGGCGCTCGCCCATGTCCTGGATGCGGTCGATGAGATCCTTGGCGCGGGGCGTCGGGCTCTTGCCGAAAAAACCCCACAGGCTGTAGAAGCCCGGATCGTTGATCGACCTGGTGTCCAGGATCTGGGTATACAGCTGAACAAGCTCGGGGGTCGCCCAGGCCTCCTCGGTGGCTATGCGCTTGTATCCCCGGCTCTCTGGCGTATCCGACATCTTGGCGACCCCGCAACCGCCGGACCCCGCGCCGGCCCGTGCATCATAGGTCAAGGGACTGCCCCCGCGCCTGACGGCCGTGCGCCGGATCGCCGCAGTGTCTGGCCCGCCCCACCGGCCCTGTGGCAGGCTGCACCAGACCCCACCCGCTGAGCCCCGAGGAGAGCGCCCGACATGGCCAAGCTTGAACGCGTCACTGCGCTGGTGAGCCTTTTGCAGCGCACGCGCGAGCCGCGCTCCTTGAGCGCCCTCTGCGAGGAGCTGCAAGTCTCCCGTGCCACCGCCAACCGCCTGCTCGCGCTGCTGCGCGACCAGCACGGCTTCGACATCCAGTACGACCGGGAGGCCAATGGCTACGTCCTCAAGCGCAGCCCGCAGGACCCCACCCTGGCCCGACTGCTGGGCGTTGGCAGCCCGGAGCTGGCCGGCGTCCTGGCGGCGCACGCGATCCTGGAGCAGATCCCGCCCGGCCCCCTGGGCAGCGGCACCACCCGCGCCCGCGAGCAACTGGGGCGCCTGCGCAGCCAGTGGTTCGGCGACCCGCAGATCTCCGACCGCATCCAGCTGCGCATGGCCCACCCGCGCATGACGCGCGAGGAAGACTTCAACGTCCTGGTGTCGGCCCTGGCGACACGCCGCCGGCTGCGCTTTGACTACCGCAGCCGCAGCCAGGATGCCCACGGCGGACGCCAGGTCTCCCCGCAGCGGCTCACCTTCTATCGCAGCAACTGGTACCTGGCGGCCTGGTGCCACGCGCAGGAGGCGCTGCGCGTGTTCTCGGTGGACCGCGTGAGCCATGCCGCCGTGCTCAAGGAGCCGGCCCGGGAACTCTCCGCCGCGCTCCTGGCGCGCGAACTGGACAGCAGCTACGGCATCTTCCCGGGCGCCGGCGATCACACGGCGGTGCTGAAATTCAATGCCCTCGCGGCGCGCTGGGCGGCTGAGGAGGAGTGGCATCCGGATGCCCGCCGCGCCCTGCAGCCCGACGGCAGTGCCCTGCTCAAGGTGCCCTATCACAACGACACCGAGCTGGTCATGGAGGTGCTGCGTCACGGCGCCAACTGCGAGGTGCTCTCGCCGCCTGCGCTGCGTGCCGCAGTGGCCAAGGCCGCCGCCGCCGCCGCGGCCCAGTACGCGTAAGGACCCCATGGCCACGCCGCCTGCCCTGCCCGATGAGTACTTTGAAACGCGCTTCAGGACCCCCGTCGCACCGCCTGGGTGGCCCGCGCGCTTTGCAATCCTCACCGCCTGGGCCACGACGGGCGAACAGTGGAGTCCGGCGCAAAACCAGCAAGCCGATGCGCGTCTCGCGGCGCACCTGGCCGAACGCGGCCTGTGGCACCACCGCCTGACCGGCTATTCCCCGCGCACGGGCCACGCGGAGGCGGGCTGGGCGGTCGAGCTTGCGCCGGATGCGGCACGGGCCGTGGGCGTGGCCTTCCGGCAGGACGCGCTCTACACGGTAGAGGATGATGCGCTGTGGGTGCTGCGCTGTGAGGACGGGCGTGCAGAATCCGTGGGACGCTTCAGCGAGCGGCTCGACCGCTAGCGGCGCGGACCGGCGCGCAGTCCGCGAGGCGGGCCCGCGGCGCCTGGCTTCCGGCGGAGCTACCTGCGACCCTTGCGGGATGCTCCATGCCCTGCGCGCCCTGCCCCGCACCGTGTGGCTGGTCGGCCTGATCAGCCTGCTGAACGACAGCGCGAGCGAACTGCTCTATCCCCTGCTGCCGCTGTACCTGACCTCCGTGCTGCTGGCCGGGCCTCGCGCGCTGGGCCTGATCGAGGGCATCGCGGAGGCCACCGCGAGCCTGCTGAAGCTCTTCTCCGGCATCTTCATGGATCGCACCCGACGCGCGCGGCCCTGGATGCTGGTGGGCTACGGGCTGGCCGGCGTGGGGCGCCCGCTGGTGGCCTTCATCCACAGCTGGCCGTGGCTGCTGGCGATTCGATTCTCCGACCGCGTGGGCAAGGGACTGCGTACCTCGCCGCGCGATACGCTGCTGGCGCAGAGCGTGCCGGCGCAGCAGCGTGGCCTGGCCTTTGGCCTGCATCGCGCGATGGACAACGCGGGCGCGGTGATCGGGCCCCTGATGGCGGCGGCGCTGCTGGCCTGGCAGGTGCCGCTGCGCCAGATCTTCCTGTGGGCGGCGATCCCCGGCGCCCTGTGCATCCTGCTCACCTTCGCGCTGCGCGAGCCCGCCCTGCCGCGCCCGAAGGCGCGGCCCTTCGACTGGCGCTTCGCCGAGCTGCCGGCCACCTTCCGCCGCTACCTGCTGGTGGTTGCGCTCTTCACGCTCGGCAACTCCTCCAACCTCTTCCTGCTGCTGCGGGCCCGGGAGCTGGGCGTGCCGGCGGCGCAGCTACCGCTGCTGTGGGCTGCGGTCTCAGGGATCGCCATGCTGTTCTCGGCGCCCCTGTCGGGGCTGTCGGACCGTATCGGCCGCATCCACGTGCTGCGGGCGGGCTACCTGGCCTATGCGATCTTCTATTTCCTGCTGGGACAGGTGACCCACGCCAGTTGGCTGCTGTACGGGTTGTTTGGCTTCTACGGATTGTTCCTCGCCGCCACCGAGGGCGTGGAGAAGGCGCTGGTGGCGGACCTCGCGCCGCCGGAACGGGCGGGCATGGCCTTTGGCTGGTTCAACCTGGTCGCCGGCGCGATGCTGCTGCCAGCCTCGCTGCTGTTCGGCCTGCTGTACCAGGCCGTCTCCCCGACCGTGGCCTTCCTGAGCTCGGCGGCCTGCGCGACCGGCGCGATGCTGCTGACGCTCTGGGTCGGCAGCCCCCGGGTGAGGCGCGCAACGATTGAGTATCATCCGCTGCATGTCCCAGCCCAGCCGAGCCCCGCAGAAGCCCCGCCAAGTCATCGATGAAGCCCGTTACTGGACGTGGTGCACGGTGGCCCTCATGGCGGCGCTGCTGCTGTTCGTGGCGGCCACCTTCGACCAACACGGCATCAGCAACGATGAACCCGTGCAGCACACCTACGGCCGGCTGCTGCTGGAGTTCTACCGTTCCGGCCTGCAGGACCAGCGCGCCTTCCACTATGTGAACCTCTACCTGTACGGCGGGCTGTTCGACATCATCGCCGCGGCGCTGGAGCCGCTGACGGACATGTCGGTGTGGGACCTGCGGCACCTGCTCACCGCCGGCTTCGGGCTCTCCGCCATCCTCGCCGCAGCGCTGCTGGGGCGGCTGCTGCTCACCCCCCGCGCGGGCTTCCTGGCCGCCGTGCTGCTGACGCTGACCGGCGCCTGGAGCGGCGCGATGTTCACGCACACCAAGGACATCCCGTTCGGCGCGGCCATGATCTGGGCGGTGTACTTCAGCACCCGCTGGGTGATGACGCTGCCGCGCGTGGGCTGGGGCACCGTGGCGGGCACGGGCCTTGCGATCGGCGCCGCGCTGGGGCTGCGCGTCGGCGGCCTGTTCGCGCTGATCTACCTGGGCTGCGCGCTCGCCTTCGCGCTCTGGCAGCAGAGCCGGTCGCCGCGCGACGGCCTGCAGCGCCTGCAGGCCCTGGCCCCGCGCCTGCTGGCGGCGGCGGCGCTGGCCGTGCTGCTCACGGGACTCTCCTGGCCGTGGGCCCTCATGGGCTGGCACAACCTGTACGACGCGGCGACCAAGTTCTCCCACTTCAGCTTCGACATGCTCACGATGCTGAACGGGGAGCTCATCAAGATCGGCTCGGTGCCGCGCACCTACCTCTCGCAGTACCTGCTGGTCCGCCTGCCGGAGCTGCTGCTGCTGGGCCTGGGCGCAGGCGTAGCGCTGGGCGCGGTCGCGCTAGTGCGTCGACGGCTGCGGGCCGCAACGCTCGTGCCGTTCGTTCCGGTGCTGCTGGCGGCGGCCTTCCCCATCGCCTACTCGCTGGCCACAGCGCCGGCGCTCTACAACGGCGTGCGCCACTTCAGCTTCGTGCTGCCGCCCCTGGCGGTGGTCTCGGCGCTGGGCATCGAGCAGGGACTCAAGCGCCTGCGCCCGTGGCGCAGCGCCGTGGGCCTGGCGGCCCTGGTGCTGCTGGCCGTGGGCGGCGACAACCTGCTCTCGCTGCTACGCCTGCACCCGTACGAGTACGTGGCCTACAACCACCTGGTCGGCGGCACGGCCGGCGCTTTCGAGCGCTACGAGGGCGACTACTGGAACGACAGCATGCGCGAGGCCGCAAACCTGCTCAACCACCTGCTGCGCGATGAGCTGGGCAGCGCGCCGGCGGGCTTCACGGTCGCGGTCTGCGCGGAGTCCGTGCAGGCCACGACGTACCTGGATCCGCGTTTTCGGGTCGTGCGCGACTGGCCGAGCGCCGACTTCTACCTCTCCGCCGTGCAGACACGCTGTGACCGTGCGATGGGCGGAACCGTCATTGGCGACGTATCGCGCGATGGCGTGCCGCTGATCGTGATCAAGGACCGCCGCGAACTGGTGGGCCACGAGCGCCGCGTGCTGGGCGAGGACGCCGGGCAGCCCTAGCCCCGGGACCCGTGCCTACAGCAGGCGGAACGCCAGGACCGCCACCAGCGTGGGCGCCAGCGCCGCGACGGCCAGGGACAGCGGCCGGATCTCACCGCCGAAGCTTGCGCGCAGGATCGAGAAGCCGGCGGGATTCGGGGCGTTGGCAATCACCGTCAACCCGCCGCCGGTGACCGCGCCGGCCACCAGCGCCTGGCGAAACGCCGGCGTCAGTCCTTCCACGAGGGACCCCAGGTAGGTCAGCGCCGCGTTATCCGTGAGCGCCGTCAGCAGCGTGGCGCCGTAATACACAAAGCTTGCGCTCATGCCTTGCAGCAGTGGCGTCAGCCACCAGCGCTGCAGCCCCCCCAGCACCACCAGCCCGGCCAGGAAGAAGGACACGAGCAAGGCCTCGCGCAGCACCAGGCGGTCCTGGTATCGCTCGTAGGCCTGGGCGAACCCCAGGAAGAACAGCAACAGGCAGACAAACACCACCGGGTGGTGGCCGAAGTAGACGACGGCCACGAGGAAGCCCAGGTGCACCAGCGTCACGCCCCGCGGCACGGGCGCGGCGGGTCCCGCCTCGCGCACCGGGGACAGGGTGGCCAGCTCCGCGCGGAACAGCCCGGTGGCCAGCGCCGCGTTGAGCGCCACCGCCACGCTCGCCCGCCAGCCGAAGTGCAGGAACAGGTACGCGTTGTCCCAGCCCCAGCGGGCGGCCACCATCAGCACCGGCGGCGCGGCGAAGCTCGTGAGCGTGCCGCCGATCGACACGTTGACGAACAGCACGGCGAGCGTGGCGTACTTGAGCCGATCGGAAATGCCCGCCGCGTAGAGCCGGTCGCGCAGCAGCAGCGCGGCAAGCGTCATCGCCGCCGCCTCCGTGATCAAGGATCCCAGCAGCGGCAGCAGCAGCAGCGCCGTGAAGTAGAAACCGGCAAGGCCCGCGCCCGGCAGCCGCCGGGCAACGGCGTCGACCGCCGCCTGCGCCAGGCGCAGCAGCGGCCGCGTCGCGGCGATCACCATCACGACGAACACGAACAGGGGCTCGGTGAAGTCCTGGCCCTCCACGTAGGCGAGGGCCTGCGGGCCCCCGTCCAGCACGGCCAGCGCCACGACCAGCACCAGCGCCCAGAACCCGAAGACGACCTCCACCTCGCCGAGCAGGTGCCAGGCGCCGGCATGGCGCGGCTGGCGTTCGGCCAGGCGGTTGAAGAGGCCGGTGGCGAAGGTGTGCAGGATCGCCACGGCAAAGATCACCGTGGCCAACAGGCTGGAAAGCGGCACGTTCAGGTCCATCAGCTACCCCACGCTCCCCGGGCATTGGTTTGACAGTTCAGGGCCAGCGGGACTATACCCGCAGGCTCGCCAGTTGCTCTCGCCGGTACTCGATAACCAGTCAAGACAAGTACTTCGAGGCGCTGGAGAAGACCCTCACCGACTCGGTGCCGTTCGATGAAGCCTGCAACCGCGTGGAGAACGGCCTGGCGAACACCAACAACGACTCAGCCGATTTCGGCGGAACCAGCGGCCCCGGCGTCGGCAGGCTGGGCTGCCGGGACAACCTCAACAGCATGAGGCGGCGCTACATCACGCTCAGCAGCCCGCATCGCTTGCTGAGTGTGGACGAGGAGCGGGGCATCGTCTTCGGCGTGTTCCTGTTCCACCAGGACGGTGGGCCGGAGCAGACCGGGGTACCCGGCTACGGCGAGTACCAGTACAGCGCCCTGACCCGCCGTCCGTTCACGACGGTGCTCCCGGAGATGTTCAAGATTCGCGACGGCAAGATTCTGCGGATCGAGGCCACGATGGCCTCCCTGCCCTGCGGATCGCGCCCCAACCGGGACTAGCCGGCGGCCGTGGCCGGGGACGAGGGCGTCTGCGCATCCCCTTGGGGCCGGGCGATCAGCGGCAGGCACTCCATCGCGAACGTCACAGCCGACAGCGCCAGGCAGCACCAGACGACCGGGAAGGGAGAGCCGCCCTGGAGGAAGCCCAGCGACTGCACGCTCAGGGCCGCGATCAGTTGCTGTGCAAAGCCCACCAGGCCCCAGCCGCTGGCGGTATTGGGCCAGGTTTCCCCCACCGCGCGCGCGGCCACCGACGGCAGGGCGAGGCCCATACCCATGTTCACGAGCGTGCCGGCGGGCAGGAACAGCGCCAGCGGATGCCAGAGACCTTGCGAGAGCAGCAGCAGGGAGAGCAGGCAGGACGCCGTGGCGAACGCCGAGCCGATCAGGATCAGGCGGTGGTGGCCCATGCGCTGGCCCACGTGCAGGACGAACCAGTTGCCGGCGAAATACCCCAGCGGCAGGCAGGGGAAGTAGTAGCTGTACTCGGTCGCCGGCCGATGGAAGGAATCGATCATCAGGTGCGGCGCCATGGCCACGAAGGCCGGATAGGCCGAATACAGCAGGCCCACCTGCAGCATCAGCAACAGGAAGCGCCCCTGCCGCATCAGTGCCAGCGTGGGCGCGAACAGCCCGGGGGCTGGGGCCGCGTCCGGGTGCGCGGCCCGCGCGGGCAGCGTCTCGGCGACACCGCGCCACACCAGCAGGCACAGCCAGGCCGCGAACAACAGCAAGGTGAGCTGGATCAGCCGCCAGCCGCCGGCGGCGATCACGAAGTTGCCCGCGATCGGCGCGAGCATCTGTCCCACCAGCATGATCATGGTCATCTGCGCGACCGAGCGCTGCAGCTGGTCGCGCGGCGTGAGATCCGCGACGACTGCGCGGGAGGTGATGTAGGTCATCGCGCCGCCGACGGAAGCCAGCAGCCGCCCCACGCACAGCAGCAGCAGCGAGGGCGCGGTCCAGGCCACGGCCGTGCCGGCCATGAACAGCAGCAGGCCCCACAGCAGCGCGGGCCGCCTTCCAAAGCGGTCCGCCAGCGGACCCAGCAGCACCAGCCCCAGCCCGAAGCCCAGCAGCGGCAGGCTGACCGTGGACTGCACCGCCGCCAGATCCGCGGCGAAACTGGCCTGCACGGCCGGCAGGCCGGGCAGGTAGACGTTCAGGCTCAGCGGACCCAGCGCCGTGCAGGCGGCCAGCAGCACCATCAGGCGCAGCCGCCCCCGGCCCACGCCCGGTCGGCTCACTCGCGGCCCGCGACGACCCTGTGCTGCAGGGTATCCAGGCCGTAGATCCCCGCGGTCACGGTATCGCCTGCGACCAGGGGACCGATGCCATCCGGCGTGCCGGTAAAGATCAGGTCGCCGGGCTGCAGCGTGTAGAGGGATGACAGCTCGGCAATGATCTCCGGTACCGACCAGATCATCTGCGAGAGGTTGGAGTCCTGGCGGATCTGCTCGTTGACCTTCAGCCAGATGCGCGCGTCGGTGGGATGGCCCACCTGCTCGACCGTGTGGATCGCGGCCAGCGGCGCCGAGTGGTCAAAGCCCTTGGCCGAGTCCCACGGCAGGCCGCGCTTGCGCGCGTCCGCCTGCAGGTCGCGGCGCGTGAGGTCATTGCCCACCGCATAGCCATACACATGCGATAGCGCATCGACCGCCGCGATACGTGCGCCCCCGCGACCGATCGCCACCACCAGCTCGACCTCATGGTGCAAGTCCGCGGTGCGCGGCGGGTACGGCACGTCGCCACCATTGGCCACGACCGCGTCGGCGGGCTTGCTGAAGAATAGTGGCGGGTCGCGCTGCGGATCACCGCCCATCTCCTGCACATGGGCCGCATAGTTGCGGCCCACGCAGTAAATGCGATGCACCGCGAAGCGGTCAGTGGAGCCGTGGACGGCCGCCCAGGGGCGGCCAGCCGGCGAAAAAACGTAGCTGGCGTACATGGCGTCGATCAGCTTGCAGACTTGGCACGGGCGGCGGCCCAGGCCGTGAAGCTGCTGCCCTCGGCGGCCAGCTTCACCAGCAGCGGCGCCGGCGTCCAATCCACCGCGTTGAAGCGCTTGCCGTACTTCTGGATGCCGGCCAGCACCGTGTCCAGGCCGATCTGGTCGGCATAGAACATCGGGCCGCCGCGCCAGCGCGCAAAGCCGTAGCCCGAGGTGTAGACGACATCGATGTCGCCCGGACGCAGGGCCACGCCCTCCTCCAGGATGCGCGCCCCCTCGTTGATCATCGAGTAGATGCAGCGCTCGAGGACTTCCTGCGCGGAGATGTCGCTGCGGCGGGCAACGCCCAGCTTCTGCGCCTCCTCGGCCAGCAGTTTCAGCGCTTCCTCGTGCGGATGGCGCTCGCGCGAACCGGCCTCGTACTTGTAGTAGCCCTTGCCGGACTTCTGGCCCAGCCAGCCCTGCCCGTAGAGCACCTGGTCGGCGCGGTAGAAGGTCGGGTCCGGCGAGCCTTTGTCGGGGTTCGCGGCACGCACCTTCACGCCGACGTCCACGCCGGCCATGTCGAACACCGCCAGGATCCCCATCGCCATGCCGAAGCCTTCCAGCGCACTGTCGACCTGCGCGGGGGTCGCGCCTTCCAGCACCATGCGCTGGGCCTCGCGGGCATAGGGATCCATCATGCGGTTGCCGATGAAGCCAAAGCACACCTTGGAGAGCACGCCGATCTTGCGGATCTTCTTGGCCAGCGCGAACGCCGTGGCCACGACGTCATTGGCGGTCGTGTCGGTCCGCACGATCTCCAGCAATCGCATCACGTTGGCGGGGCTGAAGAAGTGCAGGCCCAGCACGTCCTGCGGGCGCTTGGTGGCCGCGGCGATGAGGTTGATGTCCAGCGTCGAGGTATTGGTGGCGAGGATGGCGCCCGGCTTACAGACGCGATCCAGCTCGGCGAAGATCTTCTTCTTAAGGCCCATGTCCTCGAACACGGCCTCGATGACCAGGTCCGCATCCTTGAGCGAGTCGTAGCTCGTGCTGCCGACGATGAGGCTCATGCGCTGCTCGACGTCGGCCGCCGTCATGCGGCCGCGCTTGACGCTGGCGTCGTAGTTCTTGCGCACCGTGGCCAGGCCGCGCTCCAGCGCCGCCTGGTCGATGTCGATGAGCGTGGCATGGATGCCGGCGTTGGCGAAGGCCATGGCAATGCCCCCGCCCATCGTGCCGGAGCCGATGATGCCGATGCGCTTTACATCGCGCGGCGCGTCGGCCTTGCTGATGCCGGGGACTTCCGCCACTTCGCGCTCGGCGAAGAACAGGTGGCGCATGGCCTTGGATTCAGGCGTGGCCAGCGAACCGTCGCTGATTGCGCGCTCCAGCGCGAGGCCCTGCTCGAACGGCAGCTCCCAGGACGCCCGCACGGCCAGGATATCCAGCTCCGGGGTGATGACGCCCTTGTGCTGCTTGCGCGCCTGGGCGCGCAGCTCGGAAATCCTCTCCTCGCTGAGCGGCGCAACCTGCAGGTCGCGCACGCGGCGCGGGCCCTTGCCGGCCGCCAGCAGCTTCTTGGTGTAGTCCACGGCGGCGGTGCGCAGGTCGCCTTCCACCACCTCATCGATGAGGCCCAGCGCCTTGGCTTCCTCGGCGCCCACCGCCTTGCCGTCCAGGAACATCTTCAGCGCGTTCTCGGCGCCGATGAGGCGCGGCAGGCGCTGCGTGCCCACGGCACCCGGGACGATGCCCAGCGTCACTTCCGGGAAACCCAGCTTCGCGCCTTTGTCGGCGATGCGGTAGTGACCGGCCAGCGCGACTTCCACGCCACCGCCCAGCGCGGTGCCGTGCAGGGCGACGACGATCGGCTGCGGCAGCGACTCGAACACCGTGAGCACGTTGCGCAGCTCCGGCGGCGGCATGAAGCCACCGAACTCGCTGATATCGGCACCGGCCATGAACGTACGGCCCGCGCACAGCAGGACCACGCCCTTGACCGAGGTGTCGGTGGCCAGCTGTTCGCTGGCGGCCAGCAGGCCGCGGCGGATCGCAGCGGAGATGGCGTTGACCGGGGGGCTGTCGATCGTGATGACGGCAATGCCGTCCTCAATCTGAATGCTGACGGGTGTGGACACGGCGGTTCTCCCTACGGGGCAGTGAGTGCAAACGACGCCCGAAGGGGCGTCATGCTTTAGTTCGTAGTATAAACCATTTCCGGGCGCGATAACGAGGCCGCAATGCCCCCTCCAGGGGCCCCGGCCCGCCTCCCCCGCTAGCGCAGCAGGTAGAAACGCACGAGCGCGAGGCCGGCCTTGCGCTCGGCGACGCCCAGGAACAGCGCCTTGTTGAGCCAGTCGTACTTGCCGATCGGGGCCTCGAACTCCGCGACGGTGCGGAAATAATAGGAATCGGCCGGCACGTCCTCGCCGCGGCCGATCTTCTCGATGATGTCGGCCGGGCCGTGCCGCATGCCGCGGTTGACCACCATGATGAGCGCGCCGTCCTCGGTCTGGAGGGTGTAGCGGGCCTCCAGGCTCAGCACCCCGTCCGGCCGGATGAACTGCCAGTCCGCCCCGCCCGGGACGACGCTGGCCGTCAGCCTCGGCCCCGTGACGGTGCCGCCCAGGATCGGGATCACGCGCCGCAGCCCGTGGGAGCTCTGGCCGATGATCAGCGGCGCATCGACCTTCACGGCCGCCTCGAACACAAATTCCGCGGGAACGCTCATCTTTGACTCCTTGCTGGCGCCGACGGGGCGCTCCTCAGGCTTCCTCATCCAGGTAGGGGACCCGCTGCAGCAGGCGGCGCGCTACGCTGTGAAAGACCTTGCGCTCCTCCTGGGTGAGCAGGTTGATCAGCTTGAGCTGGTGCGCGCGCGCGATCGGCAGGATCCTCTGGAACAGGGCCTTGCCCTTCGGGCTGATCGTGACCTCGATACGCGGGGATATCGCCGCTGCGCGGCCCTTGCCGGTCGCAGCGAAAGCGCTGAGCTTGACCAGGCCCTTGCGGTGGATCGCCTTCAGGGTCCGGCTCACCTGCCCCTTGTCCATCGAGGAGCCCGCGGTGACCTCGCCGAACGGCAGCACCGAGAAGCGGGCCACCAGGGCCAGCAGCCGCCACTCCGGCAGGCTGATACCGAACGGATCCAGGTAGCGGCGCGTGAGCCCGCTCTTGGCCGTGTTGGCCAGGCGCATGATCAGGAAGGTCGGGAAATCTTGGATCTGCAGGTTCTCGCCCTGCTCCCCGGGGTCCAGCCACGGGCACTCCACGGGCAGCTCGTCGACCTGCTCGGCGACCGAAACGACGCGGGCGCGCTTCTTCGGGAGGTGGCTTGCCACGCTGCGGTTCTCAGACAACGCGGTACACGCGGATCACCACGAAGCCCTTGGCGAACTGGCTGCCATCGAGGGTGCCCAGGAAGACGGATTTGTTCAGCCAGTCATGGGGGCCGATCGGCGCCTCGAACTCCGGCACCGTGCGCACGTAGGCCGGCGCGGGCGCGGGACCCTCGACCGCGCGTACCAAAATGCCGCGGTTGGCAATGTAGATCAGCGACCCGTCGGAGACGCGCAGCGTGTACCTGGCCTCGATGCTCGTGACGCCGTCCGGACGCACGAGCTGGTAATCCGCACCTCCGGGCACGACCTCGCCCTGCAGGCGAGGTCCTTTGAAGCTGCCGCCGGTGATCGGAATCAGGCGGCGCAGCCCCAGGGCGCTCTCGCCCACGGTCAGCGCTGCGGCGATGTTGACGTGGGCCTCCAGCACGAACTCGGTGCGCAGGGCGTCGGCCTCGGGCGCAGCGCCGCCCTGGGTCGGCGCAGCGGCCGCACGGGCGCTGGACTGGAACATCCCGCCGAGCAGGGAAAGCGCGCCGGCAGCGCCCAGTACCAGGCGGCGATCAAGTCGCAGTGAGTCGATCATGTCGGGCCTCTGGAGCAATCCGGTCAGGATGAAGTTCCCGTAGCCGGGCTGTCAACCCGCGGACTGTGCCTGTGTCGCGCCGCGACGCGCGAGGGTCAGCTCGCCCCTGAAGTAGGTGCGCGCCACGTCATCATCCGTACGCGCCAGCGCGCGCTGCAGCCGGTCGATGAAGCCGTGCAGGGCCTCCGGACTCAAGGTCTCAAAGCGCGTGCGGGAGATCGCGCGGCGCACGCGCGAGAGCCGCCGCAGCAGGCGCGCGCTGTTCGGCAGGCGCGCGAGGACCTCCTCGGCGCGGCGCAGCGAGCAGACGCAGGCCCGCGGGAAGTCGTCGTCGGCGAGCAGGAAGCTCACCACGCCCGCCGGGTAGACGCGCTGTCGCGTCTTCAGGCGATACATGTGGTAAGCAGAGAGCGAGCGCAGGACGCTCATCCACTGGATGGTGGCAAACGGCCGCAGCGGGCTGCCGTGCACCGGCAGCATCCCGACCGCGCGCACGTCGACGAACCGGCTGGTCATGTCGGCGCGCTCGATACTGCGCCCGATCGCCATGAACCACAGAGCCGGCCCTTCGTTGACGATGCCTTCCAGCATGCCGGTGATCGTCTGCACGCCGCGGGTGACATGCCGCAGGAACGCGTGCCGCGTGCGCTTGCTGATGGCCTCGGCAGCGTGCTCGTTCACGTAGAGGTGCAGCTCATTCACCTGCTCCCAGACCTCCCGGGGCAGGATGTCGCGGATCGTCCGGGCGATTTCCCGGGCGCAGGCCAGCGAGGCCACCATGGAGCCCGGGTTCTTCTCGTCGGCCACGACGAAGCGCACCACCGCCCGTTCGCTGGTGTCCCGGGCGCGCTCATTGAACAGGTCCTGGGCACCGGTGATCGTGATCAGCGGTTGCCAGCCCGGCGCCAGCTCCTTGGGCAGGTCCAGCATCAGGCTGGCGTTGACCTCCACGAGGCGCGCCAGGTTCTCGGCCCGCTCCAGGTAGCGGGCCAGCCAGTACAGGTTGTCAGCTACGCGGGACAGCATGATCAGGAGGTCCCGTCCACGATCCAGGTGTCTTTGCTGCCACCACCCTGCGAGGAGTTCACCACGAGGGAGCCCTTGCGCATCGCCACCCGCGTGAGTCCCCCGGTGGTGACCTGCACGTCGGCGCCCGAGAGGATGAACGGCCGAAGGTCTACGTGCCGCGGCTCGAGGTGATCGTCGATGAGCGTTGGCGTCGTGGAGATCTGCACGACCGGCTGGGCGATGTAGTTGCGCGGGTTGCCGCGCACCAGCCCGGCGAACTCCTTGCGCTCGGCCTCCGTGGACTTCGGGCCCATGAGCATGCCGTAGCCGCCGGACTCGTTGGTGGGCTTGACCACCAGGTTGGCGAGGTTGGCCAGCACGTATTCACGCTGCTTCGGGTCGGCGCACAGGAAGGAGGGAACGTTCGGCAGGATCGCCTCCTCGCCCAGGTAGTACTTGATCATCGCCGGGACGAAGGTGTAGACGAGCTTGTCATCCGCCACGCCAGCGCCCGGGGCATTGGCCAGGGCGACCTTGCCGGCGCGCCAGGCGCGCATCAGTCCCGGCACGCCGAGCGTGGAGTCCGCGCGGAACGCCTCCGGGTCCAGGAACAGGTCATCGATGCGGCGGTAGATGACGTCGACCTTCGACCAGCCGTCGATCGTGCGCATGAAGACGAAATCCTCCTCATCCACCGCCAGGTCGCGTCCCTCGACGAGCTCGCAGCCCATCTGCTGGGCCAGGTAGGCATGCTCGAAATAGGCCGAGTTGTAGATGCCCGGCGTGAGCACCACCACCTCCGGCCGCTCCACGCCCGGCGGGGCGATCGCCCGCAGCATGTCGTAGAGCTGCGAGGGATAGTCGTCCACCGGCAGGATGGTGTTTTCCTCGAAGAGCTCGGGGAAGACACGCTTGATCACCTGCCGGTTCTCCAGCATGTAGGACACGCCGGAGGGCACCCGTAGGTTGTCCTCCAGCACATACATCGTACCGTCGCCGCCCCGCACCAGGTCCGAGCCGCAGACATGGGCCCAGACCCCCAGCGGCGGGCTGATACCCACGCATTGCTTGCGGAAGTTCACGGAGTCCGCCAGGTACTCGAGCGGGAAGATGCCGTCCCTGACGATGCGCTGGTCGTGGTAGATGTCGTCGATGAATTTGTTGAGCGCCATGGCGCGCTGGCGCAGCCCCGCCTCGATCCCGCGCCATTCCTTCGCGTCGATGACACGGGGAATGACGTCCAGTGGCCAGGATCGGTCGATCGAGCCGCCGGCCTCGTGGTACACGGTAAAGGTGATGCCCATGCCCTTGACCGCGGCTTCGGCCGCCTTCTGCCTCACGGCCAGTTCCTGGGAACCCAACTGCTCCAGGTGGCGGGCGACCGCCCGTGCCCCTTCGCGGGGAACGCCGCCGGGTCCGATCAGCTCGTCGAAATGCGGTTCAGCCGGATAATCGTGCCAACTTATCGCCATGGCTTCAGGACCTGGTGCGCCTGCTCGGTTCGGATTGGGTGCGGCTCGTGCGTCATACCATAGCAGGCATTTTCGGCATCGGTGCGCATGGTTGGCATCGGCGTAGGGTTTGCTGCATGGCTGTGCACGCCAACTCTTATGATGCTCACTTGCGGTGCAATTTAGGGATACCCAGATCATGACCTACTGCCTAGCCCTGCAGACCCGCGACGGACTGGTCTTTGCCTCGGACTCCCGCACGACCGCGGGCGTGGATTTCGTCAGCACGTATCGCAAGCTGCATGTCTTTCAGCCGGCACCGGATCGCTTCCTGGTGCTGTTCACCTCCGGGAGCCTGGCCACCTCGCAGGAGCTGCTGGATCGCGTCAACCGCGACCTGGACAGCCCGGCATCCCGCGAGAGCTTGCGGAGCGTTTCGTATCTTTTCGAGGCCGCCCAGTACCTCGGCCGCCTGCTGACCGAGATACAGGCCTCCCATGCCGCCTTCCTGAGCGCCACCGGTGCCAACGGGCAGGCGACCGTCATCATCGGCGGCCAGATTGCCGGCAAGCCGGCCGGGCTGTACCTGGTCTATCCAGAGGGCAACTACATCGCCGCCTCGCCTGAAACCCCTTACCTGCAGCTGGGGGAATTCAAGTACGGCAAGCCCGTCTTGTCACGCCTGGCATCCGAGCAGCTGTCGCTGGACGACGCGGCGCGCCTGGCGATCGTGTCGCTGGATGCCACGATGAAATCCAACATCTCCGTCGGGCCGCCAGTTGAAGTAGCGATCTACCGCAATGGCATGCTGCGCCTGGAGCACCACCTGGTCATGGACGAGCACTCCGGCCTCTTCCAGCAGATGCTTGAGCGCTGGAACGATGGCATGCGCGCCGCCTTCGACCGCATGCCGCGCTTTGACTGGGAAGGCAAATAGCCGCGGGGCAAGGTGCCCGGCAAGGAAGGTCGGCCAAGCGGCGCGCCGGGCGGCTGGCTGCCGATCAGCCGAAGTGCCTGCAGGACACGGTGCGGCCGACGGCGCAGATCGGGATTGCCGCGTCGCAGGCGCGCCGGGGCGCCCGGCCGGACTCGTCGCAGCGGTACAGCGGGATCAACGCTCGTAGAGACCTGTGCCCAGCTGGCGGACGACCTCAGCAAGGAACGGATGGCGTGCCTGCACCGCGATGGGGGAACAGTTGCGGTCCGCGTTGAGCAAGCGGCCACGCGCGGCGGCCGCCAAGCACTAGGCCGGACGCGGGCCCGGCGGCACCAGCAGCTTCACCGCCGCCGCGGTGGCCGGGTAAAGGCCTTCGCCACCCGACTTGCCGTGTTCGATGAGCTGCGAGCGCATGCGTGGATCCCAGTGACGCGTGATAAAACTCGCAATCTCCCTCGGGGCATCCGCTTCACCCGCCGCAGAGTTGAAGAAATTGCTCATGTCGTTGGCCATGTTCACGAGATTTTGGATGTTCATTCAGGACATTTCCGGGTGCGTAGAGGCAACCTGTTGATAGTCTCGGTCCCAGCCTGCCGGCCCAGCGCATGGACCAGCCACAAAAAGATCCGCCAGAGCACCGCCAGGCCGCGCGGAGACGGGCATCCTCATGCCCGGCGCCGCCGCCTTCCGCGCCCCCCTGGCAGCCACTCAGCCGGCGGTGTGCGAACCCGGCGCGCGCAGCAGCTCCAGCTGCTGCTCGTTCTGTTGACGGAACCGCTTCTGCCAGGCCGAGGGCTGCGCAACCTTGACCACTTGCACCGCCGTCACCTTGTACTCCGGGCAGTTGGTCGCCCAGTCCGAGTTGTCGGTGGTGATGACATTGGCGCCGGATTCGGGGAAATGGAAAGTCGTGTAGACGACGCCCGGCTGCACGCGATCGGTGACCGCGGCCCGCAGCACCGTCTCGCCCGCCCGACTGATCACGCCGATCCAGTCACCGTCCACCACGCCGCGCTCCTCGGCGTCGTGCGGATGGATCTCAACGCGATCCTCGTCATACCACTCGACATTGGCGGTACGGCGCGTCTGCGCACCCACGTTGTACTGGCTGAGGATCCGGCCCGTCGTCAGGATCAGCGGGAACCGCATGTTCACGCGCTCGCGCGTCGGCACGTATTCCGTGACGTAGAAACGACCCTTGCCGCGCACGAACTCATCCACATGCATGGTCGGCGTGCCTTCAGGCGCAGCCTCGTTGCAGGGCCACTGGATGCTGCCCAACCGATCCAGCTTCTCGTAGGACACACCCGTGAAGGCCGGCGTCAGGTGGGCGATTTCGTCCATGATCTGCGACGGATGCGTATAGGGCATGTCATAGCCCAGCGCCTTGGCAAATCCCACGGTAGCTTCCCAGTCCGCCAGGCCCGCCAGCGGCTCCATGATCTTGCGCACGCGCGAGATGCGCCGCTCCGCATTGGTGAAGGTGCCATCCTTCTCCAGGAAAGAGGAGCCCGGGAAGAATACGTGGGCGTACTTGGCCGTCTCGTTCAGGAACAGATCCTGCACGACCAGGCACTCCAGCGAAGACAGGGCGGCAGTCACGTGCTGCGTGTTCGGGTCCGACTGCGCCGGATCCTCGCCCTGAACGTACATCGCCTTGAAGGAGCCATCCAGAGCGGCCTCCAGCATGTTGGGGATACGCAGGCCCGGCTCCGAATCAATCGTCACGCCCCAGGTGCCGTTGAACAACTCGCGCGTTACGGAGTCCGACAGGTGCCGGTAGCCCGCCAGCTCGTGCGGGAAGGAACCCATGTCGCAGGCCCCCTGCACGTTGTTCTGGCCCCGCAGCGGGTTGACGCCAACTCCCTCGCGGCCAATGTTGCCGGTTGCCATCGCAAGGTTCGCTATGCCCAGCACCATCGTGCTGCCCTGGCTGTGCTCGGTGACGCCCAGCCCGTAGTAGATCGCGCCGTTGCCGCCGGTAGCGTAGAGGCGCGCTGCGCCCCGCACCAGGGCCGCCGGCACGCCGGTGACGGCCTGCATCGCCTCAGGCGAGTTCTTCTCCAGCGCGCAGAACTCGCGCCAGCGCTGGAACGGACCCGGCTCGCAACGCTCGGCCACGAACGCCTCGTTCACCAGGCCCTCGGTAACCACCACGTGGGCGATCGAATTGATCAGCGCAACGTTGGTGCCCGGGCGCAACTGCAGGTGGTAGTCCGCCTGCACGTGCGGGCTGCGCACAAGATCGATCTCGCGCGGGTCGGCAACGATGAGCTTGGCGCCCTCGCGCAGGCGGCGCTTCATGCGCGAGCCGAATACCGGATGTCCTTCGGTGGGGTTGGCGCCGATGACCAGCATGACGTCGGTTTTCATCACCGAGTCAAAGGCCTGCGTGCCGGAGGACTCGCCCAGCGTATGCTTGAGGCCATAGCCCGTCGGCGAGTGGCACACACGCGCACAGGTATCCACGTTGTTTGTACCAAGCGCCGCGCGCACCAGCTTCTGCACCAGGAACGCTTCCTCATTGGTGCAGCGGGAGGAGGTAATGCCGCCAACCGACTGCCGGCCGTACTGGGCCTGGATGCGGCGAAACTCCGACGCCGCGTACTTGAAGGCCTCGTCCCAGCTGACCTCGCGCCACGGGTCGGTGATCTTGGAGCGGATCATCGGCTTGGTGATGCGGTCCGCGTGGGTCGCATAGCCATAGGCGAAGCGTCCCTTCACGCAGGCGTGGCCGCGATTGGCCTTGCCATCACGGCTAGGCACCATGCGCACGACCTGCTGGTCCTTGACCTCGGCCTCAAATGAGCAGCCCACACCGCAATATGCGCAGGTCGTGGTCACGACCTTCTCCGGCTGACCCAGCGTCATCAGCGACTTCTCGGTCAGCGCCCCGGTTGGGCACGACTCAACGCAGGCGCCGCAGGAGACGCACTCGGAGTCCATGAACCCCTCGTCCTGGCTCGCCACGACCCGCGATGCAAAGCCCCGGCCGTCGATTGTCAGGGCGAAGGTACCCTGCACCTCGCCACAGGCGCGCACGCAGCGCGAGCAGACAATGCAGGCGGAGGGATCAAAGTTGAAGTACGGGTTGCTCTCGTCAACCTTGGAATGCTGGTGATTGGCGCCGTCGCGGCCATACCGGACCTCGGTTACGCCGAGGTCCTGCGCCACCTGGTGCAGCTCGCAGCGGGTTCCCGCGGCGCATTCCTTGCAGTCCTCCGGATGATCCGACAGGTAGAGCTCCACCACGCCCTTGCGCAGGCTGGTGAGCTTCTCGCTCTCGGTTCGAACCTTCATCCCGGGTGAGACCAGCGTGGTGCAGGAGGCCGGGAACCCGCGCTGCCCCTCGATCTCCACCAGGCACAGCCGGCAGGACCCAAAGGCCGCCAGGGAATCCGTGGCGCAGAGCTTGGGGATCGCGCCACCGGCGAGTGTTGCTGCCCGCATCACCGAAGTGCCGGCAGGCACGGTCACCTGTGCGCCGTCGATGTCGAGCGTTACCGAAGCACCAACCGTCGCCGGCGTGCCGTGGTCATGGAGATTAAGTGATTGCATGGTAGGAACTCCTCGCCGTCAGTTCTGGGGCGAAAAATCAGCGGGAAAGTGCTTAAGTGCGCTGGTCACCGGAAACGGCGTCATGCCCCCCAGTCCACACAGCGATCCACTCAGCATGGTGTTGCAGAGGTCCTGCAGGAGCGCGACGTTGGCCTCGCGGTCCTTGCCCTGGACGATGCGGTCGATGACCTCAACGCCGCGCGTAGACCCAATACGGCACGGCGTGCACTTGCCGCAGGACTCCAACGCGCAGAACTCCATCGCGTAGCGCGCCATGCGGGCCATGTCGACGGTGTCGTCAAAGGCGACGATGCCGCCATGGCCTACGAGGGCGCCGATGGCCGTAAAGGCCTCGTAATCCAGCGGCGTATCGAAATCCGTCTCGGGAATGTAGGCGCCCAGCGGGCCGCCCACCTGCACCGCACGGATCGGCCGGCCGGAGGCTGAGCCCCCGCCGAAGTCATACAACAGTTCGCGCAGCGTCACGCCGAAGGCCTTCTCGACGAGGCCGCCGCGCTTGATGTTGCCGGCAAGCTGGATCGGCAGCGTACCGCGCGAGCGGCCCATGCCGAAGTCGCGGTAGAAGGCCGCGCCGCGCTCCAGGATGACGGGCAGCGAGGCCAGCGAGATCACGTTGTTGATGACCGTGGGCTTGCCAAACAGGCCCTTGATGGCCGGCAGCGGCGGACGGAAGCGCACTTCAGCGCGCTTGCCTTCCAGACTCTCCAGCAGTGACGTTTCCTCGCCGCAGATGTAGGCGCCGGCACCCATGCGAACTTCCAGCTCGAAGGCCTTGCCGCTCCCACAGACATCGCGCCCCAGGAAACCGCGCGCCCGCGCCGCGGCGATGGCTTCCCTCAACGCGTGCTCCGCATGCGGGTATTCACAGCGCAGGTATATATATCCCTGGGTCGCGCCGACCGCGACGCCAGCGATGGTCATGCCTTCCACGAGGCACAGCGGATCCCCTTCCATCAGCATGCGGTCCGAGAAGGTC
Organism: uncultured Pseudomonadota bacterium; assembly: GCA_903868595.1. GTDB lineage: Bacteria > Pseudomonadota > Gammaproteobacteria > Steroidobacterales > Steroidobacteraceae > ZC4RG30. The sequence goes on from CAIPVV010000001.1 coordinate 77,825, forward strand.
CCCGAGTCGCCCTCGTCCGCATTGCAGACGATGTATTTCTGATCGGCCTGCTGGTCCAGGACCGTCTTCCACTTGATGCCCGTCGGGAAGGCGGCGCCGCCGCGACCACGCAGGCCGGAGTCAGTCACTTCCTGCACGATCGCCGCGCCCGACAAGGTCAGCGCGCGTTTGAGTCCCAGGTAGCCGCCGTGCGCCAGGTAGTCATCGACGCTCACCGGATCGGTTATTCCGACGCGTGCAAACGTGAGCCGCTCCTGCTTGGCGAAGTACGGGATGTCCTCCACGCGACCCAGGCGCAGCGCATGCGGCGCGGCGTCCAGCAGGCCCGCAGCAAGCAGCGCCGGCACCTGCTGCGCGGTCACCGGGCCGTAGGCGATGCGCTGGCCGTCGTGCTCGATCTCCACCAGGGGCTCCAGCCAGACCATGCCGCGGGAACCTACGCGCGTGATGCTGACCGACCGGCCGGCGGCTTGGGCTGCGACCTGCAACGCAACCGCGGTCTCATCGGCGCCCAGTGCCTGGGCCGCCGCGTCGCGGGAAATGAAAATGCGAGTTGCCATCTAGCGGTGCCTCCATTCGGCCAGCACCTCGTCGAGGCGTTCCGGGGTCACCCGGCCATAAAGTTTCTCATCGACCATCACTGTCGGCGCGGCAGCGCAGTTACCCAGGCAGTAGGCTGCTTCGAGGGTGAACTGGCCATCCGGGCTGGTGCTGCCGTAATCGGCACTCAGGCGCTGCTTGGCATGCGCCTCGGTCTTCTCGCCCTGCATCGCCTGGCAGGCTTCGGCACGGCAGACCTGCAGCACATGCTTGCCCGGAGCCTTGTGACGGAAGTAGTGGTAGAAGCTGATGACCCCGTGCACCTCGGCTCGCGAGAGGTTCAGCGCGTCCGCGATGCGACCAACCCCCGCAGGCGGGATGTAGCCCAGCTTGGCTTGGACGGCATGCAGAATGGGAAGCAGGGCACCGGGCAGGCCGGACAAGGAGGCGATAGCGGTATCTATGGCCTGAGCGTGCGGGTCGTCGAGTTCGGACATGCGGGCAATTGACCTCGGCCATGCGGCGGGACTCGCATTCTGGTCACTCTCCTCTCGGTACGAAATATGAGGTTGGCGTCATATGTCGGCCGCTTCATATTACGCTCCCTGCGGCGTCGAAGGCGAGCACTAACGCGAATGCGTCCCAGTCGTATGTTGGTGCCGGCGGAGCAATCACCCGGATGCGGGCGGAAGACGCCCGCAAACCGCCGGCGGCCCGGGTCCCGCCGCTCTCACGGTCCGCAGGCCACAGGACCTGTCCCGGTGGGACGGGAAGTCCGGGCCGCGTCGAGTCCAGGCCCATCGCAGGCCTGGGACCCCTGGGCCCGCGCAGCGCCCCGTTTCGCGGAGAGGGGGCCTGGCACGCCAACGCCAGACCGCGGCGCGGCCGAGATCCTGCGCGCCGGCGGCGTCCCGACCGCGGCGGCGCAGGGTGCATGATAATATCGCCGCCATTGCAGACTCGTGCCCCAGGGCCATGATGCGCCCTTCCCCCCTCCCGCCATGGCCGATGAACTCCCCAGCACCCCACTCCGCCGCTGACGTCGTTGCCCGTGGGGCCTCAAACGGCAAGCGCTGCGGGCGTCGGGACGCGATGCGGTCAGCGGCGTGAGTTCCTCGTTGACGCCGCGCGATGCCGGGCAGCTGATTCAGTCACGCATCCCGCCCCTGGGTGCAGAGCGGCGCCCCCTGCAGGACTGCGCGGGACGGATCCTGCGCGCAGACGTGTACGCCGAGCGCGACAATCCGCCCTATGACCGCGTCTGCATGGATGGCATCGCCATCGATAGCAGCACGGCCCGGGGCGGCCGCCGCCACTTCGGCCTGCAAGCCACCCAGGCTGCGGGCTATCCGCCGCTGCGCCTTGATTCGTTCGCGCACGCCATCGAGGTCATGACCGGCGCTGTCCTTCCCTTGGGCACCGACTGCGTCATACCTGTGGAGGAGTACACCGTCAGCGGCGCCGTGTATGCACTGCGAACACAGGCCCTTGCCGAGCCCTGGCGCAACGTGCAGCGCCGCGGCGCAGACAGCCGGCCGGGCGTGCCGATGTTGTGCGCCGGCATCCGGCTCGGCGCGGCCGAAATTGCCATCGCGGCCTCCGCAGGCCAAGAGCAGCTACACGTCAGCCGCCAGCCGCGGATCATGGTGGTCTCCACGGGTGATGAACTGGTGGAGCCCGGCCTGCCCATCGCCGACTATCAAATTCGACGCTCCAACGTCCACGGGGTCGTCGCAGCACTCCGCGGGCACGGCTTTGACGCCGTCGGGGACGACCACCTGCGTGACGACGAAGCGCTGTTGCGTCGGCGCCTGGGCGAGCACCTCAATAATCAGGATGTGCTCATCCTCAGCGGCGGCGTATCCAAGGGCAAGTTCGACTATGTTCCCGGTGCACTGCGCGAGCTTGGGGTTGAGGAAATCTTCTGCGAACTGGCGCAACGCCCCGGGCGCCCCATGTGGTTTGGCATCGGCCCGCACGGGCAGACGGTATTCGGCCTGCCGGGCAATCCGGTGGCCACCCTGACCTGTCTGGCGCGCTACGTGCTGCCGGGTCTGTACGCGGCCATGTCGGCTCCCGGTCCGGCCATCGAGCGCGTTGCCCTCGCAGAGCCGCTCCGCGGACGCAGCCTGACGTATTTCATGCCTGCCCGGCTGCACAGCGATGCCGTGGCGCGGCTGGTAGCGACCTGCCACATGCCCAACGGATCGGGTGACTTTCTCGCGCTGGCGGGCACCGATGGGTTCCTGGAACTGCCGCCTCAGCCGCAGGGCTACGACACGGGGTTTATCGCCGATTTCTATCGCTGGTGATCTGGGCGTCCGCTTGCTGCGGGTCGGCTCGCGTATTCAGGTTCGCAAAAGCAGCCCGCTGTTCGAAATCCACGCACGTCACGCCCACGTTACCCAGCGCCTGCCACAGGGGAGGATGCTCGCCACCCGCCAGTGCGAGGCTGACGGCCTCCCGAGACGACACGGGCCGCACCGCGAACAGCGGCTGATGTCCATCGACCGTGCGTGCCATGGCCGCAGCGTCGGCTGCCGAGCCCGCAGGTGCATTCACGGCCACCACAGCGCACGCCTCCTGCAAGCGCTCCACGGCCCAGATCAGTAGCGGTTTACCCCGGAACAGCGCCGCGGCCTTCTCCTCACCAAAATCGCGTGGCACGTCCACCAGCGATCAGCAGGCCGGCAATTTTGGTCTTGGCTTTCATTCGCCGCGACTATATAACTCCAACGATGCTCGCCAAACGTGTCCTGGGAATCGCCGGCTGGAGCGGGTCGGGCAAGACCACGCTATTGGTGCGACTCATCCCCCTGCTCGTGCAGCGCGGACTGCGCGTCACCACCATCAAGCATGCGCATCACGACTTTGACATCGATACGCCGGGCAAGGACTCCTACGAGCACCGCAAGGCCGGCGCGAGCGAGGTCCTCATCTCCTCGGCACGCCGCTGGGTGCAGATGCATGAGGTGGAAAACGGGTGCGAGGCAGGGCTTGCGGAGCTGCTGCACCGGGCGTCACCGTGCGACCTGGTGCTCGTTGAAGGCTACAAGCGCGACCACCTGCCCAAGATCGAGGTCTTTCGTCCCCGACTCGGCAAGCCGCCCCTGTACCTGCACGACCCCCGCATCCTCGCCGTGGCAACGGATGAGCCGCTGGCGGGCGTGCATCCCGCGCTGATCGATCTCAACGACCTGCCGGCGGTGGCCGATGCCGTTCTGGCACTGGCCGAAGCATCGGACCGGGTCGTGCAGGAACTGGCGCGGGCAGCGGCAGCCGGCACGCCTAGCCCGGGCTGAACACCTCGTCGATCGACCGCACGACCCCGGGATCCGTGGCCGAGTAACCCGGCAGTGCCGCGATCGCCTGCCTGAATGCCTCCCCGCGCATCACCTGCAAGATCCTCTGCATCGCGTCGCTCTCGAGACTGCGACGGTCGCATACGAAGGTGTAGTCCTCGGTTACCAGGCGGACAAAATCCATGTCGAATTGCCGGGCGGCGGCCTCCACGCCGAAGCTCGCATCGGCCATGCCGCTGGCCACGTAGGCGGCCACGGCGGCGTGCGTGTACTCGACCTGCTCGTAGCCCTGGATCCGGCTGCCGTCCAGGCCCTGCTGCGCCAGCAGCTCGTCAAACAGCATCCGCGTGCCGGATTCCGGGTCTCGATTGACGAATCGCACGCCAGGCGCCAGGAGTTGCTCCAGGCCGGTGATGCCGAGCGGATTTCCCTTGGCCACGATCAGCCCCATCTCGCGTGTGACGAAGCCGATGGCGCGGTGCTGCTCGGACGACAGCACGCCCCGCCAGGCCGCGATGCTGCGCGCCCGCAAGTCCCCCTGCGGCAGGTGCATGCCCGCCAAGTCGCAGCCGCTTTGCGCCATGGAGGCCAGGGACGTGGGGTTGCCGACATAGCGAAAATCCACCCGCAGGCCAGGCTCCTGCGCCAGCAACTCCTGCAGCGCCGAGACCGCAAAGCCGTGGCTCGCGTGAATCCGCACGACCGCGCCACCCTCCTGCAACAGCGCGTTGATCTCGGACTGAAGCTCCTGCGCGAGATTCTGCAACTGCGGACCCAGGCGCGCCTGCAAGCGCTGGCCAGCCCAAACCAGTCGCTCACCGAAGCTGGTCAGCGTCGTACCCCGTCCCTGACGGCTTTCGACCAGGGGGGTCTCGAAGAACTCAGACCATTTTTCAATGAGATTCCAGGCGTGCCGGTAGGACACTTGGGCGTGCTCGGCCGCCTGCGTGATCTTGCCGGTGGCGCGGATCACGTTCAGGAAATCCAGCATCACCAGCATAGAGCGGGAATCCCGCACGTTCGTAAAGCGCCACAGCAGTTCGATCTCGATTCGAAACACGGTTATCGAATCCTTTCGGGATTGCTATACACGACCTGCTGTTCCTCGCGCGCGAAGCCCACCAGGGTAAGCCCGCAGTCACGCGCCAGTTCAACGCCCAGGGCGGTGGGCGCGGAGACGGCCACCAGCATGCGGATGCCCACGGTTGCGGCCTTCTGGACCATTTCGTAGCTGGCGCGGCTGGTCACCAGCGCATAGCCCTGGGAGAGGTCCTCCTCGCGCCTGAGCTTCGCGCCAATGAGCTTGTCCAGCGCGTTGTGCCGGCCGACATCCTCGCGCACCTGTTGCACCTCGCCGTCCCAGCTGACCCAGGCAGCAGCGTGCAGACTGCCCGCCAGCGCACCCAGGGGCTGCATCTCGCGCAGGCGGCGCAGCGCCCCCACCAGATTCTCGCGCGACGTCTCCCCGCCCGCGGACACGGGCGGCGGACGACGAATCGCATCCTCCACGGTCTCCGCGCCGCACACCCCGCAGCCGGTGCGACCGGTCAGGTTGCGGCGGCGCTCCAGCAGCGTGCTCAGCCGCGAGCCCTCCACGGCGATTCGCAGCTCATAGGCGCCCGAGGAAGTATCCAGCGACACGGCACGTACCTCCGGGTACGCCGCCACCAGCGACTCGCTGACCGTGAAGCCCACCGCCATGTCCTCCAGGTCCAGCGGCGTGCACATCATCACCACGTGCGGGATCGAGTTGTAGGACAGCGCGACGGGTACCTCGGCCGCGACACTGTCGGGCGCCTCCTGCCACTGGCCGGCGCGCCACCGTCGCACCTGCAGTTCACGCACGGCTTCCCCGCCCGGGGGCAGGTTGGGGGGACGGGTTGCCGCGCGCATGAAGGCCCTCCGGCCGGATACGATTCAGGCAGGCAGTTTACCGCGCCGCCTGCCGGCAGGCGCACCAGCCTAGCCGCGATGTGTCCGCAGGGTGTTCCCTGCCTCCGGGCAGCGGAAGCGGGTGTTGCGAGACGTCAGTTTCCCCACGCCAGGCGAGAGAACAACCCTGCACCAGCCTGCTCGCCGGAGCCCCGCGAAGCTGCGGCTACGGCGCTCCGGGGCCGAAGGCCTGGCGGGGGGCTGCAGGACCGCTCCAGCCGTCCCCGTGCTGCGCTACCGGCCGGAACACCGCGGGGAGCTGATCCACCCGGATAGCCCAAAGCGGGCTCGGATCACCGGCATTGGCCATCGCCTCCAGGGCTGCCGGGACGCCGCACGCAGCTGGGGGGATCCGCCGCCCGCCTACCCGGCCCTTCAGGCCGGGATCCCCCGCTAGAGCGGGCACCGGCCGCACTCGGCGCTGGACTACAAACCGCCCGTCCGCCAACTCGGCCTGGGCGGGAACAGCCTGCTGAGGCTGCAACGCCACGCGCCCCGGTCCCTGCCTGCGAGCGCCTGCGCCCTTACGGGCGGATACGCTGCAGCAGGCTGATCAGCTGGCGACGCTCGTCGGCATCGAACAGGCTGTCCAGCGCCTGCTCGCAGATCAGCATGCGCTCCTTGAGCAACTTGAGCTCGCGGCTGCCCTCGGCGGTGAGGAACAGGCCGTGGCGACGGCGGTCCTCGGTCGAGCGGCGCCGCACGAGCCAGCCGTTCTGCTCCATTCGATCCACCAGCGAGACGATGCTGGCCTTGTCGATGTTGAGGTTCTGCGCGACCTGGACCTGCGCGATGCCGGGGTTGGCGCCACACAGGACCAGCAGGCCGAAAACGCCGGAACCGATATCCGCACTCGACATCGCCCGGGTGAAGCTGCGATGCAGGGCCAACTGCGCGATCCGCACGTTATAGCCGAGCAGGGCCGGAAGGATGTCCAGATCAACACTGCCACCCGAGATCTTGCGGGCACCCAGCAGCGCCGCGTCGTTATCCGAGTCCGCAGCCTTGCTCGAGACCGGGCTTGGCCTGGCGGTGCTGTCCATATCTGAGACTCCCCTCTTCGTGGCTGAACCACAGAGGGAATAGCAAAGGCTGTGCCAGCCACGGGATGCCTTGCAAGGGGCCCGAGATGGGCCTGCCAGCCCCGCCGGGCGCGCAAGGCGCCCCTCACGGTGCAGGGCGCACCGGATCAGTGCGTCTCTACAACTATTCGTAGAGCCGCTGTAGCAATTCCACCAATAGCGCCAGCTCCGCCGGAGAGTAGCGCTCCACGAAGCGACGCTCGTGCCGGGCCACCTCCTCCTTGAGCCCCTGCAGCCGCGACTGGCCGGCCTCGGTGAGGAACAGGCCCTGCCGGCGCCGGTCCTGGGTGGAGCGGCGCCGCTCCACCAGACCGCCAGCCTCCAGCCGGTCGATCAGCGCCACGACGCTGGCCTTGTCCAGGGCCAGCTGGCGGGCCAGGTCCACCTGGGCGATGCCCGGATGCGCCTCGGCCAGCACCAGGATGCTGAAGACCACCGGCCGGATCTTGCCCTGCGCGACGCTGCGCTGGAAATCCCGCGACACCGCCAGCTGCGCGCGCCGCACGTTGTAGCCGAGGAACCCCTGCAGCGGGCCCACCCCGCTCGCCGCCGCGCCGGCAGCCTGCTTGCCCGCCTTGCGCGATCCGGCGCCAGCAGCGCGGCGGGCGGGCCCTGCCATGCCCTAGAACACCACGACGGAGCGGATCGACTCGCCTTCGTGCATCAGGTGGAAGGCATCGTTGATCTTCTCCAGCGGCATCGTGTGCGTGATGAGCTCATCGATGCGGATCTTGCCGTCCATGTACCAGTCGACGATCTTCGGCACGTCCGTGCGGCCGCGCGCGCCGCCAAAGGCACTGCCCTTCCAGACCCGGCCGGTAACCAGCTGGAACGGGCGGGTGGCGATCTCCTGGCCGGCCTCGGCAACGCCGATGATGATCGACTGGCCCCAGCCGCGATGGCAGCACTCCAGCGCCTGGCGCATCACCTGGGTATTGCCGGTGCAGTCGAAGGAGTAGTCGGCGCCGCCGCCGGTCAGGTCCACGACCGCCTGCACGACCTTGTCGTTGCCCACTTCCTTGGGGTTGATGAAATGCGTCATGCCGAACTTCTCGGCCATCGCCCGCTTGGCCGGGTTGATATCGATGCCGATGATCTTGTCGGCGCCGACGAGCTTGGCGCCCTGGATGACGTTGAGCCCGATGCCACCGAGCCCGAACACCGCGACGTTCGTGCCCGGCTCCACCTTGGCGGTGTACATGACCGCACCGATGCCGGTGGTCACGCCGCAGCCGATGTAGCAGACCTTGTCGAACGGCGCGTCCTCGCGGATCTTCGCCACCGCGATCTCCGGCAGCACCGTGAAGTTGGAGAACGTGGAGCAGCCCATGTAGTGGAACAGCTTCTCCTTGCCCAGCGAGAAGCGGCTGGTGCCGTCCGGCATCAGGCCCTTGCCCTGGGTCGCGCGGATCGCAGTGCACAGGTTCGACTTGCGCGACAGGCAGGTCTTGCACTGGCGGCACTCCGGCGTATAGAGCGGGATCACGTGGTCGCCGACCTTGACGCTGGTGACGCCGGCGCCCACCTCCCGCACGATGCCCGCGCCCTCGTGGCCGAGGATCGAGGGGAACACACCTTCGGAATCCTTGCCCGAGAGCGTGTAGGCGTCGGTGTGGCAGACGCCGGTGGCGATGATCTCCACCAAGACTTCACCGGCGGCGGGCCCGTCCAGGTTCACCTCGTGGATCTCCAGCGGCTTACCCGGGGCTACGGCGATGGCTGCGCGTGTCTTCATGACTGTACTCTGTCGATTTTGGGTTCTGGTTAGGGTTGTCGGAAGGCTAGAGATTGTGTCCGCCGATGCGCAGCGAGGCCGTGGCGATGCGCACTTCCACGAGGAAGGAGACCAGCGCCACGACCAGGGAGCTCATCGAGACGATAAACAGCACGCTGACCGGCAGCGTGAGCGAAAAGGAGGCGAAGGCCGAGGCGAACAGCAAGGCCACGACCACCGCCACCAGCAGCGCCGCGGCCGTGGCCAGCGTGATGGAGAAGTTCATGAGGCGCGCGCGCCGGCGCGTGACCCGCAGGGCGGCGTGGATCTCCCGCGATTCCTCGGTGTTGGCGTGCTGCAAGCGCTGCTCGACGACGCGGGCGCGGTCCACGATGCGCGCCAGCCGCGAGGTCAGCATGCCCAGCAGCACGCCGATGCCGTTGAGCAGGAAGACCGGCGCGAGGGAGAGCTGGATTGCGTGCGCGACGTCGGTGACGGGTACCTGGCGAAGTTCAAGGACATTCATGGGGGGACTCCTGCGCCAGCCCCGAGCAGCGCGGCGACGCGTGCCAGGTCGGCGGCGGTGTTGACGTCGGGACCCGGCGCAATGAGCGCCTCGGCCACGCGGATTTCCAGGCCGTTCTCCAGCGCCCGCAGCTGCTCCAGGCGCTCCAGGCGCTCCAGCGGCGTGGGCGCAAGCGCTGCCAGGCGCTGCAGGGCGCCGACGCGGTAGGCGTACAGGCCGACGTGGCGATGCGCCCCGTCGTGGCGCGTCTGCGAGGCGAGCCCCTGCGCCGCCGCATCGCGGTTCCAGGGGATCGGCGCGCGGCTGAAGTACAGCGCCCGGCCCTCCCGCGTCGCGACCACCTTGACCACGTTGGGATCCAGGAACGCCTCCAGCCCCGCCAGCGGAGCCGACAGCGTCGCGATGTCCGCCGACGGGTGCGCGGCGAGCAGCTGCGCCACCTGGCGCACCAGCTCCACCGGCATCAGCGGCTCATCGCCCTGCAGGTTCACGATGATCGCCTCCGGCGGCCAGCCCGCGCGGGCCGCCACCTCCGCGATCCGGTCCGTCCCGGTCTCGTGGCGTGCCGAGGTCAGCATGACCTGCGCGCCGAAACCGCGGGCGACACGGGCAATCCGCTCCTCATCGGTGGCCACCACGACCTCGGCGGCGCCGCAGCCGCAGGCGCGCTCGTACACCCATTGGATCATGGGCTTTCCGGCCAGGGGGAGCAGCGGCTTGCCGGGCAACCGGGTCGAAGCGTAGCGGGCCGGAATGACGACGCGGAACACGGCGCTATCGATCCAGCAGCGGATCATCCGGGGTGAGCACGCGCGCCTCGTTCTCCAGCATCACCGGCACGCCATCGCGCACCGGGAAGGCCAGCCGATCCAGCCGGCAGACGAGCACCTGGGAATCCCGGTGCAGCTGCAGGGGGCCCTTGCAGACCGGGCAGGCCAGAATATCCAGCAGGCGGGAATCAATCACTTAGGCAGCTCTCCCGTAACAGGCAGCGCCGACAAGCACTGCACCAGACGCGCATCATCGGCCGCATCGAAGCTCGCGTCGACCGGCACGAACCAGTGGTGCTGGTCCGCGAAGCCCGCGCATTTTACTGCATCCTTCTCGGTCATGAGCACCGGCAACTCATCGCCGAAGCGCAGGTCGGCGGCGCTGAAGGCGTGGTGATCACCGAACGGGTGCTCCTGCACGCGCAGTCCGGCGGCGCGCAGCTGGGAAAAAAAGCGCTCCGGATTGCCGATCGCCGCCACCGCATGGACCGACTGGCCCTGGAAATCGGCGAGCCGCCGGTTGGCAAAGAAGCCGGTGAGCGAGACGGCCTCCTCCCCGACCAGCCGCATGGTGAGCGCGCCGTCCGGGAGTGCGGACAGCCGCCGCCCCTGCGTCGCGTTGACCACGACCAGGTCCACGGCGGCGAGCCGCGAGGCCGGCTCGCGCAGCGGACCGGCCGGCAGCAGCCGCCCGTTGCCCAGGCCCCGCGCGCCATCCACGACGGCGATCTCCACGTCGCGGGCCAGCGCCAGGTGCTGCAAGCCGTCGTCGCAGAGGATCACGTCGCAGCCCTGCTCCACCAGCAATCGCGCCGCCTCCGCGCGCCGCGCCCCCACGCAGACCGGCACGCCGGTGCGACGCTGCAGCAGCAGCGGCTCATCGCCCACGTCGGCCACGCGGCTGTTGGCTTGAACCAGTTGCGCGGCGTGGCCGGCGCGGCCATGGCCGCGCGTGGCAATGCCGGGACGGCGTCCCAGCACCAGGAGCTTTTGGGCGAGGTACACGGCCAGCGGCGTCTTGCCGGTGCCGCCGACCGAGAGGTTGCCGACCACCACCACGGGGACGGCAACGCGCGCGCCGCGCAGCACGCCCAGCGCATACAGCGCGCGGCGCAACCACACGATGAGCCCGAACAGCCAGCCCAGCGGCCACAGCCAGACCGCCGAGGACCCGCCGTACCAGATCCGGTTAAGTCGGGATTCCCAGGTGTGCGGCTCAGGCATCGAACGCCAGCCGATGCAGCTGTGCGTAGAGTCCGCCCCGTGCCAGCAGCTCGGCATGCGTGCCGGACTCGGCGATGCGACCGTGGTCCAGCACCACGATCCGATCAGCCTGCTCGACGGTGGAGAGGCGGTGCGCGATGACCAGCGTCGTGCGGCCGCGCACCAGCTCGGCGAGGGCCGCCTGGATGTGCCGCTCGGATTCCGTATCCAGCGCCGAGGTCGCCTCGTCCAGGATCAGGATGGGCGCATCCTTCAGCAGCGCGCGGGCGATGGCGATGCGTTGGCGCTGGCCACCGGAGAGCAAGGTACCCCGATCCCCGACCAGCGTATCCAGGCCCTGCGGCAGCTGGCGCGCGAACTCCAGCACATGGGCCTGGCGCGCCGCCGCCTCCACGCGCTCCAGGGGCACGTCCTTGAGGCCAAAGGCGATGTTGTTGCGGATGCTGTCGTTGAACAGCGTGACGTCCTGGCCCACGTAGCTGACCTGGCGGCGCAGGTCCTGCAGCGCGAACTCGCGCACGTCCGTGCCATCGACGCGCACGCAGCCAGACTCCGGGTCGTAGAAGCGCGGCACGAGCCCGACCAGCGTCGACTTGCCGCTGCCGGAGCGACCCACGATGGCCACGGTATGGCCGGCCGGCACATCCAGCGTCACCTCGCGAAGCACCGCGCCCTTCTCGGCCCGGTAGGTGAAGTTCACGCTCTCAAAGCGCAGCTCGCCGCGCGAGCGCTCCAGCGGCTTGCCGCCGCCGTTGTCCTCGCGGGCTTTATCCAGCACCTCGAAGACGCTGGCGCCCGCGGCAATACCCTGCTGCAGCGGTCCGGAGACGTTGACCAGGCGGCGCAGCGGCGCCATCACCAGCAGCATCGCGGTGATGAAGGCCAGGAAGCTATCGACCTGCATCTGTTTGTCGACGACCTGCTTGATCGCGACCGCCAGGACGGCGGCCAGGCCCAGCGCGGCCACCAGCTGCACGATCGGGCTGCTGGCGGCCTTTGCATTGATCAGGCGCACGTTGCTGCGGCAGTTCTCCTCGTTGACGTGCTCGAAGAGCTCCTGCTGGTGCGCCTGCGCCGTGAAGACCTTGATCAGCCGGTGCCCCTCGATCGCCTCTTTGGAGACGCGCGTCACGTCGCCCATGGAATTCTGGATGCGGGCGCTGTAGCGGCGGAAGCGGCGGTTGATGCCGCCCATGAGCCAGGCGATCAGCGGCGCCACCACGACGGAGAGCAGCGTCAGGCGCCACGACATCGCCACCATGCTCCCCAGCAGCAGCACGACGGAGATGGAGTCGCGGATCATCACGGTGATGGAGTTGGTGGTGGCCTCGGCGACCTGCTCCACGTTGAACGTGAGGCGCGAGAGCATCGGACCCGCGGACACCTGGTCGTAGTACGCGTTGGGCAGGTGCAGGTACTGGGCGAAGAGGTCCGCACGGATCGCCTTGATGACCTGCCGGCCGACCCAGCCCGGGAAATAGGTGGCCACGTAGTCGCCCACGCCGCGCGCCAGGAACACCACCAGCACGCCCACCGGCACCAGCCACAGCACGCGCGGATCGGGCTTCACGAAGGAGTACTGCAGGAAGTACTTGATGAACCAGGTCAGGCCGGCCTCGGTGGCGGCGTACAGGATCATGCCCAGCACGCCGATCCCGAACATGCCCAGGTGTGGGCGCGCATACGCCAACAGGCGGCGGTAGGTCTGCGAGGCGGAAACCACCGGCCGATCGTGGGCGCTCATGGGATCAGGGCTGCGCGGCGCGGGCCGGCTCCTGGCTGACGGTGGCGATATTGAGTTCGCCGAAGCCCAGGCGGCCCAGCACATCCATCGCCGTGACCACCGACTGGTGGGTGGCCCGGCCGTCGGCGCGCAGCGTGATGCGCGCATCGCGCTTCTCCCCCGCCACCTTCAGGATCGCGGCGCGCAGCGTTTCGCGGCTGGAGTTGATGAGATCCTTGTCGTTGATCCGGTAGCTGCCGTTCTGCGTCACCACGATGACGATATTCTCCGGCCCCGCGGGGGCCTGCGGCATCTGCTGGGCCTGGGGCAACTGGATGCGCAGGCGGCCCTCCTCCACGAACGTGGAGGACAGCATGAAGAAGATGACCAGCAGCAGCAGGATGTCGATCAGGGAGATCAGGTTGATCTCCGGCTCCTCCATCCGGCGGGTCTGCAGCTTCACGCGGCGGCCTTGCGCGCGGCGCGCGTCTCCAACGCATCGGAGAAGCTGGTCGCGTCCTTCTCCATCTGCACGACGATGCGCTCCACCCGGCCGCGCAGGTAGCGGTAGCTGATCAGCGAGGGGATGGCAACGCACAGGCCCGCGGCCGTGGTCACCAGTGCCTCGGAAATGCCGCCCGACAGCAGGCGCGGGTCGCCCATGCCGCCGACGGAGATCGCGTTGAAGGCCTTGATGATGCCGGTGACGGTCCCCAGCAGGCCCAGCAGCGGCGAGACGCCGGCGATGGTGCCCAGTGTATTCAGGAAGCGCTCCAGGTCATGCACGACGTGGCGCCCGGCGTCCTCCATGCGCTCGCGCAGGATTTCCCGCGGGCGGTTGTGGTGCGTGAGTCCCACCGCCAGCAGCCGCCCCATCGGCGAATTCTGCTCCAGGGCCTCGATGACCTTGGCGTTGACCTGGCCGCTGTCCACCAGCTGCCAGACGCGCCGGGTCAGGTCCGGCGGCAGCACGCGGCGGGCCTGCAAGGTCCACAGCCGCTCAAGGACGATGCCCACGGCGATGGTCGAGCAGAGGATGATCGGCCACATGAACGGGCCACCGGCACGAACTAGTTCCCACATGGGCGCGGATGATACCTAAGGCGACCCGCATTTACCTGCCGCCCGGTCCCGTTCCGGGACGGACGGCGCGCGCCGGGGGCGGCCCGCGGCAGACCGGGACGAGGCGCCCCTCCGATGAATACTCAAAAGTCGAGCCCGCTCCCACATGGCAGCGGGCTACCTGATAAAGTCCGCAACCCTCATGCCCCGCAGCCTGATCAGAAAATTAGTCCCGCATCCGGACAAGCTGCGAAAGCGGTGGATCTTCCGGATGTTCGGGTCGCGGCTGGCCGACATGCACCTCTGGGCGACGGGCCGCCGCGCCATCACCGGCGCCTTCGGCGCGGGGGTGGCGATCTGCTTCATACCGCTGCCGGTCCACATGCCCCTGGCGCTGCTCTCGGCGCTGATTTGGCGCCTGAACCTGCCGGTACTGGTCGCCACGGTGTTCATCGTGAACCCCCTGACCGTGGTGCCGATCTACTACGCGGCCTACCGGGTCGGCGCGGCGCTCGTCGGCCAGGAGCCCACGGGATTCGCGTTCCAGCTGAGCTGGGACTGGCTGCAGAACGGACTGGGCCCGCTGTGGAAACCCTTCCTGACCGGCTGCCTGGTCAGCGGCCTGGCGCTCGGCTACGCCGCCTACGCCGGCCTTGAACTGGCCTGGCGCTGGAACACCCTGCGCCGGCTGCGGGCGCGCCGGCATCGCCTCACGGGCTGAGCGGCGCTTCCTCGGCCAGCCGGCCCTCCCCCAGCACCAGCACGCGCTCCATGCGCGCCGCGAGCCTGCGATCGTGCGTGACCACCACCAGGCTCGTGCCGCGCTCGCGGTTGAGCTCCAGCATCAATTCGAACACCTGCGCCGCATTGGCCCCGTCGAGGTTGCCGGTAGGCTCATCGGCCAGCACCAGGCGCGGCGTCGTCACCAGCGCGCGGGCCACGGCCGCCCGCTGGCGCTCGCCGCCGGAGAGCTGGTGCGGCCGATGCGTGAGGCGCGAGGAGAGGCCCACACGCGCCAGCAGTTCCCGCGCCGCTTGCATCGCCTGCGCAACCGGCGTGCGCCGGACCAGCAGCGGCATGGCCACGTTCTCCAGCGCCGAGAACTCCGGCAGCAGGTGATGGAACTGGTACACGAAGCCCAGCGTGCGGTTGCGCAGGTCGCAGCGCTCGCGCTCGCCCAGCGCATGGATGTCCTGCCCGTCGACCCGCACGCTGCCCTCGTCCGGCGCGTCCAGCCCCCCCAGGACCTGCAGCAGCGTGGTCTTGCCGGAGCCGGAAGCGCCCACGATGGCAATGCGCTCGCCCGCCGCGACGCTGAAGTCGAGCCCGGAGAGCACCGCCAGGCGGCCGCTGCCCTCGCTGAAGCTGCGCGCGATGCCGCTGGCCTCAAGCACCTGCGCTCCCCGGGCGAGGACGGCCTCACTCATGGCGCAAGGCCCGCGCCGGGGCGGTCCGCGCCGCGCGCCATGCCGGATAGACGGTCGCCAGCGCGCACAGCGCGAAGGCCACCCCACCGATCTGCAGCAGGTCGGCGAGCTGCACCTGCGCGGGAAGATCACTCATGAAGTACACCTTCGCATCCAGAAACTTGTTGCCCGTCACCCGTTCCAGTCCATGCACCAGGGACTCCAGGTTCATCGCCAGCAAGGAACCCAGGCCGATGCCCAGGCCGATGCCGGTCAGCCCGATCAGCACGCCCTGCACGGCAAAGGCCGCCAGGATGTTGCGCGGACCCGCGCCGAGCGTGCGCAGTATCGCGATATCCGTCTGCTTCTCCTTCACGATCATGACCAGGGTCGCCACGATGTTGAAGGCGGCGACGCCCACCACCATCAGCAGGATCACGAACATCATCGACTTGGTCATCTGGATGGAGCGGAAGAAGTTCGCGTGGTTGCGCGTCCAGTCGCTGACGTAGAACCCCCCGCCCAGCTGCAGCGCCAGCCGGCGCACCGTGGCCGGTGCGGCCAGCGGGTCCGCCAGCGCCAGGCGGATGCCGGTAACCTCGTTGCCCAGGCGGTAGAGGCGCGCCGCGTCCTGGATGTTGAGGAGCGCCAGGCCCCGGTCGAACTCATACATGCCGGAGCGGAAGATCCCGCTGACCTGGAAGCGGCGCATGCGCGGCACCAGTCCGGTGGGCGTCGCCGTCCCCTGCGGGGCGATCAGCACGATGGTGCTGCCCACCTTGGCACCCAGCGCCTGCGCCAGCGCCTCGCCCAGGATGATCTGGAAGCGGCCCGGCTGCAGCGACTCCAGCTTGCCTTGCAGCAGCTGGCGGCCCAGGCCCACCGCCTTGAGCTCCTCCACCGGGTCGACGCCGCGGACCTGCGCCCCGCTCAGGCGCTGCCCGCTGGCGAACATCGCCTGCGCCTCGATGTACGGCGCCGCCGCGACCACGCCCGGCTGCTGGAGCGCGGCATCGCGCGCGCCGTGCCAGTCGGCCAGCGGCCCGTCCAGCCCCATGAGCGTGGCGTGGGAGGTCACCGTCAGGATGCGCGTGCGCAGCTCCTTCTCAAAGCCGTTCATGACCGACAGCACGACGATCAGCACCGCCACGCCCAGCATCAGCCCGGCGATGCACATCAGCGAGATGAAGGAGATGAAGCCGCGGCGCTGCGAGGCGCGCAGGTAGCGCGTGCCGATCAGCCATTCGTAGGGCGTGCTCATGCGCGGCTACTCATAGCGTAGCGCGTCGGCCGGCGGGGTGGCGGCCGCCCGGAACGCGGGATAGACCGTCGCCAGTGCCGTCAGCAGCAAGGCGAGCGTCGCGATAAGCCCCACATCGCCCCACTGCAGGTCCGAGGGGATGCGGGTGATGTAGTAGACGTCGGCATCCATGAGGCTCACGCCCAGCGTGCGCTCCAGGGCCGGCACGATCGTCCCGACGTTGAGCGCCAGCACCACGCCCAGGGCAACGCCCGCCAGCACGCCGATCCAGCCGATCACCAGCCCCTGGGTCAGGAATACCGCGGCCACGCGCCGGGGACTGGCCCCCAGGGTGCGCAGGATCGCGATGTCCGTGCGCTTGTCCGAGACCACCATCACCAGCATGGCGACGATGTTGAAGGCGGCCACGGCCACGATCAGCAGCAAGATGAGGGCCATCATCGTCTTCTCGATGCGGATGGCGCGAAAGTAGCTCGCGTGGTCCTGCGTCCAGTCGCCCACGAGGAACTCGGGGCCCGCGATGCGGGCCACCCGCGCAGCCACGGCCGGCGCCTGCAGCACGTTGGCCAGGGAGAGCCTGAGGCCCGCGGCACCGGAGGCCTGGCTGCCCAGGGCCTGCAGCGTCGGCAGGGCCACGAAGGCGAGCGTTGAATCGTGGTCCTGGATGCCCGCCTCGAAGATGCCGCTGACGTGGAACTCGCGCAGCCGCCCGTTGGGCACGCCGCCCGGCCCCACCACCGGCACCAGCAGCGTCACCGCATCGCCGATCGCCAGGCCCAGCTGGTCGGCCACGATGCGCCCGACGATGAGCCCCTCCGCGTCGCTGCGCAGCGCCTCGGCGCTGCCTTCGCTCATGAGCCTGGCCAGCCCCTGGAGCTCCGGATCCGACTCGCGCGAGGCGTCGATGCCCCGCAGCAGCAGCGGCAGCATCTCCGGGCTGTGCACGGCCAGCACCTGCAGCTCCGCATAGGGCACCACGGCGGTCACCCCGGGCTCGGCCCGCAGGCGGGCGGCGAGCGCGTGGAAGTCGGCCGCGGGGGCCTGCGGGGCGGCGGCCACGTGCACGGCAGCCGACAGCGACAGCAGGCGCTCGCGCAGCTCTCCCTCGAAGCCGTTCATGACCGACAGGATGACGATCAGGGCGGCCACGCCCACGGCGACCCCGGCCAGGGACACCCAGGTAATGAAGGAGACGAAGAATTTGTGCGAGCGGGCGCGGACGTAGCGCAGGCCAATGGATAGCGACAGCGGGTGAAACATGCGCGCAGGATTTAAGCACGACTACCGCCGGGGCGTCGTAACTGGATGTGATTCACACAAATTTCATTAGGTTACCCCCCGTTGTTGTAGCCCCTCGGCACGGTGCTATAGTCGATTTCTGAGTACTAGCGGAGCCGCGTCCATGAAGATCCTTCCTGTGGCAGTCTTGGGTCTGATCGCCACGGCGGGCAGCCTGGCCTGCGCCGAGACGATCGTCGTCGACGATCAGGTCGCCGTGCGCGAGTCGAGCGTCGCCAAGCCGGCCCGCGGCGCCACCATGAAGACGGTGGAGAGCCAGTTCGGCGCCCCGGCGACCCGCCACCCGACCATCGGCAAGCCGCCGATCACCCGCTGGGACTACCCCGGCTTCTCGGTGTTCTTCGAGCACGAGCACGTCGTCCACGCGGTGGCGACCTCCCCCTGACCGAATCTGACTTGCCAGCCGGCGCCGCCCCGGTAAGCTGCCGCGCTGCCGCGCCGCCTGCTTACCGTCGGAGCCCATGACCTCATTGCTCAACCCCGCGCGTCCCGACGCGCGCCACACCCGCGTTCGCTGGCAGGAGCTGCACGGCAGCGCCCGTGCGCTGGCGATCGCCGAGGCCGCGGCGGCGGATGACCGCCTGTACCTGGTCATCACGCCGGATGCGCGCTCGCTGGATGACCTGGAGCGGGAGCTGCGCTTCTTCGCCGGCGCGGCGCTGCCACTGCTGCACCTGCCCGACTGGGAGGTGCTGCCGTACGACCAGTTCTCCCCGCACCCGGACATCATCTCCGAACGCCTGGCGACGCTGGCCCGCCTGCCGCAGGCCGCCCGCGGCATCCTGCTGGTTGCGGCCGAGACGCTGCTGCAGCGGCTGCCGCCGCGCGAGTTCATCCTGGCCCGCAGCTTCTCGCTCAAGACGGGCCAGAAGTTCGCCCTGGAGCAGGTGCGCGCGCAGCTGGCGCAGGCCGGCTACTACGCGGTCGCCCAGGTCGCCTCTCCCGGCGAGTACGCACTGCGCGGCTCGCTCTTCGACGTCTACCCGATGGGTACCGAGGCGCCGCTGCGCATCGACCTCTTCGACGATGAGATCGAGAGCATCCGGCACTTTGACCCGGAGACGCAGCGCTCGCTGGAGCGGATCGAGAAACTGGAGCTGCTGCCGGCGCGCGAGGTGCCGCTGGATGAGGAGGCGGTACGCAACTTCCGGCGCCGCTTCCGTACCCGCTTTGAAGGCGATCCGACGCGCTCCAGCCTCTACCGCGGCGTGAGCGAGGGCCACGCGGCGCCGGGCATCGAGTTCTACCTGCCGCTGTTCTTCGAGAAGACCGCCACGCTGTTCGACTACCTGCCCGCACGGGTCGTGGTGCTGACCGACGGCAGCATCCCGCAGGCGCTGGAAGGCGTGTGGGCGGGCATCACGGCGCGCCACGAGGACCGCCGCCACGACATCGAGCGGCCGCTGCTGGACCCGACCGAGGTCTTCCTGCCGCCGGCGCAGGTGCTGGAGCGCCTGGCCGGCAAGCCCGAGATCCTGGTGAGCCTGGGGGAGAGCGGCCCGGACCGGCTGCCGACCCAGCGCGTCGCCCTGCCGGTCGCCCCGCCCCGGGCGCTGCGCCTGGATGCCCACGCCGAGGTGCCGCTCGCACCGCTGCTGGAGTTCATGGCCAGCTTCCCCGGCCGCGTGGTGATCGGTGCGGACTCCCCTGGCCGTCGCGAGGTGCTCAACGACCTGCTGCGCGCCGCCGGCCAGCAGCCGCGGGTGCTCGGCAGCTGGCAGGAGTTCACCGCAAGCCCGGATCGCCTGAGCCTCCTCACGGCTCCCGACGTCGGGGGCCTGGCGCTGCTGAACCCGCCCGTCGCGCTGTTTGCCGACACCCAGCTGTTCGGCCAGCGGGCGCGCCAGGAGCGCCGCCGCCGCCGTGCCGCCCTGGACCCGGAGGCGATCCTGCGGGACCTGCAGGACCTGAGCGCCGGCGCGCCGGTCGTGCACGAGGAATACGGCGTCGGCCGCTACGTGGGGCTGCAGGTGATGGAGGTCGCCGAGCAGCAGGGCGAGTTCCTGGTCATCGAGTACCAGGGCGGGGACCGCATCTACGTGCCGGTGAGCTCGCTGCACCGGGTCAGCCGCTACACGGGCGCGGCGCCGGAATCCGCCCCGCTGCACCGCCTGGGCTCCGACCAGTGGGCCAAGGCGCGCAAGCGCGCCACCGAGCAGATCCGCGATGTCGCGGCGGAGCTGCTGGACCTGTACGCCCGCCGGCAGGCAAAGACCGCGCTGGCCCTGAAGTTCGACGAGCGCGAGTACCAGGCCTTCGCCGCCGCCTTCCCGTTCGAGGAGACCCCGGACCAGGCCGAGGCGATCGCCAAGGTGCTGGCGGACCTGGGCAGCGAGCGGCCGATGGACCGCATCGTCTGCGGCGACGTGGGCTTCGGCAAGACCGAGGTGGCCGTGCGCGCCGCCTTCGCCGCCGTGCAGGCGGGCAAGCAGGTCGCGGTGCTGGTGCCCACGACGCTGCTGGCCGAGCAGCACGTCACCACGTTCCGCGACCGCTTCGCCGACTACCCGGTGCGCATCGAGTCGCTGTCGCGCTTTCGCGCCGGCAAGGAGTCCAAGGCCACGCTGGAGGCGCTGGCCGACGGCAAGGTCGACATCGTCGTCGCTACGCACCGGCTGCTGCACGCCGATGCGCGCTTCAAGGACCTGGGGCTGCTGATCATCGACGAGGAGCACCGCTTCGGCGTGCGCGACAAGGAGCGCCTGAAGGCGCTGCGCGCCGAGGTGCACGTGCTCACGCTGACCGCGACGCCCATTCCGCGCACGCTGAACATGGCGCTGGGCGGGCTGCGCGAGCTCTCCCTCATCACCACGCCGCCGCCGGCGCGCATCGCGATCAAGACCTTCGTCACCGAGTGGGACGGGCCCTCGATCCGCGAGGCGGCCATGCGCGAACTGCGCCGCGGCGGCCAGATCTACTTCGTGCACAACGAAGTGCAGACCATCGAGAAGATCGCCGACGACCTGCGGCAGCTGATCCCGGAGGCCAGCATCCGCGTCGGCCACGGGCAGATGCGCGAGCGGGACCTGGAGCAGCTGATGGTGGACTTCTACCACCGCCGCTTCGACATCCTGCTGTGCACGACGATCATCGAGAGCGGCATCGACGTGCCGACGGCCAACACGATCATGATCAACCGCGCCGATCGCCTGGGGCTGGCACAGCTGCACCAGCTGCGTGGCCGCGTCGGCCGCTCCCACCACCGCGCCTACGCCTACCTCATCGTGCCGTCGCGCAAGAGCCTGACCGCCGACGCGGCCCGCCGCCTGGAGGCGATCGAGTCGCTGGAGGAGCTCGGCGCAGGCTTCGTGCTGGCCACGCATGACCTGGAGATCCGCGGCGCCGGGGAGTTCCTGGGCGAGTCGCAGAGCGGCGAGCTCACGCAGGTGGGCCTCGCGATGTACCTGGACATGCTCGAGCGCGCCGTGGCTGCGCTCAAGGAAGGTCGCGAACCGGACCTGAACAAGCCGCTGGCCGCCGCGACCGAAGTGAACCTGCACCTGCCGGCGCTGCTGCCGGAGGACTACGTGGCCGACGTGCACATGCGCTTGAGCCTGTACAAGCGCCTCGCGGCCGCCGCCGACAGCCTGCAGCTGGATGAGCTGCAGGCCGAGCTCATCGACCGCTTCGGCGAGCTGCCGGCGCCGGCGGCCACGCTCGTGCGCGTGGCGCGGCTCACGCAGGCTGCGCGCGCGGCCGGCATCCGCCGCCTGGACGTGGCGCAGCAGTCCAGCTACTTCATGTTCGAGAACGAGAACCGCGTGGACCCGCAGGCGCTCATCAAGCTGATGCAGCGCGAGCCGCGGATCTACCGCCTGGAAGGTCCGCTGAAGCTGCGGGTGAACCTGGGGGCGCCGCCGGAGCTGCGCGCGGAGCTCGCGCAGACGCTGCTGCAGCGGCTGCTGGCCCCCGCCGCACCGACGCCGGGCAAGCGCTAGAATGGCCGCCATGAAGCCGCCCCGTACCCTGCCCCTGCGCCTGAGCCGCCGACAGGCCACCGCCGGCCTGCTCGCCCTGGCCTCCCAGTCGCTGCTGCCCGCCCGGGCCCAGACCAGCGACATCCCGCCCAACGTCAGCCTCTACGCGGTGGAGCTGGTGGTGTTCCGCGGCGGCGGCGGGGCTGCCGGGGAGGACCTGGCCGCGGCCAGCCACAACCTCAACGCGGACAACGACAGCGCGACGGCGGATACCGCGCGCAGCGCGCGGCTGGCGGAGATCCTGCCGGCCCCGCGCCGCAAGCTGGGGGACGTGGCTGCGCGGCTCAACGCCAGCGGCAGCCACAAGGTCATCGCGCACGTCGCCTGGACGCAGACGGCCAGCGCCTACAACGCCGGCAGCGGGCTGACCACCGAGCAGCTGGGGCTCTCCGCCGCGGGCCTCTCGGGCCTGGTGCTGCTGGAGCGCGGCACCTACCTGCACCTGGGGTTCAACCTGGTGTACGCACCGCCGGGCGGCGGGCGCTTTGCCCTGGCGGAGATGCGGCGCGTGCGCTTTGGCGAGCGCAACTATTACGACCATCCCGCGGTGGGAATCATCGCCGTGGTCACGCCCGGGGCGGCCGAGCAGCGCTAGGAGCCTGTCGGACTGACGCTTCCTGAGCGGAGCATGATGCGCGACTCAGGTTCCGTGAGGTTCACCGGGTCGGTGGGCCGCACGCCGCCGCTGTGCGGTGCGGGCGGCTTGCCGCCTGGACGCTTGCCGCTGTCCCGGGCCTTCTGCTGGCGGGCGGCAAGCTTGGCCTCATGGACCGGCTGCTTAGCCTCGGTGACGTGCGTGCGCTCGGCGCGGGCCAGAAGCTCACCGACCTCGCGCTTTAACGGGGCCTGGATTGCGTTGGCCCGCCGGTAGGAGCGCGCGTGGTGGCGGGAGGCGTTGGCGTGCACCGTAGTGCCCTCCAGCCCGATCGTTCCCAGCTTCAGAAGCTTCATCTGCCCGGAGATCCCCAGCACCTGCACGAACAGGCTCCCAAGCTCGGGGAGGAAGCGGCGCCGGAAGGCGCAGCGCGTGTCGTGATCCGGCTGCGTGTTGGCAGCGATGAAGCGAAAGGCCGCCGAGTCGTAGCAGGCCTGCTGGATCCTGCGGCTGGAGAAGGTGCCGGTGGCAAACCCGTAGATCAGAAGCGCGGCCAGCATCTGCGGGTGGTAGGCCGGGAGCCGGATCCGCGGTACGGGTTGAAGCGCCGGGAGAGGTCCAGCTGCTCCCGGATATCCTCCTCAGCCTGACGCTCCGCTCAC
>CAIPVV010000002.1 GCA_903868595.1 uncultured Pseudomonadota bacterium
ACTCTAAACCCCGGTGCTACCCAAGGTGGGGGGACGTCGCCCGCCTACGGCCAAATATTCGCATGCCAAGTGTTACTCCCACAAAGCCCCTTACGATTCGGAGTGGCAAGTACATGAACCGATCACCGCTTGAATTTATTGCGCTGTCTGACGCGCCGGTAGCACCTGCCACGGCGAAGCATACACGTGCTGCAATTCATGTAATTCAGCCGAGCTGGCGATTTGGCGGTTAGCGCCGTTCATGGCGGCACCGTGCTGGCTGGAAGTGAGAAAGTACTGGGTACTTGAGGCGGTGGAGCCAGGCCCGGATTGGGTGGCCACTGTGGCATGGTGGCTAGCCTGTGCGTACGGGAGTGCACGCCTGTCCACTGGCATATTGGACTAATCATTCCGTACGGGTGTCCGTACGGAATGTAGCTGGCGCTATGAGCGGCCTGCGCCTATGCCGCAAATGGCTGAAAAAGAGGGGGATTATAGTGGTGGGCGGTACAGGGATTGAACCTGTGACCCCTGCCGTGTGAAGAGCTCGCCTGAAGCAGGCCTGCTGCAAAGCTGACGCAAACCATGCGCAAGTTCAGGCATAGGGATAAATCCGGTGCGTCCAGTGAGGGGGGGTAAAAATTCCTCAAAAAATGGTTTCAACCGGGTTCTCACCCTGATCGCTGTCGAGACTCATGAGACGTGTTGTAGGGTGTAGCGCCACGCACTACACTACGACGCATGATCCGTAGCTTTCGCCACAAGGGGGTCGAACGATTTTTCCGAACTGGGAGCAAATCGGGCATTCAGGCTGCGCATGCATCGCGGTTGTCGAGGCAATTGGCGGCTCTAGAGGCGGCCAAGGTACCGGCGGACATGAACGTGCCGGGCTGGGGGCTCCACGCTCTGAAAGGCCAATTGGCCAATCACTGGAGTGTGAGCGTCAACGGCAATTGGCGTCTGACTTTTTCCTTCGAGAACGGCGACGCAGTTCTTGTCGATTACCAGGATTACCACTGAGGAATTTGCAATGCGCATGTTCGATCCACCGCATCCTGGCGAGACCCTCCGAGAGGATGTTTTGCCGGCATTGGGTTTGACCGTAAGGGCCGCCGCGCTTGCATTGGGGGTTGACCGGACGACGCTGTCAAAGGTGCTGAATGGCCGGGCGGGCATCAGTCCGATGATGGCGCTTCGGATCGAGCAGTGGCTGGGAGTTGAGCGCGGTGGTTCCGCCGAGCGCTGGCTATCGCAGCAACTGGCTTACGACCTCTGGCAGGCTCGGGATGAAGCAAAGCGTGGCAAGGTACTGCGCAAGATTCGCGCGGCGGGCTGATTTCGTCGCAACGACTGCCGCGCCTTCGGGAATTCCAAGCCGGTGCATCCAGCAATCAGGTCTGCGCCTGACCGCTGCCAGTATTGTTGGCAACTAACTGAAAAGTGAGTGGACTTGGTGGGCGGTACAGGGATTGAACCTGTGACCCCTGCCGTGTGAAAGCAGTGCTCTACCGCTGAGCTAACCGCCCGCCGTGCACCGGCCCTGGGGGCCGGAGATTTGCGAGGCGCGAAGTCTACTGGGGCGGCCGCGCTGACGCAATTGTGTCGGCTCGGCCCCCTGGAATTGGTGCCGCCGGTGACGGGACCTATCCCGCTGCGCGGGGCGGAGTCCTGCTGGCCCTGGGCCTGCCTGGACTCCCCCTGTGCGCCGCACCGGCTGCGAGAGGCAGGGTGGACGGTGCGTGTGACGGGCGTGTGTACGGGTGTCACTTTTGCGGGCCTCAGGGGGGCTCCAAACCGGCTAAAATCTTAAAATCATGACGATCGTCACACGTTTTGCCCCCAGTCCCACCGGTCTTCTGCACATCGGTGGCGTGCGTACCGCGCTGTTCTCCTGGCTCCATGCCCGCCGCCACGGCGGCAAGTTCATCCTGCGGGTCGAGGATACCGACCGCGAGCGTTCTACCGAGGAGGCCGTACGGGTCATCCTGGATGGGATGCGCTGGCTGGGCCTGAACGAGGACGAGGGTCCCTACTACCAGACGCAGCGCTATCCGCGGTACCACGAGGTCATCCAGCAGCTCCTGGATGCGGGCAAGGCCTACCATTGCTATTGCTCCAAGGAGGAGCTTGACGCGATGCGCGAGGCGCAGCTGGCGCGCAAGGAGAAGCCGCGCTACGACGGTCGGTGGCGTGATAGCACCGCGACGCCGCCTGCCGGTGTCACGCCGGTCATCCGCTTCAAGAATCCCACGGCCGGGGAGGTCGTGGTCGACGACCTCGTGCACGGCCGCACCGTGTTCGCCAATAGCGAGATGGATGACCTGATCATCCAGCGCTCGGATGGCAACCCGACCTACAACTTCTGCGTCGTGGTGGACGACATGGACATGGGGGTTACCCACGTGATCCGCGGTGACGACCACCTGAACAACACCCCGCGGCAGATCAATATGCTGCGGGCACTGGGGGTTGCGCCGCCGGTTTACGCCCACGTGCCGATGATCCTGGGTGCCGATGGTGCCAAGCTCTCCAAGCGCCATGGCGCGGTGAGCGTGCTGCAGTACCAGGAGGAGGGCTACCTGCCGGATGCGCTCCTCAATTACCTGGTTCGCCTGGGCTGGTCGCACGGGGACCAGGAGTTCTTCACGCGCGAGGAGATGATCGCGGCGTTCGACATCAAGGATGTCAACAAGTCGGCCTCGGCCTTCAACGCGGAGAAGCTGCTGTGGCTGAACCAGCAGCACATCA
Organism: uncultured Pseudomonadota bacterium; assembly: GCA_903868595.1. Lineage (GTDB taxonomy): Bacteria > Pseudomonadota > Gammaproteobacteria > Steroidobacterales > Steroidobacteraceae > ZC4RG30. The sequence goes on from CAIPVV010000002.1 coordinate 2,728, forward strand.
TGAAGGCGCCACTGGCCACGCTGGTGGCGGCGCTCCGGGCGCAGCTGGCCATTCAGGGCGTGGAGAGCAACGATCAGGCCCTGCTGGAGGGCGTGGTGGAGGCGCAGCGCGAGCGCGCCAGGACAATGAAGGAGATGGCTGCCGCCAGTCTCTTCTTCTTCCGCGATCCCGTAGCCGACGAAAAAGCCGTTGCCAAGCACCTGACGCCAGAGGCGCTTGCGCTGCTGGGCGATCTGCGCATGGCCCTGGAGTCGCTGGCGGACTGGTCGGCGCCCGCGGTCCACGCGCTCCTGAATGGCTTTGCGACGGCGCGCACCCTGGGGTTGGGCAAGGTGGCCCAGCCGCTGCGCGTGGCCCTCTGCGGTGGCACGGTGTCCCCGCCTATCGATGCGACCGTTGCCTTGCTGGGACGCTCACAGGTGCTCGCGCGGCTCGACCGCGTCTTGAACAAGGCAACTTAAGTTCCCATTTCCTTGACAGTTGCACGGGGGCCGCGTAATTTCCCGGCCCTTCCACTGTGGGGCTATAGCTCAGCTGGGAGAGCGCTTGCATGGCATGCAAGAGGTCGACGGTTCGATCCCGTCTAGCTCCACCATTCTCTAAATCCTTGAAAAATAAGCGGCAATGCGGGACCCACTCGCATCGGCTGTGGCGCCGCAATCGTGGGGTTCTGGACTCTTTCATGAACCCACCGCCGTGGGTGTGCGGGGAGCTGAAACGAGGTGTCCGCGGCCGTCGGCCCGGGCTTGGCCGGTAGGGACCAATTGCGCGATTGGCGGACAGCCCCTTGTCCTGAGCGCTCTTAGGGCTGCGAATCGATCAGTTTTCCGTCAACGCTGGAAATGCGATCGTTTGCGCAGTCCCAGGGAATCATGCGATCCAGATTTGCAATTCGGCTGTACGTGATTGTCATTTGCCATGGCCGCACGAATCGCAGCGGATCAGTGATGGTCAGCTGATCTTCCAGCACGTCACGTCCTATCCTGCGCACTCGTTCGACGAAATGCGCCGCTTCACTAAGGTCTGCGCCGCGGCCAAGAAATACGGGACCCGCTGTTCTGCCGATGGTATCGATCACCAGCGTTTGCTTTTCCCAATGACCAATCGAATCGCCTACAGGAGTCGGCCACATGTCATCACTGCTGGGGTGTGGGCGACCGTCCGTGTAGATGTGCCGCACCAGTCCCCGATCGAAAACAAATAAGGTTTCCTCCGGTTGAATCGCGACCTGAAACATGGTCGCGGCCTCAAGCGCGTACGGAAATCCATCGGTACAAGTGCTTGGCGCCACAGGATTGCCCGCCGCAACTTGTGAACGGCGCTCCAACTCTGCGTTGTATGGGGGGGTGTTCTAGCAAGCGCACATGATTGAGTACCTCCGCAAAGCCTGCGTCACCGCCGTCGGCCTTCCCGGATGGAGTGCTGGCGGACTTGAGCCATTGCGATTGGCACAAGCCCGTCCAGTCCGGTAGAGCTGCGAATGCCTTAACGCGCTGCGCTGCATTTGGGTAAGCAATACACTGCGTCGCGCCAATTAGCAGCAGTGCGCAAAGAAGATGCCGCCCCTTCATGGCTTCGGCCTTGCGCCAATGGGCGTGCCATCGCTTCCAGTCGCGGCGACATATAGACCTAAGGCCGATCCATCTCGCTCCGGATGAATGATCACCGTTACCACTTGCCCAGGCTTGAGCGAGGAGGGGCGCCAGCCGCTCAGGTACAGCTGACTCGGAGATCCCATCTCGACGCTCCACTCCTTTGCCTCGCCGTTGCCTAAGACCATCAACTGAATCCAGCAATGCGGATTGGTCCACTGGAAGGCCTTTACGGTGCCCCGTAGCGTCAAGGCTTGCTGGGAGTCAAACATTGCTGCCGAGTGATGCGCCGAAGCGGCTGCGCAGGTGATCGCCAAGGCAGGCGCGAGGATCTTGGCGGTGAGTCGGCTCGTCATGAATGCCTGCCTCGGCTCAGGTGTGGGATGCATGCCGGATTTTTCTTTGATCCCAAGTGTGGCTTGTGCTTCGTCACTTCGCGGCGGCTGGCCGTGTCTTGAGCTCCACCTGAATGACTTCAAATGCCTTGTCACCGGCATTCTCCGGCAGGTGAGTCGTCGCCGCTGACCACGCTACCGTACCGGCCTTTTGCGCCACATCCTGCATCTTGCCGTCGGAGCCCGTCATTTTTCCCTGTAGATCGGTCATGTACACGACTACACCCGCCGGGTGCGAGTGCGTCACGGACTTCTCGTGCGGTCCGTAAGTAATGCGCAGGACCCGGACTTGGTCGTTTTCGAGCACGACTTTGTAGTGTTTGGGGTCTGCCTTCACGGCATCCTGTGTGGGTGAGTATCTGGCTGGTGCATGCGCCAGTGCCGATTGCGCGGCACTCGATGCGGCGCCAGCGTTTGCGTATCCCGGCGGGCGTGCTCGCCTTGCGGCGCTTTCAAATCTGATATTCCTGCCGCCATCCAGCCCCGCGGCAGGCTAACCGGTGGCGACAGTAAGTCGGTCACGCGGAACGAGGCAATACCGGGGCGGGTTTCTGATTCAGGACACTGCTATGAATGAGAAGTCTTCCGTGACCGACCCGCCTGCCAACCCTTCCGGGGAGGTCAAGGTACTTGCCGAAGCCCGCGAGCGATTCAAGGCGGCAAAACAGCAACTCAAGCACGCCAAGGCGCAGGTGAAGCTGGCGCGCGATGCCGTCAAGGCCGCCAAGCGGGATCGCAAGCAGGCCGAGAAGGCCGCAGGCCTTGGCCAGGCGAAGTCGCCGAGCCGTACGTCGACGAAGAAAGCCGCCGCGGCGCGCCAGAAAACCCCTGTCCCAAAGGGGGTGCCCAAGAAGGCCCAGAAGGCCAGGACGCCGGCACCGGCTCCGGCAGCACAGCAGGCGGGCAGTCGGGCTGCTGCCAAGCGTGCGGTAGCAAAAGTCGTGAAGCCGGCAGCGCCTCGCAAGCCCGCCCGGGCAAAGTCCGCGCCTCGTCGGCCGCCCCGGGTTACGGCGACGCGGCGTGCCAAGCGGCCGACAGCACAGTCAGTGCCTGTGGAGAAGGGGCTGAGCACGCTGCAGGCGTCGCCCCCACGCCGACCGCGTCGCCCCAAGGGCAAGGGTCCATCACAGGCCTCGCCCGCGCCCCTGCAGCCAATTGAAGCACCGCCGACCGCCGGCCCCGCCGAGATGCCGCCGCCGCCGAGGGAGTCCACCTAGGGATCGGCGTGGTAGGCCGGGCGCCGTCCTGGGTGCGGCCGTCCCGCGCTGCGCGATCCGCCCGGCCGTAGGGGCCGGGTGGGTGGATGGAAGCCCAACTGATCTCCTGGCGGGCCTGCTGCGGTAAAGTGGCGACAACAAGAGCGAACGCGCCCGGCCGCACTCGCGCGATGGCGGTAGGACAACGATCAGGGGGGGTTGATGCGACGCATTGCCGTATCCATGGCGGCCTGTGGCTTGGCGCTGGCCGCGGCCGACGTGCCCCGTGCCCGGGCCGACAGCCTGCCGGCGCCCGTCACCTGCGAGCGCGCCTGCCTGTACGGCGTCCTCGATGGCTACCTGGCGGCGCTCCAGGCGCATGATCCTTCCCGGGTGCGCTGGACGCCCCGACCGACGGTCACCGAGAACAATGTCGAGCTGCGCGCGGGCGATGGCCTCTGGGGCACGATTTCAGGTCTCGATGCGTACGAGCTGCGCTTCGCCGATCCCCAGGCACGGCAGGTCGTGGCCTTCGGCGTCGTCGAGGAGACGACTACCAAGTCGCCGTATGCGCTGCGCCTGAAGGTGGAGAACGGGGCCGTCAGCGAGGCGGAGCTGCTGGTCGTCCGGCCGCAGGATGCGGGTATCCCCTTCGTCAATGCCGAGATGGCGAGCCGGCCCGAGTTCAACGAGCTGCTGCCGAAGGCGCAGCGGACCTCGCGCGAGCAGATGATCGCCGCAGCCAATGGCTATTTCGACACCCTGCAGCTCAATGATGGCACCCTGCACGTGGCCTTCACGGAGGACTGCAATCGGCGCGAGGACGGTACCCAGTCCACGAACACCGTGCAGGCGATCCTGGACCCGATCTCCAAGTTCGGTTGCGCTGACCAGTTCCGCCTGGGCCAGTATCGCTACGATGACCGGCTGCGCGACCGGCGCTTCCTCGCGGTGGATGAGGAGCGGGGCATCGTGCTGGCCGGTGGCTTCATCGATCACGAGGGCCGCGTGGGTGATTTCAAGTTGAAGGACGGCACGACCAAGACCTCCATGTTCCGGCGGCCGCATTCCTTCGTGCTGCTGGAAGCCTTCAAGATCCAGGGCGGGAAGATCCAGGGCGTGGAGGCGGTGTTCCACACCGTGCCCTACAACATGCCCTCGCCGTGGGTGAAGTAGGCGCCGCCCGGGGCGCGCCGTTACGTGAGGTGGCCCTGCGGGCGGTGGCGATACCGTTGAGGGGTTGCCCCGTGGGCGTCGAACCAGGTGAGGAGCGGGGGAGGGGAAATGGCTACACGCGGTGACCGCCCGATGTCCGGGCTTGGCGCAGGGACAGGGGTGGTGGGGGTTGCCGCGGTCCTGACCTGCGGCGCGCTCCTGTGGGGCCTGGGCCGTACGTCCCCGGCGTCCGCGGCGCGAGCCGCCGGGCAGGTGGATCTGCCCCGCCTGCTGGCCGTGGACAAGACTCCGGGTGAATGGCTTGCCAGCGGCCGCGATGCCGGCAAGACGCACTACTCCCCCCTCTCGCTGATGAACCGGGAGTCCATCGGTCGCCTCGGCTTCGCGTGGGAATTCAAGACCGGCACCAACCGTGGCATGCAGTCCACGCCCCTGGTCATCGACGGCGTGATGTACGTCTCCGGTGTCGCCGGGCGGGTGTACGCACTGGACGCGGCCACCGGCGCCCCCCGGTGGCAGTTCGAGCCGCAGGTGGACCTGAAGTCTGCGCGCAGCGCGTGCTGCGACCTTGTCAATCGCGGACTCGCGGTCTGGCAGGGCAGGGTGTATGTGGCGGCGTTCGACGGCGTTCTGTATGCACTGGATGCGCGGGACGGCCGGGTGCTGTGGCACGCGGATACCATCACGGATCACAGCCGTGCCTATTCGGTGACCGGCGCGCCGCAGATCGCGGGGCAGGTCGTGGTCCTTGGCAACGGGGGTGCCGAATACGACTCGCGCGGCTACGTCAGCGCGTATCGCCTGGACTCCGGCGCCTTGGCCTGGCGCTTCTACACCGTGCCGGGGGACCCCTCGAAGCCCCAGCAAAGCGCTGCGCTGGAGAGGGCGGTCAAGACCTGGCACGGCACCGACTGGTGGCAGCGCGGTGGCGGGGGCAACGCCTGGGATGCCTTCAACTACGACCCCGAGCTGAACCTGGTGTACTTCGGGACGGCCAACGGGGCGCCGACCAATGCGGGCAAGCGATCGCCCGGCGGCGGCGACAACCTGTTCGTCGCGTCGATCCTCGCGCTCCATGCGGATACGGGCGCCTATGCCTGGCACTACCAGGAGACGCCTGGCGAGCGGTGGGACTACGACGCCACGCCGCACATCCTGCTGAGCACGCTGAAGGTCGCCGGTGAGGATCGCAAGGTCCTGATGCAGGCGTCGAAGAACGGGTTCTTCTATGTGCTTGACCGCAAGAGCGGCGAGTTGCTCGCGGCGGATCCCTTCGTGCAGACGACCTGGGCCAAGTCGGTGGACCTCAAGAGCGGGCGACCGCTGGAGGAGCCGGAGGCGGACTACCGCGATGGCCGGCCCCGGCTCATCTTCCCCTCCACCCTGGGCGGGCACAACTTCAACCCGATGTCGCTCAGCGCCCGCACGGGCCTGCTCTACATCCCGACCGTGCATGCCGGCATGGTGCTGCAGGACGTCCCGGCCCTGGCCGAGCGCCTGCCAGGCCGGTTTGAAACCGGCCTGCGGATGGCGCTCTCGGCGCAACTGCTCTCGCCGGCCTCGCTGCCGGAGCCGATGCGTGCGCTCGCTGACCCTCAGTGGCTCAAGACGCAGCCCGACGTCTCGATGGGGGCCTCGCTCAAGGCCTGGGATCCGGTGGCCCGGCGCGTCGTCTGGGAGTTCCAGAACAGCTCCTTCATGGACCACGGCGGCGTGCTCTCCACGGGCGGGGGCCTGGTGGTGCAGGGCGGGCTCGACGGCAAGCTGAAGGTGTTTAACGATGAGACCGGCGCGCTGCTCAAGGAGCTCGACGCAGGCACGGCGATGATCGCCGCGCCGATGACCTACAGCGTCGGCGGCGTGCAGTACCTGGCCATCACGGCGGGTTCGGGTGGCGGGGGCTGGAACGTGTGGACGCCAGAGAACGTGGCCTACACGAACGGCAACGACAATCGGGTGCTGGTGTTCAAGCTCGACGGCGGCGTGACGCCGCGTCCGCAGCCGCTGGCAGCAATCGGGCCGCTGCCCGAGCCGCCCGCACAGCGTGGCAGCGCGGCGGATATCCAGGCCGGCGCTGCGTTGTTCGCCGTCAATTGCAGCCATTGCCATGCCAATGCGCCGCGCAGCCCGGTTCCGGACCTGCGCCGTTCCGGTGTCCTGCGCGATGCGGTGGCGTTCCAGTCCGTGGTGCGGGGCGGCGCGCTGCAGGCGCGCGGGATGCCACGCTGGGACGACCTGCTGACGGCACCGGAGGTGACCCAGATCCACGCCTACCTGGTGTCCGTGGCGCGAGCCGCTTACCCGGCGCAACGCCGCCCGGTCGCCAAGTAGACGTCGGCGGCTGCCGCGCGGGATGGGGCCTGCCGCACTTGCCGGCCGACGGGCGCCCTGGGGACACCGTCTCCTGGGATGTCCGGCAACCGTGTCACAGTGCGGCGGGTTGGTCTTTCGGGAACGGCGCGTGCTCGGATAGCCTCGCTGCGGCGATGCTGGTGATCCGCTTTTACAAGAATCGATCGGGGGTAGGCTTGAACGGTTTCCTGCGTGGGTTGGCTGCGGCCCTGATCGTGCTGTTGCTGCCGGCCTGTGGCGGCGGCGGGGGGGGTGGTTCACCCGCGACCTCGACCTCGACCTCGACGACGCCGACGCCCGCGCCGGTCGTGACGCTGAGCAGTTCCGCCAGCGATGTCCCCCAGAATTCCGCCGTGACGCTCACCTGGTCGGCGACCAACGCCAGTTCCTGTACCGCCAGCGGCGCGTGGTCCGGGACCCGTAGCGCCTCCGGTTCGTCCTCCGTGACCGTGGCGCAGGCGCAGGGCCAGACCTACAGCCTCGCGTGCACCGGCGCGGGCGGCAGCGGCTCGGCCAGCGTTGCGGTAACGGGCTGGAATGCCCCGACAGTGAGCGTGAGTGCCGATGAGACCGACCTGTTGGCGGGCAACACCGCGACGGTGACCTGGTCCGCCACCAACGCCGTCAGCTGCACCGGCTCGGGCGGCTTCACCTCCGCCACGGGACTCTCCGGCAGCCTCACGACACCGCTGCTCAGCACCACCACGACCTACGCGCTCAGCTGCTCCAATCCCGGCTTCGCGGCGGTCGCGGGCCAGGTCACGATCAACGTCTCGGCCACCGTGACGCTGGCCGTGACACTGCAGTACCAGGCGCCGGGCGCGCCGATCCTCGATACCTCCATCAGCCGCTACGTGCCCAATTGGGCGAACCCCGTGAGCGCGGGGGTGCCGTTCGTGTACGCGGAACTGGCCAACGGCAGCGGTGCGATGCTGCAGAGTGGCTTTGCCGACCAGAATGGCGTGTCGACCTTCACCGGGCTCGCGCCGACCGCGACGGTGACGCCGCGCTTCCAGTCCCGCATCCAGTACGCCCCGCTGACCCTGGACTTCGAAGTCGTGGACAACGTGACGCCGCTCAACACGACCTCCACCGCCATCCGCAACCGCTATCCGGTCTACAAGACCACGGCTGCCGCGTTTACGCCGTCGGGCAAGCGTGCCCACCAGGCGGTTACCGTCACCCTGCCGGACGGCTGGAACAGCACGACCTCCAGGCTGGTGGATGCCAACCGCGTGGCCGGACCGTACGAAGTACTCGCGGTGGCGACCCGGGAGGCACAGATCCTCTCCCGCGCCATCGGCGGCAATCCGGGCTGGCGGCAGCTCACCATCCTGTGGAGCACCGCGAACAAGGGCGGAAAATCGGCGCCACCGGATAACTTCGACCAGGGGTTCGTCACGGGATCCGGCGGCTACTACAGCGCCAGCCACGGCGGCCTCGACGCGAGCGGTGCGACGACGGGATCGACGCTCTTCGAGGACTTCATTTACCTCTCCGGTGATCCGACCTTCGAGGCGATGGAGATCTACCCGTTCATCATGTCGCATGAGATGGGCCACTTCATCCAGAGCCAGTTCTCGCACAGCAACAGCCCCGGTGGCTCCCACGCCTACACGGACAACGAGGATCCGCGCCTCTCCTGGGGCGAGGGCAGCGCGAGCGGTATCGCGGCGCTGGTGCTGGGCACGCCGGAGGAGCGGCGGGTCGTCACTTCCGGCTCCACGATCATCGTCAGCATCGTGGACATCGCGCGCAACACGAACAATGGCAATCCGCAGACCTGGCCGGTCGGCTGGTACCAGGAGTCCACGATCGCGAACCTCATGTGGAGCCTGCAGGACCCGGCGGGCAGCATCGGCCTGGCGCCGGAGACGGTCCTGGCCGCCATGCTGGGCACGACCTGGAACAACCAGCCCTGGGCCGGCACGGTCTGGGCGTTCGTGAGCCAGCTCAAGAGCGCGAACCCCACAGTTTCAGCCCAGATCGATACCTGGTCGGCAAGCCACAATATCGATGCGGCCGGCGATGATGTGTGGGGCAGCACCGAATCGCACCTGCCCCAAGGCGTGGCGGCGGCCGACGTCCTGCCGCCCTACACGCTGATGAGCGTGGGCGTGCCGCTGCGGATCTGCTCGGCCGGCGCAGCCCTGAACTTCAACAAGGCCGGCAATAACCGCCTGCTGCGCCTGCCTGCGAGCAGCACCTCCAGGTCGCTCGTGATGCGCAGCGTGGCATCCGCGGTGCCCTATGCCCGCATTGGCGGGTTTGGCTCCTTCAGCGCCGGGCAAACCACCCTGACGGCCACCGGCGCGACGGCCCCGTCCACTGAGACGGTGGCTGCCGTGGGTGACTGCAGCGTGGTGCGCGAAGAGTTCTCGGCCACGGCCTGCCAGGAAGCCTCGACGCCCCCGAGCGAGCAATGCTGGAACCTGACGCTGCAATGATGAGCGACCGCCGCCCGACCACCGGAGCCCTGACATGAACCGACCCTCGCCCGCGCCACGTCGAGCGCTGCTCGCGGCCGTTGCCCTGCTGGCGCTGCTGGTGGGCGGGGCCGCCGCAGCGGTGCCGCAGGCCGCGCAGGCCTCGCCGGAGAGCGGCAATGAACTGGGTTTTACCTACGCCATCGTCTCCACCGGCGGCGTGGTCACGGTGGACATTCGCCTCAAGCCCACGAGGAGCTTCGATACGGTCACCGTGGAGCCGGGCAGCGGGGTGGCGAGTCTCTCGCCGCCGTGCCAGCTCGTCTCGCTGGTGACGGGCGGCAGCTACGGCTGCCGCATCGAGGTGACGGGTACGGGGGATCAGCCCGGCATGACGGTCAACGTCGTGGGGCTGCGGCGCAGTCCCGGCGTGCCGGTACCGGCCAGCGAGATCCACCACTTCTCGCTCTCCAATGCGAGCTTTGCGCCCGGCGCCAGGCCGCGCAGCCCATCCCAGCACGTGCTGCCCGGGTCGGCCAGTCACGCCAGCCCGTAGGAATAGGCCGGGCGGCTAGGCGTCCGGCGCCATGCGGGGCCAGAGGCTCTTGAAGGACTCGGTGATGAACTGCGTCGCGTCGCCGAGCTGGGACTCGAACTCCTTGGCGGGTGCCGCGGCCAGCACGTCGGCCGGTGCGTAACCCTTGCGAAGCATCCGGGTGAGCTGGTCGGCGACGCTGGCCACCATGGTGCGCTCGGCTTCCAGCTCCGCCTTGCCGATGACCTTCGTGCCCTGGGCGGTGACGACGCGCGTGTTGGCGTCGCAGAGGTCGATGAGCGCCTTGTAGCCGGCCACGGTGCCATTCACCCAGCCCCCGGTCACCCAGTCGGCCGTCGGCCAGCCGTTGCCGGCAACCACCCCGCCGGTCACCAGGACGTTGGCTTTCTGGAAGCGCACGTACAGGTCGCCATCGGTGTGGGCCTGCGGCAGGTACCCGTAGCGGACTTCCTCCTCGTCCAGCCCGAGCGATCCGCTCGTGTAGGTCGTGAGGTTCGGGCGGGCGCTCTCCGGCAGGCGGCGAATCGGCGCGGCGTCCGGCGTCAGGCGCACATCCGTGCTCAGCCACAGCCTGGTGTTCTCGTGCGCGATGATCTTCGCGCCGTCCTTGCCCAACTGCTCGTTGAGGCCCGTCTGGTCCGGGTGCCAATGCGTGTTGATGAGCGTGTGGGCGCGCTTGGCGCCGAGCTCGCGCAGGGCCTGGCCCAAGGCGGCGGCGCCGTACGGGCGGTTCCCGCCGTCCACCAGCAGCAGTCCCTGCCGATCACGCGCTGCGACAATGTTGCCCCCGGCACCGGTCAGCAGCAGCAGCGTATCGCTGAGCCGCGTGGACACCACGCGGCTGCCGGCCGCGTGCGCCCAGCCCGGCAGGCTTGCCAATCCCAGGGCCGCGGCGCCGGCCAGGCCGGTGCGCAGAAAGTGTCGACGATCCAGGGCGTGGCTCATGGGCCGGCACTGTAGCGCAATCCACCGGAGGGGAAATCCCCCTCCCCAATACGCCCTGATCCCGCGGGCCTTTCTGACCTAATATCCCGTCCTAATGACAGGGGCGCCGGGGGGCGTCCCGCCCACGGAGATCTGCACAGATGCGTAATCGGCTTTGGGCTGCGCTGTTGCTGGCCGCCGGCGTGAGCGGCTTTTCGGCGCTGCCTGCGGCCGAGAGGTCTGCGGCTGCCGCAGCGGCGCCACCATCCCCCGCCGCCGTGGCCGGGGCGGTTGGGCATTTCGCGATGCTGGGCAAGTACTGCATGGAGTGCCACAACACCACCGACTGGGCCGGTGGCATCGCGCTGGACACGATGCTGCCGGAGGGGATCCCCGCCGATGCCAAGACCTGGGAGAAGGTGCTCAACCGCACGCGCGGCGGCCTGATGCCGCCGCCGGGGGAGCCGCGGCCGCCCGCGCAGCAGCTCACCGCCTTCATTTCCTGGATGGAGGGCACGATCGACAAGGCCGCGCTGGGCCACGTGGACCCGGGCCAGGTCGCGCTGCACCGCCTGAACCGCCGCGAGTACGCCAATGCCGTGCAGTACCTGCTGGGCGTGGAACTGGATCCGGCCGCGCTGCTGCCGCAGGATGACTACAGCGATGGCTTCGACAACATCGCCAAGGTGCTGCAGGTCTCCCCGTCGTTCCTCGACCAGTACCTGGCCGCGGCGCGCAACGTCGCGCTGCTGGCGGTGGGCAACCCGGCCGCCCGGCCGGCCGGCACGCCGTACGTCAATACCGACGGCGGCAAGCAGCTCACGCACGTGGAGGGCCTGCCGCTGGGTACCCGCGGCGGCATGGTGGTGGACCATATCTTCCCGGCCGACGGCGAGTACGAGCTCAACATCGGTGACATGGCCCACGCGCTGTGGGTGGAGGGCATGGAGTTCAAGAACTCGCTCGTCGTGCTGCTGGACGGCCGGAGGGTCTACGAGACCACGCTGGGCGGCGAGGAGGACCAGCGTGCGATCGACCAGAAGGGCGACCCGTCGGTCGATGCGATCAACAAGCGCCTGAAGAACATCCGGTTCAAGGCCAAGGCCGGCCAGCACAAGCTGGGCGTGACCTTCCAGGCCCGCACCTTCGCCGAATCCGACTCGCGCCTGGCGCCGTTGCTGCCGGGCGGAGGCGAGGACCGCGTGCTGCGGGTGAAGAGCTTTGAGGTGCGGGGTCCGTTCCAGGCCAGTGGCGTCAGCGACACCGCCAGCCGCAAGCTGATCTTCACCTGCTACCCCAAGAGCCAGGCAGAGGAGCTGCCCTGCGCGCAGCAGATCCTCTCCCGCATCGCCCGCCGCGCCTACCGCCGGCCGCTGGGGGACCTGGACCTGCAGGAGCTGGTGAAGGCCTTTGGCGCCGCGCGCCAAGGCCGCAGCTTCGATGAGGGCATCCGGGGTGCGCTGACGCGCCTGCTGGCCAGCCCCGACTTCCTCTACCGCGCCGAGCAGGCCCCCGCCGACGTCGGTCCGGGCGAGACCTATCGGCTCACGGACCTGCAGCTGGCCTCGCGCCTGTCGTTCTTCCTGTGGAGCAACGTGCCGGACGATGAGCTGCTGGACGTGGCGTCGCGCGGCGAGCTCTCCAAGCCCGGGCAACTTGAGAAACAGGTGCGGCGCATGCTGGCCGACAGCAAGGCGCAGACGCTGGCCGCGGACTTCGCGTTCCAGTGGCTGGGGATGAAGAAGCTGGCCGACATCGAGCCGGACGAAGCCGTCTTCCCGTACGCCTCCAACCACCGCGACATCGACGGCGACCCGCGCAAGGACTTCCGCGAGGAGCTGCGCCTGTTCATCGACAGCGTGTTCCGCGAGAACCGCAGCGTCACGGAGCTGCTGACCGCCAACTACACCTTCCTGAACGAGCCCCTGGCGCTGCACTACGGCATCCGGGACGTGAAGGGCGCCAACTTCCGCAGAGTCACGCTGCCGGACAGCGCGCGCGCGGGGCTGCTGGGCAAGGGCGCGGTGCTGATGGTCACCTCCTATCCGAACCGGACCGCCCCGGTGTTGCGCGGCGAGTGGATCCTGGACAACATCCTGGGTGCACCGCCGACCCCGCCGCCGCCGAACGTGGAGGCGCTGAAGGAGCCGGTTGCCGGTGGCAAGGTGCTTTCGGTGCGCGAGCTCATGGTCGCCCACGCGGGCCAGAAGTCCTGCCATGCCTGCCATGGCGTCATGGACCCGCTCGGTTTTTCGCTGGAGAACTTCGACGGCGTCGGCCACTGGCGCGACAAGGACCGCATGGCGGGTTCGGCGATCGACACCACCGCGGTGCTGCCGGATGGCACGCCGGTCAACGGTCCCGGCGACCTGCGCAAGGCACTGCTCGCCAACCAGGGCCAGTTCGTGCAGACGCTGACTCAGAAACTCATGAGCTACGGGACGGGGCGGCTGGTGGAATGGCAGGACATGCCGACCATCCGCGGGATCGTCCACGAGGCCGCCAGGAGCGACTACAGGTTCGTCCCGCTGCTGATGGGCATTCTCAACAGTCCGCAGTTCCAGATGAAGCGCGTACCGGTCGACAAGCCGCTGCCGCAGAACCGGCAGGCCGCGGTCGTCCCGTAAGTGCCGAAGAGGTCAGTACAGATGTTTATCACCAAGAAGTTCCTGGATCGCCGCACCGTCCTCAAGGGCGCCGGAGCCACCATCGCCCTGCCGCTGCTGGATGCGATGATTCCGGCCAGCACCGCCCTGGCCGACACGGCCGCCAAGCCCCTGCCAAAGCTGGGCTTCATCTACTTCCCGCACGGCGCGGTGATGGCCGAGTGGTCGCCGAAGGCCACGGGCACGCAGTTCGAGATCCCCAAGATCCTCGAGCCTGCCGCCCAGCACAGGAGCCACATGACGATCGTCAGTGGCCTGCGCAACCGCGGCGGGGAGAGCAACACGCCCCACGCGATCATCGCCGGCACCTGGCTGGGCTGCGTCGCCCCCGCGGTGAGCCACGACCCGCGGGCCGGCACGACGCTGGACCAGATGGCGGCGCGGGTCATCAGCAACGACACGGCCTTCCCGTCGCTGGAGCTCTCCACCGAGGGCGGCACGGTCTGCGACCCGGCCTACGGCTGCAGCTACGGCAATACGATCTCCTTCCGCTCCCCCACCCAGCCGCTGCCGATGGAGTACAACCCGCGCAAGGTGTTCTATCGCCTCTTCGGGCAGGGCGACACGGCGGATGAGCGCACCGCGATCGTCAGGGAGACCGGCAGCATCCTGGACTCCATCGCCGGGGATGCCAGGACCTTGGCGAAGCGGCTGGGCGGCCCGGACCAGGTGATGGTGGCCGACTACCTCGACTCGGTGCGCGAGATCGAGCGGCGCGTGCAGAAGATGCAGAGCCAGGGGCTGGGCGGCGTGCAGCTGCCGGACGCGCCGGTCGGTATCCCGGCGGATTTCGAGGAGCACCTGAAGCTCCTGTTCGAGATGATCACGCTCGCCTACCAGGCGAACCTGACGCGCGTGGCCACGTTCATGATGGCGCGCGAGGTGAGCATGCGCACCTACAACAACCTGGGCATCTCGGATGCGTTCCATCCGCTCTCGCACCACCAGAACAACCCCGAGAAGATGGCCAAGCTGGTCAAGGTGCAGACCTTCCATACGAAGGTGTTCACCACCTTCCTCGACCGCCTGGCCAAGACGCCGGACGGCGACGGCAGCCTGCTGGATCATTCGCTGATCCTGTTCGGCAGCAACATGAGCAACAGCGATATTCACAACAACAACCCGCTGCCCGCGGCGGTGTTCGGCAAGGCCTATGGCCGGATCAAGGGTGGCCAGCACATCCAGATGCCGGCCGATACGCCGCTGGCGAACCTGCACCTCACGCTGCTGGATCGGGCCGGCGTGCCGGTGGAGCGGTTCGCCGACAGCACCGGCCTGATCAAGGAGCTCTGAAGCCCCATGCGCCTACTCGTGATGGCGGCGCTCGCCGCGGTGGTGGCCGCCCCCGCGTTGGCCGGTGAGGGCGCGAACGCCCAGCTCCTGGAGGCCGCGAAGTCGCAGGATCCGGAGACGGCCCTGTATGCGCTGAAGGCCGGTGCCGATCCGCAGTCGCGCGAGCCGGATGGCACCACGGCGCTGCATTACGCCGCCCACTACGGCAGCGTCGCGCTGGTCGGCGCACTGCTGCGGGCGAAGGCCGATCCCAATGCCCGCAACGAGTTTGGCTCAACGCCGCTGGCCGAGGCAGCGACGCTGGGCGAGGCGAAGGTCATCGAGCTGCTGCTCAAGGCCGGCGCCGACGTCGAGGCGCGCAATCCCGAGGGGCAGACGGCGCTCATGGCGGTGGCCCGTACCGGCCGCGTCGATGCGGCCCGGCTCCTGATCCAGCACGGCGCGCAGGTCAATGCCAAGGAATCCTGGGGTGGCCAGTCGGCGCTCATGTGGGCTGCGGCCCAGAGCCAGGCGGAGATGGTGAAGCTGCTGGTGGGCAGCCACGCGGACGTCAATGCCCGCGGCAGCATCCGCGAGTGGCAGCGCCGCGTCACGGCCGAGCCGCGGCCCAAGGGCATGAACCGCGGCGGCTTCACGCCGCTGCTCTACGCGGCGCGGGAGGGCTGCATCGACTGCGCCAAGGCGCTGCTGGCCGGCAAGGCCGATATCAACCGTGCCGACCCGGAGCGCTCCAGTCCCTTGCTGGTGGCGCTGATGAACCTGCACTTTGACTTCGCGGCCTATCTGATCCAGGCCGGCGCCGACGTCGACCTGTGGGACCTGTACGGGCAGACGCCGCTGTACGTCGCGGTGGACATGAACACGCTGCCCCGCGGTGGCCGGCCGGACCTGCCCAGCGAGGACCGCCTGAGCGGCCTGGACGTGGCGCAGCTGCTGCTGGAGGCCGGCGCGAACCCCAATATCCAGCTCAAGCTGCGCCCGCCGTACCGCAACTACATCTTCGACCGGGGCGGCGACCAGGTGCTCTCCACGGGGGCCACCGCGCTGCTGCGCGCGGCCAAGGGCGGCGATGTGGCGGCAGTGAAGCTGCTGCTGGCGCACAAGGCGCTGGTGGACCTGCCCAACGAGGATGGCGTGACGCCGCTGATGGTCGCCGCCGGCATGGGCCACGGCGCGAATCCCACCCGCGGCCGCTACAAGACGGACGCGGAGGCCGTGGAGTGCGTGCGGCTGCTGCAGGCGGCGGGCGCGCAGGTCAACGCGCGCAACCGGACCCGCCTGACGGCGCTGCACAGCGCGGCCCAGCACGGCTGGAACGCGACCGTGAAGCGGCTGGTGGCCGATGGCGCGCAGCTGGAGGCGGAGGAGGCCGGTGGCCTGACGCCCCTGGACTACGCCGCCGGCCGCTATGCGCGCGCCTTCCTGGAGCCGGAGCCCAAGCAGTACCCGGAGACGATGGCCTTGCTGCGCGGCTATATTGTGGCCGCGACCGGCCGCGAGCCCAAGGAATCCAAGGGCCCGCGTCCGGCGCAGACCCGCGGCACGGGGGGCACGGAACAGGCCCAGGCGCGTTAGAGCTACCGCTTGCCGACACGAGGTGACGATTGAGCCTGCCCTCACCGGATCAGTTCCTGCTGCGGGTCCTGGTCGTCGACGACTCCGAGTTCGACACGGAGTTGATGCTTCGGCAGCTGCGCCGCGATGGACTGGAGCCAGCGGCCGAGCGCGTCTGTACCGCCGATTCGATGGCCCGGGCGCTGGATAACGGCAGCTGGGACGTGGTCCTCTGCGACTACTCCATGCCGGGCTTCAGCGGCGCCGAGGCGTTGCAGCTGCTGCGCGATACCGGCAAGGACATTCCCTTCCTCCTCGTCACCGGAACGATCGGCGAGGAGGCGGCGGTCAGCATGATGAAGGCCGGCGCCCAGGACTTCCTGCTCAAGGACCATGCGTCCCGGCTCGCCCCGGCCATTCGCCGCGAGATGCGCGAGGCCCAGGGCCGGCGCCAGCAGCGCGAGGATGCGCGCGCGCGCGTGGACTCGCAGCGCGAGCTGGAGGCCGCCAACCGGCAGCTGCGCCAGCTCTCCGGCAAGATCATGCAGGTGCAGGAGCTGGAGCGGGAACTGCTCTCCCGGGGCCTGCACGACGACGTCGGCCAGGCGCTGACCGGCCTGCAACTGCAGCTGGAGGCGCTGCGCCGCCGGGCGACCAACCCGGCTGACCTCAAGGGCATCGAAGACAGCGTGCAGATCGTGGGCCAGGTGCTGGCCCAGGTCCGCGACCTCTCGCTGGACCTGCGGCCCCCGCAGCTGGACCTGCTGGGGCTGGCGGCGGCGCTGCGCTGGTACGCGGACCGCAAGGTCGCCGCGGTTCCCGGCCTGAGCCTGCGCTTCCAGGCCGAGACCCTGCCGGCGCTGCACGCGGACGTGGAGACGATGTGTTTCCGGATCGTCCAGGAAGCCATGACCAACATCCAGCGCCACGCCCAGGCGTCGCAGGTGGCGATCACGGTGAGCCATAACGGCAGCCAGCTGGAGGTTATGGTGGCGGACAACGGCCGCGGGTTTGACGTGCGCGAAACCTACGAGCGCGCAGTGCGCGGCGAGAGCCTGGGCGTGCTCAACATGCAGGAGCGCGCCAGCCTGGTGGGTGGCAAGGTGGAGGTGCAGTCCCGGCCGGGCGACACGCGTGTCATGATTCGCCTGCCCGGTGCGCCGCCAGGCGCCACCCAGAAGTTGCGTATCCTGCAGCCCCCCCCATCCGCGAGAGACAAGGCATGACCGTTCGCGTGCTGCTGGCCGAAGACCACCTGCTGGTGCGTGCCGGGATCCGTGCGCTCCTGAGCGCCGTGGCCGACATGGAGGTCGTGGGCGAGGTCACCAGCGGGATCGAGGCGCTGGAGGCGGTGGCCTCCCTGGCACCGGACGTGGTCCTGCTGGACATCTCGATGCACGGGATGAACGGCCTGGAGGCGGCTCGCCGCATCGCGACGGACCATCCCTCCACGCGCGTGATCATGGTGTCGATGCACGCCTCGGAGGACTACGTGGCGCGGGCCTTGCGCGCCGGGGCCCAGGGCTACCTCACCAAGGCCTCCGCCGCACAGGAACTGGAGCGCGCGCTGCGGGCCGTGATGGCGGGGCAGCAGTACATCGATTCCCACATCTCGCGGGCGGCGCTGGAAACCTACCTGCGCCGCCTGGGTGATGACGATACGGAGCGGGACGTCCTGACCGCGCGGCAGCGCGAGATCCTGCAACTCATCGCCGAGAGTCTGGGGACGAAGGAAATCGCCTTTCGCTTGGGCGTCAGCACCAAGACGGTGGAGACGCATCGCAAGCAGCTCATGGATCGCTTGAACATCCATGACGTGGCGGGCCTGGTTCGTTACGCGATCCGCACCGGCGTGGTGTCGCCGGACGAGTCCGGCGGCTGAGGCGCGCTGGCGCGAGTCCGCCGGGGCACGCGCCAGGGCAGGCACTGCGTCCCCCGGGAGGGACTTCCAAGGGCCGCAATCAGGGCTGTTTTCGGCCGGAACAGCACGCCTTATCAGGAATATCCCTAAAGGAATTGCCCGATTACCGGGCTTGCCGCTCCCCCGTAGCATGGCCTGCGTCGAAGGATCGACAGTGCGACAGGAAGTAGGTATCCAGGGACTTGTGGATACCGGATCAAGGACGATCCACCAAGCTTTGGTGCCCGTCAGGGATGACGCACCCAGGGAAGGGAGCAAGGGGCCGAGCGCTTGATCTTGTTGGCCCTGAGGCTCGCCTCAGGTACCCGGTTCACAGTACAATCCGGCCCGCCCCGACGTCCCCATCGTCTAGAGGCCCAGGACACTGCCCTTTCACGGCGGCGACAGGGGTTCGAATCCCCTTGGGGACGCCATTTCCTCGCGTGCAGACCTCCCTTTGACAAGTCAAGGACCTGGCCGTCCCTGAACAGACGCCTGGCTTGACCTGCCGGGGAGGGACCTGGGGCCACCGCGGCGGCTCCCGCCGCAAGAATCAGGATCCCGCTCGCAGCGGACCAGGCGTCTTGCGGCCGGACGTTTGACCTCCGGTAGCCAGGCACGCCGTCGGGCGGGCTGCTGGTCGGAGCGTGCGCCGCCTTCCCGCCGCTGGCCAGGGCCCCGCAGTGCCCCTTACGGATGTTCTCGGGGTATACTCCGGTGAACCCGAAAAAAAGCCAGGGGGGCTACATGGCACAAGAAAACAAGAGCTGGGATACGAGCTACGAGTGGAAGATCATCCTGTTGCTGAGCATCACGTTCGGCCTGGTGGGTCTCGACCGTTTCATTCTTCCGATCATCCTGCAGTCGCCGAATTCCACGATGGGCAAGGATCTCGGGCTCTCGCCGGCGGACGGCGGCGCCATGGCCGGGTACCTTGGCATGGCTTGGGGTGCTTCGGCCTTCGTGATGGGATATCTCGCGGACAAGGTCGGACGGCGTGCGGTGCTCGTACCCGCCATCCTGGTCTTCTCGCTGATGTCCGCGTTCAGCGGCATGGCGGGCTCGGTGATGGCCCTTGTCATCGTGCGCGTCATCATGGGCATCTCCGAGGGCCCCGTCGCTTCCACCGGTGTCGCGGTTGCCGTCGAGGCGTCGAAGCCGGAACGGCGCGGCCTGAACAATGGCATCTTCCAGTGCATGATCTCGCTGTTTGGCCTGGCTCTGGGTCCGGTCATCGCGACGCGCCTTCTAGACAGCCACAGTTGGCACACGGTCTTCCTGCTGGTCGGCGCGCCGGGCGTGGTGATGGCCGTCCTCATGTGGCTGGTGGTGCGCGAGCCTGCGAAGCGCGCGGATACCGGCCAGGGCGCAGAGGGAACCTCGCTGCGGGGCATGTTCGGCCACCGCAACGCCAAGGTGGCTCCGCTGACGCTGATCTGCGCGATGGGCGGCATCTTCGTGATCGCTGCAATGCTCACGGCCTACCTCACCGCGCCCCTGGGTGCGGGCCTGGGGCTTGATCCCATCACTGCCGGCAATGTCTTCTCGGCGGTCGGCGTGGGCGGTGCCATCGGCCAGTTCGCGATGCCCGCCCTGTCGGACTTCATCGGTCGCAAGCTCTCGACGCTGGCGTCCTACATCCTCGCGGCCGTTGCCCTGTATTTCTTCACGCAGGCCGGGCCGGAGAACACGACCACGCTGTGGACACTGCTGTTCTTCGCCTCGATGTTCAACTTCGCGGCGCTGGCGATCCTGGCGGGCCCGGTTGCCGCGGAGGCCGCGCCTCCCGGCATGCTGGCTTCCATGGCCGGTTTCGTGATCTTCGCGGGGGAGTTCGTCGGTGGCGGCATCAGCCCGATCATCGCGAGCAACCTCGCCGGCACGTACGGACTGAAGTCGGCGCTTTACTTCGCGGCCTGCGGCCTCGTGCTCGGTTTCTTCGTCGCCCTGTTCCTGAAGGAAACCGCTCCGCGCAAGACCAAGCTTGCGCAAGTGGGCGGGGTATCTGCGCTGGGCAAAGCCTAGCGCCCCGGCAGACCGGGGAGCCCTGGTCGGGGCTGTCCGGTACCGTGGCCTGCGGCAGGGCAGGCCGGTTGATCGCAAAGGGGAAGCTGGGCTTCCCCTTTGCGTTTTACTGGAGGGATGCCTGTGCCGGCATCACCCTGAGGCAGCTTCACCGGCAGCACGCCGCGGCGTTTTCGCCGGACCCGCCACCCGGGCGCGACCGGCAAGTTCGCGGGGGCGTGGGCCGGCTGCTGCCTCGAGGGCGTTTCGCTAGGCGCGGGCGCCCGCGACGAGCTGGCTGCTGATCCGGGCCACGTGTTCGCCCTGGAAGCGGCACAGATCCAGTTCCGAGGCCGTCGGCATGCGTGCCTCCTCGCCCGATCCCGTGATGGTGCTCGCCCCGTAGGGCGTTCCGCCGCTGACCTCGCGGATCGACGTCAGGGCCTTGTGGGTGTAGGGCAGCCCGACGATGAGCATCCCGTGATGCAGCAGCGTCGTGTGGAAGGAGGTGAGGGTGGTTTCCTGCCCGCCATGCTGGCTGGCCGTGCTGCAGAACACGCTGCCCACCTTGCCGACCAAGGCGCCGCGTCCCCACAGGGCACCCGTCTGGTCCAGGAAACTGCGCATCTGTCCGGCCATGTTGCCGAAGCGCGTGGGCGTGCCGAAGAGGATGGCGTCGTACTGGTCCAGTTCGTCCGGGGTCGCAAGGGGGGCCGGCTGGTGGAGGCGGAAGCCCGACTTCGCGGCGACCTCCTCGGAAACCGTCTCCGGTACGCGCTTGATGGCGACCTGTGTGCCGGCTATCCGGGCAGCGCCCTCGGCCTGCGCCTGGGCCATGGCTTCGATGTGGCCGTAGCTGCTGTAGTACAAAACAAGTATCCGGGTCATGGGTGGTCCTGTCGGCTGTGACGGGGTGGAAGGGCGACATGCCGTGACAGGAAGTCACGGAGAATCGCGTTGTAGGCCCTGGGGTTGTCCAGGTTCGGCAAGTGCCCGGCCGCCGGGATGATCTCGTACTCGGATTCGGGCAGTTCCAGCACCAGCGCCTCGGCGGCGCGCTTGCGGCTCTCCAGGTCGAATTCCCCGTTGAGCACGAGCGTCGGGATACGCAGGGGGGCGGGCATCTCCGGTTCGGCGCTGCCACCCGTGGGCTCGCTGCGGGATCGCAGGTCCTTGCCCGGGTAGCGGGCAATCATCCTGGCGAGCAGTTCGCGGGAGCGGCTGTCGGCCGTACGCAGCTGCGCCAGCGGGTGCTTGCTCCATTCCTGGCGGAACGCTTCCAGGCCGTGTTCCCGCACGAGCGTTCGATACCAGGTCAGCGGCAGATCATCGTCCGCCGCCGCCGCGGCGCCGGTGCGCAGGTCCGGCGGCCCGTCCAGCACCACGCAGGAGACTTGATCCGGCAGGAGTTGCGCGAGTTTCAAGGCAACGCGCGCACCCTGGGACATGCCCACCAGCGCGACGGGACCCAGCCGCAGGTGCCGGCACAGCCGCTGCACGTCAGCCACGTCGCTGGCGAGGCGAGGGGAGCCACTGGAGCAGCCGAAGCCGCGCCGGTCCAGCGCCACCAGTCGATAGTCCCGCGCGAGCTCGGCGAACTGCGGCGCCCACATCTCCAGGTCCAGCGTCCAGCCGTGTAGCAGCAGGACGGCAGGGCCGCGACCGACATCGCGAAAGCGCAGCTGGCCATCGTCGATCGGCAGGAACTGATCCTGCGACGCATCGCCGGCCGGGGCCCCTGGCGGGAAGGTGTCGAGCGTCATCTCTTTTGGATTGTGTATGGCGAAACGAAAACTGCGCGGGTTGCGGGTCCGATGATACCGAGTAAATCCAAGCCCCGAGCACTCCCGCGGGCACCCCGGCGTTGGCGTTGGGTGAGAGGCCCGGTGCGCTACGGAGGTCTTGGGAAATCTGCTGGCTCACGGACTGCAGCATCGCCGGAACGTCGGACTCAGCCTGTATCGCAGGAAGTCCACGAACGGGTATTTCTTCAACTTCCTCGCCGCCAACGCCACCCAGAACCTGGGCAACCTGGACGCGACCGACAAGGGCGCGGATGTTGGAGGTCAGCGCCAAGCCCACGCACCGGCTGGATGTGTGTGCCTACTTCGGCTACACGGACAGCGAAATCCCCCGCATGCAGGATGCCTGCGTGGTCGGCAACCCGGTGCCGCGGGTGTCCAAGAGGACCTTCAACGCCGGCACCCCGTGCCGCCAGCCCCTGAGCGATGGCCGGAGCGGCAGCCTGCGCCTGGATTTCCAGCGCATCGGCGGGACGTGCCGGGACCCGTACAACGTGACCTCCCGGGACCGGGTTTCCCTCCTCAACCTGCGCCTGGGCCTGGAAGCGGAGAAATGGTCCCTGACAGCGTGGTCTAAGAACCTGGCGGACAGGAAGTACAATGCCGAATTCTCGCCGGGCGGGTTCCTGTGGAAGGCCTTGCCAAGACGGTACGGCTTGGATTTAAGCTACCGCTTCTGACCTAGAGGTATTTGCGGATATGACAACTGTACAAAAGCGCCCTGCACGGCTCCATCATACGGCTTACGTGACCCACGACCTCGAGGCCACACGCAAGTTCTACGAGGAGCTCATCGGGCTGCCGCTGGTCGCCACGTGGTCAGAGTCGGACATGCTGTTCGGCGCCGAGCGCGTGTACTGCCACCTGTTCTTCGAGTTGGCGGATGGCAGCGCGCTGGCCTTCTTCAAGTTCGCCAATCCCGAGGATGCCCAGCTCTTCGGGCCGAAGATGCCTGCTTCCCCGTTCCACCACATCGCGCTGAATGTGGATAAGGAGACCCAGGAAGGCATCGAGCAGCGCCTCGCGGCGGCGGGCTACCAGGAGCCGGCCGTGTATGTGCTGGAGCACGGCTATTGCCGCTCGGTCTACGTGACGGACCCCAACGGCATGATCCTGGAGCTGACGCTGGATCATCCGGATGCGGAGAAGATTGGCAAGATCCGCAGGGAAAATGCCCACGCGGACCTCAAGCGTTGGATGGGCGGGGACCACACCTCCAACAACATGTTCCGCTAGGCGGCAGCAGCCGACGCAGGCCACGGCCTTCGAGCCGCGGAGCTGGCCCGCTCGGCGCCGGTCGGCCGGCGTGCGCGGGAGGCGGGTGGTGTCCCGGGTAGACTGGATTGAAACGATGCCCGTGGCGCAAGCCACGGGCATCGTCGTTTGGGGAGCCGGCGCGCCGGCATCCCGCTGCTGACGGGTGGGGTCGGCGACCCGGTGGGGCCGGGCAGGGTCCGGGGTAAGTCCCCCACAGGGCGCCAAAACGACGACGCCCCGCGAACGGGGCGTCGTTTCCAACTGCAGGCGGCCGTGGGTCTCGAAACGGACTGTTTCGAGGGCCGCCTGCGCCTTACGGCCTAGGCAAAGCTCACCCCTGCCGTGCTGAACGGCAGCTTGCGCAGCGGCTTGCCGCTGAGCAGCGCGATGGCGTTGGCCACCGCCGGCCCAATCGGCGGCAGGCCGGGCTCGCCGATGCCGGTGGGCTTGTCCTCGGAGGCCACGACGTGCACCTCCACCGCCGGCATCTGGTTCATGCGCAGCACCGGGTAGTCGTGGAAGTTCGACTGCACCACGGCGCCGTCCTTGAGCGTGATGCCGCCGGAGATGGCGGCGCCCAGGCCCAGCCCGATGGCGGACTCCACCTGCATCGCGACGATGTTGGGGTTCACCTGCCGGCCGCAATGCACGCCGCAGACCACGCGGTCCACCTTGTACTTGTTGGCCGCCAGCTGCGTGACCTCAACCACCTGCGCCACGACGCTGCCGAAGCACTCGTGCACGGCGACGCCGCGCGCGCGGCCCTTGGCCAGGGGCGTGCCCCAGCCGGCCTTCTCGGCCGCCAGGTTCAGCGCCTCCAGGTGATGCGGATGCTTGGCCAGCAGGGAGCGGCGCAGCTCCACCGGGTCCTTCTTGGTCGCCCGCGCCACCTCGTCGAGGAAGCTTTCGGTGGAGAAGGCGGTGTGGGTGGAACCCACCGACCGCCACCACTGCACCGTCACCGGCGACTTCGGGGTGTGCACGTCCACCAGCAGGTTCGGCACGGCGTAGGGCATGTTGGCCGCGCCCTCGACGGACAGCGGGTCGATCGGCAGGCCCGGCGGCATGAGCGGCGTGCCTTCCAGGATCGACTGGCCGACCAGGCGGTGCTGCCAGCTCACCAGCTCGCCCTTCGCATCGATGCCGGCCTTGAGCGTGTGGAAGAACGCCGGGCGGTAGAAGCCGCCCCGCATGTCGTCCTCGCGCGACCAGACGAGCTTGACCGGCTTGCCGTTGCCACCGGCCTTGGCGATCGCCACAGCCTCCTGCACGAAGTCGGACTTGGGGTTGGAGCGGCGGCCGAAGCTGCCACCGGCGAACAGGGTGTTGATCTTGACCTGCTCGGGCTTGATGCCCAGCAGCGCCGCGGTCATGCCCTGGTCCATGGACTGCAGCTGCGCGCCCGTCCACAGCTCGCAGCCGTTGGCCGTGATGTGCGCCACGCAGTTCAGCGGCTCCATGGCGGCGTGGGCCAGGTACGGGAACTCGTAGGCGGCCTCCACGTAGCGCACGGCGCCGGACTTGGCGACATCGCCCTCCTTGTGGGCCTCGACGCCGGGCTTGGCGGCCAGCGCCTTGTACTCGGCGAACTGCTTCTCGGTGCTGAGCTTGTAGGCCTGGCTCTCGTCCCACTCGACCTTGACGAGCTCGCGGGCCTTCTTGGCGGTCCAGTAGTCCTTGGCCAGCACCGCGACGCCGTCGCGCACGCTGTGCTTGAAGGCCACGACATCGCTGACGCCCGGCATCGCCTTGGCGGCCGCGGCATCAAAGCGCTTGAGCGTCGCGCCGAAGCGCGGCGGGGCGATGACCACGGCAACCAGCATGCCCGGCAGCTTGATGTCCTGCGTGTAGACGGCCGTCCCGGTGGACTTGGCCACGGCATCCACGCGCGCCGCATCCTTGCCGATCAGCGTGTAGGCCTTGGGATCCTTGAGCTGCACGTCCTTGGGCACCGGCAGCTTGGCGGCGACGCCGACCAGCTCGCCGAACTTGGCGCTCTTGTTCTTGCCCGCGTGGCTCACGACGCCCTTGGAGACGGTGATCTCGCCGGCCGGAACCTTCCATTCCTGCGCGGCGGCCGCCACCAGCAGCGTGCGGGCCGTGGCGCCGGCCTGGCGCATCGCGTCCCAGGAGCTGGCGATGGAATTGCTGCCCCCGGTGCCCTGCATGTTCGGGCCGAAGGCGGGGTTGCCGTACACCGCGGGGTTCGCCGGCGCGGCCTCCACGACGACCTGGCTCCAGTCGGCATCCAGTTCGTCGGCGATCAGGGTGGACAGGCCGGTGTAGATGCCCTGGCCGATTTCCGCGTTACGCGCGGTCACCGTCACGACGTTGTCCGCACCGATGCGCACGAAGGCGCCCGGGGCGAGTGGTCCGCCAGTGGCCGCCGTGCCCGCGCCCTTCTCGGCGCAGGCGGTCAGGACCGGGCCGGCCATCACGGCCAGGGTCAGGCCCGCGCCGGCCTTCAGCAGGCCGCGGCGGTTGAAGTCCGGCAGCGAGTCCGCATGGACAATCGAGCCGGTGAATGCATTCTGCTTGTCGTTCATGTGCGAGTTCCTTTGCAGGTGCAGCGGGCCATCAGGCCAGGGCCGCAGCAGCACGCTTGATGGCGGCGCGGATGCGCACGTAGGTGGCACAGCGGCAGATATTGCCGGTCATGGCCGCATCGATGTCCGCATCGGTGGGCTGCTTGTTGCCGGCGAGCAGGGCGGTGGCGCTCATGATCTGGCCGGACTGGCAGTAGCCGCACTGGGCGACGTTCTCGGCGATCCAGGCCTCCTGGACAGCCTTGCCAACCGCCTCGGCGCCGACGTTCTCGATCGTGGTGATCTTCTTGCCTTCCAGCCCGGAGATCGGCAGCACGCAGGAGCGCGTGGCCCGGCCGTCGATGTGCACGGTGCAGGCGCCGCACTGGGCCATGCCGCAGCCGAACTTGGTGCCCGTCAGGTTCAGGTTGTCGCGCAGTACCCAGAGCAGCGGCGTGTCCGGGGAGGCGTCGGTCTCAAGCTTCTTGCCATTGACGTCGAGCGTAGTCATGGAGTCCTCAAGGGTCGGAACGAACAGGCAGGCGGAATGGCCAGCCTAAGTGCGCGCATTATGGGACCGTCGCGGCCGGGACGGTAGACTTGCATCCATGACACAGACCTCCTCAGCCCCGGACGATTTGTTGAGAATAGCTCTTAATTGGCGAGAGTCCGGCCAGCCCGTGGCCCTGGCCACGGTGGTGGAGACCTGGGGGTCTGCCCCGCGGCCCGCCGGCAGCCAGCTGGTGTGCAACGCCGGCGGGGATTTCGCCGGGTCCGTCTCCGGGGGCTGCGTGGAAGTCGCCGTGATCGAAGCGGCGCAGCAGGTCATGCGCACCGGCCAGACCCAGGTGCTCGCCTTCGGGGTCACGGACGAGCAGGCCTGGGCCGTCGGGCTGGCCTGCGGCGGACGCATCCGCGTCTTCGTCGAGCCGCTGGAGTAGCCGGTGCGACGCGAAACCCTACGGGCGCTGCAGGGGGCGCAAGAATCCGGCCGCGCCGTCGCGCTGGTGACGCCGCTGGATGGCGGTCCGCAGCAGGTGCTGGGCCTGGCGGACCTCGGGCAGGACGTGAGCACCGAGCTGGCCCAGGCCGTGCGCAGCGCGCTGGCCACCGACCGCGCGGTGCTCCTGGCCGAGGGCGGGGTGGAACGGCTGGTCTGCCCGCGCAACCCGCCGCTGCGCCTGATCGTGGTCGGCGCGGTGCACATCGCCGAGGCCCTGTGCGGCCTGGCGCAGACGCTGGGCTATGCCGTCACCGTGATCGACCCGCGGGCGGGCTTCGCGCGCGCGGGGCTCTTCCCGGGGGTGACGCTGCTCAACGTCTGGCCGCAGGAGGCCTTTGAGACCGTTGCGCTGGATGCGCGCACGGCCGTGGTGCTGCTCACGCACGATCCGAAGATCGATGATCCGGCACTGCGCTGTGTGTTGTCCTCGGATGTCTTCTATATCGCTGCGCTGGGTTCCACCCGCACGCAGGCCCGGCGGCTGGAGCGCCTGGCGGCCGAGGGTTACACGTCGCCGCAGCTGGCGCGCATCCACGGACCGGCGGGCCTGGCGATCGGCGCACGCACGCCGGCGGAGATCGCCCTGTCGGTGCTGGCCCAGATGACGCAGCGGCTGCGGGAGCCGCGCTCATGATGTTTGGCGAGGTAGCGGTGGCCGACGCCGTCGGCTGCATCCTCGTCCACAGTTTGAAGTTCACCGACGAGACCTTCAAGAAGGGGCGGCGCTTGAGCGCCGCCGACGTGGCGCGGCTGGCGCAGGCGGGCGTGGCGCGGATCGTCGCGGCGCGCCTGCAGGACGGCGATGTGCACGAGGATGAGGCGGCCCGCCGCCTGGCGCAGTCCCTTGCCGGTGAGCAGGTGGACTGCGGCGTGGCGATCACCGGGCGGGCGAACCTGCGCGCGCGCGTGGCGGGCCTGGTGCGGGTGGATGCGACGCGCATTCACGCGTTGAACGCCGTGCACGAATCGCTGACGGTGGCGACGCTGCCGGACTATGAACCCGTGGTGGCCGGGCAGATGCTGGCCACCATCAAGGTCATTCCCTATGCGGCGCCGGACACGGCGCTGGCCACGGCCATGGGCTGCGCGCAGGGCGCTCACGGTGCGATCCAGGTCGCTCCTTACCTCGGGGTGGGCGTGGGCCTGGTGCTGACGCGCTTGCCGGACACGCGCGCGGCGGTGCTGGCCAAGATGCGCGAAGCCGTGCAAAAACGCCTGCAGCCGCTGGCGGCGAACCTGCTGACCGAAAGGGTGGTGGCGCACGATGCGGCGTCGATTGCCCAGGCGCTGGCGAGCCTGGTCGCGCGGCCGGACATCGACGTCGTGCTCATCTCCGGCATCGCGGCGACCGTGGACCGGGCCGATGTCGTGCCGGCGGGCGTGGTGGCCGGCGGGGGCCGCGTGCTGCATGCCGGCATGCCGGTGGACCCCGGCAACCTGCTGCTGCTGGGGGAGGTGCCGCGGGCGGGCGGCCGCTGCAGGGTGGTGGGCATTCCGACCTGCGCCCGCTCGCCCAAGCTCAACGGGTTCGACTTCGTGCTGCGCCGCCTGGCCTGCGGCATCGAGGTCGCGCCGCGCGACATCATGGCGATGGGCGTGGGGGGGCTGCTGGGGGAGATCCCCACGCGCCCGATGCCGCGGGGCGAGGGGTAGGCATCCCCACCCCGCGCGAACCCGCGCGGGGCGCCAGCCCCTCTGGGAGGCCCTGCAGAGCGGGCAGGCGGCGTGGGGGGTACCCGCGCCGTGGTGATGTCGGCCCGGCGTAGCAAGGCGACCGCAACTTGAAACTTTGGGCGATAATAGGCCTCTATCACTGCAGTCCGTGCCAGGAGTGACTCATGGATCTGTTCTCGCCACGTCATCTGTTGATCATTTTGTTGATCTGCCTCGTCGTGTTCGGCACGAAGAAGCTCAAGACCATCGGCGCCGACCTGGGTGGTGCGTTCCGCGGCTTCAAGAACGCGATGAACGAGGCGCAGAAGGAGCCCGAGGCCGAGCCCGCTGCGGCTCCGGCAGCCTCCGTGGACGCGGCACGCATTGCGCCCGCCCCGGTGGCCGAGGCTGGCGTCAAGACGGCAGAGAAGACGACCCATGGCTGAGATCGAGGTACACACCGGTCATCACGGCGCAGAGGATGATCCGGTTGGCAGGCGCGTTGGGTTTCTCGTTGGCGTGATCGGCATCGTGCTGGCGGTCGTGACGATCGCCGCGCATCGGCAGCACACGGCGGCGGTGATCTTCCGGACCGAGGCCAACGACCAGTGGTCGTACTACCAGGCGAAGAAGATCCGCGAGCATGTCAGCAGCGTTGGCGCGGACATCGTCTCGGTGCTGGATGCGGCCAAGGCTGCCGCAGCGCACGAGCTGTTCGACAAGCAGCGTGCGAAGTACTCCGCCGACGCCGAGGAGATCAAGACAAAGGCCGAGACTCAGGACAAGAAGACGGAGCATGCCGAGGCGCTGGCACTGCGATTTGACCTGGGCGAGGGTTTCCTGGAGCTGGGTCTGGTGCTCTCCTCGCTGTATTTCCTGGGTCGGCGGCTGATGTTCCCGATCGCCGGCGGCTTTGCCGCGGTGGTCGGCGTGGCGACGGCGCTCAGCGCCCTGCTGGCGTAGCGGCCGCGCGCCGGGCGGCGCAGACGCCGACCTGGCGCGGGGGCATCGCGACTTCAAACGGTGCGCCGCCGTGGCGCACCGCTCCAACGCGAGGAGATGGCGCAGCGCATGGCGAAACCCAAGATCAAGTGGCTGACCGAACCGGAGGACCATGATTACCCGGCGGCGGCCTCCTATCTCTCTCTTATCTATCCACCGGCCACGGTGCGCCGGCTCGTGCAGGGCCTGCGCCGCGCCCGCATGACGGGCTTCAAGGGCAAGGACATCTTTCGCGCCGCCTCGCTACCGCTGCTGGACGCGAGCAACTCCCACGTGGCGAAGAACCGCAAGAAGATCCTCGCCGGCACCGCGCTCTCCCCGCTGCTGCTGGTGCGCGACACCGCGAACGGGCGGGTGATTGTCGCCGACGGCTATCACCGGCTGTGCTCGATCTACCCCTTCGACGAGGACGTGCTCGTCCCCTGCAAGATCGTCTAGCCCGGGAGGGGGCGGCAGCCGGCAGGCGGGCGGTGCGAAAGGGGTTGCAGGCGAGGTCCGGTGGGTCCGCGGTATCGCCAATCGGGTGGTAGCTTAAATTCTTGCGTCCGCAGACGCGCGTTCGGCTATAACCGGCGTTCAGGACGTCAGTGACGGCGGGGCGAGGGCCCTGCGGTACAGTAAGTCCTTGAAAAGGTGGCGCTCCCTACCGGATTCGAACCGGTGTACTAGCCTTGAGAGGGCTATGTCCTGGGCCTCTAGACGAAGGGAGCGTTTTGGGTCAATGACCCCGAGGGCGCGGTATTATAGGCGTCCTTATCCAATGCTCAAGCGTAATACGCCCGGAATATCTCCCCTTGAACCCTGACTCCGCTGAATTGGTCCCCGCAGCCCAGGCTGTGACGCCCCGCATTTTCTCCCGCTCCGAACACACGGTTTCGCGCAAGTTCATCGCGCCCAACGCGCTGCGCGTGCTCTACAAGCTGCGCGAGGGCGGCCACCAGGCTTTCCTGGTCGGCGGCTGCCTGCGCGACGTGATGCTGGGGATCGAGCCCAAGGATTTTGACGTCGCCACCAGTGCGCGTCCGGAGGAGGTCAAGCGCCTGTTCCGCAACTGCCGTCTGATCGGTCGGCGCTTTCGCCTGGCACACGTGTTCTTTGGTCGCGAGATCATCGAGGTGGCCACCTTCCGCGCCTCCAGCGCCCCATCCCAAGGCGAGGAGCCGGACGCGGATCCGGACATCCTGCCTGAGGTCGGCGCCGTCTCCGATGACGGGGACGACTCGGATGAGGCCGTGGCCGTGGATACGCCGGATGAGGGCCCGCAGGACCGACTGCTGGACGATCAGGGCCGTATCCTGCGCGACAACACCTACGGCACGATCGATGATGACGTCTGGCGCCGGGACTTCACCTGCAATGCGCTGTACTACAACATCGATGATTTCTCGTTGTGGGACTACGTCGGCGGATTCGAGGACATCGCTGCCCGGCGCCTGCGGCTGATCGGCGACCCGGAGACCCGCTACCGCGAGGATCCGGTGCGCATGCTCCGCGCCGCGCGCTTTGAGGCGAAGCTGGGCTTCACGCTGGATCCGGCCACCGAGGCGCCGATCGCGCCCCTGCGCGAGCTGCTCGCCCAGGTGCCCGCGGCCCGCCTGTTCGATGAATCCCTGAAGCTCTTCCTGACGGGCCACGGCGCCAAGTCCCTGCACGTGCTGCAGCGGCGCGGCCTGCTGCGCGTGCTGTATCCGACCGTCTCGGAATACCTGGACCGCCATGCCGGCAGCCTCGTCGAGAAGCTGCTGGTGGCGGGACTTGAGAATACGGATCAGCGCGTGCAGGCCGGCAAGCCGGTGACGCCGACCTTCCTGTTCGCGCTGCTGCTGTACGGGCCGATCGCCCGCCACATCGAGGCGCAGCCGCCGCAGCGCTGGCACGACACGGGGGCGATCCTGGACGCCTGTGACCGCGCGGTCTACGAGGCGCAGCAGCGCGTCACGATTCCCAAGCGCTTCTCGATGGGCATTCGGGACATGTACGCGATGCAGCCCCGCCTGGAGCAGCCGCGCGGTCGCCGCGCACTGCGCACGCTGGAGATGACGCGCTTTCGCGCGGCCTTCGACCTGCTGCTGCTGCGCGCCCAGATCGGCATGGCCCCCAAGGCCACGGCCGACTGGTGGACCCGCCTGCAGGAGGTGGGCCCGGAGGAGCGCGAGCGCATGGTGGAGAAGCTCGAGCGTGCGCACGGCTCGGGCGGCGCACCAGAGGGCGGCGAAGCGGGCGAGGAGGGTACGGGCCCGCGCCGCAGGCGTCGCCGTCGGCGGCCTGCCGGCCCGGCATGAGGCGACTGATTCCCGCGTACATCGGCATTGGCAGCAATGTCGGTGGTCCGCGGCAGCAGGTGGAGGCGGCCTTCGAGCACCTCGCGCGGCTCCCGCGCACGATGCTGGTGGCCCGTTCGCGCCTCTACGCGACCCGTCCCTTCGGACCGGTGGAGCAGGATGACTTTGTCAACGCCGTGGCCGGCGTGCTGACGGAGCTGTCGGCACCCGAGCTGCTGGTGGAGCTGCGTGCGATCGAGACTGCGCGCGGCCGCGTGCGCACCGTCCGCTGGGGGCCGCGCGTCATCGACCTGGACCTGCTGGTGCATGGCCGGACGCGCCTTGAGAGTGCGGAGCTCACGCTCCCGCATCCCGGGATAGTGGAGCGCAACTTCGTTCTGTATCCTCTGGCTGACATCGCGCCGGACCTGGACATCCCGGGTCAGGGGCGAGTGGCGGCGCTGGCCTCCCGCCTCAGCGGCGACGGCATCCGGGTGCTGGCGTGCGCCGGCTCAGCATGAAACTACCCCTACGGGGCAAGGAACGTCGCCGATGACGGCTGGTACAGCGCACCGCTACATAGTCGTCGAGGGTCCGATTGGCGTCGGCAAGACCTCGCTGGCACGCAAGCTCGCCACCAGCTTCTCCGCCGAGACCGTGCTCGAGCAGGCCGCCGAGAACCCGTTCCTGGAGCGTTTCTACCGCAACCCCCGCGTGGGCGCGCTGCCTGCCCAGCTGTATTTTCTCTTCCAGCGGGCCCAGCAGTTGGCGGCGCTCAAGCAGCACGACCTGTTCGCCCCGGTCCGGGTGGCCGACTACCTGCTCGCCAAGGACCGGCTGTTTGCGCGCATCACGCTGGACGAGGAGGAGTTCAAGCTCTACGAGCAGGTCCACGACAAGCTTGCGATCGAGGCTCCCAAGCCCGACCTCGTGGTGTACCTGCAGGCGCCGGTGCCGGTGTTGCTGGATCGCATCGGGCGGCGCGGCATCGCCTATGAGAGCCTGATCGACGCGGCGTACCTGGAGCGCCTGAACGAGGCCTACGCCCGGTTCTTCCACGAGTACGAGGCCAGCCCCCTGCTGATCGTCAACGCCACCTCCATCGACCCGGTCAACAACGCAGCCGACTACGAGGAGCTCCTGGCGGCGATTGGCCGGATGAACCGCGGCCGCCTCTACTACAACCCGCTGCGCAACCAGGCCCTCTGATCCCGCCCGCCGCCCCGCCGGGCCGCGGTTGATTGTCCCCGGCGTCTGCTTCAAGCTCCCCGCATGTATACCCATCTGCAGCTGCGCGATTCGGCGCGTCCGCCGGTAACGCTCTCCACGCTGCACAAGATGCGCGAGGACGGCGAGCCGATCGCCTGCCTGACCTGCTACGACGCGAGTTTCGCGGCACTGCTGGATGAGGCGGACGTGGATGTCGTGCTGGTCGGGGATTCCCTGGGCATGGTGATCCAGGGGCACGACACCACGGTGCCGGTGACCGTGGACAACGTCATCTACCACTGCAAGGCCGTCTCCCGCGGCCTGCACCGGCCGTTCCTGGTCGCAGACCTTCCCTTCATGAGCTACCCGTCGCGCGAACAGGCACTCACCAACTCGGTGCGCCTGATGCAGGAGGGCGGGGCGCGCATGATCAAGCTGGAGAGCGGTGCGGAGCAGATCCGCATCGTGGAGTTCCTGGCCAGCCACGACATCGCCGTCTGCGCGCACCTGGGTCTCAAGCCCCAGTCCGTGCACAAGACGGGCGGCTTTCGCGTGCAGGGTCGCGAGCAGGATGCAGCGACCAAGATGATCCAGAACGCGCGCGACCTGCAGGCCGCGGGCGCCGACATCGTGCTGCTGGAGTGCATACCGGCGGAATTGGGCAAGGCCATCACGCAGGCGCTGGAGGTGCCGGTGATCGGCATCGGCGCCGGCGGCGACACCAATGGTCAGATCCTGGTGCTCTACGACATCCTGGACATCACCACGGGCCGCAAGCCCCGCTTCGTCAAGGACTTCATGGCCGGCGCCGGCACTCCCCTGGCAGCGATCAAGGCCTATGTGAAGGACGTCAAGGCGCGCGGTTATCCGGCTGCGGAACACAATTTCTGAGCATGCAGACCGTCACCCGTATCGCTGAGCTGCGCGCCACGCTCAGCGCCTGGCGCGCCCAGGGGCTGCGCATCGGTTTCGTGCCAACCATGGGCAACCTGCACGCCGGCCACATGAGCCTGCTGGCGGCGGCACGCTACCGCGCCGATCGCGTGGTGGCCAGCGTGTTCGTGAATCCCCTGCAGTTCGGGCCCAACGAGGACTTCGACCGCTACCCCCGCACGCCGGAGGAGGATGCGCAGCTGCTGCAGGGTGCGCAGTGCGACCTGCTGTTCCTGCCCTCGGTGGAGGAGATGTATCCGCAGGGCAGGGACCAGGCGACGCGCGTCCACGTGCGCGGCCTCTCCGAGACGCTCTGCGGGCGGGTGCGCCCGGGCCATTTCGAGGGCGTGGCCACGGTCGTGGCGAAGCTCTTCGGCATCGTGCAGGCGGACGTCGCGGTGTTTGGCGAGAAGGACTTCCAGCAGCTGACGATCATCCAGCGCATGACGCAGGACCTGTCGATTCCGGTGGAGGTCGTCGGTGCGGCCACCGTGCGCGCCCCGGACGGGCTGGCGATGAGTTCGCGCAACCGCTACCTCACCGAAGCAGAGCGCGCGGTAGCGCCGCGCCTGCACGCGGCGCTGATGACGGCGGTCAAGCGCATCGACACGGGCGAGCGCGACTACGAGAGCATCGAAGCCCAGGGACAGGCCTGGCTGCTGGAGGCCGGCATGCGTCCGGATTACTTCGCCGTGCGCGACGCGCTCACGCTGCAGGCGCCGGGCCCGGCGTCGCGCGAACTGGTGGTGTTGGCCGCGGCGCGCCTGGGCAAGGCGCGCCTGATCGATAACCTGCGCGCTACGCGGCGCTGAGGCGCTCCAGCGCCCACGCCACGTGCTCCCGTACCAGCGCCGAGTCGTCGTGCCGGCGCGCAGCCAGCGCCTGCAGGTTCGCTTGGCTGCTCGGCGCATTGCCCAGTGCCACGGCGATGTTGCGCAGGAAGCTCTCGTAGCCAATGCGCCGGATCGCCGAGCCCTCCATGCGCGTCTCGAATTGCTCCCGTGACCACGCGAACAGTTCGCTCAGCCGCGGGGCATCCAGCCCATGCCGCAGCTTGAAGTCCGGGTGGCTGGCGGCGCGGGCGAACTTGTTCCACGGGCACACCAGCTGGCAGTCGTCGCAGCCGTAGATGCGGTTGCCGATGGCGACCCGGAACTCCTCCGGGATCGCGCCCTTGAGCTCAATCGTCAGGTAGGAGATGCAGCGGCGCGCATCCAGCTCGTGGGGCGCAACGATGGCCTGCGTCGGGCAGGCGGGAATGCAGGCGCTGCAACTGCCGCAGTGCGCCGAGGCTGGTGCGTCCACCGCCAGCGGCAGTGTCGTCAGCACCTCGCCCAGGAAGAAATAGGAGCCGGCGTCGCGCGCGATGAGATTGGTGTGCTTGCCGATCCAGCCCAGGCCCGCGTTGCGGGCCAGCGCCTTCTCCAGCACGGGGCCGGAGTCGACGAACACGCGGTAGTCGTGGTCGCCGGCGATGGCCTTCAGGTCCTCGGCAAAGCGGGCCAGGTTCTGGCGCAGGACCTTGTGGTAGTCGCGCCCCAGCGCATAGCGGGAGATGTAGCCCAGCTGCGGGTCGTGAAGGACGCTGTCGGCCTCGCGCGCCTCCCCAGGCCAGTAGTCCATCCGCAGGGAGAGCACGCGCAGGGTACCCGGCTTGAGCTCCGCCGGCCGGCTGCGCAGGGTGCCGTGGCGGGCCATGTAGCCCATTTCGCCGTGGCGGCCGGCCGCGAGCCAGGCCAGCAGGTGCGCCTCGTCCTCGGCCAGGCCGATGCCGGTCACGCCGACATCGGCGAAGTCGTGCTGGCGCGCCAGCTGCACTACCTGCTCTCGGAGGGATCCGGTCATGACGCATCAGTATACTGTTGCGCATGGCACTTCCCGTCGCGCTCTACTCCGTCGCCCAGGTCCGGGACATCGATGCTCGCGCGATTGCCGCAGGCACCCCCGGCTACACGCTCATGAAGCGGGCGGGCGAGGGGGCGCTGCGGATCCTTCGCAGCCGCTGGCCCACGGCCCTGCGCATCGCGGTGGTCTGCGGTGGCGGCAACAACGGCGGCGACGGTTATGTCGTGGCGCGCTTCGCGCAGGCCGCGGGATTGCAGGTGAAGGTGCTGGCGGCCGTGGACCCGGGCCGGCTCAAGGGCGATGCCCAGAAGGCCTGCGAGGAGCTGCGGGCCAGCGGCATCACGATCCGCCGTTTCGAGCCCTCGGCGCTGGTGGACGTGGAGGTCGTGGTGGATGCGCTGCTGGGCGTTGGCGCGCAGCTGCCGCTGCGTCCGGCCGCGGCGGCCGTGGTCGCGGCGATGAATGCCTGCGGCCATCCGGTGCTGTCGCTGGATGTGCCCTCCGGGCTGGATGCGGATAGCGGCGCCGCCGAGCAGGCGGTTCGGGCCGATGCGACGGTGACCTTCATCGCGCTGAAGACCGGCCTGTTCGTGGGCGATGGGCCGGAATACACGGGCAGCCTGCACTTTGATGGGCTGGAGGTCGAGGTGCCGCCGGTGCGGCCGCGGCTGCAGCGACTCACCGACAGCGATATCGAGCAGGCGCTGCCGCGCCGCAAGCGCAGCGCCCACAAGTCCAGCTTCGGCCGCGTGCTGATCATCGGCGGCGGTACCGGCATGCCGGGTGCGGTGCGCCTCGCGGCCGAGGCCGCGCTGTGCGTGGGCGCCGGCCTGGTGACGGTGGTCAGCCGGCCCGAGCACCTGACGGCCGTCGTCGGTCCGAGGCCGGAACTCATGTTCCAAGGGCTGCTGGACGCCAGGCCCTTGCCGGACCTGCTGCACCACGCCGACGTGGTGGCGATCGGACCGGGCCTGGGGCGCAGCGACTGGGCGCAGGAGCTGCTGGACTGCGTGCTGACCAACCGCCCGGCCGAGCAGCCGCTGATCGTGGATGCCGATGCGCTGAACCTGCTGGCCGCCAGCCCCGAGCAGCAGCGCTGCGACCACTGGATCCTGACGCCGCACCCGGGCGAGGCGGGGCGGCTGCTGGGCCTGACCGCCAGCGACGTGCAGGCCAACCGGCCGGCGGCGCTGGAGCACCTGGCCAGCCGTCGCGGCGGGGTCATCGTGCTCAAGGGCGCGGGCACCCTGGTGGCGTCCCCGAATACCGTCTCCTCGCTGTGCGAGCGGGGCAATCCCGGCATGGCGATCCCCGGGATGGGCGATGTCCTGACCGGCGCGATCGCCGGCATCCTCGCCCAGTGCCACGACCCGGGCCTGGCGACGCGCGCCGCGGTGATGGCCCACGCCGGCGCCGGCGACCAGCTGGCCCGCGGCGGTCAGCGCGGGCTGCTGGCCGGGGAAGTGGCCCGGGAACTGCGGAACTGGGTGAACCGGTGAGTCACCTCCTGCACCTGCCGACGGAGGTGCAGACCCAGGCGCTCGGCGGCGCGGCCGCCCGCTGCCTGCCGCGCGAACCCCAGCCCTTTGTCATCGAACTGGTCGGCGACCTGGGGGCGGGAAAGACCACCTTTGCGCGCGGCCTGCTGCAGGCCCTGGGCGTCGTCGGGCGGGTCCGCAGTCCCAGCTACGGGCTGCTGGAACACTACGAGCTGGCCGGTTGGCAGGTGCTGCACCTGGACCTGTACCGGTTGCTGGATCCGGAGGAGCTGGAGAACCTGGGCGTGCGGGACTATCACGCGGGCCGCAGCCTGTGGCTGGTGGAATGGCCCGAGAAGGGGCAGGGCTACCTGCCGGCACCGGACGCACGGCTGACCCTGAGCTGCGGCGCCAACGGCCATCGGGCGGAGCTGGCGGCCCTGTCGGGCCCGGGCCAGGCGTGGCTGACCTGCCTGATGAAAGACCGCACATCATGATGTGTGCCTATCTTCCTATTATTCCTTGAAAAACTGCCCGGCCGGACTTAGATTTATGTCTATGACGGCCGCGCCCGCTATTTCCCGCCCGACGGTCCTGCGGCTGCTGCTTACGGCGGCCCTCGTGGCCTTTGCCTGCCTGCCGCAGGCCAGTCGGGCCGCGGCGACCGTGCGGGCCGTGGAGCTCTCCAGCGACGCGGCCGGCACGGCGCGCCTGACCCTCACGCTCTCCGAGAAGGTCGCCAGCAAGGTGTTCACGCTGAGCGGGCCCTCCCGCCTGGTGATCGACCTGCCGGCCACGCACCTGGCGCCGGGGCTGCGCCTGCCGCTGGCCGCAGGGCCGGTGCGCAGCGTCCGCTCGGGTGCCCAGCCGGGCCGGACCCTGCGCCTGGTCCTGCAGCTGCAGTCCCCCTTGCCCGCGAGGAGCGCGTTCACGGGTCGCAGCAAGCAGGGCTACCGGTTCACGGTGGCGCTGGGTCGCGGCGCGCCGTCGGCCACGATGCCGGCGGTCGTCGCGGCGGCCACGGCAGCGGGCGATGCCCCGGGGCCGGCGGAGGCGATCGCGCCGCCGCCGCAGAGCCAGCGTCCCGCGCACGCCCCCTCCAATTCCGGCCGCGACATCCTCATTGCGATCGATGCGGGCCACGGCGGCCAGGATCCCGGCGCGAGCGGCCAGGGCGGCACGCACGAGAAGGACGTGGTGCTGGCCATCGCGCGGGCGCTGGCGCGTCGCGTGGACGAGGAGCCTGGCCTGAAGGCCTACCTCACGCGCGACAGCGACCATTTCGTCGTCCTGCGGGACCGCATCAACAAGGCCCGCGCGGCGCATGCGGACTTGTTCGTCTCGGTGCACGCGGACTCCATCGCCAACCGCGAGGTCTCCGGCTCCTCGGTGTACGTGCTCTCCGACCATGGCGCCTCCAGCGAGGCGGCGCGCTGGCTGGCCGATCGGGAGAACGCGGCGGACCTGAAGGGCGGCGTGAAGCTGGGCGACCAGAACCGGCAGCTGGCCTCGGTGCTGATGGACCTCTCGCAGACCGCCAGCATCGGCTCCAGCATGGAGGCGGCCGAGCGCGTGCTGCATGCCCTGGATCACGTGGGCGAGATCCGCAAGTCCCAGGTGCAGCAGGCCGGTTTCCTCGTGCTCAAGTCCCCCGACATCCCCTCGATGCTGGTGGAGACGGCCTACATCTCCAACCCCGGCGAGGAGTCGCGGCTGCGCACGCCGGCGCACCAGGAGGAGATCGCCAACGCGATCTTCACGGGCCTGCGCGACTACTTCCGCAAGAGCCCGCCGGACG
Source organism: uncultured Pseudomonadota bacterium (assembly GCA_903868595.1). Taxonomy (GTDB): domain Bacteria; phylum Pseudomonadota; class Gammaproteobacteria; order Steroidobacterales; family Steroidobacteraceae; genus ZC4RG30. The sequence goes on from CAIPVV010000002.1 coordinate 41,528, forward strand.
GCACCGCCTACGCGCAGCAAAAGAGCCGTGGTGGCGGCGCGATCGTCGCCGCCGGCACGCCCTAGAACGCTCGCCCCGGGCCCGCGTGCCGGGCCTTTGCCGTAAACTGCCCCGCCTATGGCGATCCGCGTCCTCTCCTCCCAGCTCATCGACCAGATCGCCGCCGGCGAGGTCATCGAGCGCCCGGCCTCCGTGGTCAAGGAGCTGGTGGAGAACGCGCTGGACGCCGGTGCCACGCGCATCGACGTGGAGATCGAGCGCGGCGGCATCGCGCTGATCCGCGTGCGCGACGACGGTTCGGGCATGGCGGCGCAGGAGCTGCCGCTGGCCATCACCCGCCACGCCACCAGCAAGATCGCCAGCCTCGATGATCTGGAGCAGGTCATGAGCCTGGGCTTCCGCGGCGAGGCGCTGCCGTCGATCGGCGCGGTGTCCCGGCTGCGCATCCTCTCCCGCCGCGCCAGCGACTCCCAGGGCCACGAGCTCCTCGTCGACGGCGGGGAGGTCGCCGCCGTGCGGCCCGCCGGGCACGCCCAGGGCAGCGACATCGAGGTGCGCGAACTCTTCCACAACGTGCCGGCGCGGCGCCGCTTCGTGCGCACCGAGGCGACCGAGTCGGGCCAGGTGCAGCGCCTGATGGAGCGCCTGGTGCTCTCGCGCTTCGACGTGGGCTTCAGCCTGAAGAAGGACGGGCGCGAGGTGTTTCGCTTCGCCCCGGCGATCAGCCCCAAGGACCAGCTGCAGCGGGTGGCCGCGATCCTGGGTTCGCAGTTCGCCGCCAACCACATCCCGGTCGACGTGCAGGCAGGCCCCCTGCGGCTCACCGGCTGGATCAGCCTGCCCACGTTCTCGCGCTCCCAGGCGGACCTGGCGTACTGGTTTGTCAACGGCCGCGCGGTGCGCGACCGGCTGCTGATGAACGCCGTGCGCGTCGCCTATCGCGACGTGCTCTTCAACGGCCGGCACCCGGCCTACGTGCTGACACTGAGCATTGATCCGCGCGAAGTGGATGTGAACGCGCACCCGCAGAAGCAGGAAGTGCGCTTTCGCGAATCCCGCAGCGTGCATGACTTCATCCAGCGCTCGCTGGAGCGACTGCTCGCCGATACCCGGCCGGGCTTTCAGGCCACCGCGGGCGATACGCGCGGCACGCCCTTCGCCGCGATTACCCCGAGCGCGACCTGGCAGGCGCCCCCGGCGCTGCAGCCGCGTGAGTTCGCCTTCTCCAGCACCAGTCCCTGGCGCATTGGCGAGTCGATGGCGGCGGTGGAGCCTTCGTCCCCGGCGCTGCCGCAGTCCCTGGCACGCGCGCTCTCCCAGTCCGGCGATGAGCGGCCGCTCGGCGTCGCGCTCGCGCAGCTGCACGGCATCTACATCATCGCGCAGGACGCGGAGGGGCTCGTGCTGGTGGACATGCACGCGGGCCACGAGCGCGTGCTGTACGAGAAGCTCAAGGCCGCACAGGCCGAGCGGCGCCAGGACGCACAGGTACTGCTGGAGCCGCTGACCGTGACGCTCAAGGGCTACGAGATCGATGCGCTGCTGGAGGCGCTGCCGGAATGGGAGCGCGCGGGCTTTGAGATCGAGCGCCTCTCGCCCGAGAGCCTTGCCGTCCGCAGCGTGCCGGCACTGCTCGGCAGGAGCGATATCGCCGCGTTGATGCGCGAGGTCATCCAGGCCGTAACGGCCGAGGAGGGTGCCCACCACGTGCAGGGTGCCGAGCACCAGCTTCTGGCCACCCTCGCCTGCCGCGCGGCAATCCATGCGCACCGGCGCCTGACGCTGCCGGAGATGGATGCCTTGCTGCGGCAGATGGAGCAGACCGAGCGGGCAAGCCAGTGCAACCACGGACGGCCAACCTTCGCGCGCGTCTCGCTGGCGGAACTGGATCGCCTGTTCCTGCGAGGCCGCTGATGGTCGCGCCGGCGGCGCCACTGCGGGCGCTTGCGATCCTGGGGCCGACGGGCGCAGGCAAGAGCGCGTACGCGATGCGCCTCGCCGGGGATACGCCGATAGAGATCGTGAGCGTGGACTCCGCACAGGTGTACCGCGGGCTGGATATCGGCACGGCCAAGCCCACGCCCGCCGAGCGCGCGGCCGTCCCCCATCATCTGATCGATATCCGCGAACCGGAGCAGGTGTATTCGGCCGGCGAGTTCCGGCGCGACGCGCTGGCACTGATCGGCCAGATCGCTGCGCGGGGTCGGACGGCGGTGCTGGTGGGTGGCACGATGCTGTACTACCGCGCGCTGTTCAACGGGATCGCCGAACTGCCCCGGGCCGATGCGGCCCTGCGCCTGCAGATCGATGAGCGCGCGGCGCGGGAAGGATGGCCCGCGCTGCATGCTGAACTGGCGCTGAACGATTCGGCGGCAGCGCAAAGAATCAATCCCAACGATGCGCAGCGGATCCAGCGTGCGCTGGAGGTGCTTGCGCAGGGACGGGGCTCGCTGAGCCAGTTGTGGCAGTTGGCGGCCTCCGCGGGGCCGCCGGTGGCGTACCGGATCCTCGTGCTGGAGCCCGGCGACCGGTCGGCGTTGCACGCGCGCCTGGAGGCGCGCCTGGATGCCATGCTGGCGGGAGGGTTCGTTGCCGAGGTCAGGCAGTTGCTGGCCCGGGGCACGCTGGAGCCCGCCAGTCCGGTGCTGCGGCTGGTTGGCTACCGGCAGCTGTCGGCCTTTTGCGACGGCCGGGAATCGCTGAAAGAGGCGCGTGACAAGGCTTTGTTTGCAACGCGCCAGCTGGCCAAGCGGCAGCTGACCTGGCTGCGCTCCCCCGGCCTGTATCCGCCGGGCAACCAACCATTGAGATTCGATCCGTTCGCCCCCAGGTCCGTTGAACTGTTTCGGGTTGCTGCCCTCCAAACCGTGGCAAGTGCGCCTTGACCCGGGCTTTGGGCTCGGAGGGGCGTGTTACGATCCATTGCAGAAAGATTGCTTTGAGTTCCCGTGCGTGTCTGCCTGCTTGCGCCCCAAGGAGGGATCAGCGCCTGCCGAAACCGCCGGGGACTGGTTGGAAATAAGAAGGAGTGCCCCCATGGCCAAAGGCCAGTCGCTGCAGGACCCGTTCCTGAACGCGCTTCGCAAGGAGCGCATCCCCGTTTCTATCTATCTGGTCAACGGCATTAAGCTGCAGGGTCAGATCGATTCGTTCGACCAGTTCGTGGTGCTGCTGAAGAACAGCGTCAGCCAGATGGTCTACAAGCACGCGATCTCCACGGTCGTCCCGGCGCGCAACGTACGCCTCGCGGGCGATGAGGACGGCACCGCGGAGATCCTTCCGGAGTAATGTTCGAGCGTCCACGTAGCGGCGAACGTGCCGTACTGGTTCGCCTCGCGCTGGGCGGGCCGGCTGATCCGGAAGACCTGAACGAGTTCACCCAACTCGCCCTGTCCGCCGGGGCGGTCCCGGTTGCCACCATCACGGGCCGGCGCGATCGTCCGGACTCCAAGTACTTCGTCGGCAGCGGCAAGGCCGAGGAGATCCGCCTGCAGGCGGAGGCGGCGGAGGCCGACGTGATCCTCGTGGATCACCCGCTCTCGCCCAGCCAGGAGCGCAACCTGGAGAAGCTCACCGGCAAGCGCGTCCTGGACCGTAACGGGCTCATCCTCGATATCTTCGCGCAGCGTGCCGCCAGCCACGAGGGCAAGCTTGAGGTGGAACTGGCCCAGCTCAAGCACATTGCCAGCCGGCTGGTGCGCGGCTGGACCCACCTGGAGCGCCAGCGCGGCGGTGGCATTGGCCTGCGCGGCCCCGGTGAAACGCAGCTGGAAACCGACCGTCGCCTCCTGGGCCAGCGCGTGAAGGTGCTGGGCAAGCGGCTGGAGAAGATCAAGCAGCAGCGCGAGACCGGTCGCAGCGCCCGCGTCGCGATCCCGATTCCCTCCCTCGCGCTGGTGGGCTACACCAACGCAGGCAAGTCCACGCTGTTCCGCGCGCTGACCGGCGAGCAGGCGTACGTGGCCGACCAGTTGTTTGCGACGCTGGACCCCACGGTCAGGCGCCTGGCGTTGCCGGGAGGCACGCAGGTGGTCGTGGCCGACACGGTGGGCTTCATCCGCGATCTGCCGCACGAACTCGTGGCAGCGTTCCAGTCGACGCTCACCGAGGCGCGCGAGGCCAACGTGCTGCTGCACGTGATCGATGCGAGCGACCCGCGGCGCGAGGAGCACATCGACGAGGTCAACCGCGTGCTGGCGCAGATCGGTGCCGACGCCATTCCCCAGATCCGCGTCTACAACAAGATCGATCGCCTGGAACTGCAGCCACGGGTCGAGCAGGATGCCGAGGGCAATCCCGATGCGGTGTGGATCTCCGCGGGCGAGGGCCAGGGCCTGGACCTGCTGCAGCAGACCATCGCCGAGCGCCTCTCCTGTGCCGTGCGGCGCCTGCGCCTGCGCCTGCCCCTGACCGCCGGGGCGGCGCGTGCCAAGCTCTATGGGTCGGGGGTCGTGGTGTCCGAACGCCGCTCGGAGGAGGGCTTTGACCTCACGGTCGACCTGCCGCCCGCCGAACAGGCCGTGCTGGAGCGCCTGGCGGGGGCCCGGATCGAAGCCGCCTGACGGGGGGTGGCGGAACTTGTGAACCCTCCGGGGGCTACCTACAATCGCCCGTTCGACCGCGTGCCGACCCCGGCAACCCCTGCATCCCTCTCCCAAACCAAGAAGTTCTGCACGAAATATGGCCTGGAACGAACCCGACAAGCGGGGCGATTCGCCCTGGGGCAAGCGCCCGGAAGGCAGTCCTGCCGGCGGCGGCGGCGACAACGGCTTCAAGGCCCTGCAGCGGCGGCTGGAGGCGCTGCTGCGCGGCGGCGGCGTGGGCAGCGGGCAGACGCCGGGGCAGAGCAACGGCTCCTTGGCACTGGTGCTGGGCCTGGCGTTTGTGGCGCTGTGGGTCTCGGCCGGCTTCTTCCAGGTCGACGCCTCCGAGCGCGCGGTCATCCAGCGCTTCGGCAAGTTCACCGAAATCCGCAACCCCGGCCTCGGCTGGGCGTTGCCGTGGCCGATTGAGTCGGTCTCCAAGGTCAACGTCTCCAAGGTCAACAGCGTCGAGTACCGCTCGCGCATGCTCACCGCGGACGTGAACCTGGTGGAGATCCGCTCGGCGATCCAGTACCAGTACAGCGACCCGGTGAAGGTGCTCTTCCAGGTGCGCGATCCGGAGTCGACCCTGCGGGAGGTCAGCGAGAGCGCGATCCGCGAGATCGTGGGCCAGGCGCAGCTCGACCAGGTGCTGGGCGTCTCGCGCCAGCGCATCACCGAGGAGACGCGCGAGCTCATCCAGCGCACGCTGGACAGCTACAACAGCGGCATCCGCGTGACCAGCGTGAACCTCACCGACGTGCAGGTGCCGGAGGCGGTGCTCGCCTCGCAGCGCGATGCCAACAAGGCGATCGAGGATCGCGACCGCTTCAGCAAGGAAGCCCAGGCCTACGTCAACGACATCCTGCCCAAGGTGCAGGGTGCCGCGCAGCGACTGCTGCAGGACGCCGAAGGCTACAAGTCGCAGGTCGTCTCCCAGGCCGAGGGCGACGTGGCGCGCTTCAACAGCGTCTACTCCGCCTATGCCGCGGCGCCGGAAGTGACCCGCCAGCGTATGTACATCGACGCCATCGAATCCATCATGCAGCGTTCGCGCAAGGTGATGCTGGATGCCAAGGGCGGCGCGAACGGCAACATGATCTACCTGCCGCTGGACCGCATGTTCGACCGCTCCAGCGTGCGCGCCGTGCCGTCGGAGCCCGGCGCGGCGCCCGCCGCGGGCACGTCCCCGGCACGTTCGCCGGCGGACCTGGAGTCCATCACCATCGAAGGCCGGACGCGAGGAGAACGCTGATGTTCGGGCGAGCAACTCCGTACGTGGTGGCCTTCGGGATCGCCGCGCTGTTCGGCCTGACCTCGCTCTTCCAGGTCAAGGAGACCCAGGTCGCGATCCGCACGCAGTTCGGCGAGATCCAGGGCCCGCAGTACGGCCCGGGACTTCACCTGAAGTGGCCGTTCGTGGATGACATCGTCAAGTTCGAGCGCCGGATCGTGACGCAGAACTACCAGGGCGAGACCTTCCTGACGAGCGAGAACAAGGGCCTGATCGTCGACTTCTACGTGAAGTGGCGCATCAAGGACGTCGGTCACTACTACCGCACCAGCGGTGGCGTGGAGGACGTGGCCGGCAGCCGCCTGGGCGAAATCGTCAAGGACGGCATCAAAAGCGTGGTGGCCAAGCGCACGCTGCAGGAGATCGTGGTGGCCGAGCGCACCGCGTTCACCGGCGACATGTTCGGGCGCGCCAGCGAGGCCGTGAAGGAGCTGGGCATCGAGCTGGTGGACGTGCGCGTGCAGCGCATCGACCTGCCGGATGAGGTGTCGGGGTCGGTCTACCAGCGCATGCAGGAGAGTTTCCGCGCGCTGGGCAACCGGCTGCGGGCGGAAGGCAGTGCGGAGGCGGAGCGGATCCGCGCCGAGGCCGACCGCAAGCGCACCGAGATCCTGGCCACCGCCCAGCGCGACGCGCAGCGGGTTCGCGGCGAGGGCGACGCGGCCGCGGGTCGCATCTACTCGGCGGCCTATGGCAAGTCGCCGGAGTTCTACGGTTTCTACCGCAGCCTCCAGGCCTACCGCAATTCCCTCGGCAAGGAGGGCGACGTCTGGGTCGTTCAGCCCGAAGGGGAGTTCTTCAAGTATCTGAACTCCTCCGGCAAGCGCTAGGGCGCCGGGGCAGGGGACGGCCTACGCGTTGGACATCCAGTGGGAGGACTTGCTCGCCGGACTGTCGATCCTGCTGGTGCTGGAGGGGATGGTTCCCTTCCTGAATCCGGCGCGGGCGCGGCGCGGTTTTGAGCAACTGGCCCGGCTGGCGGATCGTGACCTGCGCATCGCGGGTCTGGTGAGCATGGCCGTGGGGCTGGGTCTTCTATTTCTCGCAAGGTCTTGAGTCAATCAAATGGGTCGATTCGTCGTTGTCATCGGTACGCAGTGGGGCGATGAGGGGAAGGGCAAGGTCGTCGACCTCCTGACCGAGCGCGCCGCGGCTGTGGCCCGTTTCCAGGGTGGCCACAATGCGGGCCACACCCTCGTCATCGCAGGCAAGAAGCACGTGCTGTCGCTGATTCCCTCCGGGATCATGCGCGCGAGCACGCGCTGCCTGATCGGCAACGGCGTGGTGCTGTCGCTGGAGGCGCTGCTGACGGAATCCCAGACGCTCATCGACAAGGGCGTGCCCGTGTTCGAGCGCCTGCGCATCTCCCCCAGCTGCCCGCTGATCCTGCCGTCCCACGTGGCGCTGGATCGGGCGCGCGAGCAGGCGCGCGGCGTGAACGCCATTGGCACCACCGGCCGCGGCATCGGCCCGGCGTACGAGGACAAGGTCGCCCGCCGCGCCGTGCGCGTCGCCGACCTCTTCCAGCGCGACCGCTTCGCCGCGAAGCTGGGCGAGGTGCTGGACTTCCATAATTTCGTGCTGCAGCACTACTTCAAGCTGCCGGCGGTCGATTTCCAGTCGACCCTGGATGCGCTGCTCGCGCAGGGCGAGCGCATCAAGCCGCTGGTGGTGGACGTGACGCGCGAGCTGGCGCTGCTGCGCGCCAGCGATGCGAACGTGATGTTCGAGGGCGCGCAGGGCGCGATGCTGGACGTGGACCACGGCACTTATCCGTTCGTGACCTCCTCCAACACCACGGCCGGCGGCGCCTCGACGGGCACGGGCCTGGGCCCGCGTGCCTTCGACTACGTGCTGGGCATCGTCAAGGCCTACACGACGCGCGTGGGGGCGGGTCCCTTCCCGACCGAGCTCTTCGATGAGGCTGGCGAGCACCTGGCCCGCGTGGGCCACGAGTTCGGCTCGGTCACGGGCCGCGCCCGCCGCTGCGGCTGGTTCGATGCGGTCGCGCTGCGCCGCTCGATCGTGCACTCCAGCGTCTCGGGCCTGTGCATCACCAAACTCGACGTGCTGGATGGGCTGGAGACAATCCGTATCTGCACCGGCTACCGCATGGGCGGGGAGCTGCTGTCGGAGCCGCCGCTGTTTGCCGATGCGTTCGCGGACGTGGAGCCGGTATACGAGGAGTGCCCGGGCTGGACCGAGTCCACCGTGGGCATCACGCACTACGAGCAGTTGCCGGCCAACGCCCGCAGCTACCTGGAGCGCCTGCAGGTACTGGTTGGCGTGCCGATCGACATTGTCTCCACGGGCCCGGACCGCGAGCAGACCATCGTCCTGCGGCACCCGTTCGATTGACGCCGTAGGCCGGCCCCGGTCAAGGGCCGGCGCGGGGCCTGGACGGTCAGGGGGGCGCTGCGTTGGCGGGGACTTGGTCCCGGCGCCAGGGTTCGTTGACATCGCACACTGCAAGCTCGACCAGAAGGACAAGACGATGGCCCAGTATCCCGACACCCTGCAGTTCAACCACCTCAACCGTCCGCTGGGCGTCGAGTGGACCGCCCGCAACCTGGAGGTCGAGGGCGTGATACCGCCGGATATCCAGGGCGCCTTCTTCCGCGCGGTGCCGGATCCGGCCTTCCCGCCGCTGCACTACGACGACACGACGCTGTCGGGCGACGGCATGGTCAGCCGCTTTCTCTTCCAGAACGGCGCCGTGGACCACGACATCCGCTACGTGCGCACGCCGCGCTTTGAGGCCGAGCGCAAGGCGCGCAAGGCGCTGTTCGGCCGCTACCGCAATCCGTTCACCGACAGTCCTGCCGTGCTGGGCGTGGACCGCGCGGTCGCCAACACGACGCCGGTCTGGCATGCGGGAAGGCTGTTCATGACCAAGGAGGACGCCCGTGCTTACGAGGTGGATCCGCACACCCTGCAGACGCTGGGCCGCTGGGATTACCACGGGGCGCTGCGCTCGGAGACGATGACCGCCCACGTGCGAATCGATCCGCACACCGGCGAGATGTTCTTCTTCGGCTATGAGGCCGGTGGCCTGTGCACGACCGACGTGTCCTACTGCATCGCCGACCGCGATGGCAACCTCACCTCCGAGCAGTGGTTCCAGCAGCCGTACTGCTCGATGATGCATGACTTCGCCATCACCGAGAAATGGGCGATCTTCCCGGTGTTCCCTACCACGGCGAACCTGGAGCGCTTGAAGCAGGGCGGGCTGCACTGGCTGCACGAGCAGCACACCGACAGCTGGGTCGGCATCATGCCGCGCTATGGCAAGGTCGATGAGATGCGCTGGTTCCGCGGCCCCAAGGGCGTGTCCGCCTACCACTTCGTCAACGCCTTCCAGGAGGGCGCCGACGGCTCGCTCGTGCACCTGGACCTGTGCCTCTCCAGCACCAACGCCTTTCCGTTCATCCGCGAGCCCTCCGGCATCGCCACCCCGCAGTGGGAGATCCAGGGCGGCCTGACGCGCTGGACCTTCGACCTGTCCCAGCCGGGCGAGGGCTTTGATTCCCGCCTCATCGGTCCGCCGGGCGACCTGCCGCGCATCCGCGACATCGACCAGGGGCGCCCCTACAACCAGTGCTGGCTGCCGAGCGTGAACCCGCATGGCGGTCCGCCGGTCCCGGGTGGCCCGGTGGGTACGTCCTTCAACTGCCTCTTGCGCCTGGAGACGCAGACCGGCCGCCTCGACATGATGAGCCTGCAGCCCGGCATGGCGATCAACGAGCCCATCCACGTGCCGTCCAGTACGCCGGGCCACGACGGCTGGCTGGTCTGCGTGGTGGATCGGGAGCTGGATCCGCAGCACCACGTGTCGGAACTGCTGATCCTGGATGCCAGCAACATCACCGCCCCGCCCGTGGCGCGCGTGAAGCTGCCGGTGGCGCTGCACCCGCAGGTGCACGGCTGGTGGGTGTCGGCCGAGCAGCTCTCCCAGTCGAAGGCCGGCCGCGGCTAGGCCGGCTGCGCGTGCGTCGCCGCGCTATTGCGCGACGACGCCGCCATCGACGGCCAGTGCGTGGCCGACGACGAAGCTGGACTCCTCGGAGGCCAGGAACAGCACCACCCGCGCCACCTCGTTCGCATCGGCACTGCGCCCGATGGGGTGGCTCGCGTTGATCTTGGCGAGGATCTCCGGCACCGCCAGCGCCTGCTCCAGCATCGCCGTGCGCACGGCGCCGGGGCAGATGGCGTTCACGCGGATACCCAACGGGATCAGGTCCAGCGCCGCGGCGCGCGTGAGTCCGACCACGCCGTGCTTGGCGGACGCATAGGAGGCCATGTGGGGTGCCGCCACGAGGCCGGCGACGGAGGCCGTGTTCACGATCGTACCGCCGCCGCTGGCGAGCATCGCCGGCACCTCGGCCTTGATGCAGTGGAAGGCGCCGGTGAGGTTCACCGTGATCATGCGGTTCCATTCCTCCAGCTCGTACTCGTGCACCTTCTTGGTCAGTGAGCCGGGGATGCCGGCGTTGTTGAACGCGACGTGCAGGCCGCCAAAGCGCTGCACCGTATATTGCACGAGGGCCGCGCACTGGCCGTACTCGGCGATGTCGACGCGGAAGGACTGCGCGCGCTGGCCCAGCGCGCGGATTGCATCGGCCACCGCATGCGCGCCGGCCCCGTTCTGGTCGGCGACCATCACCATGGCGCCTTCGGCGGCGAAGGCCATGGCCGCTGCCCGGCCAATGCCGGAGGCCGCACCGGTGACGATGACGCTCTTGTCCTGGAATCTCGACATCGGGCGGTCTCCTGATAGGGTTCGGCCCTATAGTAGACGCAGCCCCGCACCGAGACACGGCAGTCCCGGCGCTCGCTGCACCTGGCAGAGCTGCCGCGCGTCGACGGCCCGGCGGATCAGTTGGCCAGCTCCGGTCGATCGCGGAACTGCTCCAGGGATTGCGGATTGGCGATTGCTTCCCGGTTTGGCACCGGCAGGCCGTTGACCGTGTTGCGCACGGCCAGCTCCACGAGCTTGCCGCTGCGCGTGCGGGGAATGTCGTCGACGGCCACGATGCGCCCCGGCACGTGCCGGGGCGAGGTGTTGTCGCGGATCAGCGTGCGGATGCGCCGCTGCAGCGCCTGGGTCAGTTCGCTGCCCTCGCGCAGGCGCACGAACAGCACGATGCGCTCGTCGCTGCCCTGCTTCTGGCCGATGGCCACGCACTCCAGCACCTCCGGCAGCTTCTCGACCTGGCGGTAGAGCTCCGCCGTGCCGATGCGCACGCCGCCGGGGTTCAGCGTCGCATCCGAGCGCCCGAGGATCACATAGCCGTGCTGCGCCGTGAGGAGGGCATAGTCGCCGTGGTGCCAGACGCCCGGGAAGCGCTCAAAGTACGCCGCGCGATAGCGGCGCCCCTCCGGATCGTTGGCAAAGCCCGTGGGCAGGGAGGGGAACGGCGCCGTGCAGACCAGCTCGCCCGGCTCCTCCTGCAGGGGCTCGCCGGCCTCGCTCCAGACCGCCACCGCCATCCCCAGTCCTGCCGCCTGCAGCTGGCCGCGATAGACCGGCAGCGTCGGGACCCCCAGGCAGAAACAGGAGAGGATGTCCGTGCCGCCGGAGATGGAGGCCAGGTGCAGGTCCGCCTTCACCTCGCGGTACACGTAGTCAAACTGCTCGGCGCTCAGCGGCGAGCCGGTGGACATCAGCGTGCGCAGCGTGGCGAGGTCGTGCCGGCTGCCCGGCGCATAGTCGGCCTTCTCCAGCGTCGCGAGGTAGCGTGGGCTCGTGCCGAAGTGCGTGATGCCGAACTCCTCGGCCAGCGCCCACAGTACGCCCTTGGCCGGGTGGGCGGGGGAGCCGTCGAAGAGCACGACGGCCGCGCCACTGGCCAGGCCCGAGGCGAGCCAGTTCCACATCATCCAGCCACAGGTCGTGAAGTAGAACAGCCGGTCGCCCGCCTTCACGTCCAGGTGCAGCTGGTGCTCCTTCACGTGCTGCAGGAGGCTGCCGCCCGCACCGTGCACGATGCACTTGGGCTTGCCGGTGGTGCCGGAGGAATAGAGGATGAACAGCGGCGCATCGAACGGCAGTCGCAGGAACGTGGGCTCGGTGAGCGCGGCATGCTCCTGCTCCACGTCCGCGAGCAGCCGTGCCTGAGGCAAGCGGCTGAGATCCGGCGATGGCGCAAGGCAAGGCACGATGAACACCGCACGCAGCGCCGGCAGCCGCGTGCACAGCGCCTCCAGGAGAGGCAGGCAGTCGTGCGCCTTGCCGGCGTAGTGGTGGCCGTCGGTGGCGATGAGCAGCTTCGCGTCGACCTGGCCGAAGCGCTCGCTGACGCCATCCAGCCCGAAGTCCGGCGAGGTCGAGGTCCACACGGCGCCCAGGCTGCTGGTGGCCAGCATCGCGATGAGCGCTTCCGGCACGTTGGGCAGGAAGCCGGCGACGACGTCGCCCGCGCCGATGCCGCGCGCGGCGAGCGCCGCGGCCACGCGTGCCACGCGCCGGCGCAGCACCCCACGCGTATAGCGGACGCGGCGGCCGCGCTCATCGGCACAGAGCAGCACGGTCTCCTGCGGGGGCCCCCGCAGCAGGTTCTCGGCGTAGTTGAGCCGCGCGCCGCCGAACCAGCGGGCCCCGGGCATGGCCTGCGGATGCTCGAGCACCGACTCGCTGCCCCAATCGCCCAGCAGTGCGGCGTGCCGGCGCAGGCACGGCCAGAACCGCGCGGGCTCGGCGGTGGACCAGCGCCACAACGCGAGGTAGTCCTGCGCCGCGTCGCCCGTGTACGGCGGTGCGTGAGCCTCCCGGTGGGCCGCTCGGTGAAAGCGGGCAAGCAGGCTGCCCGCGCAGCGCTCGGCGGACGGCGTCCACAGCGGTTGCTCGGCGTCGATCATGGCGTTGGCGCTCGGTAGGGCGGTCGTAGTGGCCTGCGGGATGTACGCAGCGCATGCTAGCGCAGCACACGGCATACTGGTGCCCTCCGGCCGACCGGTCGTGGTGAGGAGGCTGACGTCATGCGCCATCTGACTGTCTTTTCCCTGGCAGTGGTGCTGGGGGTGGCTGCGCTGTCCGCCGGCGCGGAGGAACTGGGTGGCTACGACGGGGCGCAGTTGTACAAGCGGCTCTGCTCCAGCTGCCATGGTCCGACCGGCGACGGGGATGGCCCGGTGTCCGCCAGCTTCAAGGCGCGCCCGCCGGCGCTCTCGGGTATCGCCGCGCGTCGCGGTGGGCAGTTCCCGGCCGAACGCATCCGCCAGCTCATCGACGGGCGCACGTCCGTCGCGCAGCACGGCGCGCGCGACATGCCGGTCTGGGGCGTGGACCTGCGCGCTGCAGGCGCCGATACGGATGCGATCCTGACGCGACTCCTCGAGTACCTGCGCTCGATACAAAAGCCGGGTCGCCCGTAAAGCCTCGCCCGATGCGAAGCCTCGGCCGGATGGCCCGCGGCGCGGTGCTGCTGTGGCTGCTGGCGGCGGCCGGCCCGCTCGCCGCGGCCAACGCGGCGAAGGCGCCCCCCACCGCGGCGGTGGATCGATACTACGCGCAAGCCGCAGCGCCCCTGCTGTGGCTGCGCGACGGCCGGCTCTCGCCGGCCGGACGCGCGCTGCTGGGAGAGCTTGCCGGCGCCGCGGCTCGCGGCCTGCGGCCCGAGGACTACAACGCCAGCGCGCTGGCGCGGGACGCGGCGGCACTGGCCCCTGCACCCGTCGCCGGGGCTGCCGCGACGGCGCTGGATCGTGCGCTCTCGCAGTCCGCGGCGCACTTGGTCAGCGACCTGCAGCGGGGCCGCGTCCGGCCGGAGGACGTGGGCTATGCGCTCGGCTTCTCCCGCGCGCCGCTGGACGTGTTGGCGGCGCTGCGTGCGCTCTCCACCAGCAGCACGATGGCTGCGACGCTGGACGGCTACGAGCCAAGCTACCGGCACTACGCCCTGCTCAAGCAGGCGCTCGCGCAGTACCGCGCGCTCGCGGCGTTGCCGGCGCTCCCGCCGCTGCCGGCGCTCAAGGTCCGCAGCGTCAAGCCGGGCGAGGCCTACGCGGGCGCAGGTGCCCTGCGGGCGCTGTTGGAGCGGCTGGGGGATCTGCCGCCGGCCGGCGCGCCACCGCTCGCCGTGCTCGACAAGGACTTGGTCGCGGGGCTGGCGCGATTCCAGTCGCGCCATGGGCTCGGCGCCGATGGCGTCCTGGGCCCCTCCACCTGGCGCGCACTGGCCGTGCCGCTCCCGACCCGCGTCCGGCAGATCGAGTTGTCGATGGAGCGCGCACGCTGGTTGCCGCCGCCGCCGGACGGGCCGTTCATCCTGGTGAACATTCCCGCCTTCCGGCTCTTCGCGTTCCGCGGCCCGGGGGACAGCGAACAGGCGATGACCGCGATGAACGTGATCGTGGGGCAGACCTTCCCGCAGAAGAACACGCCGGTGTTCATGGCGGATCTGCGCTACGTCGTGTGGCGACCGTACTGGGATGTGCCGGCCAGCATCATGCGCAAGGAGGTGCTGCCGCGCCTGCGCAAGGACCTGGCCTGGGGCACGAAGGAAGGCTTCGAGCTGGTGCGCGGGCAGAGCGATAATTCGCCCGTCGTGCCGCTCAGTGCGGCGGCGCTGGATGAACTGCAGCGCGGCGCGCTGCGCCTGCGCCAGCGCTCGGGCCAGGACAATGCGCTGGGGCTGGTGAAGTTCATGCTGCCCAACCGCTTCAACGTCTACCTGCACAGCACCCCTGCACAGCGGCTCTTTGGCCAGACGCAGCGCACGTTCAGCCACGGCTGCGTGCGCGTGGCCGATCCGGTGGGACTGGGCCGCTTCCTGCTCGCGGAGGATCCGAGCTGGACCGCCGAGCGCATCCAGTCCGAGATGAATGCCGAGGGTCCGCCCGGGCGCGTGTACCTCAAGCATCCGATTCCGGTGGTGCTGTACTACGCGACGGCGCTGGCCGCGGAGGATGGCCGGGTACTGTTCTACAACGACATCTACCGCCACGACCTGCGGCTGGAGTCGCTGCTCTCGCGCTGAGGCGTCGCTAGCCCTGCCAGCTGCGGATGCGGCCGGTGTCCACGTGCACGAAGTCCGAGCGGCGGTAGTACCCGACGCCGCCGCGTGACTGCGCGAGCGCCAGCTGCGCCAGGCGTGCGCAGTCCACACCGTGCAGGCGCACGTCCATCGCGCGACCCTCCAGGTGCATGCTGTGCACGGCCACGCCGCTGCTGCGCTCATGCAGGGCGGCGTTGGATGCGGGCGAGCGGTAGCCGGAGATGATCTGGAACCGCGGCTCGACCCCGGCGCGGTCGGCCAGGTCCGCGAGCAGGTCGTACAGGCCCACGTCCATGGGATGCTGCTGGTTGTTGCGATGGTCGCGCAGCAGGTGCTGCAGGCCGCTCAGCGCCTCACCGACCAGACCCGCGCCGCTGCGATAGGCGACCGAGAGGACTTCCCCCGTGTGCGTGCTGGCCAGTTCCAGCCAGCGCGGCGCCCGCCGCGCCGCGTCCTCGGCCCGTACCGGCGCAACGCCCGCCAGGCCCGCGACGCCGCAGGCGAACAGCGCCGTCAGGGTCTGTCGGCGGTGGGGACTGTGGGGGGGGGACATGGCGGAATGATGGCCTGTCGGCTGCGGCGGGACAAGACTGCCGTGTCGCAGCAGGCGCAGCCTGTGAACGGTGGTCACGGACTACGCGCCGACAGGCGCCTGGGGCCGTACAGGGGTTGCCCCAGTCAGGCGTCTTGTGTAGCGGAGCGGTTCGACGTCGTACAGGCCCTAGATGGCGGTTATGGCGGATTGGCGGTGGGCCGGACCGGCGTTCTGCCTGTCGGGCCCGCGCTGTCGTCAGCTCGCCCAAGGCCCTGGAGGTGTCGAGCCGGATCTCGTGCGGGCCGCCCACGGTGCCGTGCCGGGAGGCGGGACGTGATGACGACCGCAAGCGCAGTCGACCACCGACCCCGGCCCCTGGCACCGGTTCACGCGGTTGTGTTCGGTGCGGCTCCCCCGGGCGCCGGGATCGCTGCGCTTCGTGGTCCGGCATCGCCGGGACGAGGCGACGCGCTGCATCCGGCAGCCGGGGCGGGCGGCCCGGAACCGAGGTGCTGCGCACGCCCTCCGCGGTGGAGGACCTGGGCAGCGCGATCGACCGGCCGTTGCAGCCTCGCGCGCGCCGCCCTGGGAGGCGACCCACGGGCCATTGAATACCCGCCCGCCCAACGTCCGTCGGCCCGCCGCGAACCGAAATGGCCAGCAGTCATGACAGCGGGTCCCTCTTGTTGTGTTGTCAGCTGTCTAAGCCCGCCGGCCCGAAAGGTCTGCCGCCCGGGCTGGGGCTATGGTGGAATGCCGCCGAAGCACAAGATTCTGGGGAAAACCGATGATCTGGTCGCAAAACTATGACCCGACGGGCCTGCCGTGGGCCTCGACGCTGCTGGCCGCGGCGCCCCTGGCGGTGCTGCTGGGGGGGCTGGCGTTCCTGCGCCTGAAGGCGCCGGTCGCGGCGCTGGCAGGCCTCGCGGCGGCGCTGCTGGTGGCCACGATCGCCTTTGGCATGCCGGCCGGGCTGGCGCTGCGCGCGGCAGCCTACGGCGCCGCGTACGGGCTCATGCCGATCGGCTGGATCGTGCTGAACATCATCTTCCTCTACCAGCTGACCGAGGAGCGCGGCCAGTTCAGCGTGCTGCGCGACTCCATCGCCGGCATCACCGATGACAGCCGGCTGCAGCTGCTGCTGATCGCGTTCTGCTTCGGGGCGTTCTTCGAGGGTGCGGCGGGCTTCGGCACGCCGGTGGCGGTGACAGGGGCGATGCTGTTCGGCCTGGGGTTCACGCGCCTGCAGTCGGCCGGTCTCTCGCTGATCGCCAACACCGCGCCGGTGGCCTTCGGCGCGCTCGGCACGCCGCTGGTGACGCTCGCGGGGATCACGGAACTGCCGCTGCTGGAGCTCTCCGCCACGGTCGGCCGGCTGATGACGCTGTTCTCGCTGCTGGTGCCGTTCTGGCTGCTGGTGGCCTATTGCGGTTGGCGACGAACCTTCGAGGTCTGGCCCGCGGTGCTGGTGGCGGGCGCAAGCTTCTCGCTGGCGCAGCTGCTGATCTCCAACCTGCACGGGCCGTGGCTGACGGCCATCGGCGCAGCACTGGTGTCGATGGGCTCGCTGGTGCTGTTCCTGCGGTTCTGGCGACCGGCCCGCGTCGTGCGCGTGAGTGACATCGCTACGGGCGAGGGTGCGGCCGCGCCGCCTGCGCAGCCGCTGCGCCATGCGCCGGCGGCGCAGCGCCGCGCCTGGCTGCCGTGGGTGGTGCTGATGGTGCTGGTGTTCGTCTGGGGCATCCCCGCGGTGAAGACGTTCCTGGACGGAATCTTTCGCCTCGCGCTGCCCTTCGCGGGCCTGGACCAGCAGGTGCAGCGCCTGCCGCCGGTCGTCGCCCAACCCGAGATCGAACGGGCGATCTACAACCTGAACCTGCTGTCGGCCACGGGCACGGCAATCCTGCTGTCGGGCGTGGTGGCAGGCCTTGCGCTCGGCGCCGGGCCGCTGGCACTGGTGAAGACCTACCTGCGCGCGCTGCGAATGACGGCGGCAAGCCTGCTGACGATCGCGGCGATGCTGGGCCTGGGCTACCTCACGCGCTACGCCGGCGTGGATGCGACGCTCGGGCTCGCGTTTGCGGCCACGGGCGTGATGTACCCGTTCTTCGGCACGCTGCTGGGCTGGCTGGGCGTAGCCGTCACGGGCTCCGACACCGCCTCCAACGTGCTGTTCGGCGGCCTGCAGCGCGTGACCTCCCAACAGCTCGGACTGCCACCCGTGCTCATGGCTGCGGCCAACAGCGCGGGTGGCGTCATGGGCAAGATGGTGGATGCCCAGAGCATCGTCGTGGCGTCCACGGCGACCCGCTGGTTCGGCCAGGAGGGCCGCATCCTGCGCTACGTGTTCCTGCACAGCGTGGCCCTGGCAGCCCTGGTGGGCCTGGTGGTGCTGCTGATGGCCTACGTACCACCTTTCACGCAGCTGGTTCCCCGGTAAGCTCGGGGAATGGAATCCGCCGTCGTTGAATCCCGTCCCGAAGTGCTGGCCGCGCTGGCGCGCATCCTGCCGCGCGAGGCGCTGCTGGTGGAGGCGGAGGATACGCGCCCGTACGAGTGCGACGGGCTCACGCTGATCCGCCAGCGGCCGATGGCCGTGGCCCTGCCGCAGACCGAGGCGCAGGTGGTGGCGGTGCTGCGCCTGTGCCATCGCCTGGGCGTGCCCGTCGTGCCGCGCGGCGCGGGCACTGGCCTTGCCGGCTCCGCGCTGCCCGATGCCGGTGGCGTGCTGCTGTCGATGGCGCGCTTCAACCGCATCCTGGCCGTGGACCGGCGTGCCTGCACCGCGACCGTGGAGCCGGGCGTGCGCAACCTGGCGATCAGCGAGGCGGCCGCTCCGCAGGGCCTGTACTACGCGCCGGATCCCTCCAGCCAGGTCGCCTGCACGATCGGCGGCAACGTGGCGGAGAACTCCGGCGGCGTGCACTGCCTGAAGTACGGTCTCACGCTGCACAACGTGCTGCGGGTGCGCGGCTATACGGTGGACGGCGAGGCGGTGGAGTTTGGTTCGCTGGCGCCGGATGCGGCGGGCCTGGACCTGCTGGCGCTGGTGGTCGGCTCGGAGGGCATGCTCGCCGTGACGATGGAGGTGACGGTGCGCCTGGTGCCGCGCCCGGAGCTGGCCCGCTGCATCATGGCCAGCTTCGCAGACGTCGCGCAGGCCGGCGATGCGGTGGCGGCGCTCATCGCCGCCGGCATCATCCCCGCGGGCCTGGAGATGCTGGATCAGGCTGCCTCGCGACTGGTGGAGCCGTTTGCGCACGCAGGCTACGACCTGGAGGCGGCCGCGGTGCTGCTGTGTGAGTCGGACGGTACGCCGGAGGAAGTGGAGGAGGAGATCGCGCACATGAGCCAGGTGCTGCGCGCGGCGCAGGCCACGCGCATCCAGGTCTCGCGCGATGAAGCCGAGCGGCTGAAGTTCTGGGCCGGCCGCAAGAACGCCTTTCCCGCGGCGGGCCGCGCGGCGCCGGCGTACTACTGCACGGACGGGACGATCCCGCGCAAGCACATCGGCCAGATGCTCAAGTCCATCCAGGCGATGGAGCGGCGTTACGGGCTCTCCTGTCCCAATGTCTTCCACGCCGGTGACGGCAACCTGCATCCGCTGGTGCTCTTTGATGACAGCGATCCGGATTCGGTGGCGCGCGCCGAGGCCTTCGGAGCGGAGATCCTCGAGGAGAGCGTGCGACTGGGCGGCACAGTCACCGGCGAACACGGCGTGGGCATGGAGAAGCTCAACCAGATGTGCTCGCAGTTCGACCGGCCCACGCTGGACGCCTTTGCCGCCGTGAAGCGCGCCTTTGATCCGGCCGGTACGCTGAACCCGGGCAAGGTGATTCCCTCGCTGCACCGCTGCGCCGAGTACGGCCGGCAGCGCGTGGTGGGTGGCGCGCTGCCCCACCCCGAGCTGCCGCGCTTCTGATGGATGCGACCCTGGGACAACTGGTGGAGCAGGTGCGTGGCGCGACCCAGGCGCGCACGCCGCTGCGCATCCGGGCCGGTGGCAGCAAGGATTTCTACGGCAACCCCTCGCGCGGGCAGATCCTGGATCCGCGGCCGTGGCAGGGAATCGAAGCCTACGATCCCAGCGAGCTGGTGGTGACGGCACGCGCGGGCACCCGGCTGGCGGAGCTGGAGGCGGTGCTGGCGGCGCAGGGCCAGATGCTGGCCTTCGAGCCGCCGCATTTCGGTCCCGATGCAACGGTGGGGGGCTGCGTCGCGGCGGGCCTTGCCGGTCCGCGGCGTGCCTCGGCGGGCTACACGCACGGTGGCCTGCGGGATTTTCTGCTGGGGGCGCGACTGCTGGACGGTCGGGGACAGTTGCTGCGCTTTGGCGGCACGGTCATGAAGAATGTCGCCGGCTATGACGTCGCCCGCGTCCTGGCGGGATCCCTGGGCGTGCTGGGCCTGCTGGTGGACGTCTCCCTCAAGGTGCTGCCGCTGCCGCGCGCGGAAGTGACCCTGCGGTTTGAACTGGGCGAGGCCCAGGCGCTGGAGCGGCTGTGCGACTGGCAGGGCCGGCCCCTGCCCGTGTCGGGCAGCGCGTGGTGCCAGGGGGCACTGACGGTTCGCCTCTCCGGTGCCGAGGCCGCGCTGGCTGCGGCCCGCGGACGGTTGGGGGGCGAGGCGATAGCTGCAGCCGACGCGAGTGCATTCTGGCAGGACCTGCGCGAGCACCAGCTGGAATGGTTCGCCGGGGAGTTGCCGTTGTGGCGCCTGGCCGTGCCACCGCAGGCACCGCCGCTGGCGCTGGTGGGCGCCCAACTGATCGAGTGGGGCGGCGGGCAGCGCTGGTTGCGCAGCGCGCAGGCGCCGGCACGCATCCGCGAGGAGGCGGCCAGGCTGGGCGGCCATGCGACGCTGTTTCGGGGCGGGGATCGCGCCGGCGGCGTGTTCTCGCCGCTGAATCCCGCGCTGCTGGCGATCCATCGCCGGCTCAAGCAGGCGTTTGATCCGGCCGGCATCTTCAACCCCGATCGCCTGGTGCAGGGACTGTAGGTCGCATGCAGACGGAACTGGCTGACTTTGCGAGGCAGCACGCGGACGGACCGGAGGCGGCGGACATCCTGCGCGCCTGCGTCCACTGCGGGTTCTGCACCGCGACCTGCCCCACGTACCAGCTGTTTGGCGATGAGCTGGACGGACCACGCGGCCGCATCTACCTGATCAAGCAGGTGCTGGAGGGGCAGGCGCCGACCGAGCGCACGCAGCTGCACCTGGATCGCTGCCTGACCTGCCGCGCCTGCGAGACCGCGTGCCCCTCGGGCGTGAAATACGGCCGCCTGGTGGAGATCGGCCGCGAGTTGCTGGCGGAGCGCCGGCCGCGCGGCTGGCGCGCGCAGGCCGCGCGCCGGGCGCTGGCCTGGGTGCTCACCGGCGGCGCGTTCGCTCCGCTGCTGGCGGTGGGCCGCCTGCTGAGGCCCGTGTTGCCGATGCGCCTGGGGGCGCAGCTTGCCCCGGCGCGGGCCGCCGGCACCTGGCCCCGCACGCCGCGGGCGCGACGCATGCTGCTGCTGGCGGGCTGCGTGCAGCCCGCGCTGGCCCCGAACATCAATGCCGCCACAGCGCGCGTCTTCGATGCCCTGGGGATCGAAGTGCTTACCGTGGCCCGGGCGGGCTGCTGTGGCGCGCTTCGCCATCACCTGGACCAGCAGGCGGCCGCGCGGGAGGACATGCGTCGCAACATCGATGCGTGGTGGCCGGCGATCGAGGCCGGTGCCGAGGCGATCCTCGTCAATGCCTCCGGCTGCGGCACCATGCTGAAGGACTACGGCGTGCTGCTGCGCGCAGATCCGGCGTATGCGGCGAAGGCAGCGCGCATCAGCGCGCTCGCGCGCGATCTCTGCGAGGTGCTGCCGCCGTTGGTGGCGGCGCTGGCGCCGCGGCTGGGCCCGGCGGTCAGCACGCGCGTGGTGTTCCATCCGCCGTGCAGCCTGCAGCATGGCCAGCAGCTGCGCGGGGTGGTGGAGGGGATGTTGGTGGCGCTGGGGGCGCAGGTGCTGCCGTTTGCCGACGCGCCGCTCTGCTGTGGCTCGGCCGGCACCTACTCGCTGCTGCAGCCGGCGGTGTCCGCCACGCTGCGGGAGCGCAAGCTCGCGGCGCTCACGGCACCCCGGCCCGAGGTGATCCTCTCGGCCAACATCGGCTGCCTGACGCAGCTGTCGGGCGGGGCGACGCCCGTCCAGCACTGGATCGAGTGGCTGGACGAGCGCCTGCGCTAGCCGCGCGCTACTGGCCGCTGACCGGGTTCGCGTAGTGGTAGGGCGGCAGGAAGTTCTTCGGGTACATCTCGAATTGCACGGACGGCGGCAGGTCCGGCGGATTGGTGGCCGTGATGCCGGGCGCCGGGCGCTGAGCAAGGTCCTTCCAGCCCGTCTCGTAGGGTGTGAAGTAGCTGTTCATCACCTGGTCGTGCTGGAACTTCCAGCGGCCATCGACCTTGATGAACTGGTTCTCGTAGATGCCACCCATCCACATGCCGCTCTTGCCGAAGTTGCCCATCATGCTGAACGCCCGCGAGCGGATCCGGGCGCTCTGGCCGTCCGGGGCGACGTGGATCACCGGCTGGTACTGCATGTGGTTGTGCAGCACGCCGTCATCCAGGCCCGCCTGGCCGTACAGGTTCAGGTTGCGCCGCACGGCGCTCTTGCCCACGTAGATGCCGCGCAGCGCGATCTCGATCGTGCCGTTGGCATCAAAGAGGTCGGCGAGCTCATCCCACTGCAGCGTCGCCAGGTAGTAGCCGTAGGTCATCTGCAGGTTCTCGATCTGCGCGACGTCCTCCTCGCGGGAGAGCTGGTGCTCGACCTGCGCGAGCTGCGCGGTGAGCGCGGCCGCATCGCCTGCGGCGGCGCGCGCGGGGCGCGCCCGCGCGGGGCGCGCGCCGGTGACCGGGTGCGCGTAGTGGAAGGGAACCACGTACACCTGGTCAAAGTTGCTGTGCGGGTCGCGGGACGGCGCGTCCGGGGGCAGGGCGGGCTCGAAGCGCGCGTACGGTAGCGAGGTCTTGCCCCAGCCGTCCGCGTAGGGCGTGACCAGGGTGGGATAAAGGTGCAGCCGGCGGATCTTCCAGACGCCGCCCTCGCGCACATACTCGTTCTCGTAGACGCCCGTCTCCCACTCGTCGAACGCACCGGCCTGCGCGAGCTGCGCGAACAGCCGCCAGCGGCCCCTGGCGCTGCGGCCGTCCGCCGCCACGTGGATGACCGGCTGCAGCTGCATGTTGTCGTACAGGCGGTTCTCGATCACGCCCTCCGGGCCGAGTGCCCGCAGGTAGTTGAGCACATGGCCCTGGCCGCGGTAGGTCCCGCGCCCGGCGATCTCCACCTCGCCGTTGGCTGCGAAGAGCGCCGCGGCCTGGCTCCATTGCCCCTTGTCGAGGTAGTAGCCGTAGATGCGCTGCAGGTTCTCGATCTGGTACTGGTCATCCAGCCGCTGCACGTCGGCGGCGAGCTGGGCGGTACGCTCGGCAAGCTGGGCGAGCGGGGGCGCTGTGGCGGGAACCGGCGGGGGCTGCGGGGTCACCGGCGCCGCGCCCTTGAAGTGGAACGGCGGCGTGAACGCACCGGGCCAGGTCTTGTAGGGGATCGTCGTGGGCGCGTCGGGCGTGAGCTTGGCGCCGACGAACTGGCCGGCGTTGACGTCGCCATGCACCGACCAGCCGCC
Source organism: uncultured Pseudomonadota bacterium (assembly GCA_903868595.1). Classification (GTDB taxonomy): domain Bacteria; phylum Pseudomonadota; class Gammaproteobacteria; order Steroidobacterales; family Steroidobacteraceae; genus ZC4RG30. Next base: position 64,601 of record CAIPVV010000002.1, read on the forward strand.
CGCGTACGGCACGTACAGGGTCTGGAACCAGTGCAGGTGGCGGATCTTCCAGACGCCGTCCTGCTTCACGTAGTCGTTCACGTACGGGCCTTCGCCCCAGTACGCCTCCTTGCCCAGCTGGCCGATGAGCAGCACGTCGCGCCAGGTGCCCTGCGCGGAGTGGCCGTCGGCGGAGAGGTCCACCACCGGCATGAGCTGCAGGTGCTCGTTCAACTGGCCCGGGAGCAGCCCCTTGCGGCCGCCGCCCCAGGCGTACAGGTACTCGCGCACGCGCTTGCGGCCGGCGTACACCCCGTCCAGTCCCATCTCGATCGTGCCGTCGTCGCTGAAGAGGTTGGCCGCCTCATCCCACAGTCCCTTGTCCAGGTAGTAGCCCCAGCTGCGCTGCAGGCGCTTGATCGCGTTGACGTCCTCGGCGCGCGTGGCGCGCTGCTCCAGGCGCGCCAGCTGCTGCACGAGTTCGGCGCTGGCCGCGGGGCCGGCCGCAGCGGCGCTGCCCGCAGAGGCGAAGCCGGCAGCCATCAGCGCCAGTCCCCCGAGCACGGCGCGGCGCATCGCGGGCTGTCCGCGGCTCATTTGCCCGTCACCGGGTTCACGTAGTGGAACGGCGGGATGAATGGCGCCGGATAGGGGTCGTAGGCCACGGACTGCGGCAGGTCCGGCGGATAGCCGGGGAACGGCGAGAACATGGCGGAGGAGTGCTTGCCCCAGCCCTCGTTGTAGTTGGTATAGAAGGTCTGGTAGCCCAGCAGGTTCTGGTACTTCCAGACGCCGTTGTCCTTCACGTATACGTTCTCGTAGATGCCGTCGCCCCACTGGGCCGCCTTCTCGTACAGGCCGTACATCACCACCAGGCGCGAGCGGATCTTGGCCGAGTTGCCGTCGGCGGCCACGTCGATCACGGGCTGCATCTGCATGTGGTTGAAAAGCGTGCCGAAGGTCGGCGCGCCCAGGCGGCGCATGTACTCGTAGATGCGGTCGCGGCCGATGAACACGCCGCGGCCCAGGATCTCCAGCGTCGCGTTGTCCGTGAACAGCGCGGAGATCGCATCCTGCATCGACTTGTCGGCATAGAAGCCGTAGGTGTTCTCCAGGTTCTCCACCTCATCGGTGGCCTTCAGCCGCTCCAGCTTCAACTCCAGCGCGCGGACCTGCGCCTCCAGGTCCGCAACCGTCTTGGCCGCGGTGGCGGCGGGCGGTGCAACCGGGGCGGGCAGCAGGTGGTAGGCGGACTGCGCGGGGTTGTCGTAGTGGAACGGCGCGGTGAACTCGGCCGGATAGGGGTGGTAGGCCACCGTCGTGGGATGGGTGGGTTTCACGCTGGACTTGCCGTAGCGCAGGGAGTCGGTTTCGCTCGCCCGCGTCCAGCCGCCCTCGTAGGGCGCATAGAACTTCACGTACAGGTGCACGGTGCGCAGCTTCCACACGCCGCCCTGCTTCACGTACTCATTCTCGTAGGTGCCGGCGCCCCAGTTGCCGCCGGAGCCGGCGCCATAGACGCCGTCCTGGATCATCGTGCGCCAGCGCGCCTTGGCACTCTGGCCATCGCTGGCGATCGTGATCACCGGGGAGAGCTGGAAGTGGTTGTTGAGCTGACCCTTGCCCAGGCCCGGCTTGCCGCCCGTGAGGCTGTAGAGGTACTTGCGGATGTTGGCCTTGCCAGCGTAGACGCCGTTCAGGCCCAGCTCGATGCTGCCGTCGTCGGCAAAGAGGTCGACGACCTGGTCCCACAGGGCCTTGTCGGTGTAGTAGCCGTAGATCTGCTGCAGGTTGCGCAGTTCGTTGTAGTCGCCGATCCGGTCGGCTTGCTGGGAGATGCCGGCGATGCGCGCCGCCGCCTTGGCAATGCGCGGCGAGAGGTCCGGCGCCGGCGCGGGAGCCTGGGCGCGGGCCGGGCAGGCCAGGATGAGGGCGGCGCAGGCGCCGAGCAGGGATGCGTAGCGAGTCGGGTGGTTCATCTTGCTCGCCTCCTAGTAGTCCCAACCCACCGGCTTGCCGGTGATCGGGTTGAAGTAGTGGTAGGGCGGCAGGAAGAAGTTCGGGAAGGACTGGTAGACCTGCGTCGGCGGGCGGTCGGGCGGCAGGTTGGCCAGCGGCCCCTGCACCGGGTAGGCGAGCTTGTGCCAGCCCTGCGCGTAGGAGCCGGAGACGGTCGTATACCAGTGCAGCGTGCGGATCCGCCACACGCCGTTCTCCTTCACGTATTCATTTTCATACGGACCCTCGGTCCAGCGCCCGTCCTCCCCGTGCACGCCGCCCATCACCAGCGAGCGCCAGCGGCCCTTGGCGGTGCGTCCATCGGCGGCGACGTGCACCACGCCCTGGTAGACGGGCGTCTCGCGGATCTCGCCGGGCCTGAGGCTTGCGCCACCGGCAGCCAGGAATTGCTCGATGCGCCTGCGACCCAGGAACACGCCCGACTGGGCGTACTCCAGGGAGGCGCCTGGCTCCTCGGAGAAGAGGGCCGCGGCTTCGTGCGCGTTACCGGCGCTGACGTAATAGCCGTAGGCCTGCTGCAAGCGCTCGATGGACTTGGTGTCCTCCAGCGCCGCCAGCTGCAGCTGCAGTGCGGCCAGCTTGGTCTCCAGGATCGCCAGGCGGCGGTCCTCGTTGATGACGCGGCTGTCGGTGACGACGGGGTCGGAGGCGTGCGCCAGCGCCGGCGCAAGCAGTGCCGCGACCAAGCTGGCAAGCCAGTGAGTGGATGGCTTCATGCGTGCAGTGTCCCCCGCCGTGACGTTAGGGCCGCCGGCGGCAGCGTGGCCGGGCAGCATCGGTTCTAATGGAGCGAGGCCGATCTTAGGGGAGATTCGCGCAAAGGCCAAAGCCCGTGCGGTAGCGACGGATCGCAGCGGCCACCCGTGGGTGTTTTGGCAGCCGTGCTGGGCACGGTGGGTCATCGAGGAATCTGCACATTTGCCGCAGAGCGGGCGCTTTTGTGTGTTACGCCGCTGTAGGGGGCAACGGGGCCGCGCGCAGGCCGCGGCTGGCCTTCGTGCTGGGCCTGCGCGGCATCGGGCCGCTCGCGGCCAAGCCGGTGAGGCAAGGCAAGGGCTGCCTGTTCAAGAAGTTCGCCGGCATCGATGTCTTCGACATCGCGCTGGCGCAGTGCGACCCGGACAAGCCGCTCGACATCATCGCCGCGATGGAGCCGCCGCTGGGCGGCGTGAACCGGGAGGACATCAAGGCTCCCGAGTGCCTCTCCATCGAGCAGCGCCTGCGCGAGCGCCTGAATAGCCCGCTGTTCCACGATGACCCGCGCGGCAAAGCGACCACCTCCTCGGCGCCGAGCGCGACGACTTCGGTGCCTACGACGTGGCGGACGGCGTGCCGGACGCGAACCGCCTCGTGGCCCAGGGCAGGCAGCCGATCCAGGCGCGCTACAAGAAGATGGCCGGTGGGCGCGCCGCACCGCCCCGGCACCTTTCGAATGCTGCTCACGAACCTCAAGATCCCCAGCAACGGCAGCACCGCCCCGGCGGACGTGCCGTGGAGCGGGGGCAAGTCCAAAGCGGTGAGCGCCGTGGCGGAGTTCATCGCGCAGGGCCGGGAGCACGATGAGCCCGCGAAGCGCGATGGTCACGGGTATTTCAAGCATCGCCGCATCACGAGCGACGCCGGCCTGCCCGCGATGTTCCGGAGCGCCTACCCGCAGCGCTAGAGCGCCAGGGAGCGGCGCGCCGCCCGCGTGAGGTGGACGCCCGGCTCCCGTGCCGGGCTCCCGCGGCCTCGGGGGGCCGCGGATCCTCGCGTCAGGGTTTCACGCAGCTGAAGTTGGCCGCATCGTCCGTGCTGCCCGTACCGGAGTAGCGTGCGACCGCGGGATAGGGGCACAGCGGGCGGGTACGCACGACGGCCTTGTCCACGATCTTGGCGGCGCGCAGCGTCGCCGGGGCCGTATCCTTCTCCACCCAGTTGATGAGCGCGGTCATCGGATCGAACTGGTCGGGGCCCACGCCGCCGGCGCAGTGGGTCATCCCGGGCACCATGAACAGGCGAAAGAACGCCGGCGTGTCCGCACCGTTGCGCGCCACAGCCTGCTCGTAGTAGTTCACGCCCGCCAGCGGCTGCAGCACCTGGTCGGCCCAGCCGTAGCTCATCAGGATCTTCCCGCCGCGGCTCCTGAAGCGGGAGAGGTCGGTGGACTTGGCGTTGACCTTCCTGCCCCAGGCCTCCAGCAGCGGCGGGTCCGTGTCGAAGTTGAAGCTCTGCCAGTCATAGTCCGGCTTCGGCGGCGTGTGCACGAGGTAGCGCATCGTGCCCTCGGCGAGGTTGAAGTCCGCGGGCTTGCGATCCGGCTGCCCGGGGACGATGAGGTTCAGCCACGCGCTGGTCGGCGGGTTGCCGGCAGGCCCGGCCGTGACCAGGGCCTCGCTGCCCGGCATGTAGCCGGGGAAGAGGCTCTTGCCTTGGCCTTGCGGCCCGCGGTAGACCTTCATGACCGCGTCGGCTTGGCTGGCGGTCAGGCAGGCATCGGTGTCAGTGCCCGCCGGGCAGGCGGCCACATCGCGCCGCGCATCGAAGTCGCACCGGCGCGGGTCGTCGATGAGCCCGTCTTTCAGGCCGTCGAGCGCATCGCACTTGGCCATGACGGCGTTGGCGAGCAGGGCGAGCTTGGCGGCCGTCAGCGGCGCGGCGGTCATCGCCTTGTGATTCCAGAGCGCGCCAATCGTAAAGCCCGTCTGGTCCACCCACGGGGCGTTCGCGTAGACGCCATCGAAGTCCTTGGGGTAGCGCTGCGCCTCGATCAGGCCCTGGCGACCGCCGTTGGAGCAGGAGTTCCAGTAGGCGTGGGCGACCGGCTTGGCGTAGTAGCTGGCGGTGATGGCCTTGGCCGTGGTCGCGGTGAGGTGCACCGCGCGATACGCGTAGTCGATGGCTTTCTGTGGGTTGCTCAGGACAAAGGAGGCGCCCGGTTCCTTGCGGGCATCGTGGCCGGTGTTGGTCTGGGCAAAGGCGAAGCCGAGCTTCAGGGCGCCATTGCGCTGCACGACGCGGCCCGGGTCATCCAGCCCGTCGCCCGCGTGGCCGCCGTTGCCGATCATGTAGAAGCGGCCATTCCACCGGGCCGGCAGGCTGACCTCGAAGGCGATCTCCGGGGCGAGCGTGCCGGTCACGTGGCAGTACCCGGGCGTGGCGTCCGTTGCCGGTACCGACTCGGCGTGGAGCGCCGCGATGTCCGCCCGCCTGAACTGGGCCATCGCCGCGCAGTCCTTGCTCGGCAGAAGGTCCGCGCGGGCGTAGTCGACCAGCGCGCTTTGGACCTCGGTGAAGGCCTGGGCGCGGGCCAGGGGCATCTGAACGCAGGCAAGCGCGGCGGCGGCGCCGAGCAGCAGGCGGCTTGCGCGGTAGGTTCGCAGATCGCGTGGGGGCTTCATGGCGGGCCTCTGGTGTTGCGTATGCTTGGACGATAGCGCAGTAAGGCCTGCCGTGCCGCAGCGAGGACGGGCAAGGCCGGGCGCGGTGCGCGGGTCCGGGGCCGGCCGCGCCCGCGATTGCGCCGCGGGTGGCCCGGCAGGGCTTTTTCAGGGATGACCCGCTGCTATCCGCGGTAAGCCGCTGAAGAATAGGAAATTGAAGGGTGGCGGGATCCGGGATTTCCTCGGGTGCGCGTGGCCGTGCAGCGGAACTGGGTGCCTGTGGCGGCGTCTAACGGGAGCGCCATGCCTTCTGGGCCCGATAGCGTCCGGCGTTCGCGCCTGGGGCCCGGGGGAAGGTGGCCCGGCGTGCTTTATTCGAGTCCCGGTGGATTCGGGTATTCTTGCAGGCAGCGGATTTGTTTGAACTTTCCAGTGTTGGCTAGGAGCGTGTCGGACTTAAGCGGCTTTTGAGTGTGATTTTGGGTAACCTCGACACGGGGATTGGATCGTGTCGAGGGGGCCTGGATG
>CAIPVV010000003.1 GCA_903868595.1 uncultured Pseudomonadota bacterium
ACGCCAAAGACTACGTGCGTGCACAGTGGTTAATGTTGCAGCAGGCAGAACCAGATGACTTTGTAATCGCGACCGGCGAGCAGCATTCCGTGCGTGAATTCGTGACGGCGGCCGGGGCTGAGATCGGCATCAAAGTTGAGTGGCGAGGCGCGGGGGTCGATGAGCAGGGCATCGATTCGGTCACGGGCAAGACTATCGTCCGCGTGGATCCGCGTTACTTCCGTCCGACGGAGGTCGACACGCTCCTGGGCGATCCCTCCAAGGCCAAGGCCAAGCTGGGGTGGGCGCCGGAACACAGTTTCCATGATCTTGTGCGCGAAATGGTCTCCAGCGATATGGAGATCGCCCGCCGAGATTCGATTGTGGCGCGCGAAGGTTTCAAGACCTTCCGTAACCACGAGTGAGCGAGATGGATGCGACGGCAAAGGTATTCGTTGCCGGCCATCGCGGGCTAGTTGGCGGTGCTATCGTGCGACGTCTGCAGCAGGCCGGGCATCGGAATCTGGTGCTCAGGAGCCGCTCCGACCTCGATCTCACGAGCCAAGCGGCTGTACAAGCGTTCTTTGCGCAGGAACGTCCGCAGCAAGTTTATCTGGCTGCGGCGAAGGTTGGCGGAATCCTAGCCAACGACACGCGCCCGGCGGAATTCATACACGAAAATCTGGTCATCCAGTCCAATATTATCGATGCTGCCTACCGCAATGGCACCCGCAAGTTGCTGTTTTTAGGGTCCAGCTGCATCTATCCCAAGCATGCACCCCAGCCTATTCCAGAGGACTGCCTTCTGACTGGGCCGTTGGAGCCAACAAATGAGTGGTACGCAATCGCGAAGATTGCTGGCCTCAAGACGTGTCAGGCCTACCGCAAGCAGTACGGTTTCGACGCCATCTGCGTGATGCCGACAAACTTGTACGGTCCTGGGGATAACTTCAGCTTGACCAGTTCACATGTACTGCCGGCGCTGATACGTAAGTTCTCGGAGGCGACCAGCGCCGGAGCGAAGGAAGTGGAAATCTGGGGTACCGGCACGCCGCGTCGGGAGTTTCTACACGTTGATGATCTGGCGGATGCTTGCGTGTATCTGATGCGGCACTACAGCGATATTCAGCCCGTCAATGTTGGCTGGGGGCAAGACGTGTCTATCGCAGACCTGGCTACTCTCGTTGGGCGGACCGTCGGTTTTGAAGGGTCGCTGCGATTTGATACCTCCAAGCCCGACGGGGCGCCCCGAAAGCTCTTGGATACCGCAAGGTTGACCGCTGCGGGCTGGCGACCCTCCATCACCCTAGAGGAGGGTGTAAGGGACACGGTGGCTTGGTATCGCCAGAACGTCGCGATGCTGCGGGATTGAGGTGGGCGCTGCTAGTATTGGGATATGAAAGTCCCCCTGCTAGACCTCAAGCCCCAGTACCATGCCCTCAAGGCTGACATCGACGCGGCCATCGCGCGGGTCTGCGAGAGCCAATACTTTATCCTGGGTCCTGCCATCAAGGAGCTGGAGGCGGGTATAGCCGCCTACAGCCAGACGGCGTACGGGATCGGAGTCTCCTCGGGGACGGACGCGCTGCTGCTGGCCCTGATGGGGCTGGGAATCGGGCAGGGCGATGAGGTCATTACCTCCTCCTACACGTTCTTCGCGACCGGCGGCACCATTGCCCGGTCCGGGGCCCGGCCGATCTTCCTCGATATCGACCCGGCCACCTACAATCTCTCCCCTGCGCTGGTCCGGGCGTTCCTGGAGCAGCAGTGTGAACGGCGGGACGGGACGGTCGTGAACCGCTCCACGGGCGGCAAGGTGCGCGCCCTGATGCCGGTACACCTGTACGGCCAGCTCGCCGACATGCAGGCGCTGGGCGCCATCGCCCGCGAGTACGGTCTCAAGGTGATCGAGGATGCGGCTCAGGCCATCGGGGCGGCCGACGAGCGGGGGCGTCGTGCCTGCAGTTTCGGGGACGTGGGCTGCCTGTCGTTCTTCCCGACGAAGAACCTGGGCGCTTTTGGCGATGCAGGCATGTGCGTCACCAACGACGCGGATCTGGCCAAGCACATGGCCATCCTGCGCGTGCACGGCATGGAGCCCAAGTACTACCACGCGTTCATTGGCGGGAATTTCCGCATCGATGAGATCCAGGCCGCCGTCTTGAACATCAAGCTCAAGGCGCTGGATGGGTGGTCGGACGGCCGGCAGTGCAATGCGGCGATCTACTCGGCCGCCTTCGCCGCTGCGGACCTGGGCGAACGCGTGCGCACGCCCTTTGCCGTGCCCGGCTACCGGCACATCTATAACCAGTACGTGATCCGCGTGCAGCAGCGCGACGCCCTGCGCAAGCACCTGGCCGATGCCGGCATCGGCACCGAGGTGTACTACCCGGTGCCGCTGCACCAGCAGAAGTGCTTTGAATACCTCGGCTACAGGACCGG
>CAIPVV010000004.1 GCA_903868595.1 uncultured Pseudomonadota bacterium
CCCGACGCAACTGGCGCTCAAAAAAAAGGTCCGCAAGCCATCGGCAAGTCCCGAGCCGGGCGGACTAGCGAAATTCATAGGGTTGCCGCGGCTGCTCGGTGGGCCAGCGCGTTCTGCCTGACCTGCGACCAGGCTGGCGATGCGCCGGCCGGTCACGAGCTGCTTCGTACGTTGCCAAAGCGGCCCGAGCGCTGCCGGGTCCTGAGGGATCGCGCGTATGAAGGAAATGAAACCGGCCCGCTTGCCTTTGGTCTGGGATTTGTCCCGGTCGTTCCGCCGCTCTTTATCAGGGTGGAACCTGGGACATACAGCAAAGCCTGGTATCGCCGCAGAAACGAAGTGGTCCGGCTGTTCCGCAGGCTTAAGCCCCTGCGCCGCATCTTTGGCCGCTTCGACAAGCTCGATACGATGTTCCTGGCCTTCCTGTGCTTCGCGCCCGTGGTCGAAGCACTTCGTTACTGTGAACGGACCCTGGCGCTCTGCAAGGGTGCGTCAAAGCCGCGCAAAAGTGGGAGCGATACGGGCGGTATCGGAACCAGGCCGACGGCCCATCCCGGGCCTGCACCGTGCAGGTCTGTGGTTTCAAAAGCGTTTGGTGATGCCGACGAACAGCCGCAGGTCTTCTGCGGGGCGGGTGATCCCGAGGTTCGTACCGGCGTCCAGTTGCAGGTCTTCGCCGATGCCGTAGGTCAGGCCCGCATTGAAACTGAGTGCCGGCCGCCCCGGGCCGACCTCCGACACCAGTTCCAGGAAGCTCGAGAGATCCCCAACGAGCTTGTGGTCGAAGGAGGCGCTGTTGACCCAGACATACTCGTAGCCGCTGTCCGCAGCGTTGCGCACGACGTCGACCTCGGTCATGGCGGCCAGTCCCCAGCCGGCGCCCAGTTCCAGGGAGACCGGCAGAATGACGCCACCCTCGAAGGATCGGTTGCCGAGCCCCGATCGCGCCGTGGGCAGCTTGATGAACGGCAGGATCCCCAGCGCCGGGCCGCCGCCGTCGTTGCCGAAGAAGTTGTACTTGTAGCGCAGCGTGATGTCGCCCGTGCCATTGGCCTTGGCCTGCTGTCCGGTACTGCGGTCCAGGGTCCGCTCCTGGCGGTAGGTCTCCACCACGATGTGGAGGTCGCTGTCGGGCGTGAGGCCGATACGCAGGTTGAACGGGGCGATGTTGAGCGCTCCCGTGCGAACGGGGGCATGGTCCGGGTTGTGGTTGTCCTGTGCGAACTCCACCAGGCTCGCCTCGATCTGCAGACGGCCTGGCTCCACGGTGTAGGGGCTCTCGGTGGTGTCCGGCCGGTCCGTAGTCAATTCACGGGCCGCGAGCGCCGGCAGGGCGCAAGTCGCGAGCAGGGGTCCCAGGGCGAAGAGGGTTGGACGCAAGCGTGACCTCGGTTTTGGGGGGGGCGCAGCGCGGGCGACTGACCGCGCCGGTGCTGCGCGGTCCTGATCTCACCGCAAGCCTGGGCATCGATCGTCAGATCGATACCCGGCTTGTGCCGCGGCCAGGCGCGAGTCGGCTACTGCTTGGTGCTGACGTTGGGGTTGATTTTGAGCTGGGCCTTGCCCTTCGGGACGCTGTCCCAATGCTCGGCAATCTTGCCGTTTTCGATGCGGAACAGGTCGAAGTGGACGCCGGCATAGCGCTTGCCCGGGTTGTCCGGATCATCGGCATAGCTGACCGAGGCAAGCATGACCTTGTCGCCCTCGGCCATGATGGAGATCAGCGGGAACGTGATGGTCGGCTCGATGGGCTTTACCGGCCGCGTGGAGCGCATGTAGGCGACCATGGCATCGCGGCCGGTGGCCACGTTGGGATTGTGCTGGATGTAGTCCTTGGTGAAGTACTGTTCGGCCATCTCCGTGTGGGCAGCCTGGATGATCGCGCGCCACATGTCGAAAACCAGCTTCTTGTTGGCGGCGAGCTTGGGGTCCGAGCTCTGCAGCAGCGCCGCCTGGTCGGGGGCCGCGGTGGGCGGGACCTGGGCGTAGGTGGCGGCCGAGCCGGCCAGCGTCAGGCCGCAGCAGACGAGCAGTGATTTGATCTTCAAGAGTATCCCCCGGAACGTGTGGTTTTCGTCGGCCATAGCGTAGGTGTCGCGCGCGGGGATGTCCATGCGGCCGCTGCGCGCCGTAAGGCCTCGGATGGGGCAGAAAGGGGGCCAGAACGGCGTGTATTTGCCGGCGGTTGTTTGTACATTGAGCGCCCTTGAACCCGCCGTCTCCCGTGTGCCCCGTATCCTTCCTATGACAGATATCCCCTCGCGCGCGGCCCAGGTCCTACAAGAGGTGTTCGGCTACGCCGAGTTCCGTGGCCACCAGGACGAGATCGTCGCCCACGTGGCCGGCGGCGGCGATGCGCTGGTCCTCATGCCGACCGGCGGCGGCAAGTCGCTGTGCTACCAGATTCCCGCGCTGCTGCGCCCGGGCGTGGGCGTGGTGGTCTCCCCGCTGATCGCACTGATGCAGGACCAGGTCGCCGCGCTACACGAGGCCGGCGTCAGGGCGGAGTTCCTGAACTCCTCGCTCGGCTGGGCCGAGGCGCAGGCGGTGGAGCGCCGGGCCCGGGCGGGGGAGCTGGACCTGTTGTACTTGGCGCCCGAGCGGTTGCTGACCGAGCGCGGCCTGGCGTTGCTGGATGACCTGCCGCTGGCCCTCTTCGCGATCGACGAGGCGCACTGCGTCTCGCAGTGGGGGCATGATTTTCGCCCCGACTACATCGGCCTCTCGGTGCTGGCCGAACGCTATCCGTCCGTGCCCCGCATCGCGCTTACGGCCACGGCCGATGCGGCGACCCGCCGCGAGATCGTGCAGCGCCTGAAGCTGGAGGACGCACGGCTGTTCCTGGAGAGCTTCGATCGGCCCAACATCCGCTATCGCATCACGGAGAAGGACAATCCGCGGCGCCAGTTGCTGCGCTTCATCACCGAGGAGCACGCGGGGGAGGCCGGCATCGTCTACTGCCTCTCGCGCAAGGCGGTGGAGGAGACCGCCCAGATGCTGGCTGACCAGGGCGTGAAGGCAGTGGCCTACCACGCCGGGTTCCAGGCCGCCGACCGCGAGGCGCGCCAGAACCGCTTCATCGAGGAGGACGGGGTGGTGATGGTGGCTACCATCGCCTTTGGCATGGGCATCGACAAGCCGGACGTGCGCTTCGTCGCCCATATCGACCTGCCCAAGAGCCTGGAGGGGTACTACCAGGAGACCGGCCGCGCCGGGCGCGATGGCCTGCCAGCGGACGCCTGGATGGTCTACGGGCTGGCCGACGTCGTGCAGCAGCGCCGGCTCATCGAGCAGTCAGATGCCGAGGAAGTCTACCGGCGCGTGGCCGGTACCAAGCTGGATGCGATCCTGGGCCTGTGCGAGACGCTGCAGTGTCGCCGGCAGTACCTGCTGGAGTACTTCGGCGAGCCTTCGGTACCCTGTGGCAACTGCGACAACTGCCTGGAGCCGCCGGTGCAGTGGGACGGCACGGACGCCGCGCGCAAGCTGCTCTCCTGCATCTTCCGCTGCGAGAGCGCCAGTGGCTACGCCTTCGGCGCCAAGCATGTCATCGATGTGCTGCGCGGGCAGCGTACCGAGAAGGTGCTGGAGCGCGGGCATGAACGCGTCAGCACCTTCGGCATCGGCGCGGACCTGGATGAGGCGCAGTGGCGCGCGCTGCTGCGCCAGCTGGTCATGCTGCGGCTGGTCACCGTGGATCACGACAACTGGAACGTGCTGCGGCTGGCGGCCGAGAGCCGCGAGGTGCTGGCCGCGGGCCGGCGGCTAAGCCTGCGTCAGGTGCCGCCGCGCTCGGCCTCCCGACGCCGCGGGCGGCCCGTGGTGGCGCCGGGCGGGAGCAGCGCGCTGCTCAACGACGCCGTCTTCCAGGCACTGCGCGAGTGGCGGCGTGCCATCGCCACCGAGCACAAGGTGCCGGCCTACACGGTCCTGCACGACAGTAGCCTGCGGGAGATCGCGCAGCAGCTGCCGCAGAGCCTGGCCGAACTGCACGGCATCTCGGGCATCGGTGCCACCAAGCGCGAGCGCTACGGCGAGCAGATCCTGCAGGTCGTCGAAGCGGCCCGCGCCTGAGCGGGGCGGGGGGCGGCGCGCGCGAACGGCTATAGTTGGGAAAAGGGGGGAACACCATGCCTGAACTCAAAGATCCCAACGCCTCGCCCGGGCGGCGCCAGCTCCTGTCGGCGGCCTGGCGCCTGGCCTCGCTGGGAGTGCTGTCCCCGTCGCTGCTTCCCGCGGCCTTCGCCCAGCAGAGCGGCGGCGGCAGCGCGGTCGGTGGGCCGCCGCCGCCCGTGCCGGTCACGCCGGGCACCTGGCTGGTGATGCTGGGCACGCGCGGCGGTCCCGGCGTGGACCTCGTGCGCTCCCAGACGGCCAGCGCGGTGGTGGTGGACGGGCGCCCTTACCTGGTGGACTGCGGCTATGGCACCGTCCGCCAGCTGGTGGCCTCCAACGTCGGCTACCTGAACGTAAGCCAAGTGTTCCTCACGCACCTGCACGACGACCACACCAGCGACCTGGCCGCGATGCTCTCGTTCCAGTGGACCAACAGCAAGGCCTCCGGCACGGACGTCTATGGTCCGCACGGGACGGGCCGCCTGGTGGATGCGGCCGTCGGCTTCTTCAAGCCCAACGTGGAGATCCGCAGCGTCGATGAGGGCCGCACCAACCGGCCCGAGGACCTCTACCACGGCCACGACGTGGCCGCGCAGGCCACCCCCGTGGTGGTGTTCAAGGACGACCGGGTGACGGTCACGGCGATCGAGAACGCCCACTATCCGGCGCGCTCCACCGCGAAGATGGCGCACCGATCCCTCGCGCTGCGCTTTGATAGCAAGAACCGCTCGATCGTTTTCTCCGGCGATACCGCGTACTCGGAGAACCTGGTCAAGCTTGCACGCGGCGCGGACCTGTTCGTCTGCGAGATCATGGACGAGACGATCCACGAGCAGATGCAGGCCCGCTCCAAGGCCGCGGCCGCGGCCGGCAACCCCGACAACATCTTCCGCCACGTCGCCGAGACGCACTCGCCGCCAGCGGACGTCGCCCGCATGGCGTCGGAGGCCAAGGTCAAGACGCTGGTGCTCAACCACCTGCTGCCGGGCCCCTCGGCCCCCAACGGGCTGGCCTATCCGCTCTCCACCTTCATCGACGCGGTCCGCAAGGGCTACGGCGGCGAGGTGATCGTGGGACAGGACCTGCTGGTGCTATAGCGCCGGGCTCGTCGGCGCGGTTTGCCCGGACAGGTCTCTGTGACAAGATCGGCCGCCCGCTTACAGGGCGCTTGCGCCGGGACCTGACCAGACTGATGTGCGGACCGCAGACTCCATGAGCGTGCACGCAAGCTGCCCGCACCGTCCCCCGTGCCCGGGCTGCCCCCGGTTCGGGGAGGCCGGCATTGCCTGGCCGGCGCGCCAGGCGCTGGCGGAGCTGGCGCAGGCCCAGGGGCTGTCGGACGTGGCCGAGGTGTCGGGGCCGACAGCGGGGTTTCGCCTGCGTGCGCGGCTGGCCATTCGCGGCCGGCTGGGATCCCCGAAGATCGGGCTGTTCGAGGAGGGCACGCACCACGTCGTGCACATCCCCCACTGCAGCGTGCAGCACCCGTTGATCAACCACGTGGCCAGCGTCGTCCGGCGCGCGCTGGTGGACGCGCGAGTCACCTGCTACTCGGACCGGGCGCACCTGGGGCTGGCGCGCTACCTGCAAGTGGTCGTGGAGCGCAGCACCCAGACAGCGCAGGTCGTGCTGGTGGGCAACTGCGAGGAACCCGAGCCGCTGGCGGACTGCCTGCGTTTGATCCGCGACCGGCTCGGCAGCCAGCTGCACAGCCTGTGGTTCAACGCCCAGACCGAGCGCGCCAACACGATCCTGGGTCCCCAGTTCCACAAGTGGTGCGGGCCGGAGGCGGTCATCGAGCATTTTGGCGGCGCATCCGTCTACTACCCACCGGGGGCCTTCGGGCAGAACAACCTGGACATCGCCGAGGCGATCATCGAGGCAGTGCGCCACCTGGTTCCGCCGGGCGCCCGCGTTACCGAGTTCTACGCAGGGGTCGGCGCCATCAGCCTCTCGCTGCTGTCCCGCGCCGGGCAGATCAGCATCAATGAATTGAGCCCGCCGTCCCTGCGGGGGCTGGACCTGGGCCTGGCGGCGCTTTCGCCGGCGGACCGCCATCGCCTGACGGTGGTGGCGGGAAGCGCCGGCGCCGCCCATGGCGCGGCCCGCGGAGCGCAGGTGGTGATCGCCGATCCGCCCCGCAAGGGCTTGGATGCGGAGCTCACACGCGAGCTGTGCGAGGCGCCGCCGGAGCGTTTCATCTACGTAAGTTGCGGCCTGGAGTCCTTCCTGCGCGACGCGGCGCTGCTCACGGCCGGTGGCCGACTGCGCCTGACGGCGCTCAAGGCCTTCAACCTTGTGCCCTTCACCGAGCACGTGGAGACGGTGGCGTGTTTTGATCGCGCGCCAGTGACCTGATCCCGCGGCTTCTAGGGCAGTGCGTGCTGCCGCTGGAACTGGCGCTGCTTGAGCTCCAGGTACGCCTCCCGGTCCAGCTCATGCAGCTGCTGCGCATAGCGTTCGGTGGCCTTGCCGGATTGGCGTACGGCGGCTTCAGCTACACCAAGGAAACACACAGCGCTGACATTGGGGGTCTGCATCTGCAGGTCAACGAGAAGGAGCGCGTGAACATCCCGCTATGGGTTGGGGATGCCGCCGCGGTGGCCGGTGCTGCCCTGCTCGCGACGGGCAGCAAGCGGGAAGTCGAGCGCCAGCGAGTCGGCCTTCAGGCCGAAATCCGGGCCTCCGCCAGGACGCGGTGCCGGGCCGCTTGGCAGGGTACGCCGACTGGATTAGTTTGCCGCAAGGCGCAGGACCTTTGGCCGGTGATAGCCGACGCCTTCTTGGCAGTCGGGCCGGCGGTTTCTCTCAAGATAGGGGTAGCGAAATGAATAAATTACTTCGTACGTTTTCGATGTTCTTTGCCGCGGCCTTGCTGGCCGGCACCGCCCTGGCGGCCGATTCCCCGGCCCAGACGATCCAGCTCTTCAAGAACGCGGGGGAGAGTGGAAAGTTCTTCGCCAAGAGCTACGGCTATGCCGTGTTCCCGACGATCGGCAAGGGCGGCATTGGCATCGGCGGTGCCTTTGGCAAGGGCATGGTCTACGAGCACGGCGCCGCGGTGGGCGATGTCTCCATGGCCCAGTTGAGCGTGGGCTTCCAGTTCGGGGGCCAGGCCTACAGCGAGATCATCTTCTTCGAGAACAAGGCGGCCTTCGACGACTTTACGTCGGGCAACTTTGAATTCGGCGCCGACGTGGGGGCCGTGGCGATCACCGCCAGCGTGAACGCGAGCGCCAGCAGCGCGGGCGGCGCGTCGGCCGGCGCAAGCGGCGACAAGAAGGATGCGGTGGCCACCGGCGGTTTCCACCACGGGATGGCTGTCTTCACGATCGCCAAGGGCGGGCTCATGTACCAGGCGGCCGTTGCCGGCCAGAAGTTCTCCTACAAGCGCCACGGCAAGTAGGCGGGCCACGCGGCATCCTGCCGGTCGCGGCCGGTCGCGGCCGGACGCGGCCGGACGCGGCTGGCTTCCTGTCCCCGTTGCGACCCCTCGGACAGGCCGCTGGCGCCCGAGGCCGCGCGCGGCGTGGTCTCGGGCTCATGCCGCTGCGGCACTCGATCGTGCCGCGCAGGATCCACGCCCGTGGCGATGGTCCTGGCACCCGTGGCTCGCTGCTAGCCGGCGCGCTCCCTGCCGGTGGCGAAACCGGGCAGAACCGAACGACATGCCCCAGACTCCGCGACATGACTACCAAGGCGCCCCGGATCGCACACCCGACAGCACGCCATGGCGTCGTGCGGATCATCTCCAAGCTTGGACTCGGATCGCGCACGCAGGCCGCCGAATGGGTTCGCCAGGGCCGCGTGCGCGTCAATGGCAAGCTCGTGCGGGACACTGATCAGCCGGTGCGCCAGGGCGTGGATCGCATCGAGATCGAGGGCCAGGTGCAGGAGGCTGCCGAGCGCCTCGTCGTGATGCTCAACAAGCCTCGCGGACTGATTACCAGCACCCAGGACGAGAAGGGCCGCGAGACGGTCTACAGCTGCCTGGCCGGCGCTGACTTGCCGTGGCTTGCGCCGGTGGGCCGCCTCGACAAGGCCAGCGAGGGCCTGCTGCTCTTTAGCAATGACCCGCAGTGGGCGGCCCAGCTCACCGATCCGGCCTCCGGTCCCGACAAGACCTACCACGTGCAGATCGACCGGGTTCCCGATGCAGCGCTCCTGGAGGCGCTGGAGCAGGGCGTGCCGGTGGAGGGGGAGACGTTGAGCGCGAAGGCCGTCCGTTGCCTTCGCCAGGGCGGTCGCAATGCCTGGCTGGAGGTCGTGCTCGATGAGGGTCGCAACCGCCAGATACGGCGCCTGCTGTCCGCGTTTGACGTGGCGGTGCTACGCCTCGTGCGCGTAGCCATTGGGCCGCTGGTCCTGGGGGAGCTGCCGAAGGGGCAGTGGCGGGTCCTCACAACCGCCGAGGTCGATGCCTTCAAGCCGCGCGGCTAGGCTCGGCGCTCACAGCGGGAGGCGTTGCCCCTGCGCAGGATCGGCTAGTGGCCGATCGCACCGAATACCTTGCGCAGGATGCTGCTGCCTTGGCCCTGCGGGTCCTTGCGGATCGCTGCCTCTTCCTTTGCCATCATAAGGAAGAGGCCGTCCATCGCCTTGTTGGTGACGTAGGAGTCCAGGTTCGCGTCCTTGGCACTGACCAGGCCGAGCTGCGAAGCCTTGCCGGCGACATCGTTGTAGCGCTGTGCGAGCTGCACCTTGCGCGTTTCCTTGCTGATGATCGGCGTGAAGCGCGCGGCCAGTTTCTCCGACGCGGTGCGCCGAAAATACTGGGTTGCCGAATCCTCGCCGCCGGTCAGGATGCCCACCGCGTCCTGGACCGACATCTGCTTGACCGAATCCAGCAGCAGCTGCTTGGCCTCGGGAACCGCGGCCTCCGCGGCACGGTTCATCGCGGTGACCAGGGCATCGGTCTGTTTGTTGGCCCCCAGCATCTTGAGCAGGCCCTGGGCCTGTTCCAGTTTGCCGGGCAGGGGGATGCGAACTTCCGGGTTGCCTAGGAATCCGTCCGGCTTGCCAAGGTTGGCGAGCGCCACCTGGGCGGCCTGCGAAAGCGCGTTCTTGAGTCCTTCGGTGCGCTGCTGGGACGTGAGGTCCTCCAGTCCGGCGCCAGGACTAACGGAAACGCCTGCCAGCGTGGCCAGCAGCGCGCAGGCGCACCATCGGGCAACTCGTTGGGCGGGGGCGTTCAACACCGGCATGACTCCCGGGGCCTGCAGCGTGAGGGCGGCGGAGGATTGTGTCGATTCAATCTACTGCCGGCACCGGGGCAGTGGCAAGCCCACACCCTTACTTCGGCAACTGTTCGGGATACACGAGATAATCCGCCGAATCGCTTCGCCGCAGCGCGCTAGCCCAGCTTGACCGAGCCAGGACGGCGGTGGCGATTTCTCGCCGTCCGATGCGCGGGCCGTCTACGAGGCAGCTGCCAGGCGGGACGGCTCCGTCGGTTGGGCCGTGATGATCGGCTCCGGTGGCGGTATGCGAGCGGTGCGCACTACGCTCCGGTCTTTACAGCCACTTGTCGCTTGGGGGAGGCGGACGGCACGCCCGCCGCGGCGGCTCGGCACGCACCGCGTCGACGGACATCAGCTTCGGCCAGGGCCTGGGGCAGAAGGCCCTGCAGGCCGCCGCCTCGACCTACCTGCCCTTGGCCTCCCGAAGGAAAGTGGGTCTTGCCCGGGCCTACGCCTTCTCATCCACCGGTAACGCCGCGAGGCAAAAGGCTACTCCACAGCCCCCTGTCCCGCAGTGCCCGTTCGGATCCTGACGTACGGCTGGATTTCGTAGCCACTTAGTCGGTGAGTGGCGGGTCCCCTTCGCAGGCAAGAACCCTCCGAAGAGGCAAGACCCGTCGCCCGACCGTATTGGTCTGCTGGCAGACGGGAAATTTCAACAAACGCTCACTTTCCCAGGGACAGCGCGGGATTGACAGCTGGTGCCAGGCGGCTTGCCATCATCTCGTTGAAGATCTTGCGGCGCGCCCAGAGCCAATGGCCGTCGATCTTCTTGTATTCGTCTTCGGAGTGACCGTAAGCCCGGACTACTGGATCTGCGCCGGCTGGAACGTCATTGAACAATTCAAACCAGTACGCACGGCCAACTGCGCGGTCGCCACTCACCTCGATTACGTTACTGGTGATGAAGTGACGAAGGCTGGGTTTGTCATTGTTTTTCCCACCCTTCGCGAACTTCTCCTTCATGATCTGAGTCTCGTTAACAATGTTTTCCCGCCCCTTGATCACTCCATTGGCCCAGTCAAGCTCGCCGTCCGGCGCGAACACACTTGCATAGGTTTTGCCATCATTGAAGTCGAGCGCGAAAAGATACCGCGCCTGGAGGTTTTCGATCTCCGCACGATCATTTGCGTAGTTGCTGTTATCAGAACGCCCGCCGGAGCAACCAACCGCAAAAGTCGCTGCGCCGATGAGAGCCAGCGCAAGTAGAAATTTAGTCACTGAATACCCCTCCATAGCTGTTTTTTGTATCAAACGACCCCCCAGATATAGCGCCATTCCCGGCAACGTCAACCCATCCATCGCCTGCGATGCTTTAGCAATAGCGCACGACACTCAGCGGCAATCCGTAGGCATTGGACGGCGTTGGTTGGCGGGCAAAATGCTTGCGGGTCGACTCCAGAGCCGCCGCTCTAGCGCCCATAAAAGGAGCGCAAGTTTGGAGGGCTTGCCGACTACGAGCTTGTAGTATTCGTTTTGCACGTCAATCACTTACGCTGACTTTTCAAGTGATGTCGGCGCGTTCGTGCAGCGCGGATGCCTTGGGTTGGGGGCGGCCGCCGTGGTGGCGGCGGTGGCGGTGACTTCCCGGGGGTCTCGGCCGCGGTCCGGGCGCCCCCGTTAGGGGGCTTCGGGGGTTCGCATTACCGCCTGTTCTGACCCTAGAATGGCGACCTCTTTGTCCGGGGGCCTACACGATGAGTCGCGTCCGCTATCTGGGTCTCACTGCCCTGCTGTCCCTGTCACTGCTGGGTTGCCAGAAGGCCAAGCCGCCCGAGCCCGTCAGCCCGCCTGCCGCGCAGGTCTCCGCCGCACGCCTCACCAAGGCTGCCGAGGAGCCGGGTCAGTGGATGACCTATGGCGGCACCTACGCCGAGCAGCGCTTCAGCACGCTGGCCAAGATCACGCGCGATAACGTCAAGGCCCTGGGCCTCTCCTGGTTCGCTGATTACGACACGAACCTACAGCAGACCGGAACGCCCTTGTTCATCGATGGTGTGCTGTACGTCTCCACGGCCTGGAGCAAGGTCTACGCGTACGACGCGAAGAGCGGAAAGCAGCTGTGGCAATACAACCCCAAGGTCCCGGGCGAGTGGGCCGCGAAGGTCTGCTGCGGCCTCGTGAACCGCGGCATCGCCGCGTACAACGGGAAGATATTCGTCGGTACGCTCGATGCGCGCCTGGTCGCGATCGACGCTAAGACCGGCAAGGAAGCCTGGTCGACGGTCACGCTGGATGACGCCAATCGCGACGCGCCGATACAGCGCTACTCGATCACGATGGCGCCGCGCGTCGTCAAGGGCAAGGTCATGATCGGCGCCTCCGGTGGCGAGTTCGGGGTGCGCGGCTGGATCGCGGCGTACGACGCCGAGACCGGCAAGCAGGTCTGGCGCTTCTACACGGTGCCCGGTGATCCGTCCAAGCCGCAGGAGAACGCGGCCCTGGAGAAGGCAGCCAAGACCTGGCCCAAGACCGGAGACTGGTGGTCGGTGGGCGGCGGCGGCACCGTGTGGGATGCGGCCGTGTACGACCCCAAGACGGACCTGTTGTACTTCGGCACGGGTAACGGTACGCCCTGGAACGACCAGCATCGTGACCCCTCGGGTGGCGACAACCTGTACCTGGCCTCCATCGTCGCGCTGAAGCCGGATACCGGCGAGTACGTCTGGCACTACCAGGAGACGCCGGCCGACACCTGGGACTACGACGCGGTCAGCCCGATGATGACGGCGGACATCACCGTCGACGGCAAGGAGCGTCACGTCATCATGCAGCCGTCCAAGAACGGCTTCTTCTACATGCTGGATGCTGCCACGGGCGAACTGCTGCGGGCTGCGCCGTTCACGGACGTCAACTGGGCCAAGGGCGTGGACCTGAAGACCGGTCGCCCCAACGTCGTCAAGGAAGCGCGCTACCACGACAAGCCCTGGAACCTGCAGCCCGGCGTGCAGGGTGGGCATGGCTGGCATGCGAACGCGTTCAGCCCGGAGACGGGCCTGATCTACATCGCCACGCAGAATGCGTATTTCCCGATGGTCGCGGACCCGAAATACAAGCACACGGACGTGGGCTACAACCTGGGCCTGGACTTCACTGCGCCGATGACCTACTACCAGAAGAACCCGAAGGAAAAGTCGGGCTTCGTGGGCTACCTGCAGGCCTGGGATCCGGTCAGCGGCAAGCAGGTCTGGAAGGGGGAGGAGAACCAGGGTCCGACGGGCGGCGCGCTTGCGACGGCCGGCGGGCTGGTATTCCAGGGCGGTGGCAGTGCCTCGGAGCTGCGCGCCTACGACGCCAAGACCGGCGAGAAGGTGTGGAGCGTCTCCACGCAGACCGCTGTGCTCGCGCCCCCGATCACCTACGAGTTGGCCGGCACGCAGTACGTGGCGGTGAGCGTCGGCGGCCCGGTGCCGGGCGGCTATTTCGCGCCCAACTACTCGCGCCTGCTCGTTTTCGCGCTCAACGGCAAGGCTGTGCTGCCGCCCACCAAGGAATACACGCCGCCGCCGATCGACCCGCCAGCCGCGGATGCCAGCCCGGAGGTCGTGCAGCTGGGTAGCGAGCGCTACGGCAGCTATTGCGCGGCCTGCCATGGCCAGAACGGGCAGACGCGTGGTGCGACCTTCCCGGACCTGACGCGCACGCCGCTGCTGCACACGCAGGAGGGATTCAACCAGGTCGTCCTGCAGGGTGGCCGCACCGATAAAGGCATGGTCGGCTTTGACTCGGTGCTGAAGGTGGAGGATGCCGCGGCGATCCGTGCCTACCTCATCGCGCGTGCCACGGAGTTGAAGAACGCACCGCCGCCGCCGGGCACTGCTCCGAAGCAGGCGCACGAGGAGAAATAGGGATCTGGGCGTCCCGAAAGGCGCGCCCTCAGGGATCCACCTGCCGGACCAGCAGCCCATGCCAGCCGGTGCGGTAGGTCTGGAAGCCGGGTGACGCCGCCTGGGCGACGACGACCTTCGCGGGGTCCAGGTGCGCCGCGGCGGCTCCGCGGGCTGCGCGCAAGAGCGGGGCGCGCTCCGGAAAATCCGGTCGCTGCTTGCCGGTGCGGTCCGAGGTATCGGCCAGGACCAGCCCGTCCTGGTCGACCACGCAGGCACGCGTAGTCCGGCGTTCGGATGCGCCAAGCGGCACCTGCTCCACCACGCGCTGGCCCAGTGCCGCCCAGTTGAAGACGATCCCCAGCACGCCCGGCATCCGGGAGTCCAGGCGCGTCGTCTCGCGCAACGGACAGGAAGAGATCAGCACGCGCTGCTCCGCCACGAGGGGTGACCGGTGCACGGACTGGAAGCCGAAGTCATCGGCGGTCCGCGCGGCCGGGGTGGAACTAGACCACGGGGCCCCGGTGAGGTTGCGCCCGACCGAGGGATACTGCGCCGGTCATCCGTTGGCGATAAGACGCCCCCAGGTGTCAGCCAGGATCCGGTCGACGTACACGGTGTAGGACTTGAGGATGTCGCCTAGGCGCTGGCTCGCATAACGGCAATTGGCAAGGCTCGGATCCGCCAGGTCGTTGATGGCTCGAACGGATTCGCGCAAGTGAGCAGGCCGCCCGGGGATAGGTGGCAGCAAAGAACCGACAGCGCGTGCGTTACTGCTTGACCGCCAGCACGCCGTCGCCCGCCAGCTGCGGCTTGAATCCCGCGCGCACGAGCCGGCGGGAGACTTCCTGGGGCACGTCCCGTCCGCTGGTGAGCTTGTTGGGCGTGCCGGTGTAGTGGAACAGGCGACCCTTGCGCACGAGCACGCGTGCCAGCTGGTCGTAGAAGTCCTGCGAGTACAGCTCCCCGGCAATGCCGAAGCGGGGTGGATCGTGCAGGGCGGCGTCGAAGCTTAAGGGCGGGAGCGTGCGGATCTGCGCTGCCACGTCCGCATGCGCAAGCGACAGCGCGCCGCCGACCACGGGCGACCAGGGGTTCAGTCCCCGCAGCCAGATCACGCTCTGGTTCTTCTCGAAGGAGCTGATTGCCAGCGCGCCGCCGCTCAGCGCGCAGGCCGCGAAGTAACCCAGCCCACCGCAGGTATCAAGGACGCGCTTGCCGCGGGGCTGGATGAGGGCGACCTTGCGCTCGGCATCGGCATAGGGCGACACGTGCAGCGTCGGCAGCATCTTGATGCCGTCGATCTCGAAGGTCGGGGGGCCCCAGTCGGTGGGTACCAGCTTGATCAGCGAACCCTGGAAGCGTGCGACCGGTTCAAACGCTTCCCCCCTCCAGTAGTAGATCGTGCGGTCCTTGCAGACCGTGGGGTACGGGAAGTGCTGCCCCGCAGAGGAAAATCCCGCGGTATCCACGTCAACGCGCTGCGTGCTGCGCTCCAGATCCAGCGAGCAGTCGACGTGGCGCAGTCCCTCCGCGGCGGCGGCGCGCAGGCGCGCGAGCACCGATGCGGTGAGCAGGGGGCCCGTACCTGGATGGGCCATGGTCAGTGCCTGCCCGGGGCAACCGTGAAGGCCTTGCGGATCATCTGCTGGGCCTCGGGGCTGTCCCACTCCCGTGAGCCGTAGGTCTTGGACAGGACGCGGCCGTTGGCATCCACCAGCACCGTCAGCGGCAGGTTCCTGGCACCCAGCATGTGTTCCATCTGCAGGTGGGAATCGATGTACTGGGAGATCGTGGCGTTGGTCATCCGCATGAACGCCTGCGCCGCCTCGGCCTCATCGTCCGTGGAAATGCCGATGAGGGAGAACGACGGCGTGAGGCCAAGCCACGCAAGGCGCTCCAGGGAGGCCATTTCCTCGCGGCAGGGTCCGCACCAGCTGGCCCACACATTGATCAGCAGCGGCTTGCCGCGGTAGCTGGAGAGCTTGCGGGCGGGGCCGTTCAGACCCTGAAGCAGCGCCTCGCCCAGCACCTGTCCGACCTGGATCTCGCCTGGCGTGTTCGCACCGGCCGCGGGCAGGCAGGCAGCCAGCAACAGCACAAGGGAAAGGGCGGTGCGCTTCATAGTGCCCCGCTACATGCCAGTTTGAGGCGCAGAACGCAACGCCACGCTCGCCTTGTAGCACGCTGCGGGCCTCCGCACACCGGACCACGCGGGTTAAGAGCTTGAGAAGGTTATCTATTTTTATGTTGGTGATCGCCGGAGCGCAGCGTGGCAGGTCGCTTGCGGGCTTGCCTCGTCACGGGCAGCCGCAGTCCGCAAGCGGGCGGTCAGCCGCAGCCGGCGCGCGGCGGGGAGATCTCGGACGGCCCTGGGCACTGCAGTCCCCTGGTGCTCCTGGCGGTTGGCGCAGACTACGGCGGTACGGGGGTACGGGGGTACGGCGGTACGGCGGTGCGGCCTAATCCGTGCGCTGCGGGTGCTGCACGGCCGATCCGCGATCCACCAGCCCGTGATGGTCGCCGAGTTCAAGAGGATATACAGAGAGGAGCGCATCGACGACCAGCTGGCCTGCTTCGTCGGCCAGGCAAGCCGCGCGGTCAATCTGTTCGCCCGCCTGCGTGGTTCTGGATCGCCACCTCCCTCGCGCTCGGCTGCACGCTGGTCTACACGGGCACCTCGACGCTGGGCATCCAGGTGCCGGAATGGATGCATGCCTCGCTGTTCGACGTCCTGCCCATCACGCTGCCGGTGGTCGCCGCTGCGCTGATCTGCCTGATTTCCCTCAACGACCTGCAGCGCCGCGTCGCCCGCTACCGTGCAATGCGTACGGAGCTGGAGGCCGGACGGCCCCAGATTGGGTTCTGCGATACTTGGAGCAGTATCGAGCGGGTCGTCTTGAAGATCGAGCGGGCGCGGCTGCAGGAGGTTCTGGAGTGGCCCTCCACGACCAGCTTCGCCGAGTCGCATTGAACTCGGAGGCCGGCCTTGCCGGGTTGGAATCGATGACCCGATGCAACAGGGTTTCCGGTACCGCGCCTTCATCAACTATTCGCATGCAGGTGCAAAGTGGGCGAGGAGGCTGCACCGCCGCCTGAAACCTATCGGCTTCCCCAAGTGCTCCTGGGGCAGCCGACGCCCTTCGCGCCGGTCCCGGTGCGCAGCGCGAAGGTGTTTCGCGACCGGGACGAGCGGGCCACGGCAATGAGCCCGGGCTCCACCCTCACGGAGGCGCTGGAGCAGTCTGCCTTCCCAATCGTGATCTGTTCGCAGGCCGCATCGCGCTTCTGCCGGCGGCGCGTTTGGATGTCATCGGCCACCCCTACGACACGCGGTTCGTGCCGTCGATCCCGGGCATGGGTTTCTGCCGCGAGAAGGGCGCTAGCCGCAGTCATTCGGCTGCGGCTTCCTCCAGGCGTCTCTGACGCTCCTCGGCCTCGCGCCGCTCGTCCTCGATCACCTCGAGGACGCCGATGACATCCACCTCGGTCTGGTCGAACTCAAAGCGCCCGGTCAGCGCCGACTCGGGCTTGAGCTCGCCACTCTCGTAGAGCTTCCAGATCTCGTGTGCATACTGCGTCTCCAGCAGCTCCGGCGCCGCGCGGCCGAAGGTCTCGCGCATGTTGTTCACGTCGCGCTCCAGCATGCGAAACGCGTTGTTGTTGCCGGCCGCGTTGACGGCCTGCGGCAGGTCGATGATCACCGGGCCTGAGGCATCCAGCAGGACGTTGAACTCCGAGAGATCCCCGTGGATCACGCCGGCACACAGCATCTTCACGATCTGCTCGATCAGGAAGCTGTGCCAGGTGAGCGCCTGCTCCGGCGTCAGCTCCACATCGTTCAGTCGTGGTGCGGGCTGGCCCGCCGCGTCGCAGACCAGCTCCATGATCAGCACGCCGTCGAATACGCCGAATGCCCGCGGCACGCGCACGTCGGCGGCGGCCAGGCGGTAGAGGGCGTCGACCTCGGCGTTCTTCCATTCGGTTTCCTGGACGCTGCGCCCATGGCGGCCGTGCTTGGCCAGTGCCCGGGCATCGCGACTGCCGCGCGTCTTGCGTCCTTCCTGGTACTGCGCGAGCTTGTGGAAGCCGCGATGGTTGGCGTCCTTGTAGACCTTGGCGCAGCGAATCTCCGCCCCGCAGGCCACCAGGAAGACGGAGGCTTCCTTGCCACTCTTGAGGCGCCGCACGACCGAGTCGATGATTCCGTCCTCGATGAGGGGCTCAAGTTCGCGTGGGGTCTTCATTGGCGGCAAGTGTAGTGATTATTTTCCCTGCCGTGACCGCGATCGGGCCCGGCAGGGGCTGTAGGGGCGGCCGCGCCCGCGGTACCCGGACGCAGGGCCGGCACAGGTGGCGCGGGCCGGGTGATTCCGGCGCCTGCCGGCGGCGGTATAATCTCGCCACTGCTGGGGTCGCAGCGTACGCGACCGCCGGTTCAGGTCAGGCCCGGGCCCCATGTACACGCTCTACATCGCCAACAAGAACTACTCCTCCTGGTCGCTGCGGCCGTGGGTGCTCATGCGTACGCAGGGCATCCCGTTCACGGAGAAACTGATCCCTTTTGGCCCGCAGCCCGCCGGCCAGTCGATCGCCGAGCTCACGCCCAGCGGCAAGGTGCCCTGCCTGAAGGATGACGCCCTGTGGGTCTGGGACTCGCTGGCGATCGTGGAGTACCTGGCCGAGCGACATCCCGGCGTCTGGTCGGCCGATGCCAGCGCTCGCGCCTGGTCGCGCAGCGCGGCGGCCGAGATGCACGCCAGCTTCGGCGCGCTGCGCACGCATTGCGGCATGAGCTGCGGCCAGCGGGTCATGCTGCAGGCCGTCCCCGCCGCCGTCGGCGCCGACCTGGCGCGCCTTTCCACGCTCTGGGAGCAGGGACTGGTACGTCAGGGCGGGCCCTTCCTCGCCGGGCGTGCCTTTACCGCTGTCGACGCGTTCTTTGCGCCGGTGGCGTTTCGCATCCAGACCTACGGGCTGAAGTTGAGCCAGAACGCGCTGGACTACGCGGCGCGGCTGCGGGCGCTGCCCGCCATGCAGCAGTGGTATGAGGAGGCGCTGGCGGAGGTCTGGCGCGATCCGGAGCACGAGTCGCAGGTTCGGGCGAGCGGGCGGGTGCTGGAGGACCTGCGGGCCTAGGCGGTGGAGTGTTCCCGCCTGGGTCTGTTCTGCCTGACGACCGTGCTGATGCCGCTCTCGCCGGGCCTGCGGGGCGGCAGCTCGCCGATGCCTCCAATCGATTCGTGAATCTGATGGGCTCCAGGGGATGGGCAGCCCGGCGCTGTCCTCCGGGACGTCTATACGAGCTCCCCGCAGGCGTGGTAATACCTAGCCATGAGCAGTACCAACGCGACGATGCTGGCCACGCACGTGGAGGACTGGAGCGGCGACATGGGCGAGCGCTGGCTCGCCAACCTGGACCGCTTCGAGAGCATGATTTCCCCGGTGGGCGACGCGTTGCTGGCGCGCGCTGCCTTCAGGCCCGGCGAGCAGGTGGTGGACATCGGCTGCGGTGGCGGTGCCAGCACACGGGCCATCGCGGCCAGCATCCTGCCCGGCGGCCGCGTGACCGGCGTGGATGTCTCGGCGAGCCTCATCGCCGAGGCCGCGCGCCGCGCGGCACAGGACGGATTGACCAACGCGAGCGTCCTCGCGGCGGATGCCGCGACGGCCGCGGTACCCGGTGCGCCGTTCGGGCGCCTCTTCTCGCGCTTTGGCTGCATGTTCTTCGCCGATCCGCAGGCCGCCTTCGTGAACCTGGGGAGGCTGCTGCATCCCGGCGGGCGCGCGGACTTTGCCGTCTGGGCGCCGGCCCGCGGCAACCCTTGGGTTTCGGGCCTCATGGGCATCGTGCGCAACCACGTCGAGGTGCCCAAGCCCGAGCCGGGAACGCCCGGCCCGTTTTCCCTCGATGATCCGGATCACTTTCGCGCCCTGCTGGAGGGCGGTGGGTTCACGGACCTGGATTTTCATTTCTGGCAGGGCAAGCAGCTGGTGGGCGGTGCCGGTGCCAGCGCAGCCAGTGCCGCACGGTTCGTGCTGGATGCGATGTCCTTCGGGCAGCTGCTGGCCGACCAGCCAGCGGCGGTGCGGGCCACTGCGGAGGCGGAGATCCGCGAGTTGTTCGTCGCCCACGAGACGCCCTCGGGCGTCATCATGGGCGCCAATGCCTGGCTGGTCAGTGCCCGACGAGACGGCTAGCGCCAGCTAGCGCGGATAGATCGTCAGCGCGGCATCCAGCGTCACGCTGAACGAGCTGCCGGCCGGCAGCTCAACTTCCGTACCGCTCTTCCGCGCGACCACGGTGCCGGCGGCAGCCCCCAGCAGGCCGCCGATCAGCCGGCCCTTGTTGTCGCCGATCTGCTTGCCCAGGATCGCGCCCGCCAGCGCGCCACCGGCGATCTTGGCCGTATCGCGCGCCGTATCGCTCTTTCCAAGTTCGCGCACGCTGCCGTTGATGCCGACGGTCTTGCCGGGCGAGAGCTCGATACCGTCAAAGCGCAGCGCCAAGGTGGGCGTTCCGCCGATCTTGTTGCTGCCCGAGACGACCTCCGAGACGGTACCGCGCACCAGCGTGCCGGCCTCGATGGCAGTGCGTCCGTCGACAATCAGCGGTTCGGCCACCTGCGCATCGACCGGATCGCCCACTCGCGCGGTCTTGGTGGATACCTCGCTTGTCACGGTGACGTGGATCGGCGTGCCGGCGCGCACGACCAGCGGTGCAGGCGGCGGAGGCGGCGCGACAGCGACGGATCCAGGCGGCGCAGGCGCCTCGTGCACTTCCGGCGGCACCTCGCGGACCGTGGCCTTGTTGTCCGGGGCGGCATGTGGCTTCGCAGCCGCCTTTCCTGGTGCGCTGCCAGCAGATGCGGCTTTTGCCGACTTCGCCTCGCGGGCCGCCAGTTCCGCCTCGCGGCGGGCGAGGTCCGCCTCGCGAGCCGCCAGCGCTGCCGACTGTGCGGCGTTACTCTGGGCAGTCGGCGCCGGAACTTCGGCGACTGCCGGGGCGGGGGCGGCCGTTGCAGCAGGTGGCACGGACTTGCTGCAGGCGCCCAAGGCGCCGGCCAGAAGCAGGGTCGCGAGGCTCGGTAGCAGGGGGAGGCGATGGGGACGCATGGATCTACTCCGCGTTCTGGACGTGGATAATGTTCCCTTCCAGCACAAATTTTACGCGGTCTCCAGACACGGATGTGAGTACCCATGATCGAGCCTCCCGCCATCCGCCTGGGCCGTTACCGCCACTTCAAGGGACAGGAGTACGCCGTCGTCGGCCTCGCGCGGCACTCCGAGACCCTGCAGTGGCAGGTCGTTTACCGGGCCCTCTACGGGGAGGGCGGCCTGTGGGTGCGGCCTGCCGCCCTGTGGGTTGAGCAGGTGGAACGGGAAGGCGTTACGATGCCCCGCTTCGCCTTCCTCGGTGATGCCTGAAAACGGAGTCCGCCCGATGAAATCCAAGAGTCGGCCGCAAGAACAGCTCGAGGCGTTCGCGCTCTCGCTGCGCATCCGTCACCCCAGCATCGATCCGGCGGAACTCACCAGCGCCTTTGGCGTGGAGCCGCTGCACAGCTTCCGAGCGGGCGACCCGCGCAACGGCCCCGGCCAGCGTTCCGGTTCCTCGCGCCACACGGGCAGCTACTGGTTGGCGGATCTGAAGGAAGGGTTGCCCTTCGCGGTCATGTCGCCTGCCTCAGGCTTTCCGCCCAATGCCGTGGACGCCCTTCGAGAATCACGCAAGCGCCTGGAGACGATGGTCGGCGAGAACCTGGGCCTCGCGCTGAACGTCCTGGTGATGCGCGTGTTGCAGCCGCGTGCCAGCTTGCTGGAGCGTCTGCGGGCCGAGGAAGGGGAGGTCGCGCTGCTGATTGAGGTCAACACCGTCGTTGCCGAACCGTTTTCGCTGGCGCCCCAGGTCCTCAAGGGCCTGGCGGACCTGGGGATCACGATCGAATTTGAGTTCAGCGGGAATTAATAAAAGTGTATTTGAAGTTGGCTGCCAGCGCGTTGCTGGCGATGGGTCCGTCTGCCTATGCGTCTGTCGATGAACCGCTTGAGCTCAGTGGCTCGGTGCGCACGCGTTACGAGGCGCTCTCGGGTCAACCACGAACGACCTTCAAGGATGGGGATCAGTGGATCTCCATCCGTTCCTCGTTCCTGGCGAAGTACGATGCCGGAGACGGGCTGCGCTTTGCGGCGCAGCTAACCGACAGCCGGGCCTATCTTGCCGACCGGCGCAGCGCCATCAGCACCAACGAGGTCAATACCTTCGAGTTCACGGAGGCGTATGTCGCCAAGGACTACCGGGAGCCGTTCGGAAGAGACAGCCTACTGACCCTGCGGGCCGGTCGCATGAGCCTGGACGTCGGCTCCCGCCGCCTGGTCGCGGCCGAAGACTACCGCAACACGAGCAACTCCGTGACCGGCGTGAAGGCTGACGTGAAGCTGGGGAGCCGCTATACGGGCACAGCCTTCTATACCTTCCCCCAGACGCGCCTGCCGGACGACCTGACCTCGGTGCTGAATAACGACACGCAGTGGGACCTGGAGAGTTCCGCGGTCGTGCTCTATGGCGCCAGCGTGCAGTCACCGCATCGCCTGTTTGGCGGCGCGCTGGAGGCCACGATGGTGGAGTTCCGCGAGCGCGATGCGCCGGGGCGCCCGACACGCGATCGCGCGCTGCGTACCCTTGACCTGCGCACTTTCCGGGACGCGTCTGCCGGTCACTGGGACTGGGAGGTGGAGCTTGCCTCGCAGGACGGGCGTGCGCGCACGACAACCATCGCGACCGCGCCGATGAGGGAAGTGGCGGCCTCCTTTGCACACGGTCGCGTGGGCTACGAGTGGGACTTGCGGTGGAAGCCGCGGCTGGCGCTGGAATACGACTGGGTGAGTGGCGAGGGCCGCGGCGGCGAGAGCCACCGCTTCGATACGCTGCTGGGCATGCGCCGTTCGGACTTCGCGCCATCCGGTCTTTATAACCTGGTGGGTCGCGCCAACATCAGTTCGCCTGGCCTGCGCTTTGAGGCCGCGCCGAGCCCGCGCCTGGATCTGATGGCCACCTTCCGCGGCCTCTGGCTGGCCGATCGTCGCGACGCCTTCTCCACCATTGGCATCAAGGACTCCACCGGCCGTTCAGGCAGCTTCGCGGGCACGCAGGTGGATACGCGCGCCCGCTACTGGCTGGTGCCGGCGGTCCTGCGTTTCGAGTTCGATGGCGTCGTGCTGTTCAAGGGGCGATTCCTGGAGGAGGCGCCCAATGCCCGCCACAACGGCGATGCGCGGTTCCTGTCGCTGAACCTGCAGGTGATGTTCTAGGCCCCTCTACAGGCCAAAGCGCAACGCCACGTTGAAGCTGCGGCGCGGGTAGGGGTGGAACTGGTAGTAGAGGCGGTTGGTCAGGTTATCGATGCCTGCATCCCTCGCCCGCTGCGCCCGCTGCGCCCGCGGCTACCCGGTCGCCCGCGCGTCGAGCACCCGGAACGGCGCACAACCCAGGCAGGTGTTGGGGCGGATATCGGCGTTGGGGTAGCCGTTGCGCTGCGGGCCGCTGTAGCGGCCGCTGGCGGCGAAGCTCCAGGCCTCCGACGCGCGGCAGTTGCCCACGAGCCGCGCCCGCCACTGCGGGACGCGGTTCTGCCAGCCGCCGGCGCAGGCTAACCCGTGGCGGTTGTCGCGGCTGATGATCGTGGTGCGCACCCAGCGCCGCCCGGCGCGCGAGCGTCTCCGCGACGTCCCTCCTTGGAGTGCGCCTGGGCACTCTTCAGCGTCATTGTCCCCGGCGTCAGCGCGCCGGGTCTGGGACCTGGATGTCCCTGCCGGCCACCTGCAGGGATATCTGGGCGAGCGCCACGTTGCAGGCGTCGCACTGCACAGGGGATGTCTGTGTCGCAGCGGGTGGGGTCATCCCAACTCGATACCCTGTCCGGTTGCCGCTTTCGCGTCCCGGCGGCTTGGGCCATAGTGCAGCGCTAAGAGGTGTGCGCAATGAAGATTGATCCCGACGATTTTCGGGTGGACGCCGGACACAGGGTGCAGCTGCGCAAGTGGCCCACGCGGGTCGACCCGTTCTACAAGTCCGAGGAGGAGGCGGGGCGCTTGCTGGCGGAGCAGGTGGCGCGAACCAGCGAGCTGCAGGACGTACTCTATGCCAGCAACACGCATTCCCTGCTGCTGATCTTCCAGGCCCTGGACGCGGCCGGCAAGGATGGCGCCATCAAGCACGTCATGTCCGGCGTCAATCCGACCGGCTGCGAGGTCACCAGTTTCAAGCAGCCCAGCGTCGAGGAACTGGACCACGACTTTCTCTGGCGCACCACGATGCACCTGCCGCGGCGCGGCAACATCGGCATCTTCAACCGTTCCTACTACGAGGAAGTGCTGGTCGTCCGCGTGCATCCGGAGCTGCTGCAGCGGGAGGGCCTGCCGCCCAAGCGCCTCGAGTCCGGCAAGCTCTGGGCGCAGCGGTTCGAGTCGATCCGCAACTACGAGACGCACCTCAGCCGCAACGGTACCCAGGTGGTGAAGTTCTACCTGCATGTCTCGAAGGAGGAGCAGCGCCGCCGCTTCCTGGAGCGGATCGACCACCCGGAGAAGAACTGGAAGTTTGCGCTGGGCGACGTCGCCGAACGCGACCACTGGGAGAGCTATCGCGTGGCATACGAGGACTGCATGGCGGCGACCAGCACCCAGGAAGCACCGTGGTTCGTGGTGCCCGCCGATGACAAGAAGAACGCGCGGCTGGTGATCTCGCGCATCGTGAACCAGACGCTGGAGTCGATGGGGCTCAAGTACCCCAAGCTGGACAAGCAGCGTCGCGTGGAACTCAACGCCAGCCGCAACCTGCTGACGCGCCCAAAGCCCTGATCAGCGGTCGCGAACCGGTAGTAGCGCCAGCGCCGCGGCCCAGGCGATGACCACGATCGCCAGGAAGCCCGGCCAGTAGCCCGCGACCCGCAGCGGCAGCCAGACCTGCGGGGTGACGAAGGTCGTAAGCGCCGCCACCTGGCTCAGCAGACCTGCGGCCGAGGCTCCCTGCGCGGGGTTGCTGAGCACCCTGGGGAGGCTTGACGTGACGACCGCCGTGGCGGCACCCGACGACAGCAGCCACACGCCCAGGCTCCCCAGGCACAGCGCGACGGTCGTGCCCGGCGTAAAGACCCCGATGCTCGCCACCACGCCCACCGCGGCAAGGCCTACGAAGATGCGCAGCGGCGCGACGCCCCGGCCCAGCAGCAGGGCGGTGAGGATGCCACCCACGATCATCAGCAGGTTGGCGCCGGCCAGGATCGAGGAGGCCGCGCCAATCGACACGTCGTGCTGGCCGGCATACCAGGATGGGAAGACCGTGCTCGTGCCAAAGCCCATGACGACCAAGGCGCCGAAGGTGAGCGCGATGCGCAGCGGGCCCCTCTGGCGGTAGGTGTCCAGCAGGCTGACCCGCCTGCGGGCGACGCCGTCGGCATGCGCCCGCGGCGCGGGTAGCAGAAAGCCCAGGCCCGCCAGCAGCGCGAACAATCCCGCGTGCAGCAGATACCCGCCGCGCCAGTGCGCCGAGCCCGCAAAGGCGCCGGAGAGCAGCAGGCCCGTGGAGATGCCCACGGGCGTGTAGGTGGACCAGAAGGCCATCGCCTTGCCGCGACGCGCGTCGCTGGTGGTGGCCATGATGAGCGCCGGTGCCGCCGAATAGACGCCGATCAGCACGCAGCCTTCGAAGACCCGCAGCAGCTGGAACTCCCGCATCGAGCCGGCCTGCAGGTACAAGAGGTTGGCGGCGGCACCTGCCAGGGCTGCCACGATCAGCGTGCTGCGGGCCCCGACGCGATCGGCAATGGATCCACCGACCGTGGCGAGGAGCGCCGGCGGAATGCTCAGCAGCGAGAGCAGCAGCGCAAACTGTGCCGGGCTTGCGCCCAGGTGGACGTGGAAATCCCCCTGCAGCGGGATCACCTTGCTCAGCGAAGCCGAGCCCAGCACGCCGTACAGGTAGATGAGGCCGACCGAGGACCAGCTGCCCGCCTTCAACGCGCCCAGCGGCGCACAGCCACGTAGAACACCGGCACGAAGAAGATCGCCAACGCCGAGCCGGTCACCATGCCGCCGACCACCGCCGTACCGATGGCGTTCTGGCTGCCAGCGCCGGCGCCATCGGCAATCATCAGCGGGAAGGTGCCGGCCATGAAGGCCAGGGAGGTCATGAGGATGGGGCGCAGGCGCTGCCGTGCGCCCTGCAGCGTGGCGGCCACCGTCTCGCGCCCATGGCGCTCCGCCTCGGCGGCGAACTCCACGATCAGGATGGCGTTCTTGGCCGCCAGTCCCATGGTGGTGAGCAGGCCGACCTGGAAGAAAATGCCGTTCTCCATCCCGCGCAGCAGCGCGGCGATCAGCGCACCGATGATGCCCAGGGGCACCACCAGCAGCACGGAGGCCGGGATGACCCAGCTCTCGTACAGCGCAGCGAGCGCCAGGAATACCACCAGCAGGGAGAGTCCGTAGAGCGGCAGCGACTGGCCGGAGGAGAGCTTCTCCTGGTAGGAGATGCCTGACCAGGCGAAGGACATGCCGGCATTCATGTCGTTGATGATCCGCTCGACATGCTGCAGGGCCGTGCCTGTACTCTGGCCCGGGGCGGTGGAGCCCTGGATGTTGAAGGAGGCAACGCCGTTGTAGCGCGACAGGGAGGCCGGCCCGTAGGTCCAGTGGACCTTGGCGATGGAGTCAAACGGCGCCATCGTGCCGGTGTTGGTGCGCAGGCTCCAGACGCCGATGTCCTCCGGCTTCATGCGGAAGGGGGCATCGGCCTGCAGGTAGACGCGCTTGACGCGCTCCCCGTCGATGAAGTCGTTGACGTAGGTGCCGCCCAGCGCCGTGGAGAGCAGCGTGTTGACATCCTGCTGCGAGATCCCCAGCGCGCCGGCCTTGGCGCGGTCGATATCGATCTGCAGCTGCGCCTGGTCCTCCAGTCCGTTGTAGCGGACGTTGGAGAGCACCGGGTCCTTGCGCGCGATCTCCAGGAAGCGCTCGCGCGTCTTGATGAAGTCCTCGCGGCTCATCCCCGAGATGTTCTGCAGCTGCAGGTCGAAGCCCGCGGCGTTACCCAGCTCCTGCACCGCAGGCGGCACGGTGGTGAAGATGCGGGCGCGCCGGTCCTTGGCGAAGAAGGCCGTCGTGCGCGCGGCGATGGCCGAAACGTGCTGCCCCTTGTCCGTGCGCTTGCTCCAGTCGTACAGGTGGGCGAAGGCCTGGCCCTGGTTCTGGCCGTTGCCCGCGTTGCTGAAGCCCGGGATGGCGAAGACGCCCTCCACGCCCAGCTTCTCGTGCTCGTTGAGGTAGGCGGCGACGCTGTCGGCCACTTCCCCGGTCTGCTCGAGCGTCGCGCCCTCCGGCAGCTGGTACTGCACGCCCAGGCGGCCCTGGTCCTCGTTGGGCAGGAAGCCGGTCGGCGTACGCACGAACATCACGACCATCGCGATGCAGATGAGCCCATAGACGCCGAACCACAGGGCGCGGCGCGGGATCATCTTGGCGACCCGGCTCTCGTAGCGGTTCACGCTGCGCGTGAAGCTGCGGTTGAACCAGCCGAAGGGGCCGGAGGTGCGCACGCTGCTCTCGGCATCGTGAGGGCGCAGGATCGTCGCGCACAGCGCCGGGGTCAGCACCACCGCGACGAACAGCGACAGCAGCATCGCCGAGACGATGGTCACGGAGAACTGGCGATAGATGATGCCGGTGGCGCCGCCGAAGAAGGCCATGGGCAGGAATACCGCCGAGAGCACTACCGCGATGCCCACCAGGGCGCCGGTGATCTCCTGCATGGACTTGCGCGTGGCCTCGCGGGGCGAGAGGCCCTGCTCGTGCATCAGGCGCTCCACGTTCTCCACCACCACGATCGCATCGTCCACCAGCAAGCCGATGGCCAGCACCATGCCGAACATCGTCAGCATGTTGACCGACAGGCCGAAGGCATACAGCACCGAGAAGGTGCCCAGCAGCACCACCGGCACCGCGATGGAGGGGATCAGGGTCGCGCGCCAGCTCTGCAGGAACAGGAAGATCACGACGACCACCAGCGCGATGCCTTCCAGCAGCGTCACGATCACGCTCTGGATCGCCTGCTCGACGAAGGGCGAGGTGTCCTGAGGAAAGGCGACCTTCAGGCCGGGCGGCAGGTTGGGGCGGAAGCGCTCCACGGTCGCCTTGACCGCGGCGATCGTCTGCAGCGCGTTGGCCTCGGGCGTCAGCCGGATGACGAAGGCGGCGCTGGGGTAGCCGTTGTAGCGGGCAGCGAAATTATAGTTCTCGGTGCCCAGTTCAACGCGTGCCACATCCCCCACCCGTACGGTGGAGCCGTTGGGGTTGGAGCGCAGCAGGATGTTGCGGAACTGGTCCGCGTTGGTGAAGCGGGACTGTGCGTTGACGATGGCGTTCAGGCGCTGGCCCGGGACTGCCGGCAACGCGCCGATCTGGCCCGCCGAGACCTGCGTGTTCTCGTTCTGGATTGCGTTTTGCACGTCGGCGGGGGTAAGGCCGAAGCTGCGCAGCTTGAACGGATCCAGCCAGATGCGCATCGCGTACTGGCCGCCGAAGATCTGCACCTCGCCGATGCCGCTGATGCGGCTGACCGGATCCTGCAGGTTGCTGCCCAGGTAGTCGGCGATGTCCGCGGCGTTCATCTTCCGCGTGGTGTCGTACAGGGCGACCATCAGGGCATTGGTCGTGTTCGCCTTGCGAACCGTGATGCCCTGCTGCTGGACCTGCTGGGGTAGGCGCGGCAGCGCCTGCTGCACGCGGTTCTGCACCTGGACCTGCGCGGTATCCGGGTTGGTGCCCGGCTGGAAACTCACCGTGATCTGGCCCTGGCCGTTCGAGTTGCTGCTCGAGGACATGTACAAAAAGCCGTCGAGGGCGGCCAGCTGCTGTTCGATGAGCTGCGTGACCGTCTTCTCCACGATGTCGCCGCTGGCGCCCGGGTAGTTGGCGGTGATGGAGACCGAGGGCGGCGCGACCGCGGGGTACTGGGCGACCGGCAGCTGGCGCAGGGACAGCGCGCCCGCCACGGCCACGAAGATGGCGATGACCCAGGCGAAGATCGGCCGGTCGACGAAGAAGCTGGAGATCATGGCGCGCGCTTCGCCGCCGCAGGCTTGGCGCCCGCCTCGACGATTTCAACGCCGCTGCCGGGCTGCGCGGTACTGGCGCCTTCCACCACCACGCGATCCCCTTCGTCCAGGCCACCGGTCACCAGCCAGGTGTTGCCCAGCGCGCGCTCGACGGTGAGGGTGCGCACTTCCAGCTTGTTCTCGGCGTTGACGATGCGCGCCATCGGGTCGCCCTTGCGGTCGCGCGTGACGGCTGCCTGCGGAACGAGCATGCCCTTGTCGCTGGTGCCCTCGGTGACCACCGCGCGCACGTACATGCCCGGCAGCAGCACCCCCTCCGGGTTGGGGAAGAGGGCGCGCACGAGCACGGTGCCGGTGGTGGCATCCACCGTGACCTCCGAGAGCTGGATCCGGCCTTCCAGGGGATAGCTGGAGCCGTCCTCCAGGACCAGCGAGACCTTCTGGGTGCCGGCCTCGCCGCGCTTCATCGCGCCGTCCTTGGCCGCCCGGCGAAGGCGCAGCAGCTCCGCGCTGGACTGCGTGAGGTCGACATAGATGGGATCAAGCTGGGAGATGGTGGTCAGCGCGGTCGTCTGGTTGGCGCTGACGAGGGCGCCCGGCGTCACGACGCTGCGGCCGGAGCGGCCGGAGATCGGGGCGGTGATGCGGGTTCGCTGCAGGTCGATGCGGGCGGCGTTTACCGCGGCCTCGCGCTGGCGCACCGTGGCCTGCGCCTGGCCGAAGTTGGCCTCGGCGTTGTCATAGTCCTGCTGGCTGATCGACTTGGCCGGCAGCAGCTGGCGGTATCTCTGCACCAGCAGCTCCGAGATGCGGGCCGCGGCGCGCGCGGCCTGCAGGGCCGCGTCGGCCTGCTCCAGGGCCGCCGCGTACGGGGCCGGGTCGATCTGGTAGAGCACCTGGCCGGCCTTGACCGTGGAGCCTTCGGTGAACAGGCGGTCATGGACCAACCCGGATACCTGCGGGCGCACCTCGGCGACCTCGTGGGCCGCGGTGCGGCCGGGCAGCTCGGAGCGCAGCTGCACGACCTGGGCGTGCATAACTTGCACGACGACCTGGGGGGTGGCCTTGGGCGGGCTCTTGGGCGCCTGCTGGCAGCCGGCGATCAGAGCGGCAACCACGATGGGTGCAAAAAAGGCCTTCAATCCGCTGCTGCGCTGTCCCACCCGTCCACCTGCCCTTTGGTATTTTTCTGGCCCCCCGTTAGAGGTGGGCTGCGACCGACAAGTTCGCCGGCGTGACCTCATATAATAACGGGCTGCTACAGCGACGTGCAGCTGGCTGGGGGCGCCGCAGGACCGGCATGGCGCTCTATTCCGGCCGCCGTGTCCGCGATATCCGCTGCAAAACGCGGTTCGGCGGCCGCCCGGGCCGCCTCCCGCTGCGTGCGCGCCGCCGCCAGGCCCCCCGCCGCTACCGCAGCAGGGCCAGGTTGTTGTGGGCCGGGACGGCTTCCGCGCGATCGCCAGCAGCTGGCGCGGGCTGGCCTCGGCGGCGGCGGGCTCTCCGGCACGGCGTTGTGCGCTGGCCAGCGCGAACCCGGCGGCCGGTTCCGTGGGCTACTTGCCGGCGGGCCCGTTCCGGGTCGCCCCGCAGAGCGATCGCGCTGCGGGCGATGAGCTCGCTGGCGGTGTCCTGGTCTGCGGCGGCGGCCGGCAAGGCCGGCAGCAGGCCCAGCGCCAGGGCAAGTCCAAACAGGGCGACCAGGGGCGGCCTGAGTGACCTGTTCGGGGATACTCGCAGAGACGACGCGCCGGAATGTCCCACCGGCCCGGCCCGGCCTGTCCAGGCTGGCGGCCAACGCACCACTAGCCGGCCCCTCTGGGCCGGCGGATCAGCCCTTCAGGCAGCCCTTGGTGATGTCCCACAGGGCGCGGTTGGCCGCGGCCAGGTCGCGGGCGCTGATGTCCTCAATCAGGTGAACGATGAAATTGCTGATCGGCTTGCGCACGACGGCGTACCGGCGCCGGCCGGCCAGTGTCAGGGAGAACACCGGGCTGCGGCGGTCGGCCGCGTCTTCCCGCCGGCGCACCAGGCCCCGCTTCTCCAGATCGCGGGTGGCTCGGCTGATCTCGGCGCGGTCCACGGCTGCACCGTCAGCGAGCGAACGCACCGTGCCCTCGGGGACCAGGCCCAGCTGGGCCATGACCCGCCACTGCGGCAGGGTCAGGTCGCTGTGCTCGGACAGCAGCTTGCTGATGGCGCGGTCGAAGATCTTTGCGGCCAGCACCACGCGGTAGCCAAAATAGGAGCGTCCGCCGATATCGTACAGCGGCAAAAGCTGGCTGATTTCCGACGAGGGTCGGGCGGGTGCGGTGACGGAGCGGCGGGTGGCGGCTTTCTTTTTCATCGTTTCCTGCGGGTATAACGTTGGGAATGGTCGCAGGCCAGAGGGTTGTTGACAAATCCACGTGCATCATTGAGCTTTCAATGAATTAGAAAGTACGACGCCGGACAGGG
Source organism: uncultured Pseudomonadota bacterium (assembly GCA_903868595.1). Classification (GTDB taxonomy): domain Bacteria; phylum Pseudomonadota; class Gammaproteobacteria; order Steroidobacterales; family Steroidobacteraceae; genus ZC4RG30. The sequence continues at coordinate 30,754 of CAIPVV010000004.1, forward strand.
GCACAGGCAGGGGAAAATGCAACATTCTGGGACTGCACGGCGGCTTGCCGTGCGCGATCCGCGCACCAGCGGCGTGGAATTCGATCTGGTGGTGGCCGACCGCGCCGCCGTGGGTGTGGTGGCGGCGCGACTGAGGCAGGGCCAGTCCGAATGGGCCGCCATGGGCCTGGAGGCGCGGATCGCCATTCTGATGCGCTGGGCCCAGCTGATCGACGGTCCTTTCCGCCAGCCGCTCATCGATGCGGACTCCCGCGACACCGGCGGCGGGGAGATTTCGCGCATCGCCCCGGACATGATGCTGGGCGTCCTGCGCGGCACGGCGGCCAGCGCGAAGGCCCAGCTGGCCGCTGCCCACCGCGAGGGAGTCTCGCGCGCCGACCCGCAGATCGCCTATCGCACGATTCTCAAGCCCTACCCGCTGGTGGGCGTCATCAGCCCGTGGAATGCGCCCACGATGCTGTCGATGCTGCGGGCGATCCCGCCGTTGTTCGCCGGCTGCGCCGTGCTGGTGAAGCCGTCCGAGGTCACGCCGCGCTTTGCCGCGCCGCTGCGCGCCTCGATCCAGACCATCCCGGAGCTGGCCGCGGTATTTGATTTCGTCTTCGGCGACGGGGAGACCGGGCAGGCCGTGATCGACAGCGTGGACTATGTGTCCTTTACAGGAAGCGTGCCCAACGGGCGCCGCGTCGCGGAGTCCTGCGCGCGGCGCCTGATCCCTTGCGACCTGGAGCTGGGGGGCAAGGACCCGCTGGTCGTGCTGGCGAGCGCGGATATCGCCGCGGCCGTGTCGGCGGCGCTGCGGGGCGCCGTGACCTCCACGGGACAGGTCTGCTTCTCGATCGAACGCATCTACGTGGCCGAGTCGATCCACGATGAGTTTGTCGCCCAGCTGGTCGAGCGCGCCTCCCACATCGCGATCAACTACCCGGATCCCAAGGTGGGCCAGTTGGGGCCGTTCATTGGTCCCCAGCAGGCGGGCATCGTCGATGCGCACCTGGACGATGCCGTGGCCAAGGGGGCGGTGATCGTGGCGGGCGGCAAGAGCTTCGTGGAGGACGGTGGCCGCTACATGCGGCCCACGATCCTCACCCACGTGAACCACGGCATGCTGCTGATGCAGGAGGAGACCTTCGGTCCGGTGATGCCGGTCATGAAGTTCCGCGATGCCGAGGAGGCCGTGCGCCTGGCCAATGACACGCAGTTCGGGCTCTCGGCCGCGGTCATGGCCGGGACGGAGGCGGAGGCGCTGGCCGTGGCGGAGCGGATCGATGCCGGCAACGTCAGCGTCCAGGATGCGTTCCTGACGTTCCATGCCGGCGAGGCGCAGTCGGATCGCTTCGGCGTGTCCGGCGTGGGCAGTGCGCGGCCGGGCCTGACGCGCTACCTGCGGCGCCAGGCACTTCTTATTAATCGCGGGACCCCCGCCTGTCTGGTTACCAGCGCGCTGCGCGCGGCCGGTTGAGGACTCTCCATGGAAATACAGTTTCCCGAAATACAGTTGTACCAGGGCTGGGGCAAGCCCCTGCGCACGGAGTCCACGGTGGATGGCCTGGAGCTGGTCTCCGGCCACGTCCCGGAAGGCATCCAGGGGACCTGGTACCGCGCGGGTCCGGACCGCCAGTACCCCTCGATGTTCCGGGATGACGTGTTTGTAGATGGGGAGGGTATGGCCCATCTGTTTCGGTTCGATGGCGGCCACGTGACCTATGTCAGCCGCTGGGTGCGTACCGCGCGCTTCCTGGCGCAGGAGCAGGCGCGTCGCAGCCTCTTCGGCCGCTACCGCAATCGCTACAACGATGCGCCGGAGGCGAGCGGCATCAATGGCGGCACGGGCAACACCAACATGCTCTTCCACGCCGGCAAGCTCACCGTGCTGAAGGAGGATGACCTTCCCTACGAGATGGACCCCGACACGCTGGCCACCGGCCCGCGCACGGACCTGAACGGCGCGGTCACGGCGGTGAGCCTCTCGGCGCACCCGAAGCTCGACCAGCAACGCGATGAAGTCATCACCTATTCCTTCCAGGCCCGCGGCACCGGCAGCCGCGACATCGCGATCTATATCTTCGGACCCGATGGCAGCAAGCAGCACGAGGTCTGGTTCGAGGCGCCGTGGGCGGGCGTCGTACATGACTTCGGCGTGACGGAGGAGCACATCATCATCCCGTTCTTCCCGCTCATCACGGATGTGGAAGTGCTGAAGAAGGGCGGCAGCTTCTACCAGTGGCACGACGACAAGCCCGTGCACGTGGCGGTCCTGCCGCGCCGTGGCACGGCAGCGCAGGTGCGCTGGTTCGAGGGACCGACCGCCAGCGCCGGCCACATGATGAATGCCTACACCGATGGGACGGACGTGCACCTGGACGTCGTGCTGTATGCCGGCAACTGCTTCCCGTTCTTCCTGACCCCTGACGGCAGAGTCTGCGATTCCCCGCCGCCGCTGCTCACGCGCTTTACCTTCGACCTGGCCAGCGGCAGCAAGCACTACGCGCAGCGTCGCGTCTGCGACAGGCCCGGCGAGATGCCCCGGACCGATGACCGCTACCAGGGCCGACATTGCCGCAACGGCTTCATGATCATGGGCCGCAGCCCCGCGGGCACCAGTTCCGTGGGCCGCATCGACCTGGACACCGGCGCCGTGGACTACTGGGAGCATGGCGAGCGCCTCTCGGTGCACGAGCCGCAGTTCGTGCCGCGCAGCCCCGACTCGCCCGAGGGCGATGGCTGGCTGCTGGTGATCCTCAACTGCCTGGACAGGGGGCACAGCGAGCTGGCGATCCTCGATGCGGGCCGCGTCGCGGCGGGACCCGTGGCGCGGCTTCACCTGCCGGTACGCGTGCGTTCCACCTTCCATGGCAACTGGGTGCCGGAGCAAGTGCTGCGCAACGGCCGCTTCGGCGCGGGGGATAACTCATGAGCGCGACCTGGCCCAACGGCGTGCCGGCCGTGATGCCGGCGCAGGACCGGGGCGAGATCGAGGAGACCTACGCGCGCTACGCCTGGGGCATCGACCTGGCCGACAAGGAGCTGGCCCTCAGCGCTTTTGCCGAGGACGCGAGCTTCGACCACCTCTGGCAGGGTCGCGTCAGCGGCCATGCAGCGATCCTCAAGAGCCTGGAGGACCTCTGGTACAGCCGCCAGCACTGGTGGCTGGGGCGGCATCACCTCTTCAATCACTTCCTGATGACGCCGACCGTCGAGGGCGCCAGCGTCCGCTGCTTCTTCCAGATCATCCAGTTCAACGTCGACTACGGGACGAACTTCGTGTTCGGCATCGGCACGCGCATCGATACCCTGCGCAAGATCCACGGCCGCTGGCTCTTCCAGACGCTGGAGGTCAATGCCTGGCGCTCGCTGGCGGACGTCCCGTGGAAAGGGGATCTCGTCATGAAGGATCGCCCCGGAGCACCCAAGTGAAGATCCGTGCCGCCATATCCCGCTCCGGCGAGGCTGCCCCCGTGATCGAGGAGGCGGAACTGGGCCCGCCGCGCAGCGATGAGATCCTCGTGCGCATCGTGGCCGCCGGCATCTGCCATACCGACGTGCGCGCGCATCGCGGCGGGGCCGTGCCGACCCCGCATCCGGTCGTGCTGGGACACGAGGGCGCCGGCGTCGTGGAGGCGGCGGGCTCGGGCGTTATGCACCTGAAGGCCGGCGACCACGTCGTGCTGTCCGGCTCCAGCTGCGGCACCTGCCCGTCCTGCCGCGAGAACTACCCCAGCTACTGCCGCGAGGTGATCCCGCGCAGCTTCGGCGGTTCGCGGATGGACGGCTCCAGTGCCCTCTCGCAGGGGGGAGCACCGCTGCACGGCCACTTCTTCGGGCAGTCGAGCTTTGCGACCTATGCGATCGCCGATGCCCGGGGGGCCGTGCGCGTGTCCAAGGAGATACCGCTGGAGATCGCTGCACCCCTGGGCTGCGGCGTGCTGACGGGCGCCGGGGCGGTCCTCTACACCTTCGGCCTGAAGGCGGGCCAGTCCCTGGTCGTGTTCGGCAGCGGCAGCGTGGGGCTCAGCGCCATCATGGCCGCGCGCCTGGCCGGTGCGCAGCAGGTCATCGCCGTGGACCCGCTGCCGCAGCGCCGCGCGCTGGCGCTGGAGCTGGGCGCCACCGCGGCGCTGGATGCGGCCAGCGAGAACCTGGTGGATGCGATCCGCGCCGTCTTGCCGGGCGGTGCCGACTTCGCGCTCAACACGACCATCGTACCGCAGGTCTACGAGGCCTCCCTGCGGGTGCTGGGCATGCGCGGCGTGGCGGCCTTCGTCTCCGCGCCGCGCGAACCGTTCACCACGTCCCTGCAGACGCTGCTGCACGGCGGGCGGTCGCTGCGCGGGCTCATCGGCGGGGACGCCGCGCCGCAGGTGGCGATCCCGATGCTGCTGTATTTCTGGCAACAGGGACGCTTCCCCATGGATCGCCTGATAACGAGTTTTGAGTTCAGCGCGATCGGCGCCGCGTTCGAGGCGCTGCATCACGCCCGCGTCATCAAGCCGGTGCTGCGCATGGGGGCGCCATGAGCATCGCGGACGTGTATGCGCGCCTGCGCGCACTGGGCCGGGACTTCACGCCGGCGCAGATGGTCGCGACCCGGGAGATTTTTGCCCCGCGCGTCGCGCGCGTGGATCCGGCGCGCTGCCGCGTGCTGCGCGACGTGGCCTACGGCGCGGATCCGCGCCAGCGCCTGGATGTGTTTGCGCCGGTCGAGCCGGACGCCGCGCTACGACCGGTGTTCGTGTTCGTGCACGGTGGGGGCTTCGTGCAGGGGGACAAGGGCGCGCCCGATGCGCCCTTCTATAACAACGTCGGTGCGTGGGCGGCGGCCCAGGGCTATGTCGGCGTGACGGTCACGTACCGCCTGGCGCCGGTCCATCCATGGCCGGCCGGATCGGCCGACCTGGAGCTGGCGGTCCAGTGGCTGCAAGCGAACATCGCCGCGCAGGGCGGGGACCCCGCGCGGATCATCCTCTGCGGCCAGTCGGCCGGCGCGGTGCACGTGGCGGGCTATCTGGCGCGCCACGGGGCCGAGCCCGGTACCGTCGCGCAGGTGGCCGCGGCGGTGCTGGTGTCCGGCATCTACGACCTCTCGCTGGCGACGAGCAACCCGATGCACGAGGCGTACTACGGCGCCGATCGCGGCAGCGATGCGCTGCATGCGACGCTTCCGGCCTTGCTGGCGACGCCGGTTCCCTGCCTGTATGTCGTGTGCGAATTCGATCCGCTGGAGTTCCAGCGACAGACGGCGCGTGTCGTGGAGGAATACGTGGCGGTGCGCGGCGAGTGGCCCTACCTCGTGTACCTGGCCGGCCACAACCACCTCTCCAGCGTCCTGCAGGTGGGCAGCGATGCGGATCGCCTGGGACCCCAGCTCGTGCAGTTCATCGACCAGCTGCCGCAGGCGGATCCATGAACGAGGGCCTGCTCGCACCATCCTACAAGCGTCGCTTCCTGTTCATCCTCTTCCTGGTCTGCCTGTTCAACCTCGGCGACCGCGCCGTTTTCTCGGTCGTGGCACCGGCGATGCGCGCGGAGCTGGGACTGACCGACTTCCAGATCGGCATCCTGCAGGGCTTCTGCTTCGCGCTGTTGTACGGTGGCCTGGGGATACCGATCGGCCGCCTGGCCGAGCGGCGCAGCCGCGTCGGCATCATTGCGGCCGCCACGGCGGTGTGGTCGCTGGCCACGATCCTCTCCGGCGTCGCGCTGAACTTCCTCCACATGATGGTCGCGCGTGTCGCGGTTGGCATGGGGGAGGCGGGGTTCTCCGCCCCGGCGGCCTCGCTGGTGGCCGATCAGTTCGAGCCGAGGCGTCGGGCCTCGGCGTGGTCGGTGATCTGGCTGGGCCTGCCGATGGGAACCTTGCTGGGGGCCATCGGGGGCGGCCAGGTCGCGCAGCACTATGGCTGGCGCATGGCGTTCCTGGCGCTCGGCGCGCCGGGCCTTCTGGTGGCCCTGCTCGTCTGGTGCTTGCTGCGCGAGCCCCGCCGCGGCCTCGTGGAAGGCGGTGCAGCGCCGAGCGCCGAGGTGCCGGCCTTCCGGGCGGTCGTACGGCATATCCTCTCGATGCCGACGCTGCGGCACGTGATGCTGGGCGGCGCGATCTGCACGATCGGCGTGCAGGGCGTGGCGCAGTTCATGCCGCTCTTCTTTACCCGGCTCTTCCACCTGCCGATCGGCGCGGCGGCCGGGCTCTTCGGCGCGGTGTCGGGCGTGTCGCTGTCGGTGGGGCTGCTGCTGGGCGCGTTGGGCACGGACCGGCTCTCCCACACGGACGAGCGCTGGCCGGCCTGGGGGCCGGCGCTCGCGCTCCTCGTGGCACCGCTGTGCTACGTGCTGGGCTTCAGCCAGCACAGCATCGGAGCCACCGCGGCGCTGCTGGTCGGGGGCGGCGTGCTGGCGATGGTGTATTACGGCCCGTCGGTGGGCGTGCTGCAGAACCTCACGCCCCCGTCGATGCGCGCCTCCACGACCGCCGTGTTCGCGATGCTCACCGCCCTGGTGGGCACGGGCATCGGGCCGACCGCCGTGGGGTTCCTGAGCGACCGGCTGGCGGGGGCGTCATTTGCAGGAGGGCGCTATGCGGAGCTCTGCGGCCCGGGCCGGCCGGCGCCGGATAGCGCGGTACTGCGGGCCTGCGGCGAGGCGGCCACGCTGGGGCTTCGAGAGGCGATGATGCTGTCGGTGCTCAGCTTCGGCTGGGCAGCCGTGCATTTCTACCTGGCCTCGCGCAGCCTGCGCGCGGACCTGCAAATCGCCCGCGAACAGACGCGTCTGGCGCGCAGCGCCTAGCGGCTGCCGGGGGCCTGTGGCAGGCCGAGGCAGTCCAGTCGCTGCTGCAGGCTACCGGGGCAGGCCCGGTCGATGCCACCCGGCTGGGCGCTCAGCTGCAGGAAGCGGTCGCGAATGCGCCGCCGCTCGGGCAGCGGCAGGCGGCGCAGTTGCTCGTAGCGTGCGCGGGCACGCTCGCGTTCTTCCTGCTTCAGGCCCCGAAACTCCGCACGCCGCTCCTGGATGCGCGCCTGCTGCACGGGGGTGAGTTCCCGCCAGCGCTTGAGTCGCTGCGTGGCGCGCTTGCGCTGCTCCGGATTCATCTGGTTCCAGCGTGTGGCACCCGTGGCCAGTCGTTCCCGGCGTTGCTCCGGCAGCTGGTCCCAGCCCGGCTCCAGCGGCTTGAGGACCGCCTGCTGGCCGGCGCTCAGCTCGCTCCAGCGCGGCGCGGCGGCCAGCGTGGGCAGCGCCACCAGCGCGAGCAGCAGGATGAGTAGTGTGGGGAGGTTCTTCATGGTGCCTTGTCTATGGGTATCGGTCGCGCCGCGGCTACTCCTGTGCCGGCACGGCGCGCACCTTATTTCCCCGGCCGAGGATGCTCGTTGATGAAGCGCTCGCGGATGCGCTGGCGTTGGGCAGGGGGCAGGCTACGCAGCTCCTGGTAACCCTTCAGCGCGCGCTCCCGCTCCTCCGGTGAGAGCTTGCGGAACTCCGCCCGCCGCTTCTGGAGTAAGTCCCGCTGCTCCGGCGTGAGCGCCTGCCAGCGCTGCAGCCGATCCTGGGCGCGCTCGCGCTGTTGCGGGTTCATGTCGTTCCAGCGCTGTGCTCCGGCCGCGAGCCGCTCGCGGCGCTCCTCCGGCAACTGCTCCCAGTCCTTCTCCAGCGACTGGAGCACCGACTGCTGGGCGGGACTCAGCTCCTCCCAGCGCGGTGCCGCGGACATCGCGGGCAATGCACAGAACGCCAAGGCCAAGGCCAACAGCAGGCGTTGGTACTTCATGGTGACTTACCTTCGGTATTGCGTTGCCCGCGGCGGCGACGGCCATCCGGTGCGGCCGGCTTCTGCTCGCCGGCGGCCTCGCCATCGATGAGCTTGGCGTCCTCTTCGGACCACTCGCCCAGGAACTCCAGCAGTTCCACCGGCGGTACGGTGACCTTGACCGGCGGGGACGCTGCGGGCGGGGCAGTGGCTTGGGCGGCCATCAGTACGAAGGCTTCAAGCATCGCCGTCGTGACTCCGTGCCAGCCAGCGGTAGAGATCCAGGTCCTCGTAGAAGTCCGCGTCCACCTCATCGGTGAGCACGTCCAGCGCATCGGCCTGGGTGCCGGCGCCGCTCTCCGGGAACGGTGGCGCGGCCACTTGCGACAGGTGCGGGGCCTGCAGCAGGAGGACCGCTGCGACGATCGCGGCGGCGGTGAGTCCGCCGGACGCATACAACCAGCCGCGCGCAGGGCGACGAGCCGCCGCCACGGCGCGCGCGCGGGCCGCCCGCAGTCGCGATGCCGTCACGTAGTCCAGCTCTTCACTGGCACGCAAGCCAGCCTGCAGCGACTGGGCCAGCTGCTGGTCCGCCTCGGGCAGTTCCTTGAACGGGCTCATGGCCACACTCCTTCCAGATCGGCCCGCAGGCTCTGCAGAGCCCGCGAGAGATGAGTCTTCACGCTGCCTGCCGAGCAACCCATGGCTTGGGCAGATTCCTCGACGCTCAGGCCTTCCCACACACGCAGCTCGAATGCCTCTCGCTGCCGTCTCGGCAGCTGGCTCAGCGCCTGCGACAGGCGCTGCATCACTTCGTCCTGTTCAAGCTGCCTTGAACTCTCCACCTGCGCACCGTCGGCGATGCCGTCCAGGGGGTCCTCGCCATCCTCCGCGGCCGCCGGCCCGTCGCGCCAGAAGAAGATCCGCCGCGTGAGCACCTGCCTTCGCTGCCAGTCGCGTATGCGATTGGTCAGGATCCGCTGGAACAGCGCGGCCCATTCCGCGGCAGGACGCTGCGCGTAGCGACGAGCCAGTTGCAGCATCGCGTCTTGCACCAGGTCCAACGCCTCCTCGCGGTCCCGCGTCGCCAGTTGCGCGCGCCGAAAGGCGCGACGCTCCACGCCACCCAGGAAGGCGTCGAGGCTGGCAGGAGGCGGGGCAGGATCATCCACGGCCTGAATTCTATTCCGATCGGTGCAACTCCTATCGAACAACCAGTACGCTGCCCGGCCCACGGGGTCGAACGGTCGCCTCGGCGCGAGGGGACTTGCCGTCTTCGGCCGCCCGGTCCGCGCGCTCCTGCAGGTAGCGATCGGCGCGCCCGCCGAGGGCCTCCGTGTGGGGCGATGCGGGCCCGACCCGGCTGGCCGCGGCGCAGAGGGAACTGGCGGCAGTCAACAGGGCGCCGGCGACGACCCACAGGCGGCCGGGATGACGGGTGGCTGGGATCATCAGCAAGGACCTCTGAGCGCCCACAGGGGCGTACTGTGGTGTTAAACGCGGTGGCCGCCGCCGCGTTGACACCGCCGGCAAATAAAAGTCATCGGCCCGCGGGGGCAAGAGCCCGGGCGCCTCCCCCCGATGCTTCGCCCAGCAGGGGCCGGGTGCGGCGAGGGATCCCCATGCACGGCAGGTGGCGCGGCCGGAGGGCCATCACGCCGAGGCCGTGGCGGTGGCCGCTCCCGATCAAGTCGCGCGGGCTGGGACGGTGTCGTCCGTACGGCGCGGACTGGGTATGCGGCACGCCCGTCGATCCGGGGCTTGGCGGCTCGATGCGCCACAACGCAGGTCCTGTCTTAGCCAGTTCTTATGGCCCTGGTGTTACGCGCTGCGGGCCGATGCGGCATGCGGACACGAAGGGTCCTCTGTGCTCGGCGTATCGTGAGCGCTCACGCATCTGCGAGCCATGTCGCTTCCAACAGACATTGGACGGTGGCAGGATCGGCTGAGTTAAATCGAACCAATGAACAAGGCGTCATGAACAACTTACCTCGCCACCTCATGGCCGTCGCGGCCGTCCTGGTGGCGTCCGCAGCCCAGGCTAGCCTTGGCAACGCGCAGTCCAGCGTCACGGCGGATGCGCTGGCGATGCAGGGCCAGGTCGTTGTCATCGATCATTCGCGCTACACGGCGCAGGAGATCACCGCGCCTTCCGGCCTGCGGGTACGCGAGTACGTGGATGCCAAGGGCGTGGTGTTCGCCGTCAGCTGGGACGGACCCGTCATGCCCGACCTGATGGGCTTGCTGGGCTCCCACTATTCCGAATACACCGATGCGGTGGCGGCGCAAGCGCCGGTCGGCCTGCACCGTGCGCTGAACATCGCCCTTCCGGGCCTGGTGGTGCAGTCGGGCGGCCACCTGCGCGCCTACGCCGGGCAGGCCTACCTCCCGCAGCTACTGCCGGCAGGCGTTACCGCTGCGGAAGTGCAGTGACCGTGCCAGTTCTCCAAGCTTCAAGGGCCGCATGCCTGCGCCTGGTCGCCCTGGGTCTGGCGGTCGCGCTGTCCGGCTGCGTCGGCGGAGCCGGGACCGGAACGGTCGCGGGCACGACGCCGCCCAAGGCCAATACCCTCACGCTGACGGTGGACTCCGGTCCGCAGTCCGTGACCGGCGCCTTCAACCGCGCCTACGTGACCGTGCATGTGTGCGCTCCCGGCAGTACCACGCAGTGTGCTGACATCGACCACGTGCTGGTGGACACTGGCTCGTGGGGATTGCGGCTCGTGGGCTCCGTGCTGGCCGCGCACTCGGTTCCGCTGCCGTCGGAAACCGACTCCCAGGGACATGTCATCGAGGAGTGCGTGCCGTTTGGTGGCGGTGAGACCTGGGGCCCGGTGGCCCAGGCGGATATCACCATGGCCGGCGAAAGCGCTTCCAAGGTCCCGGTGCAGATCATGGATGACCTGGCAAGCAGCGCGCCGATACCGGCCACCTGCGGGAGCAACGGCTCGGTCATCAACGATGTATCGGCGTTCGTCGCCAACGGCGTGCTGGGCATTGGGGTCTTCGCGCAGGACTGTGGCACTGCCTGCGTCGCACCGACCACGCCGTTGCCGCTGTACTACGCCTGCACGACCGGCACGGCTGGCGTGTGTGCCCCCGCCAATGTCGCGCTGGCTCAGCAAGTCACCAATCCGGTGGCGCTGTTCGGCGCAGACAACAACGGCGTCATCATCAGCCTGCCCAATCTGCAGGACGCCAACGGCGACCGCACGCTACAGGGCACGCTGACCTTCGGCATCGCAACGCAGGCGGACAACGCCTTGCCGGCGGTCCCGCTGTCGGTACTGGGGGCCAACGCCCAGGGCGACTTCACGGCGACCTACAACGGTGGGAAGACGGCACTACCGGCATCGCTGGACTCCGGCACGGATGCCTACAGCTTCGATGACCCGACGACGGCTGTTTGCTCCACGGGAGCCTGGGTGGGCTATTACTGCCCGGCCGTCGCGCCGAAGTCGGTGTTTGCCATCAACACCGGGCTGGGGTCGTACACCAACAACAGCACGATAAACTTTGCGATCGCGGACCCCAATTCCTTCGTGGCCGGCGCGGCGGCCTTGGGTGGGCTTGCGGCCGGTCCGGGTTCCAGCCGCCTGATTTGGGGATTGCCGTTCTTCTACGGCCGCAAGGTCTACATCGGAATCGACAAGCGCACGGTGGGATCCTATTTGGGTCCCTTCTACGCTTACTGAACTCGGCAGTTAGCCCTTACCCGAAAGTTCCTGGGCGACGGCCGCGAACCCGCGGCCCGCCGCAACGTCACTGGCGCTGAGGCGCGCGCTGTTGCGCAGGGCACGGTTGGCGCCGGCCTTCAGCAGCAGTCGGCAGACGTTCAAATGCCCGCCGCGCCCGGCCGCAATCAATGCCGTATCACCCGACTTGTTTTGCGCATTGAGCTCCGGGGCGCGCCCCAGCAGCGCGGTAACCGCCTCGACATGCCCGCCGGCGGCCGCCAGCATCAGGGCCGTGTCGCCGTTGGCGGTGCGCCGACTAGTGTGCGTGTCCACAGCCAGCAGTGCGCCGAGGGCGGCGGACTGGCCGCGCGCGGCCGCCGCGTGCAGCGCCGTCAATCCTTGTTCATCGGCTGCATCGGCACTGGCGCCCGCGGCAAGTAGCGCTGCCACGCTTTCCTGCGCGCCGGCGTCGGCTGCAAGCCACAGCGCCGTGCGGTGTTCCTTGTCGGTCGCATCGGGCTTGGCATGGTGCGCGAGGAGGGCCTGGGTCATCGCGGCATGGCCCGCGACCGCGGCGGCCATCAGGGCGGTGCGCCCCTGGGCATCGCTGGCTTCCGCCGAGCCTCCCGCGGCCAACAGCAACTCCAATGCCTCACCGTGATTGGTGCGCACGGCCTCCAGCACGGGGGTCGATTCGCCCGAGGCATGCAGGTCGGGCTTGGCGCCCGCGGCCAGCAGCGCGCGCAGCACCGGCAGGTCGTTGCGGTTGGCAGCCAGCCACAGCGCGCTGTGGCCGGCGTGATCGGCGCTGGCCGCGTCGGCACCCCGGGCCAGTAGCAGGGGCAGGATGTCGAGCGCACGCGCATCGATGGCGACCTGCAGCAGTGTGTCGCCTTGTGGCAGGCGCTGCTCGGCGGCAGCGCCGCCGGCGAGCAGTTGCTGGACCGCTGCGGTGTCGTTGCGCACGATGGCCAGGGCGAGCGGGGGCCAGCCGCGATAGATATCGCCCGGATGGGCGGGATCAAACTTGCCCGTCTGGCGATCCCCCTGGACCGGCGCGACGGTGGCGCGCAGGCCTTGACCGCGCAGCTCGGCAGCGGCGGCCTGCGCGTTGACGGTCAGCGCGGCATCCAGGGCGTTGTAGCCCCGGCTGTCGCGGGCGGTCAGCACGGCGCCAGCGCGCAGCAGCGCCTGGAGGTTGCTCGTGCGGTTCTCGCGCGCCGCATAGAAGAGGGCCGTGCGCTGCTGCGCATCCACCGCACGCGGATCGGCGCCGTGCTGGAGCAGCAGTTCCGTGACGTTGGGCTCCGGGTTGCCCGCGGCGAGCATCAGCGCCGTTGTGCCGACCTTGTCGGTGGCACGGAGGTCCGCGCCGAGCTCTAGCAGTGCCGTGGCGGCCTCCAGCGCCGCGTTTTGCGCAGCGTGATGCAGCGCGCCGCGTCCGAACTCATCGTGGACGGCGATCACGCTCTTGCCCAGGCGGCGCAGCTCCGCGGCATCGTTCCTGCCGCTGCTGTAGATGACCCAGGTTCCCAGCAGCGTGGGGTCGGAGAGGCCGACGATTTCGCGTTGTCGCAGCGGTCGCCCGCTCTTGAGCGCGTCCTGTGCGCGCGGGTAGCCCAGGCTGGCAGCGCGAGCCAGCCACTGGCTGGCCGCCGCCGAGCTTGGGCCTTCCTGCTTGTACAGTTCGGCGGACAGCACGTAGGCGGCAGCGCCCTGGCCATGCTCCGCGGCAGACTGCAGCAAGGTCCGGGCGCGGTCCGCATCCACGGCCGTGCCCACGCCGTTGAGGTAGATCAGGCCCAGCAGGTACTGCGCCTCGGCGTTGCCGGTCGAGCCGACCTTGCCCAGCAGGTCAATGGCCTTGCCGTACTGCAGCGTCCGCAATGCCGCCCGCGCCGGCTCCAGGGGATCCTTCTCGCCGACGCTGCGGGGCGGGGCCGCCGCCGCCGACAGGCTGAGCGCGGCGCACAGCATCGCCAGCGCGCTACTGCGCAAGTGCCGCATCGTCAGGCCGTCCCGTACTTGGTTTCAACGTTGATGCCAATGGAGCGAAGGAAGTCATTCGGCAGGATGCCACCGGCGCTGATGATGACCGCGTCGTTGACCAGGTCCGCGGCGGTCTCGCCCTGGTAGATGACGACCGTCTCCGGCTGAATGTCGCGGACCTGGGAGTTGAGCAGCACCTGCAGCTGCCCTCGATCGCAGGCTTCTTGCACGCGCTGCCGATTGCGCTGCTTGGCGCGCTGGAAGGCTTCCCCGCGGTAGGACAGCACCACCTGCGTATCCCCCAGTTCCGCAATGCTTGCCGCTGCCTCAAGCGCGCTGTCACCGCCACCGACGACGATGACCTTCTTGCCGCGGTATTGCTCCGGGTCGATGAGGCGATACACGACCTTCGGCAGTTCCTCTCCCGCGACGCCCAACTTGCGCGGCGTGCCGCGCCGGCCGATGGCCAGCAGCACGCTGCAGGCCTGGTACTCGCCGCCCGTCGTGCGCACGTGGAACACGCCCTCCTTGGACTCGATGGCCTCCACGCGCTCCTTGTAGCGGATGTTCAGGTCGTTGTTCCTGCAGGTGTCCGTCCAGAACTTCAGCAGGCTCTCTTTGGTCGTGTTGCGGAAATGGACCTTGCCAATGATTGGCAGCTCAACCGGTGCGGTCATGACGAGCTTGCCACGGGGATACTGGAATACCGCGCCGCCGAGCGATTCCTGTTCGACTGCCTGGTAGCTCAATCCTTTGGCCTTGGCCGACAGGGCGGCGGCAAGTCCGGCGGGCCCCGCGCCCACGATCAGGACGTCCAATACCCCTGCGCGCTTGCGGCCGGTCTTGGCGATGGCCTCCATCGCCTGCTGGCCCTGGGTCAGGGCGTTCTTGATCAGTCCCATGCCGCCCAGCTCACCGGCGACGAAGATGCCCGGTACGTTGGACTCGAAATTCGGCTTGAGCACGGGGATATCGATGCCACGGCGCTCGGTGCCCAGCACCAGTGTGATCGCATCGAACGGGCAGGCAGTCTTGCAGGCCCCGTGACCAATGCAGTCGGTCGGGCCAACGAGCACGGCCTTGCCGTTGATGAGTCCCAGCACCGTGTGATTGGGCTGCTCCGGGCAGGCCCGGACGCAGGCACCGCAGCCGAGGCAGCGGCTCGCGTCGATGACGGGGTGCAGGGAGGCCGGTTCGGTCAGGCCCGCGCTTACCGAATCAGCGTGCGCCGCGCGATGCCGCACCGTGATGCGGTGCTGCCGCACCATGTAGCCGATGAGGATCGCGGCGAGCGGCAGGGCGTATACGGCAATCGTCAGAATATCCATACCTTGCCACTACCCACAGTAAACCGTGTAAGTCCCACAAACAGGCCGTACGAGGCTACGTGGAGGCTTCCCCCCGGACGACGACGCTCGTCACGGCCTTGACGTTACGGCGAAGGCTGCGCCTCGCCGCAGGTGCTGTCTGCCTGTCTGCCCGCGGGGACAGCCCGTGCCTGTGGCAACGCAGAATAGGGGCACAAGCTTCACGATTCCTTAAGGCCGCTAATTTCGAAACGACCGTGATTGCGATTCTGTGAATTAGCGCACACGTCAAGGCGTAGCGGCCGCGGCGACAGTGTATCCATTCACATACATTGTACGTCGCAGCACGGGACACTTAGTATTCGCTCGTCTCCGGCTGCCGGGACGACATATATCCGCTACGGAATGGTACGGCGGCAGACGGCGCACGCAGCGCATGGGCTGTGGAGCGGCAGATTCTGGCTAAGGGAGAAAGGCATTGGCATTGTTCTGGCTACTGGCAGGCGTGATGGCGACCTTGGCGGCACTTATCCTGCTGCTGCCGTGGTTGCGCCGAATTCCGAGCCTGGGTCCGCTGCCGACCGTGGCCTGGCCCCTCGTGGCCGGTGCCGCCGTGGCGCTGGTGGCCGTGGTGGGGCTGTACCTGCACTGGGGCCGCCCCGACATGGCGCGCGGCGCCGCCGCGCCAGCGCCCGTGGCCGCCATGCCGACATCCGATGCACCCACGCAGGCGACTACGACGGCAAAACCCGCCGGTGCCGCGGCCGCGGGCTCGATGTTCACTGCGATATCTGGCTTGCAGGGACGCCTGGCCAAGGGCGGCGGCACGAGCGATGACTGGGAACTGCTGGCCAAGTCCTATGAATTCCTCGGCCAGCCGGAGAATGCGGCCAAGGTGCGCAAGCACCAGTTGCCGGCGCTGCCGGCCGAAGGCCCCGGGCCAGCCGCTGTGGGTAACGCCGCCGCGCCGGTGGCACCGGTCGCGATGGCCCCGAAACTCAGCACCGACTCGGTGCAGTGGCTGGCGAAGGCCGATGCG
Organism: uncultured Pseudomonadota bacterium; assembly: GCA_903868595.1. Lineage (GTDB taxonomy): Bacteria > Pseudomonadota > Gammaproteobacteria > Steroidobacterales > Steroidobacteraceae > ZC4RG30. Next base: position 46,510 of record CAIPVV010000004.1, read on the forward strand.
GCGCGCCGGGCCAAGAAGTTCGACGACGCGGCGGCCATCTACGCGCAGCTCGCCGCGCGCAACCAGATGACCGCCGACAGCTGGGCGGACTACGCCGATACCGCGGCATCGATCCAGGATCACAAGCTGGCAGGCAAGCCGGAAACCTACATCGCCAGGGCGCTGGCGCTGGATCCGCAGAACCCGAAGGCGTTGTGGCTGAAGGCGAGTGCGGATGAAGAGGCCGGCCGCCTGGGCGCGGCGGTCGTCGCCTGGCAGCAGCTGCAGGGGCTGCTGCCCCCGGGTTCCGCCGACGCCAAGATCGTCGCCGCGAGCCTGGAGCGAGACCGTGGCGCGTCGGGCCCGGCGCCTGGGGCGGCGGCACCCGCGGCCGGCGCGGCGGCCGGCACGCGCGTCGGTGGCGAGATCACGGTGAGCGCGGCGCTGCAGTCCCGGGTTACCGCCGGCGCCACGCTGTTCATCGTCGCCAAGGCGGCGGAGGGCGGCGGCGTTCCGCTGGCCGTCATGCGGCAGCCCGTCGGCAGCTGGCCGGCGCCGTTCATGCTGAGTGATGCGCAGGCGATGATGCCGGGGCGCAATCTCTCCTCGACCGCGAAGGTGATCGTGGAGGCACGGATCTCCAAGAGCGGGGACGCGATCCGCGCCCCCGGGGACCTGCTGGGTTCCAGCGGCGTGATCAGTCCCGCCGACCACAAGACGCTGAAGATCCAGATTGCCGAGGTGGTCAAGTGAGCGCCGTCGCGCAGGGTGATCCGGCGGTCCGCGCCACGCGCATCAGGTGGCCGCTGGTCTGGGGCGTTATCACGACGGTCCTGCTCATCTGGGGCGCGCTGTCGCACCTGGACCTGTACATCACGCCGCAACGCGGCCTGGGCTACTGGTTGGGCATCATCGGCGGCTCCATGATGGTGCTGCTGCTGATCTACTCGGCCCGCAAGCGCGTGAGCTGGCTGCGCTGGATGGGGTCCATGCCGGTCTGGTTCGACATCCACATGTCGCTGGGCGTCGTCGGCCCGATGCTGGTGTTGTTCCACTCCGGCTTCCACCTGGGCGCGACCAACAGCAACGTCGCGTTGATCAGCATGCTGCTGGTGGCCGGCAGCGGCGTGGTGGGTCGCTATATCTACACCCGTATCCACCTGAAGCTCGACGGTCTGGAGGACACGCTGGACGACCTGCGATCCACCGCCGAGCGCCTGCGCAGCCAGACCACCTCCACGCCGTTCCTGCCCGGCCTCTTCGACCTGCTGGACCGGGAAGAGAAGCGCCTCATGTACCCGGCCAAGAGTGCCATCGGGCGCTTCCTGCACCTGTTCACGGCGGACACGCGCCTGTTCCTGGCCCGCCGGCGCACCCACCGGGCGATCGATGACGCCGTGAGGCGTGCACTGAACGACGACGCCGACATGGTCGTCCGCCAGGCGCAGCGCATCGCCAAGGTATCGAAGATCTATGCATCGCGGCGGCTCGACGCGGGTCGGCGGGTGACGGAGTACAAGACCTACACCCAGCTCTTCTCGCTGTGGCACGTGCTGCACATACCGCTCTTCTTCATGCTGCTGGTCGCGGGCATCGTGCATGTCATCGCGGCCAACGTCTATTGATCCGAGCCAATGAGGTTTCACGGTGTGGGCACAGGGAGGATGGCTGGGTGGCTGCTGACGCTCTCGCTGCTGTTGTCCGCGTTCGCCCACGGCGCGTCGGTGGAGACCCTGTTGATGCCTGGCAAGGTGTCCAACGCACATGTGAAGCAGGAGGAGACGTGTGCCAACTGCCATGACCGCTCCAACAAGCGGACGCAGTCCTCGCTCTGCCTGGACTGCCACAAGGACGTGGCTGCCGACGTGCGCGAGCACCGTGGCTTCCACGGCCGCATGCCAAATGCCACGACCGGCGAGTGCCGGGTGTGCCACACGGAACACAAGGGTCGCGAAGAGGACATCGTGAAGTTCAACAGCGCGCAATTCGACCACCGCCAGACGAACTTCGCGCTCGAGGGCGCGCATGCGTCGCTGGCGTGCGCGAGTTGCCACAGGAAGGGCGAGCCCCTGCGCAAGGCGGCCTCCAGCTGTGCCACGTGCCACAAGAACGACGATGCCCACAAGGGCCAGTTCACGCAGTCCTGCGACCAGTGCCACGGTACCCTGAGCTGGGCGGGTGGCAAGTTCGACCACGAAAAGACTGAATTCAAACTCACCGGTGCGCATGCAAGCGTTTCCTGCGGCGCCTGTCACGTTGGTGGCCGTTACAAGCAGACGCCCAAGTCCTGCAGCGGCTGCCACGCCACGGACGATGAGCATCGCGGAACCCGCGGTCCGGATTGCGGCAAGTGCCACGTCACGCAGGACTGGAAGCGCGCCAAGTACGATCACCTGAAGGAGACCGGCTTTGAGCTGCTGGGTGCGCATTCACAGGCGGATTGCACCGCCTGCCACCGCAGCGGCAACTACAAGGACAAGATTCCAAAGGATTGCAACGGCTGCCATCAGGCCGATGACCCGCATGCCGGCCGGTTCGGCGTGAAGTGTGCGGATTGCCATGACAACAAGCAGTGGCCGCTGCAGCAGTACGATCATGCTGGCCGCCACCACTTCGCGCTGGAGGGCGCGCACGAGAAGATCAGCTGCTACGCCTGCCACTCGGCGCGCATCGAGACGCAGAAACTGCCGAAGGATTGCGCCAGCTGCCATCGCAGCGAGGATCCGCATGGCGGCAAGCTGAAGGGTGGCTGCGACAGCTGTCACCGCGTGCAGTCGTGGAAGACGGGCATCGTGTTCGACCATGACCTGACGAACTACCCGCTTCTGGGCCTGCATCGCGTCGCCAGCTGCGCGCAGTGCCACGCCTCCCTGGCCTTTACCGGTGCCCAGACCAAGTGCGTGGACTGCCACGCCCCGGACGATGTCCACAAGGGTGGGCTCGGCAAGAAGTGCGAGAGCTGCCATTCAACCAATGGCTGGGCACTGTGGGATTTCGACCATGGAAAGCAGGCGCATTTCCGCCTGCTGGGCGCGCACGCCAAGCTTAAGTGTGCCGACTGCCACCGGGAGGTCCCGGGGACGGACAAGATGTCGCAGCAGTGCATTGCCTGTCACCGCAAGGATGACCGGCACCTAGGGCAGTACGGCGCGCAATGCGGGCGCTGCCACTCCAATGATTCGTGGAAAGGCGCTCGAATCCAGTAGGGATGTGACATGAAGACGCTCCAGGCCATTACACGGATATCAGTGCTTGCAGGATCGCTCCTGCTGCTGTGCTGTCTCGGCCTTGCGCAGGCAGCTACCCTGCCCGTTTCCGCTGCACCGCCCATTACCGTGGCCTTTGATCACCTGACCACGGGATTCGAGCTGGATGGGGTACATCGGGACCTCGCCTGCGAGTCCTGCCACGTCAATGCGATGTTCAAGGGCACGCCGCGCGATTGCGGCACCTGCCACAGCCCCAATACGGTCTACAACGCGGTGGCCAAGCCGCGTATGCACATCGCCAGCTCCAATAACTGCTCCGCGTGCCACAACACCATCGCATTCCGCCCCGCGCTACATTTCAGCCACACGGACGTGCTGGCCGCCTGCGCCACCTGCCACAACGGCTCAACCGCGCAGGGCGAGGGCCCCACCCATCCGGCCACGAGCCAGGCCTGCGAGGCCTGCCACACGACGCTGAGCTGGGCGCCGCCGAAGGCGGTGGACCACAAGCAGATACCGCTCGCGGTCGCCGGCTTCTGCATCATCTGCCACAACGGCACCCAGGCCGCCGGGAAGCCCAAGACTCACATCACCACCAGCCTGGAGTGCGGCGACTGCCATCTGACCAATACCTGGGCCTCGGCCACCTTCAACCACACGGGTATCACGACGGGCTGCGTGAGCTGCCACGACGGCGTCAAGGCGGTGGGCAAGCAGGGCGGGCATATGCCCACGACCAACTCCTGCGAGAGCTGCCATACGACCGGCCTCGGCACGGTCACGCCCAGCTGGGCCCCGGCGCTGTTCATTCATACGCAGATGACGGTTGCGACCTGCCAGACCTGCCATAGCGGCACCGTGAAGGTCACCACTGGCTTCGTATCCGGCCAGCCGACCAACCACGTGCCGCCGATTCCTTCGAAGGTGGATTGCAGCGTCTGCCACGGCAACACGCCCACGGCGGAGACCTGGGACGTGATCGCGGTCGGCATCCCGGCGCTGCACAGCGGCCTGAACGTCAACAACTGCCTCATGTGCCACGCGGGGCAGACGTTTGCCGGCGTGCCCAAGCCCTACACGCCGATGGCGACGAGCGGCATTTCCCCGACCAACAGCGTGCCGCTGTCGCCGCAGCACATTCCGGTCCTGGCCGGGACCGATTGCAGCGCCTGCCACTCGGCGGCCTACCTGGCGGGGGGCTTCGGGCCGGCCACCGCCATGAGCGGCCCCAAGCACGCTTTCGTCACGACCGCCTGCAATACCTGCCACGAAGCGGGGCGCAGCTTCTACACCGGTGGCGGCACGCCGCTGCAGCTGCGGCCTGCCAACCACTCATCGCCGGAGATGGCGGCCCCGAACGATTGCAGCGGCTGCCACCAGACGACGGACTGGAACAGCACCCAGCTGCCGGCTGGCCACATGCCCAATCCGGGCAACCAGGCTTGCGCCACCTGCCATGTCGGCCTGCCGGGCAACTACACCACGCTCGCCGCCAATGCCGTCCTGCATACCGGCATTAGCGGCAATTGCGTGCAGTGCCACGGCGCGACCTCGACGCTGACTTTCTACAACAACTTCCCCGTCAAGTCGGCCGCGCTGACCCCCGCGCACATCCCGTTCATTCCGGGTACCGACTGCAATGCCTGCCATACCGGCGGCAACTATGCGGTCGGCGGCTTTGCCAGCATGACCATGACGGCGGCGACCCACGCCTTCGTGTCCACCAGCTGCAACATCTGCCACGAGACCGGTCGCAGCTTCTACCCGGGCGCCTCGCTCAACCTGCAGGACCGCCCCGCGGACCACAATGCGGGCAACATGTTGGCGCCCAACGACTGCAGCGCCTGCCATACCACCGCCAACTGGAACAGCACGGTACTGCCGGCCGGGCACATGCCCAATCCGGCGAACCAGACCTGCAGCGTCTGCCATACGAGCGCGCCGACCGACTACAAGTCCGGAACGCTGGCCAGCTACCCCGTGCTGCACACCGGGATCACCACCAACTGCGGGCTGTGCCACGGCAGCACCAGCGCCACGCTGACCTTCTACAACAACTACCCGGTCAAGTCGGCGCGGCTCTCGCCGGCGCACATCCCGTACCTGACGGGCACGGACTGCGCCGCCTGCCACGGCACCACCTTCGCCGCCGGCGGCTTTGCCGGCACGACGATGAACGCCGCCAAGCACGCCTTCGTGGCCACGGCCTGCAATACCTGCCATGAGGTCGGGCTGAGCTTCTATCCCGGGGCGGCGCTGAACCTGGAGACGCGCCCGGCCGACCACACCGCACCCACCATGGTGTCGCCGAACGATTGCAAGAACTGCCACCAGACCACGGACTGGAGCAGCGCCATCCTCCCGGCCGGCCACATGCCGAACCCGGCCAACAAGGCTTGCAACGTCTGCCACACCGGGCTGCCCGCCAACTACACGACGCTGGCCGCCAACCCCATCCTGCACAGCGGCATCACCAGCGGCTGCGCGCAGTGCCACGGCACCAATACGACGCTGACCTTCTACAACAACTACCCGGTCAAGTCCTCGCTGCTCTCGCCGGCGCACATCCCGATCCTGGCCGGCACGGACTGCAGTTCCTGCCATGGCGCCAGCAACTTCGCGGTGGGCGGCTTTGCCGGCATGACCATGACGTCCGCGGCGCACGCCTTCGTGTCCACCAGCTGCAACATCTGCCACGAGGCCGGCCTGTCGTTCTACCCGGGCGCGGGGCTCAACCTGCAGGGCCGCCCGGCGAACCATAACGCCGGCACGCAGCTCGCACCGAACGACTGCAACCTGTGCCACACGACCCTGAACTGGAACGCCACGGCGCTGCCGGCCAACCACCTGCCCAACCCGGGCGGCCTGGGCTGCACCAGCTGCCATACGACGCTCGCGGCCGGCGCCACCGACTTCACCCAGTACTCGCTGAGCGGTACCCACGGCGGGCCGATCTCCGGCAGCTGCTCGATCTGCCACTCCGGCGGTTCCTGGGTCGGCTCCCCGACGAACATCAACCCCAAGTCGACCGCCGGGCTCTCGCCCGCGCACATCCCGGTGCTGGCCGGCGTGGACTGCAGCGCCTGCCACAACCCCACCTCCACGGGCATCGGCGGTTTTGCCGGCACGACGATGAGCGCGGCCAAGCACGCCTTCGTCACGACCGCCTGCAATACCTGCCACGAGGCGGGCCTGAGCTTCTACCCGGGCGCCGCGCTCAAGCTGGACACGCGCCCGGCGGACCACACGGCGCCCAACATGCTGGCGCCGAACGACTGCAAGAACTGCCACCAGACCACCGACTGGACCAGCGCCATCATCCCGGCCGGGCACATGCCGAACCCGTCCAACCTGGCCTGCACGGTCTGCCACACGGGCTTGCCCACGAGCTACACGACGCTGGCCTCCAACGCGGTGCTGCACACCGGCATCACCGCCAACTGCACGCAGTGCCATGGCAGCCTCGCCAGCACGCTGACCTTCTACAACAACTACGCGGTGAAGTCGGGCGTGCTCACGCCGGCCCACATCCCGGTGCTGGCTGGCATCGACTGCGGCGCCTGCCACAAGTCCACGACGTTTGCGGCCGGCGGCTTCGCCGGCATGACGATGACGTCGGCGACCCACGCCTACGTCGCCACGACCTGCAACACCTGCCACGAGACCGGCCGCAGCTTCTATCCGGGCGCGGCGCTGAACCTGCAGCTGCGCCCGGCGGACCACACTTCGGGCAACATGGTCTCGCCGAACGACTGCAGCGGCTGCCACACGACGGTGGACTGGAACAGCACGACGCTGCCCACCGGGCACATGCCCAACCCGTCGAACCTGGCCTGTGCGACCTGCCATACCGCGGCCCCGGCCAACTACACGACGCTGGCCTCCAACGCCGTGCTGCACACCGGCATCACCGGCAACTGCGCGCAGTGCCATGGCAGCCTCGCCACCACGCTGACCTTCTACAACAACTACGCGGTGAAGTCGGGCGTGCTCACGCCGGCCCACATCCCGGTGCTCGCCGGCACGGACTGCGGCGCCTGCCACGTCTCCACGACCTACGCGGTGGGCGGCTTCGCCGGCATGACGATGACCGCGGCGACCCACGCCTACGTCGCCACGACCTGCAATACCTGCCACGAGACCGGCCGCAGCTTCTATCCCGGCGCGGCGCTGAACCTGCAGCTGCGCCCGGCGGACCACACGACGGGCACGATGGCCTCGCCGAACGACTGCAACCTGTGCCATACGACGGCGAACTGGAACAGCACGACGCTGCCGTCCGGCCACATGCCCAACCCCGGCAACCAGGCCTGCGCGACCTGCCATACCGCGGCGCCGACCAACTACAAGACCCTGGCCAGCAACACGATCCTGCACACCGGGATCACCAAGGCCTGCATCACCTGCCACGGCGCGCCCAACGCGACGCCGCCGGTGTACTACCTGAACTTCACCCCGAAGTCGGCGGTCCTCACGCCGGTGCACATCCCGACCTCCACCACGGCGTGCGAGGCCTGCCATGCGGCCACCAACTTCACCGCCTTCAGCGGCACGACGATGAGCTCCGCCAAGCACACCTCGATGTTCGCGGTCATCGGCAGCACCTGCAATGCCTGCCACAACAAGGTGACGCCGGCGCTGAGCTTCTACGGCGTGACCAACCTGCAGACGCGACCCGGCGACCACAGCTCGGGCAATAAGTTGACCCAGGACTGCGCCAGCTGCCACAACACCACCAGCTGGGGTGGCGGCGGACAGGTGCGGGCGGTCAGCGCCAAGTCGACGGCCGCCACCGGCACCGTCGGCACCGTGGTGACCGCGGCGGCGGCGACCAACGCGTCGGCAGCCGCTGCCGCCACGCCCGCGCTGCCGCACACCGGCGTCACCGCCAACTGCGTGAGCTGCCACGACGGGCAGCTGGCGACCGGCAAGGGACCCAAGCACATCGCCAGCGACAACCAGTGCCAGAACTGCCACACCACGGCGGCCTGGCTGCCGGCACGCTATGACCACCGGGGCCTTACCGCCAGCTGCGTGAGCTGCCACAACGGCGCGGTCGCCACCGGCAAGCCGATTCGGCATATCCAGACCAACCTGGACTGCACGACCTGCCATGGCACGCTGGCTTGGCTGCCGGTCGTCTACAGCCACGTCGGTGTCACCGCGACCTGCCAGAGCTGCCACAACGGCCACAATGCCGAGGGCAAGCCGCTGCAGCACGTGGCCAGCATCCAGGACTGCTCGCAGTGCCACAACGTGTTCAGCTGGACCGTGATCACGCCGTCCGCGCCCTTGCGGCCGCTGGTGCCGCGGCTGAATCCCCGAACCGGCCCGAAGCCGTAAAGGGTCGTGTCCATGTTTGAAAAGAGGTTGGGGCTGCTGCCGCTGGGCGTGCTGATGGCGCTGCCGATGCTAGGGCTCCAGGTGCTGTCGGCGTCCCAGGTGGCGCAGGCCGCGGCCCCCCGGGGACTGGGCCTGCAGGGTCCGCTGGTGCAGTTCATCGATACCAACGTGACCAGCGACCACGCCGACATCTCGGTGCAGTTCGCCTGCTCGGTGCGCTACATCACCAACAACCCGATGAACCACGGATCCAGCACCCGTATCACCCTGCGACTGGGCCCGGACTGCGGCACCCTTCTCAATATGCCGGTCTCGGAGCTGCCGATCGTGGGCGGCGCCGGGGAGCTGGTGACCGGTGCGCGCCTGGACTCCGTCGTGCCCGGCGAGGTCACGCTGGAGCTGACCTGGTCGCGCGAGCTGGACTTCGTGATCGCCCCCACGGCCAACCAGCAGGGCCTGCGTCTGCGGCTGCTGGGCCTGGGCAAGCGCAAGTCCAGCGTCAAATTCACCGACGCAGAGGCCCCGGAGGGCTACGCGGTGAACCTGGATTCCGGGTTCGCTCCCTTCGACGACGCGGCGGTGCGCGCCGCCGCCGCGCTCCTCAACACCCAGGCCTATGTGTCCGAGACGGACATCGAGGAGCAGCACTGGTTCCGGCTGCGCGTCGGGCCATTCGCCTCGCGTGTGGAAGCTGAACGCGTGCTCAAGCTCGCCCAGGCGCAGTACCCGCGCGCCTGGCTGGCCCTCAATGACGAGGATACGAGCCTTGCCGTGGTACAGCGTGCCGGCGCCGCCTCCACCCTGTCGGCGTTGCCGTCGGATCCGGCCTTGCCGGACGCCGAGCGCGCGACCCTGCTGCGCACGGCGCGCGACGCGATGACCAAACGCCTGTATCCGGAGGCCGTCGAGGCGTTGACCCGCCTGCTGCGCCAGCCGGAATACGCGGGGCGCGCCGAGGCGCAGGAACTGCTGGGACTGGTGCGGGAGCGCGCCGGACAGCTGGCCATGGCCAAGGCGGAGTACGAGGAGTACCTGCGCCGCTACCCGGATGGCCCCGCCGCGCCACGCGTGCGCGAGCGCCTGCAGTCGCTCATCCAGGCTTCCCTCACGGCCAAGTCGGTCGGGGATTCGACGATCACGGCTGACAAGCGCTGGACCATGGCCGGCAGTTCCGCCGTGACCTACCAGTACGGCAAGGCGATGACGCAGACGCCGACCAGCTCCAGCAGCGTCACCTCCCTTAACTCGATCCTGGTCTATGGCGGCCTGCTGCTGCGCGACCACGGCGAGCGCTATGACTTCACGACGCGCATCGACGCCGGCTATACGCACAACCTGATCAACTCCTTCGGGGGCAGCCAGGACCGCACCACGGCCGCCTACGTGGAGGCGACGGATCGGCACCTCGGGCTCACCGGTCGATTCGGGCGCCAGTCGCTGGCGAGCATCGGCGTGATCGGCCTGTTCGACGGCCTGTCGGTCGGCTACCAGGTCAACTCCAAGCTCACGGTCAGCGCGGCGGCGGGCTTCCCGGCCTATGCCAGCTATTCCGCCTTGAGCAGCAAGCAGCAGTTCGCGACGGTAACGGCCGAGTACGGCCCGTTCAAACAGGCTTGGGTCTTCGATGCCTACGTCATCGACGAGGTGGCGGGCGGCAACACGGAGCGACGGGCACTGGGGTTGCAGACACGCTACTCGGGGCAGGGGCATTCGGCAGTGCTGATGGCCGACTACGACACGGTGTTCCAGCAGTTCAACTCGGTTACCCTCATCGGCAATACGCGGGTGCCGGGGAACTGGCTCATCGGGTTTGACGCGGACCATCGCCGCAGTCCGCTGCTGGCGCTCAGCAACGCGCTCATCGGGCAGACGGCGCCCGACCTGAGTGCCCTGCAGCTGGAATTCACGCCCTCGCAAATCCGGCAGCTGGCGCTGGATCGCACCGCCAGCAGCAACACTTTCGTGCTGTCCGGGTCCCGCGCACTGGGGGATCGTTGGCAGTTCATGGCGGACATCGCGACGCTTCAGTTCGGCGGCACCCAGGCCTCCGGCGGCGTGGCGGCCACGACCTCCACTGGCCTGGACAAGAACCTCGCCGTGCACCTGTCGGGCTCAAGCCTGCTGCAGTCGGGCGATTTCAACCTCTTTGGCCTGCGTTTCGATGACTCACCGACCTCGCGCAGCGCGACCGTGTCCTGGGATGCGCGCTTCCGCCTGCCGGGTGCCTGGCGCATTGGCCCGCGCTTCAGCGTAGAGCAGCTGAACGACAAGACTTCGGGCACCAAGCAGATGCTGTACCTGCCGGAGCTGCGCAGCGACTGGACGGGTCGCCGGGCCGTGTTCGAAGTCACCACGGGCTACCAGATGCAGAGCCAGACGCTGCAGGTGCAGCCGGGAACGCTGACCGGCGACGTGCAAAACGGGAGCTTCAACCAGCGCAACTACTACGTTTCCGCGGCCTACAGGTTCCGATTCTGATCATGAACGCCACGACCACTTACTGCAGTCGCACGGGCTTGGGCCTCGCCATGCTGCTCTGGCTGGCGGCCCTGGCCGGCTGTGCGTCGACCCCGGCACTGGGCACGCACCAGTACCTGGATGAGCACAGCGGCGACACGCTGGTCGTGGTGACGCAGCCCCTGCAGTTCTCCCGCGACCGCACGGACGTCGCGGCGCATGCGAAGGACTTCGCGACGCTGGTCGCGGCCGAGGCGAGCAACGGCGGCAAGTACAGCGACTACCTGCTGCTGTATCGCTGGTCGACCGTGGACCCCCGGATGTGGGCGCCGCCGGGGCCGGAGGAGGGCAAGCTGCGCCTGCTGGCGGAGGGGCGCGTCCTGGAGTTCACCCCGTTGGAGAGCGTGCCCTTTGACTTGAGCCGCCGCACGGAGCTGCAGCTGCCCCGCAAGGCGCAGGTGGTCGTGCGTGCCTACGTGGTGGATGCGCAGACCCTGCGCTTCCTGGCCGGCAGCCGCGATCCGGTGCTGCGCCTGCCGCAGGAACAGCTGGACATACCGTTCTCGCTGTCCGGCGACGGCCGTCCCGCGCTGACTCAGTTCGTGCAGGGCCTGGAAGGACGCTAGCGGGCCACGGCCGACCGTTACTGCGGGCGCGGGCGGGCCGGAAAGAAGGCGGCGGTGCGCCGCACATACTCGGCGTATTGGGGGCGCCGCTCGCCGATGTCCCGCTCAAGCAGGGTAACGCCCGACACCCGCATCAGCAGCAGCGACATCAGCAGGGGGCCCGGCACGCTCCACCACGCGCCATTGGCCAGCGCAAACGCGTAGAAGCCCCACCAGATGCAGAAGTCGCCGAAGTAGTTGGGGTGCCGGGTGTAGCGCCACAGGCCCCGGTCCATGACGCGGCCCGCGTTGGTCGGCTGCGCCTTGAAGCGCGCCAACTGCAGGTCGCCGCCGGCCTCGAACACGAACCCCACCAGCCACACTGCCGCACCCAGCGCATCCAGGGGTCCCAGCGCCGCCTGGCCGGTTGCCGCGCCCAGCAGCGGCAGGCTGATGATCCACGCCAGCAGGGCCTGCAGTCCGAACACGATGTAGAGGCTCTTCCACGCAAATCCGGGCTCGTTGTTGCGGCGGATCTCCTGGTAGCGGCGATCCTCGCCGTGGCCGCGGTTGCGCCAGGTGATGTGCCCCGCCAACCGCAGGGACCACACCGCCAGCAGGGCCAGCACGAGGTAGCCCCGCGGTCCCGGATGCGCCTGTGCCACCACGTACAGCAGCCCGCACAACAGGAACTTCAGCGACCAGAGGCTATCCACGATGCTCACGTTGCGAAGCGGCAGGCTGACAAGCCAGCCGGCCACGGCAACCCCGAGCAATGCGGCGAGGGCCTCAAACCACAAGGCGGGGTCAAACATGGTCGGTGGTGCCTTCGGCCACGACGGCCGGGTGGGTCTGGAAATGCTGCGCCAGGCGCGCCAGCAGCGGCGTGAGGAGCGCCCAGCCCAGGCCTTGCGCGATCAGGGCCGGCCACACCTGGGGCAGCCAGAGCGCGCCCAGTCGCTGGCCGCTCAGATAGGCCAGGGGCCCGCCGATGCCTCCAAAGAGCACCGCCAGCAGCACCCGGCCCTTGATCCAGTCCAGCGAGACGTTGAGCGTTGTGGCGAACAGCGCCCACATCGCAAGGATCCACAGCGGGGCCAGCGGTAGCCCCTGCGGGGCCGGTGAGTAGACGAGCAGGCCGCGCCAGGCCAGCAGGCTGTCCCATACCGCGCCGATCAAGGTGACGCAAAGGATCAGGCGCAGCTCGGGCAGCCGCCGCGGGGTGAGCAGCAGGTGTAGCAGGACAATCGCGAAGGCCAGCGCGGTTCCGATCGCGGGCCACCCGTGGGCCACGCCCAGCACGCAGGCGAACCACCCGGTCTGGAAGGCCACCACGTTCAGCACCAATCGTTGCATCTGTGTCAGGGACATCGGCAGTATCCGTTTCCCCAGCGCCGTCGAGGGCAGCACGATGGCCGCTTGTCGGTCCGGCGGGGTGACTGCAGCATAGCGCGTTCGGCCAGCGGTGCATCACGGGTGAAACCGGGTGAGGGTGCCTCAAGGGCATGCGGCGCGCAGAAGCGCGCGCGGCCGAGGGGGCGGGCCTGCGCCGGCCCAGAACGCCGTGGGCCGCCGGCCACCGGCCGAGCGCCGCTCCAGCTGCTCGGTATAGATCTCGGGTCGCTCGAAGGGCCACTGCCCGTTCACCTTCTCCGGTCATCCTCGTAGTGGCCGAAAGGCCTTCACGTAGGGCACGCGGTCCGCGTGATCGTTGGTGAGCATCGTCCAGTAGGCACGCGCCTTGGCGGTATCACCGTCGATCTTTACCACCCGGTGCGTGTAGCGGTGCCGCGTTCGCGGGGGGACGCGGCCCGTCCTTCAGTGCATTGGCCTGCAGGCTCGCGCGCCACTTCAGAAGCAACGCCTGAATCTCCGCCCTCACGCGGGCTTCCCTGGTGCCATGCACCAGCAGGCCGTCTTCGGTGAACGTATCGGCGTAGGCCTGCGCGCCCACCCCGTCGTTGGCAACCCGGTAGTGCCCCATCAGATCCTCGATCTGCGCGCGGTCATCGGCGTAACCAGCGTAACCGGCGTGGGCCGCTGGGGTGGCGGCGACCCGCAGCAGGGTCAGGCAGGGCGTCAGTTTCTTCCTGGCGACTGCCTGGTCCTTGCAGCCTGGTCGGTAGTCCTTGGGCGGGGTCGCAGTCAATTCGGTTCCGCCCCCTGCCAGGGCAAGCGCCGGCAGCAGTAAGCTCTGCAGAGTCCGCCCGGCCGCCCCCGGCACGGGGCTCGAACAGCCTCCCGGCGCCCCGCGTCGCGCGCGGACACTGAAAAGAAGGAGCCTGGCATCGCCATCCTGAGCCCCGCCTTACGGCCGCTGCGTCTGCTGGGCGAGGAGTCGCTGCGCCAGCGCTTCGATGACGCCATAGCCCGCGGTGCAGGCGAGGAGGCGGCGCACTGCGTCCACGAGTGGTGCATGCGGGGTGAGTTTCCGTCGCGCATCGAGGCGGCCAAGGAATTGCTGTGGAAACGCTGCGCTGCGAGCGTGCCGGAGTGGCTGCCGATGAACTACGTGCACTGGCTGCCGACGGTCTATGAAGTCAGTGCCGGGTTCCAGGCGGCAGCGAGCGGCCGCTCGCACATCTATCTGGTGCTGCTGGACTACGCCGATCGCCGCGGCGATCCGCAGGGGATCTATGTCGGCATGAGCCGCTATCCGGCTGCGCAGCGCTTCGACCAGCACAAAGCCGGGATACGGGCCGCCCGCAGCGTGCTCAAGCGGGGCGTGGAGGTGCTGACCGGTCCGGTGCTGCACCTGCAGTTCATCGCACGCGCTGAAGCCGAGCGCATCGAGTCGCAGCTCGCCGAGGCGCTCGCGGCCGCGGGCCTGCACGTGGAGGGTGGCCACTAGTGCGCTGCTACAGCGCGCGGCGAAAGGTGAGGTTGATGCGCGCCTCGCCGGCAAACGGATGGCGCGCGGCCTTGAGCTTGGCGATCCCGTGGAAATGCAGTCGGGACGCACCGCCCCAGACCACGACGTCGCCGTGGGCAAGCTCCACGCGCCGGGTGGGGTCGCTGCGCTGTGCGCCACCGAAGAGGAACGTGGCGGCGATACCCAGCGACACCGAGACGATCGGCTGGCTGAGGTCGCGCTCGTTGCGGTCCTGGTGCAGGCCCATCGCCGTGCCCGGCAGGTAGCGGTTGAGGAGGCAGGCATCGGGCGTGAACCGCGCGTAGCCCGCCGCTGCGGCGGCTCGCGCAGCCAGGTCCTGCAGCACGGGCGGCAGCGCAGGCCAGTCCTGGCCGGTGAGCGGATCGGTGGTCGAGTAGCGGTAGCCGCGACGGTCGCTGATCCAGCCGGCTGTGCCGCAATTGCTCATCGCAACCGACATGGTGTAGCCGCGCATCGTGGTCATCTGCCGCCACGGCGAGCGCGCCAGCACGGCCTGGATCGCCTCCTGCAGCGGTGCATCCGCCATCACGAAGCTGCGCAGCAGCAGCGCATCGGCGGCCAGGTCCTCGCGCGTCGGTGCCTGCGGCGGTCCACCAAACAGGTCCTGCGTGCCGCCGGCCTGCTTCATTTCTTGGCTTCCCGCTTCAGCAACTCGCGCTTGCGCTCAATACCCCAGCGATAGCCAGACAGCGCGCCGTCGCGGCGCACGACGCGGTGGCAGGGGATGGCCACGGCCAGCGGATTGGCGCCGCAGGCCTGGGCGATGGCGCGCACGGCCCGCGGGGCACGGATCTCCCGTGCGATCTGCGTGTAGCTGGCCGTGCTGCCGGCGGGGATCTCCCGCAGTGCCTTCCAGACCCGCTGCTGAAACGCCGTGCCGCGTATATCCAGCGGCAGCGCGAGCCCCAGCGTGGGTCTATCGATCAGCGCCACGACCTGCTGAACCTGCGCGCGGAAGGATTCCCCCGCGCGCGTGAGCTGCGCGCGGGGGAATCGGCCGGAGAGTTCCTGCCGCAGCGATCCGACGCTATCGCCCAGCAGGATCGCGCACAGCCCGCGCCCGGTGCTGGCCACCAGCACCCTGCCCAGCGCGCAGGGTGCCGTGGCGTACTGGATGTGCTCGCCGGCGCCGCCGGTCTTGCAGCGCGTGGCGGGCGTGCCGATGACGGCGGCCGACTCCTCGTAAAACGGGCCACTGGAGCCGTAGCCGGCGGCAGGGAGCGCGTCGGTCACGGTGCCCGGGGCCGCCAGGCCCTGGCCGATGCGCTCGCGCCGACGCTGGGCGCGGTATTCGCGTGGCGTCAGGCCGAGCGCCCTGCGGAACTGCCGCTGCAGGTGAAATCGACCGAGCCCGGCTTCCCGGCAGAGCGATTCCAGCGTGGGCTGGGTCTTCGCCGTCTCGAGCCACCGGTACCGGCGCACGACGAGCGCGCTGCGCTGGTGGATCGCCGGCAGCTCCCGCGGATGGCCCAGAAGGCAGGCCCTGAAGCCCGCTGCCTCGGCGGCAGCTGGGTTCGCGAAGTACTCGACGTGTTCCGCGCGCGGGCGGCGGGAAGGGCAGGAGGCACGGCAGTACACGCCGGTGGTGCGCAGGCCATAGACGAAGGCCCGGTCGGCACGCCTGTCGCGGGCGAGGAGCGCCTGCCAGCGCTCGGCCGCCCTCGCAAAGCGCGTGCCGTGGCAGGGTGCCGGAGGGTTGCGGGAATCGGGCTGCATGGGGCCTCCATTGTCGGCGGCGCGGCGTTCTGCCGCCAGTTTCCCTGCAGCCTGCCGGTAGGCCGGCCGCGGCGCACGGCCCTATCTTTTCCTGCCCCGATATTGCTACCTTGCGGACGGGTTTTGGCTAGGAAAAACAATGACAACGACCGCCGACAAGGGCTCTGGCTACCAGACCCGCATGATGATCCTGCTGACGTTGAGCTTTGGCTTCGTCTTCCTGGATCGCAACGCCTTCAGCTACCTGGCGCCCTTCATTGCGCCGGAACTCGGGCTCAACTATTCCCAGATTGGCTGGCTCACCTCGGCGCTGTCCTTTACGTGGGCGATCGGCGGCTACCTGATCAGCCGCTTCTCCGATTCCAGCGGCCGTCGCAAGTCCTTGCTGGTGGCGGCCTTCCTGGTGTTCTCGGTCAGCTCGGTCCTCAGTGGTCTCGCGCACAGCTTTGTGATGCTGATGGCAGCCCGCCTGATCATGGGCGTGGCCGAGGGCCCGATCCTGCCGATCTCCCAGTCGCTGGTGGCCCTTGAGACCAGCGAAGCGCGTCGCGGCCACGCGATGGGCGTCATGCAGAACTTCGGCAGCAACTTCATTGGCAGCTTCGTGGCGCCGCTGCTGTTGATCGCGATCGCCGAGGCCTACAACTGGCGGGCGTCGTTCTTCGTGGCCGCCGTGCCGGGCCTGATCATCGTGGTGCTCATGGCTAAGATGCTGCGCGAGCCGCCGAAGGCGGCGGTGGTGGCCGGAGCCGCCGTCGTGGCCGCCGACGAGGCCCACATGGGTCCGCTGGCGATGCTGGCCATTCGCAACATCGGCCTGAGCGTGCTCATCTGCTGCGCGATGGTGGCGTGGATGGTGCTGGGCTGGGCGTTCCTGCCCAAGTTCTTCACGGACGTTCGCCACATCGCCCCGGGGGAGATGAAGTGGATCGTGAGCGTGCTGGGCCTGTCGGCCGCGGCCTTCGCCTTCGTCGTGCCACGGCTCTCCGACCACTATGGCCGCAAGCCGATCCTGGTGATCTTCTGCCTCGTGGGTGCGCTGGTGCCGGCCGCGGCGCTGTACTTCCAGGGCTCCAACTACGGGCTCGCGGCGCTGATCTTCCTGGGCTGGTCGGCCAGCGGCGCGATCCCGATCTTCATGGCGACGATTCCCGCCGAGACGCTGCCGCCGCGCTACATCGCGACGGCGCTGGGCCTGGTGATGGGGCTGGGCGAGTTGATCGGGGGCGTGTCCGCCCCGTCGCTGGCCGGCATGGCGGCCGACCACTATGGCCTGCAGGTCACGATGCTCATCATGGGTGGCTGCGCGGTGGCCGGTGCGCTGTTGTCGCTGCTGCTGGTGGAAACCGCCCCGGCAAAGCTCGCGCGCCGCGCCGCCGCCTAGGGCGGGAAGGCTGGTCGCGGTGGCGCCTGCGGGCGCCGCCGGGACGGCTCGCGCGGCCGGTAGCCGCTCTGGCGGGGGCGGCGCCGGCAAGTTTCGGGCCAATTGCCCCTGCGCGTCAGGTAGTTCTGGTATGCTACGCGCATCGAGTCCGGTCTAGCGCGGTCAGCGCGACCCCTCGTTTCGAGCCCTCAAAGCGCTTCGACTGATTCACACGCTCGCTACTGACCGTCTCCCCCAGGCCTAGAGCCCGAGGGTTCCGCGAGCCTCAATACAAGGCTTTTCATGAACTTTTCAGACCTCGGGCTTCGTCCCGAGCTAGTCGCTGCCGTGACCGAAAAAGGCTACACGGAACCCACTCCCATTCAATTGGCGGCCATCCCGGCGGTGCTCTCCGGTCGCGACGTGCTGGCCGGCGCCCAGACCGGCACCGGCAAGACCGCTGGCTTCGTCCTGCCCCTGCTGCAGAAACTGGTCGCCCGCGAAGGCCGCGAGCCGCGCGCGCTGATCCTCACGCCGACGCGTGAACTGGCCGCCCAGGTGGCCGAGAGCGCGCAGTACTACGGCAAGAACACCAACCTGCGCACGCAGGTGGTCTTCGGTGGCGTCAGCGAGCGCCCGCAGATCGACAAGCTGCGCAACGGCTGCGACATCCTGGTCGCGACGCCGGGCCGCCTCATGGACCTGGTGGAGCAGGGGGCGACGTCCCTTGGCAGCGTGCAGGTCTTCGTGCTGGACGAGGCCGACCGCATGCTGGACATGGGCTTCATCCATGCCATCAAGCGCATCCGCACGCTCCTCCCCAAGCAGCGCCAAAACCTGATGTTCTCGGCGACCTACTCCGACGACATCCGCGACCTGGCCAGCAAGCTGCTGAACAACCCTCAAGGCATCGACGTCGCGCCGCCGAACAAGACCGCCGACAAGGTCGAGCAGACCGCCTACCGCGTCCCCAAGGACCACAAGCGCCACCTGCTGGCGCACCTCATCAAAGAGGGCAACTGGCACCAGGTGCTGGTCTTCACGCGAACCAAGCACGGTGCCAACCGGCTGGCCGAGCAGTTGGAGCGCTACGGCATCAAGAGCGCCGCGATCCATGGCAACAAGAGCCAGGGTGCGCGCGTGCGGGCGCTGGAGGACTTCAAGGCCAACCGCATCGTGGCGCTGGTGGCAACCGAGGTGGCG
This sequence comes from uncultured Pseudomonadota bacterium, assembly GCA_903868595.1. Lineage (GTDB taxonomy): Bacteria > Pseudomonadota > Gammaproteobacteria > Steroidobacterales > Steroidobacteraceae > ZC4RG30. The sequence goes on from CAIPVV010000004.1 coordinate 65,278, forward strand.
GCCCGCGGGCTGGATATCAAGGAGCTGCCGTTTGTCGTGAACTACGAACTGCCGAACGTACCGGAGGACTACGTCCACCGCATCGGCCGTACGGCGCGCGCCGGCTCCACCGGGCAGGCGATCTCGCTGGTGTCACCGGATGAGACCACCTACATGCGCGACATCGTGCGCCTGCTGGGCAAGGACATCCCGGCGCTGCCCACCCCGCAGTTCGAGATCCGTGACTTCGGTGCGGCCGCGGCTGCAGCCGATGCGGATCGCCCGCCGCGCCCGGCCCACGGTGGCCACGGCTCGCGCGGTCGCGGTGCCCCGCGCCAGAACGGCGGCGGTGGTGGTGGCAATCGCGCGCCATCCGTAGCCCCGGGCCGCGCGACCGGACAGCAGTCCGGCCGCGGCGCCGGCGGCGGTCAGTCCGCGACGCGCAGCTTCAAGCCGCGCCACTCCTCGGGTCGCTAGGCACCGGCGGAGGCCTCGCTGCCTCCTCCGTCGCCCAGGCTTCCAGCAGCCGGGCGATGGCCGAGAGCGAGAGCACCGCCGAGGGATGGGCGGTGCGGATCGCAACCAGCGGCATGTAGGGTGCCGTGGCGCCGTCCGGATCCTGAACCAGCGTCAGGACTCCGGCGGCGCCTATTTCCTTCAGTCCCTTCGCCCCATCGGCATTGGCGCCCGTGAGGATGATGCCCACCGTCCGGCGTCCCCAGGTATCGGCGGCCGACTCAAACAGCAGATCGATCGAGGGCCTGGCGTAGTTGACCAGCGGCCCGTCCACGAGCTCGAAGCTCTCGTCATGGCCCACGACCAGGTGCTTGCCGGCCGGTGCGACGTATACCATGCCCGGGCGTACCGGCTCCCCGTCCTGCGCCAGGCGCAGCGGCAGCGGGCAGAGCGCATTGAGCCGTACCACGTATTCATCAACGCTAGCGGCAGGCAGGTGCATGACCAGCACGTACGCCGTCGTGCGGCAACGCAGGTGGGGCATCAGGGCCTGGAGGGTCTCCAGCGCGCCCGCGGAGGCGCCTATGACCACGGCGTCGATATCGCGCCCGGGACGCAACAGGTCGATGTCATCGGAGGCCTGACTCATGCTTGATTGGATATACCACCGGGAGGCCTAGGACAATACCGCAATCGCCAGCCGTCACGGCGCTGGCGACGGCCGCGTCGGGGGCGCTCGCCTGGCAGCGGAGGGAACACGCTGTAACGAAGGCGTGGTGTGCTTGGCCTGGACCCTTGGGAAGGCTTGGGCGTGGAGCACGGGCAGGTGGTTGCCGCAGCACTGCAATCCGGCCTAACGTCATCGCGACAGGGCAGGCGCCGGGGGTTGCCTGCAGGGGATCGCGGCGGCGGCAAGCCAGGTCGGCCTGATCGGATCGCATGAACCCCTCTGCTGTCGAGGCGGTGCCCTATCCGGCGCCGGGCTCCGCCTGGTACGTCTGCGTGCGGTACCTGGCGTACACGCGGGCCTTCGTCGGACGGCAGATCCTGGCCTTCATCGTTGGCCGATCCGCGCGGACCTGCACCTCTGCGACTTGCAGTTCAGCCTGCTGCACGGGCTCGCGTTCGTGATCTTCTATCCGAGCGGGCCGATCGGCCTGGTGCAGGCGGCCCTGCAGGCGATCACGCCGGGCGGGATTCGCGCGCAGGTCCCTGCGGTGTATCTGCGGGTGATTCCAGTGGTGGGTCTGGCCAGGGGTCCGTCGCTCCTCGCCGCCGTGACGGACTGCCTGTTCCATGAGGATGCGGCAGTCGGCGCCTCGATCGCCGTGCTAAGTGCTACCGCGGCGGTTACCGGCCTGATCGTGTTCGGGCTGGGCCTCAACGCCTGCATGCGTAAGGCAGCGCCAGGCATTCATCCAAGATCGCCCGAAGGGGTTGACCATCCTGGGATCACAAAGCTTATGATCAAGGCTTAAGCGATGCGACAAGTCGCCTGAATCGCTAGGTACAGATGGCTCAGATTGATCTGCCTCGACCGCTGCATGAGTATTTCGCGTTTGCCGAGCTGGCCTCCACCCGCCACGGCCGCCGATTCACCATCACCTTCCCGTATTTCGAAGCGCAGCGACTCGATCGTTTGCAGTGGTGGTGGCAAGTGAGCACCGTGCAGGAACGCGTTGGCGGGGAGGCCGGGCTTGAGAGCCTGCGTCGCGAAGCCATCGAGCGCTTCCGCCTGCACATCGAACGCTGGCTGGTGACGAGCCAGAAACGCCTCTTCGATGGGAACCCTTTCCCACGTCTGGGCGCGCAGGGTAGGGAGCTCGTGCCGGCCGTGGCCGAGCAGGCCGAGCCGGCGGCGACGAGCAACGTGGTCGCCTGGCCGGTGGATCGGGTGGCCAACGCCTGACCCTGCAGGCGGGGCCACGACGTGGGCCCCCGCGACCCGATTCCCCGTTCCTTGACCCGTCCTGGCGGGCCCTGGGCCCGCGGCGCCCGGCTTTCCCCACTGCGTCGTGGCTTTCCTGCCATTTTTCGACACAAACTCTTTCGGTCGGAATATTTTCTAGCTAAACTATTCTCGCTGCAATAACTGCCCGGTAATGGTGCATGTCACTGGCTCAGATCAAACAGGTCCAGGCGGGAATCGAGCGCGTCGCGGCGCGCATGCCGGAGGTCTCGGTCCTGGAGACCCTGACGTTTCGCGTGGCCACGATGCTGGGCCGGGAGCTCTCGGCCCGCATGGACCACTGGCTCAAGCCCGCAGGTCTCTCCGAGATTGAATTCCGCGCGCTGATCCACTTGTTCTCGCACGGTGAGGACCAGGCGCATCCCGGCAACCTGTGCGCGACGCTGGCGCTGAGTCCGGCCAACATCACCCGCGTCAGCGACGTGCTGGTGGAGCGTGGATTGATCACGCGCGTGCTCAGCGAGCAGGACCGGCGTCGCATGGTCCTGAGTATCACGCCCCAAGGCGAGGCGCTCGTGCGCCAGATGCTGCCCAGCATGTCCAGCTTTACCCACGAACTCTTCAAGGACTTCAGCCCGGCGGAGACGGCCCGCCTGCTGGAAGACCTCCAGCGCGTCTTTGGCGCGTTGGAGGCGTTGTCCCCCTACAAGCCCGCGGAGCAGACATCATGAGCAGGGCATCCGGCATCGCGCGAGTCCTGGCCCTGGCGGGCTTGGCCGCTGGGCTGACGGCCTGCGCGCTGCACACCCCGACGATCACCCGGCCCACGCTGCGCACCGACGTGCCGCTGGCCGCGACCAGCAGTCCCAGCGCGGCGGAGTGGCCCGCGGCGGACTGGTGGAAGACCTACGGCGACCCGACGCTGGATGCGCTGGTCGAGCAGGCACTGAAGGGCTCGCCCAGCCTCAGCGCCGCCGACGCGCGCTTCACTTCGGCACGCGAGTCGGTGCGCCTGAGCGGCGCGGCGCAGGGCGTGCAGGTGGAGGCGAGCGGGGCGGCCGAGCGCCAGCGCCTGAGTGACAACGGCATCTTCCCGCCCAAGTTTCTGGGCTTCAACTGGTACAACCAGGTCGACCTGGGCATCCGGGCCAGCTACAACTTCGACTGGTGGGGCAAGCAGCGGGCCGCGATTGCCGCCGCGGTGGATGAGTCGCGCGCGGCGCAGGCCGAGCTTGCGGCCGCAAGCCTGGTGCTCAGCGCCGCCGTGGCTGACAGCTACTTCGGCTGGCAGGCGGACCAGCAGCGCCTCGGGCTGGCCCGCGAGCGACTGGCCCTGCAGGCTCGCCAGTCGCGCATCCAGGCGCAGCGCGTGAGCGCGCAGCTGGATAACAGCGATGCCACGCGCCTGCTCAGCCAGGACGAGGCGTCCACCCGCGAGTCGATCGCCGCGCTGGAGGGTTCCGCCCGGCTGCGCGTCGTGACACTGGTGGCGCTGCTGGGTGTCAGCCCGGATGAGCTGCCCCCGCTCACCGTGCGCGCGCTGCCCGAGGCAGCCGCGGCGCTACCGGAGTCGGTGCGCCTGGACCTGATCGCCCGCCGACCCGACATCACCGCCAGTCGCTGGCGCGTGGAGTCCGCGCAGCAGAACCTGGTCGGCGCGCGCGCCGACTACTTCCCGGACGTGAGCATCCATGCGCTCGCCGGGCTGTCCAGCCTGCAGATCGGGAAGCTGCTGGAATCAGGCAGCGCGGTGCCTGCGCTGGGCGCTGCCATCCACCTGCCGTTATTCGACTCCGGCCTGCGCGAGGCCCGCTTCGGTGCACGCCAGGCGCAGGTGGCCTCTGCCGTCGCGGCCTATGACGAGACCGTCATCGGCGCCGCGCGGGAGGTGGCCACCGCAGCGTCCGCGGGCCTTGCCGTGGATGCGCAGCGTCAGCAGCGCGAGCTGCACCTGGCCTCGGCCCGGCAGCTGGTGGATGCCGCGGCCTCGCGGGTCCGTGCCGGGCTCACCGACGTTCGCTCGCAGCTGAGCACAAGCCTCGCCGTCAACACGGACCAGGATGCGCTCGCCCAACTGAATCTCGCCGCTCTATCGGCTGATGTCGCCCTGCGCCGTGCGCTGGGCGGCGGCTTTGTCGCAAGGGAAGTAACGCCATGAACGAACCCGTAACCGTAGCGCCCGCCCCGATGAGCAAGCGCCGCAAGATCCTGAGCATCATCGCGATCGTATTCGCGGTCATAGGCCTGGGCTACCTGCTGCTGTCGCATTTCGTGCTGGCACTGCGCGAACGTACCGATGACGCTTACGTGGCGGGCCATCAGGTGAGCATCTCCTCCCAGGTGGTGGGTACCGTCACCGAGGTGCGGGTCGACAACACGACGCTGGTGCAGGCCGGGCAGGTGCTGGTGCGCCTGGACCCAACCGATGCCGCCACCGCCCTGGCGCGCGCCGAGGCGTCGCTTGCCCAGTCGGTTCGCCAGGTGCGCCAGCAGTCGGCGCTGGCCGGACAGTACGACGCGACGATCACCCAGCGGCGTCTGGAGCTGGCGCGTGCCGAGGCCGATGCCGCACGCCGTGCACCGCTGGTGGCCGAGCAGGCGATCGCGGGCGAGGAAATGCGTCATGCCAAGGAGCAGGTGGAGCTGGCCCGCGCCGCGCTGGACCAGGCGCAGCGCCAGGCCGCCGCCGCGCATGCGCTGGTGGATGGTGCCAGCGTGCAGGAGAACCCCTTGGTGCTGGAAGCCAAGGCCCGCTACCGCGATGCCTGGATCGCCGCCAAGCGCAACGCGATCGTCTCCCCGATCCGCGGCTACGTCGCGCAGCGCAGCGTGCAGCTCGGCCAGCGCATCGCCGCGGGCCAGACGCTGATGACGGTGATCGCGCTGGATGACCTGTGGGTGGATGTGAACTTGAAGGAAAGCCAGATCCGCAACCTGCGCCTGGGCCAGCCCGTGGAGATCCGCAGCGACCTGTACGGCAGCGATTCGCCGTTCCACGGCAAGGTCGTTGGCTTGGCGGCCGGCACGGGCGGCGCGTTCTCGCTGCTGCCGGCGCAGAACGCCTCGGGCAACTGGATCAAGGTCGTGCAGCGCGTGCCGGTGAAGGTGTCGCTGGATCCGGCCGAACTGGCCCAGCACCCGCTGCGCATCGGTCTCTCCACCCGCGCGACGGTGGATACGCATGACCGCAGCGGCACGGTGCTGGCTGCAACGAGCGAGCCGGCCTCCAACCCCGCGACCGACGTGTACTCGGCGGACCTTGCGCAGGCCAATGTTGTGGCCGATGCGATCATCACCAAGCACAGCGGCGGGGCACAGCGCTAAGCCATGGCCGACGCGCCGACCAAGCCGACCGTCCTGCCCGGTGAATTCCCGCCACTGCAGGGCATTCGCCTCGTGCTGCTGACCATCGCGGTCGCGGTCTCCAGCTTCATGGAGATCCTCGACATGACGATTGTCAACGTATCGGTGCCCTCCATCGCCGGCAGCCTGGGCGTCAGTCCCTCCGAGGGGACCTGGGCGATCAGCTCCTACATGCTGGCCGCGGCGGTGGTGCAGCCGCTGGCCGGCTGGGTCAGCCGGCGCTTCGGCGAGGTACGAACCTTCGTCACCTCCATCGTGCTGTTCATCATCTTCTCGGCGCTGTGCGGCCTGGCCACCAGCATGCCGATGCTGATCGCCGGGCGCCTGATGCAGGGCCTGGTGTCCGGCCCCATGATGGCCGTGGCGCAGGCGCTGCTCATCCGCAACTACCCCGTGCACCTGCGGGGCCTGGCGATGGGCCTGTGGGCGATGGTGGTGATCATCGCGCCGGTGTTCGGCCCGATCCTGGGCGGCACGATCACCGACAACCTCTCCTGGCCGTGGCTCTTCTACATCAACGTGCCGGTGGGCGCGCTGGCTGCGCTGGCCTCCTGGGCGGTCCTGCACAAGCGGGAGTCGCGGAAGGTCAAGGTACCCATCGATGCGGTCGGCCTGATCCTGCTGGTGGTCGGCGTGGGGAGCCTGCAGTTCATGCTGGACAACGGCAATGAGCAGGACTGGTTCTCCTCGCCCGAGATCTGCATCGCCGCGAGCATCGCCGTGGTCGCGCTGGCCTTCTTCGTTCCGTGGGAGCTGACCGACCCGCATCCGGTCGTGGACCTGCGCCTCTTCAAGCGCCGCAATTTCCTCGTCGGGGCGCTGAGCGTGTCGGTGGCGTACTTTGCCTTCTCCGGCATCAACGTGGTCTATCCCCTGTGGCTGCAGACCACCCTCGGCTACACCAGTACCTGGGCAGGTTACGCGATCGCGCCGGTTGGCATCGTTGCCTTGTTCCTCGCGCCGCTGATCGGCAAGAATATCCACCGCATCAACCTGCGGGCCGCGCCGACCTTTGCGTTCTGCGTGTTCGCCACGAGCCTGTACTGGGTCTCCACGCTCAACGACCAGGCAAGCTTCGGGCAGCTGGCGCTGCCGCGACTGCTGCAGGGCGTGGGCCTTGCGCTGTTCTTCCTGCCGCTGAACCAGATCGTCATGTCCGGCGTGTCGCCCAACGAACTCGCGCTGGCTGCAGGTTTGAGCAACTTCCTGCGGACCATTGCCGGCAGCATTTCCACCGCCGTGTGCATCTGGATGTGGAATGACCGCACCGATTTCCATCACGGGGTGCTGATCGAGCACATCACCAATGACGCCGTGCCCAACATCGCCTACCAGGCGCAGCTTGCCGAGCAGGGACTGCCTGCGGGGCTGAACTTTGCCTACATCGAACGAATCATCGGCCAGCAGGCGTCGACCCTGGGCGCCAATGACGTGTTTTACATGCTGTCCATCCTGTACATCGTGATGATCCCCTTCCTGTGGTTCGCCAAGCCGCCGTTCGGCGCGGCCGGCGCAGCCCCCGGCGGGCACTAGGCCCCGGGGCCTAGTGCTTCAGGCGCCAGCCACTGCGAATCATCCAGGAGATGACCGCCAGGCACAGCAGGAAGAAACCGCCGATGAAGGCCAGGCTCACGGCCAGGCTCACGTCGGCGAGCCCGTAGAAGCTCCAGCGAAAGCCGCTGATCAGGTAGACCACCGGATTAAACAGCGTCACCGTGCGCCATACCGGGGGCAGCATGTCGATGGAATAGAAGCTCCCGCCCAGGAAGGTGAGCGGCGTGACGATCAGGGTCGGCACCACGTTGAGCTTCTCCCAGCTATCTGCCCAGATGCCCAGCATGAAGCCGAACAGGCTGAAGCTCACCGACGTGAGCAGCAGGAAGGCGACCATCCACACGGGATGCTGGATTTGCAGCGGCACGAAGAACGTGGAGGTTGCCAGTATGATCAGGCCGATCATCACGGACTTGCTGGCCGCGGCGCCCACGTAGCCCAGCAGGATCTCCGGCGTGGAGACCGGCGCCGACAGCAGCTCGTAGATCGTGCCTGCCCACTTGGGCATGTAGATGCCGAAAGAGCTGTTGCCCACGCTCTCGGTCAGGATGGAGAGCATGATCAGGCCCGGCACGATGAACGCCCCGTAGGGGATGCCGCCGATCTGCGTCATGCGCGAGCCGATGGCCGAGCCGAACACCACGAAGTACAGCGAGGTGGTGAGTACCGGGGCGCCGATGCTCTGCACCAGCGTGCGGAAGGAGCGCGACATCTCGAAGCGATAGATCGCCTTGACCGCCTGCCAGTTCATGCCGCACCCCGCACCAGCGAGACGAATATCTCCTCCAGGGAGCTCTGGCTGGTCTCCAGGTCCCGGAAGGCAACCCCCGATTCGTTGAGCTGTCGCAGCAGCGCCGTGATTCGCGCGCGGCCGCCCTCGTTCTCGAAGCTATACACCAGCGAGAGTCCATCGGGGCTCAGGCTCAGCCCGTAGCCCTCCAGGGCCTGCGGTATGGCGTGCAGCGCGTCCTGCAGGTGCAGCGTGAGCTGCTTGCGGCCTAGCTTGTGCATCAGCGAGGCTTTCTCCTCCACCAGGATCAGCTCGCCGCGGCTGATGACCCCGATGCGGTCGGCCATTTCCTCGGCCTCCTCGATGTAGTGGGTGGTCAGGATGATGGTGACGCCGGCGTCGCGCAGGTCGCGCACGACGTTCCACATGTCGCGGCGCAGCTCCACGTCGACGCCCGCCGAGGGCTCGTCCAGGAACAGGATGCGCGGCTCGTGGGAGAGCGCCTTGGCGATGAGCACCCGGCGCTTCATTCCACCCGACAGGGTGGCGATCTTGCTGTCCTTCTTCTCCCACAGCGAGAGGTTGCGCAGGATGCGCTCCAGCAGCGCCGGATCCGGTTGCTTGCCGAAGAGGCCGCGGCTGAAGCACACCGTTGCCCACACGGTCTCGAAGGCGTCGGTGGTGAGTTCCTGGGGCACCAGGCCGATGGTCGCCCGTGCGGCGCGAAAGTCGTGCACCACGTCGTGGCCGTCCGCCAGGACGGTGCCGGAGGTTGGGTTCACCAGGCCACAGGTGATGCCGATCAGGGTGGTCTTGCCGGCCCCGTTGGGGCCCAGCAGCGCGAAGATCTCCCCGCGGCGGATGTCCAGGCTCACGGACTTGAGGGCCTGGTGGCCGCCCTTGTAGGTCTTGGTCAGGTCGCGAATCGAGAGGATGGGTTCCATGGGTGCAAGAGTACCGTCCTCGTGGGCCCCAGGGTTAAGCTGCGAGCAGAAAAAAACCGGCCCGTAGCCGAATAGGGGGGAAGCGCATGTCGAGCCGCAAGAACGCCATACCGCGCGAGGTCCACGACTACCTGCTGGGCGTGTCCCTGCGGGAGTCGCCCATCCTGGCGCGCCTGCGGGCGGCGACGGCGCCGCGGGCCGAGGCGGCGATGCAGATCGGCCCGGAGCAGGGCCAGTTCATGGCCTTGCTCGTGCGCCTGATCGGTGCAAAGCGCTGCATCGAGGTGGGCACCTACACGGGCTACTCGGCCCTGGCCGTGGCGCTGGCCTTGCCGCCGGACGGGACCCTGGACGCCTGCGACGTCAGCGAGGAGTTCACGAACGTCGGGCGACCGTTCTGGCGCGAAGCGGGGGTGGAGTCGAAGATCCGCCTGCGGATCCAGCCCGCGCTGCAATCCTTGGCGGAGCTGCTGGCGCAGCCCGGCGGACGGGGCGGCTATGACTTTGCGTTCGTGGACGCCGACAAGGGCAACTACATCGCCTATTACGAGAAGCTGCTGGAACTGGTCAGGCCCGGCGGCCTGATCGGAGTCGATAACACCCTGGGCGTGTCCGGCCGCTACGTCACGGAGCTCTCGACGCCGGTGGCCCAGGCTATCCGTGCCTTCAACACCTACGTGCACAACGACGAGCGCGTGGACCTGTCGCTGCTGTCGATCGGAGAGGGGCTCACGCTACTGCGGGTCCGCTAGGCCCGGGCCGGCCGCTGCAGGTGCTCCGCGGCGACCCGCCGGCACCTTGCAGGAGCAGATCGCGCGAGGAAACTCCTCGGACTGTTCGGCTCGCCAGTGGTGCGGCGTGCGGCCATCGGCAGGAGGCTGATGACCCTGGGCTTTGAACACGGCAACCGGTCGGTGCGCGATGTCGACCAGGTCCGCGCCTTGCTTCCGGCCACGGGACTCCCGCGCCGGCAGGCGCTGCAGATCAGTTTGGGGGGCGATCGGCGCGGCCGAGGAGGCACGCGAGCAGATCGACGAGCAGGTGATGCGTCCGGCGGAGGAGCGCCCACGCCGCGTGGGAGGAGCGCATAACCGCTAAGAGGCCTGGCGCAGGGGCCTGGAGGCGGTGTCTGCGGCCCACGGGGCATTGCTCGCGGGCGACAAGCTCTCGCAGGCAGGCATCTCTCGCGGGGCTGCGTCGTGACGTTCCTGCAGGATACGGTGCTCGCGGCTTGCGCAGTGCGCTACCCGGCGCTGGCGACGCGCGTGGCGAGGAGCGAATCGCTGCCGCTGTTCCCGGCGACCTGCACGCCGTTCTGCATGCCGGGCCGCTAGCCCTGCAGCACCAGCAGCAGGTTGTTGGCGGGCATGCGCACGAGCGCCCCGCGCTTGAAGCCCTGGTCGGCCGCCAGCCTCTCGACGTCCTCAAGGTCGCGCACGCCCCATTCGGGATTTCGGGCTCGCAGCGAAAGGTCGAAATCGGCGTTGGAGGGGGAGGTGTGCTGGCCGCCCTCCTTGTAGGCCCCGTACAGCACGAGCAGGCGCGGGCCATCCTCGCGCAGGACGCGGCGCGCGCCGGCCAGCAGAGCGGTCGTTGCCGACCAGGGCGCGATGTGGATCATGTTGATGCAAAGTACCGCGTCGAACTCATCGGCCACGCGCCACTCGTGCTGGTGGACGTCCAGTTGCAGCGGCGGATGGATGTTGCGCAGTCGCGAGGCGTCGCAGCGCGTCGCCGCATCGAGGACGTAGTCCGGATTCGGGTCGGACGGCTGCCAGCTGGAGCGGGGCAGGGCGGCGGCGAAGTGCACGACGTGCTGGCCGGTACCGGAGGCGATCTCCAGCACCGTCGCGTCTTCCGGCAGCAGCCGGCACAGCTGCTCGAGAATCAGCCCCTTGTTGCGATCCGCGGCCACAGAGGTATTGGTTTCGGGTGTCATCTGCTTACCGGCGGTGCGTCGGCACGATGGTCTTGGGCGGGGAGGTCTCGATGGAGAGCGTGAAACTGCGCTGTTGGTCGCCCAGCAGGGAACCCACGTTCACCACCTGCCGGGCGATCTCCACGTTCTTTTCGTTGCGAACCGCGATCACGATCGTGTACTGCGTGCCCGCCTCGGCGCTATCCGGCCGCAGCGTGCCCTCCACCTGCCACGCCAGGCGCTGGGCCTGGGAGGCGACGGTGGCGGCATCTGACCCGAAGCGCAGGTGATGCTTGCAGCCAGGGCAGATGATCGCTGTTTCCAGGATCGTCGCCTTGCAGTGTGGGCAGACCCGCGTGCTGCCCAGCTGCCCGGGGCGGGCGGCGATCATGCGGCGCTACTGTGGCCTTTGATGTCGGTGGCGCTGGCCTTGCCACTGTCTTCCCAGCCGAACTCGACCTGGCCGCGCATGCGCGAGCCGGCCGCGACGGTCAGCGAACCGGCCTTCACGTCGCCGGTGATCACGCCGCCCTGCTGCAGCTCGACGCGGCGCGCGCCGTCGATGTTTCCCTGCAGCTCGCCGCTGATGATCACTTCGCTGGCGCGGACCTGGCCCTCGACCTTGGCGCCCACGTCGATGTGGAGGTTGCCTTCAACCTGCACGTCACCCTTGAACTTGCCGGCGACGCGCACATGGCCCGAACCCGCGATCTTGCCTTCGATCGTCAGGCCGGCTGCAATGACGGATTCCTTCATCTCAGCGCGCTCCTTGGGCTTGGCGGCAAGGTCTGGTTTGGGGGTGATCGGGGGGGTGGTCGTGGCGGGTGCATTGGATGCAGCGGCAGGACGGGCCGCGAGCGGCTCTGGGCTGGCCGGGGCCGGCGTGGCCGGCGGGTTCGCTTCCTTGGGCCAAAGGGCCATGGCGTCCTCCCGATCAAGAAGTGGACTACGAAGGTAACCCCTGCGGCGCCCGCGGGGAAGGCTGTCGCCAAACGGCGAAACCTCCCGCCCCGCCGGCTGGGCCGCTATCGACCCTCGGCCGTCGCCTGCACCTTGGCCGCATCCGCCAGCCGCGAGGACTTCATGCCAAAGAACTCGCCCTTGGCCGTGGTGGCCGAGACCACGTAGCCGCCGTCGCCGCCAACCCGCGGCGGTGCGACGTTCACCGTGATGGTGTCGCCGGCGTTGATCATGCCCTTGCGGTAGCCGCTGCGGTACATGTTGTTGGTGCTGTGGCCTTCCAGCTCCACGTCACGCGTGCCCTTGGCGTCGGTGACCTGCAGGGTCAGCTGCATATGCGGGTTGATGGCCCGGAACTGCTTGACCACGCCGGTGATCGGGACCTGCTTGGTGAAATCAAATTGCACCGCGGAATGGTGCGCCGATGCGACCGCCGCAAAGCCGAGCAGGGCAGTGGTGCAGGCGATGAGGACTGTGCGTTTCATGCTCAAGTCTCCTAGTTGATAATGCGGGTGGGGAGGTCAGGGAACCGGTACGCCGGCCTTCTTCGCCATCTCTTCCAGATGCTGCGTCCAGACTTCCTCGGCACACTCGTAGGGCAGCAGCCGTCCGTTGGGTACTTCTGCCCACTTCTTCTGCGCGCTGACCGGCGCCGTGTAGAACGCCGGATCGGTCATCACCATGTCCGCCACCAGCACGCGCCGGCCCTGGGCATCGGGCTTGGCTTCCAGATGGTAGCGCTCGACGACCGTGGCTTGGTCCGAGTGCGCGTAGCGCTGGTCGACCTGATCCACCAGGTTGTCGGTCTCCACCACCAGCGTGTCGCCTTCCCAGTGCGCCGAGGAATAGCCGTTGCGGCCTGGCACGCGATCCGCCTGGGGTGCGTTGCGCTTGCCCAGGTACACGTGGCGGGTCTCGCCGTGGGCCTCGTAGATGATCGTCAGTTGGTCAGGACGCTGGATGATCTCCATCGGGTAGCCGCCGGAGTTCAGCATCGAGCCCGGCATGCCGTATCCCAGGCACCAGCCGCCCGGCGAGTCGCCAGTCGGCTTCATCAGTTCCTCGAAGGCGTGGACGCGCGCCTGCGCCTGCGGCTTGAAGGGGAGCGGCGTTGGTGCGGCGCGGGTGGCGCCCCCGATGCCGGGGGCGCCGGCGTTGGTCCAGACCCCAGTGAAGTCCGGCCGCGGCGTCGCGGCGGAACCCTGCGCCGAGAGCAGCAGGCACGCTGCTGCGGCGACGGACCCCGCGATGACCCCCCTTAGAGCTGCGATATTCATTCTTCTTATCCTCGGAGTTGATCGTTAGTCGACAAAGCGCAGGGCGGCCCGGTAGTGGAGTCCCACCGGGTCGAAATAGACCGGGCGGGTCGGGATTTGCACGCTGAACGCCATCGGCGGCGTCCGGTTAGGCACAGCGTTTCGAGCTAATCCTGGGTACTTCACGGACCACATCCCAGCCAATCAATCATCTTTATCGCCTGCCGTTCCCGGCATGCACCGTGACAGCGGCCTCTTCTTCTCGGTCCTTGGCTGTCACACCTGCCTGTGCTGCCCGACCCGGACTCTGTTTCTTTGTAATTTCGAGTAGAATCTTAAGCCTTCCACGCGATTTTTTCCCAGCCTATGCGGCGAAGCAGCTGCTGTAAAGCGCTGCCCTTGCCTGTGGGCCGCTTTGCAAGCAGCATAACGCCAATATGGGTTCAAGGAAATTTCAATGAAGATGACCTCGCGCATCCTGGCCGTTGCGGCCGCCCCGATCCTGGCTTGCCTGGTCCCGCTCGCCGCGCAGGCGCAGCTGCCGGGCAGCAAGTTGCCCGGCGGCGGCGTGACGCCGAATTTCACCGGCATCTGGGAGCGCGCCGAGGGCATCCGCTTCAACCCGACCAATGAGCTGCCGCCCTTCACCCCGGCCTATGCGCAGAAGTACAAGGACGCCCTGGCGGCGCGCAGCCGGGGCGAGGTGGTGGCGGACCCGACCTCGCGCTGCCTGCCTCCGGGCATGCCGCGCCTGATGGTGGCCAGCTACCCGCTGGAGATCCTGCAGACCGCCGGGCAGGTGACGATCATCGCGGAGTGGTCCAGCCAGGTGCGCCGGATCTTCACCGATGGCCGGGGACACCCGCCCGAGGATGAGCTGGACGTCACCTTCAATGGCCACTCGATCGGCCATTGGGAGGGCCAGACCCTGGTGGTGGACACGGTGGGCCTGCGGGGCGACACGAGCTTCGATGCCTCCCCGCTGCAGCACAGCGACCAGATCAAGGTGAGCGAGCGCCTGCGCCTCGCCGATCCCAAGACGATCGAGGACGTCATCACGGTGACCGACCCGCTCGCCTTCACCAAGCCCTGGGTGGTCACGCGCCACTACAAGCGGGGTGCTGCGGGCCTGCAGATCATGGAATACGTCTGCGAGGAGAATAACCGCGAGATCATTCTGCCCAGCCAACTCAAAAAGTCACCGTAAGCGGAGAACCAGTATGAAGATGACGATGCTTTGGCCCTCTGCGGCCCTACTGTGCCTGTGTGCGGCGCCGGTTGTGGCCCATCACTCGGGCAACATGTTCGATTCCCAGAAACAGCAGGTTCTGGAGGGAACGATCAAAGAGTTCCAGTGGAGCAACCCGCACATCTGGATCCAGGTGAACGTGCCCAACGCCAAGGGCGGCGTGGACGAGTGGAGCGTGGAGGCCGGAAGCCCCAACCTGGTCGGCCGCCAGGGCTGGAAGCGCAATTCGTTCAAGGCGGGGGATAAGGTCGTGATGACCATTCACCCGATGCGCAACGGCGACCCGGGCGGTTCCTTCGTCAGCGCGGTCTTTGCCGACGGGCACACGCTGGGGGGTGTCCCGGCAGCCCAGGCGTCCGCGGCGCCGCAGTACTAGGACCTGCGACGCCGGGGGGCCAGCTCGGCTACTTCTTGTTGCCGCTGGCCTCGACCTGCGCGTGGGTCTCCTGGCCGCCGACCGAGTACAGCACGGCTGCGTTGCGGGTCTTCTGGAACTCATCCAGGGTCTGGCCCCGCATCGCCGAGTAGACGTGCAGGTTGGAGACGCCCATGACGGCCGCCAGCTTCTCCAGCACGAAGAAGATCGCGCCGTACTGCATGAGCGCGCGCCAGTCCAGCCGTCGGATCATGTCGCGCTCGACTTCGCTGAGCTTCGACTCCTCGAACGCCTTCTCCGGATCGGACTTCAATAGCGCACGGTGCTCGGGAATGATCAGGTCGTGCAGGAACTTGTTGATCCGGAAATTCTTGACGCTGCGATCCAGGTCAAACAGGTAGGTACCGTCCAGCTTCTCGACGCCCTTCAGCTGGGCGCCGGCGCGGGCCCGTGCCTCGGCCGCCAGCTCCGCCGACATGGGTTCCGCCTGGTTCTCGAAGATCATCGTCGCGATCGCCGTCATCGAGGGCAGGTAGTAGCTCTCGTGCACGCGCTTGACGTTGGCCGACAGCGCCGCACGCATGACCAGCCACATGATCACCTCAGAGCTTTCCATGCCGCCCAGGCGGGCATGATCGGCGTGCGTCATGCGCGTCAGCGCAAGGGGGTCGTTCTCCAGCATCTTCATGAACTTCTTGTCCCACGGCGGGTTGTTGAAGCCGCAGCGCTCGCCCTGGACCTGGTGGGAGAGGCCGCCGGTGGCGACGATGACCACGGAGATGTCCTCCGGGTAGCTCTCGATGGCAGTCCGCAGGGCGGTGCCGAGCTTGTAGCAGCGCGCCGCGCTGGGGACCGGGAACTGCAGCACGCCCATCTGCAGCGGGATGATCGGCATCGGCCAGTCCGGCTTGTGCTCGAGCAGGATCGACAGCGGCGAGAAGCAGCCATGGTCCAGGCCCTTGCCCTGGAAGAAGGCCATGTCGAATTCATCGGCGACCAAGGAGTGACCGATATGGCGGGCCAGGGCGCCGTGGCCCTTGATCGGCGGCAGGTTGCGTGCGCCACCACCCTCGTCGGCGACGGAGTATTCCTCGCCAACGCCCAGCGAGAAGGCGGAATAGTGGTCAAAGAAGAACGACGTGACGTGATCGTTGTAGATCACGAACAGTACGTCGGGCTTCTTTTCTTTCAGCCACGCCTTGATCGGTTCGTAGGCCTCGAATATTGGCTTCCAGACGGGGTCGTTCTGCTTCTTGCCATCGAACGCGAAACCGATGGTCGGTGTATGAGAGGTGGCAATCGCGCCGACGATACGGGCCATGTTTCTTATCCTTCTGGGCGGAGGCTGGAGATTCGGGACGGCGAATTTCGCATCTGTCGGCCAGTAAATCCAGCCGCATTGTGCTTGACTGCCGAAAGTACCAACAAATTCGGAAATTTCATGGATTGCCGCCCCGGATGTGGCGCCTGTTGTAGCGCAATATCCATTTCAAGCCCGATCCCGGGCATGCCGGCCGGCAAGCCGGCCGGGGTTGCGTGCAAGCAGCTAACGGCGGACCTGCGATGCGCAATTTTTGGTCAGCCGGAGCGGCCCGCGTGCTGTGCGGGCCTCGCGGCCAACCGGGAGATGTGCGGGGAGAGCCGCGAGCAGGCGATCGTGTGGCTGTCGCGCCTGGAAGTGCTGACCCGCCCCAACTAGACCGCGCTTCGCCCTGCCGAGGCTGCTCCTCCCGCCTCCCAGTGCCGCGTGCCTGGACGTGCTGGCCTATTTCCGGCTGGGCGTGGAGCACATCGCGCTGGGGTTCGACCACCTGCTGTACCTGCTGCGCCGGCCGCGGGACGCCATCTTTAGCGCGCTGCTGCTATTCAAACGGGGGCCTGGAGACCGAGCTGATCTTCCTCCCGGCCGTCTTCGCGCGCCGGTATGCGCTGCGGAACTACTGGCCGCGCGGGCACGCGAAGGTGCTGGCGGTCGTGCCCTAGGCGATCGGCACGCTGGCCTCCTACTGGCGACGGCAACGCGTGGCAGCCCTGGCCTCGTAGCCGGGCTGCCCCCCGCGTCAAGGCCGCGAGGTGCCTACCTGCCGCGTTCGGCCAGCGCCGCCAGCACCCGGCTGGGCGTCAGCGGGTAGCGCGTCATGCGCACGCCGGTGGCGTCGAAGAAGGCATTGGCGATCGCGCCCGCCGCCGCGGCCATCGTCTCCTCGCCCGCGCCGGTGGAGCGCTGGTCTAGGCGCTGCACGACGATGGGCGTGATGTCCGGGCATTCCTCGAACCTCAGGATCGGGTAGCTGGCCCAGTCCAGGCTCGTGACGCGAGCCTCATCGAACGTCACCTCCTCCTTCAGCAGGCGGCTTGCGGTCTGCACCAGCTGCCCGGTGATCTGGCTCTCCACGTTGCCCGGGTTGACGACCGCGCCGGCGTCGATCGCCCCGTAGAGGTGCGTGATGCGCACGACGCCGCTGCGAACGTTCACCTCGACGTCGGCTACCGCGGCGCCATAGGAGACCAGGTGCGTGCCCAGCCCGATACCGCGCCCGCGTACCACGCCCGCGTCGTTCATCCGCGGCGCGCTGGTGCGTGTTGCCCAACCGGCACCGGAGGCCACGGCATCCAGCACGCCGCGCCAGCGCTCATCCTTGATGTTGATACGGCGGAACTGGTAGGGGTCCATGCGCAGGTCGCGGGCGAGCTGGTCGATGACCTGCTCGGAGGCGAAGCAGAAGGAGAGATCCAGTGGCGAGCGCAGCCAGGCGCCCCGCAGGTAGTTCAGGCCCGGCAGGCGATGGTTGACGAGCTTAATGTTGGGGATGTCGTACATGCCGCCGGCCGCCAGGGGGTTGACGCCCTGCACGGGGGAGGGCGGCCACTCCGCCGCGGCCACGCCGCTGAGCTGGGCGCTGGTGTCCACCAGGCTCCAGCCGTGCTGCCAGCCGTGGTACTCGTACGCGCAGAGGCGGCCGTCGGCGGTGGCGGCGGCCCGCACTTCGCCCACGTGCGCGGGACCGTAGGTGTCCCAGCCGTGCTCGTCCCAGCGCATGAACTGCAGCCTCACGGGTGCCTGCGCCAGCTGCGAGAGCAAGGCCGCGGCCTGCGCCGCATCGTCATAGCAGCTGTGGCCGAAGGTCCCGGCGCCTTCCCCGTACTGCACGCGCACCTTCTCCAGCGGCAGGTTCAGAAGGCCCGCAAGGCTGCGCCGGGCGTTGTAGACGTCCTGCGAGGAGCAGATGACGAGCGCGGCATCGTCGCGCACGTCGGCCAGCGCGCAATTGGGCGCGAACGGTACGTGGGCCTGGTAGGGCCCGTAGCACTTGGCCACCACGCTGCGCGCGGCGCCGGTGAAGCCTGACGCAAGGTTGCCGCGCTCCAGCGCGACCTGTTCCTGGCTCTTGTCCGCCTGCATGGCCTCGTGCAGCGAGTCGCTGCCGGGCAGCTTGGGTGGTTGTTCCCAGCTGACCTTGAGTTGCTGCGCGGCACGTACCGCGTCCCATTCCCGCGGAGCCACCACGCCCAGGAAATCCCCGCGCCGCAGGACGCGCGCGCCAGCGATGTGGGCGATGGAGCTCTCCTCCAGGCTCAGGATCTTGGCGCCGGCCCCGTAGGCGGCCTGGCCGCGCGGGCGGACCACGCGACCGTGCAGCATCCGCGGCAGGCGCAGGTGCTGGATGTAGCTATGGCGGGCGGTGACCTTGGCCGCCATGTCGCGCCGGGCGATGGGCTTGCCGACCAGGCGGTAGCGGTCGATGGACTTGAGCTTGGCCGTGCCGCTGAAGGCCAGCCCGAAGGGCTTCTCGCCCACCAGCTCGCCGTAGCTGACGGACGGCCTCTCATGGCCCAGGACGCTCACGCGCCCCTTGTTCACCTGCAGCTGCTCGACGCTTGATCCCAGGCGCTGCGCGGCGCGCTCCAGCAGCGCGCCGCGCGCCTCGGCGGCCGCCAGTGCGACCTGCGGACGGCCGCGCTGGATCGCGGCGCTGGAGTACGTGCCGCCCTGGTTCGGGGTCACGTTGGTATCCACCGTGGCGGTGCGGATCTGCTCCATGTCCAGGTCCAGCTCCTCGGCCGCCACTTGCAGCAGCGCCGTGGTGCTGCCCTGGCCGAGCTCGACGAAGCCGATATACAGCGTTGCCGTGTTGTCGGCGTGGATCGCAAGCCAGGTGTCGATCTGCTTGGGATCCGGCGGACCGGCGACGCTACCGCGCTCGGGCGTCTTCCGCGCCGGTGAGGTGCCGAACGCGGGCTGCAGCTGGAAGCCGACCAGCAGGGCGCCGCCGGCCTTGAGGAACTCGCGCCGTGGCAGCGCGGGGAGGCGGGCGGTCCGGCTCACGTGCGCTCCCCGGCAATGACGGCAGCCGCGCGGCTGATCGCGCGCAGGATGCGTGGGTAGGTGCCGCAGCGGCACAAGTGGCCGTTCATGGCCTGGCGGATCTGGGCGTCGCTGGGCGCGGCGTTGCGGGCCAGCAGTTCGGCGCCCTTGATGATCATGCCGTTGTAGCAGTAGCCGCACTGCAGGGCCTGCTCGTCGATGAGCGCCTGCTGCAGGGGGTGCATCGCCGGTGCCTGCGGGAGCTTGTGCTGCCGGGCGTACCAGGCCGGCAGCCCCTCCAGCGTCGTCACCGACTTTCCCTGCACGCTCGCCACGGGCGTGACGCAGGCGCGGGTCTCCACGCCATCGACGAGCACCGAGCAGGAGCCGCACTGCGCCAGGCCGCAGCCGAAGCGGGGCCCCTTGAGTGCCAGTTCGTCGGCCAGCACGTACAGCAGCGGCGTATCGGGCGCCGCCGAGACGGCGCTGACGTGCTCGTTGACCTTGATGTTTAGTTTGGTAGTCATGGTCGCGTGACTATATGCCGGCCCCCTCTCCCGCAGTAGCCCGCCGGGCCCTGATTTTCGGGCAAGATGCGCACAGGCGTCGCCGAGCCGGTTACCGGCCCGTCCGCGTGCCGGTTGACGTGGCCGGCGCGCAACGCCTGCGGCCTTCAGGGAGAAACAGTGAGCGTGCAGCCGGAAGCCTCTGAGTTGACCGTGGAGCGTGCCGTCCAGATGCTGGAGGCGTCGCCGGACTTTCGCGTCCTGCGCCGGCTGGTAGCGCGGGATGAGTTCGGTGGCGACGCCGGCGCTGCGCTGCACCGCGCCGTGGTGCTGGACACGGAAACCACCGGTACGGACCTGGAGAGCGACCAGGTCATCGAGTTGGGCTTGGTCGCCTTCGACTACGAGCCGCAGACCGGGCAGATCGTGCGCATCGCCGCGGTCTACGACAGCCTGGAGGACCCGGGCATGCCGATACCCGCCGAGACCACCGCCATCCACGGCATCACCGATGAGATGGTGGCCGGCCAGCGCATCGATGATTCCGCGGTGGCGGCGCTCGTGCACGGAGCCCAGTGGATCGTGGCCCACAACGCCGCGTTTGACCGGCCGTTCGTGGAGCGGCGCTGGCCGCTCTTCGAGCGCCTGCCGTGGGTCTGCTCCTACGCCCAGATCCCCTGGTCCCAGGAGGGGTTCGCCGGCTCCAAGCTGGAGTACCTGGCCAACCGCTGCGGCTTCTTCTTCGAAGGGCACCGCAGCGAAATCGACTGCCGGGCGCTGCTGGAGATCCTGCGCCGCCCGCTGCCGAAGTCCGGGCAGATCGCCTGGCACCAGCTGCTGAGCGCCGGGACGCAGCCCGCCTACCGGCTCTCGGCCCTGGATGCCCCGTTCGAGAGCAAGGATCTGCTGAAGGCCCGCGGCTACCGCTGGGATGCCAAGCGGCGCTGCTGGAACAAGGTGATGGACCGGGACGCCGCCGCCGCCGAGGCGCCGTGGCTCAAGGAGCACGTCTACGGCGGGCGTAGCCGGGAGGTGGAGATCGAGATCCTGGACGCGCAGACACGCTTCTCCAGCCGGCCCGGCAAGCGCATCAAGCGCAGCGTCTAGACAAGGGGCGGGGAAAGAGGCCCCGCCTGCCGGAAGCTCAAATCCAATCGGGGGGTCTAAATGGGCCGATGGGAGTCCGTTGAATGGCAGGCTGGGGCCTTGGATAGTCATCTTACGGATGGCATATGAACGCAGAATGAATGTTCACGGCACGATGCTATCGTTGCGGCAATTTCCTTGGAGGTTTCGCCTATGTTGACTCGCCAGCTCGGCTCGCAAGGGGCGGTGGTTGCCAGTCTGGGGTTCGGCTGCATGGGTCTGTCGGACTTCTACACGTCCAGTCTGCCCGATGAGGCGGCGGGGCTGGCGGTGCTGGCGCGGGCGCTGGACCTGGGCGTGACGTTCCTCGACTCCTCGGATGCCTATGGCCCGCACAAGAACGAGGAGCTCGTCGGACGGGCGATCCAGGGCCGACGCGAAAAGGTCTTCCTCGCGACCAAGTTCGGGATCCATCGCGCGGACGGCAAGTCGCAGATCATCGGGCGGCCGGAATACGTGCGCCAGGCCTGCGAGGATTCGCTGCGCCGCCTGAAGGTCGAACACATCGATCTCTACTACCAGCACCGCGTGGATCCGACCGTGCCCATCGAGGAAACGGTCGGCGCGATGGCCGAGCTGGTGCGCGCGGGCAAGGTGCGCTACCTGGGCCTCTCGGAAGCCGCGGCAGGCACGATCCGCCGCGCGCATGCCGTCCACCCGATCACCGCGCTGCAGATGGAGTACTCGCTGTGGACGCGGGACGCGGAGGAGGCGATCCTGCCGACCTGCCGGGAGCTGGGTATCGGCTTCGTGGCCTACAGCCCGCTGGGGCGGGGCTTCCTGACCGGCAAATTCAAGCGCCCGGAGGACCTGGCGGCGGATGATTTCCGGCGCCACTCGCCGCGCTTCCAGGGCGAGAACTTCGCCAAGAACCTGGCGCTGGTCGACCAGGTGCGGGAGCTGGCGGTGGCGCTGCGCTGCACCCCGGCCCAGCTGGCGCTGGCCTGGCTGCTGGCGCGTGGCGCCGACATCGTGCCGATCCCGGGCACCACGCGGATCGCGACGCTGGAGGAGAACGTGGCTGCCGTGGACGTCGCGCTTCCCGCCGAGGCGCTGGCGCGCATCGAGGCCCTGGCGCCCCAGGGCGTCGCCGCCGGCGCACGCTATCCCGAGCTGGCCCTGCGCATGCTCAACCTGTAGGGGCGGACGGCCGATCCGGCGGAGAGCCTCGCCGGCGAAGTGTTCCCGGGGCGCATTCGCCCGACGTGCCGCCGCGGCCTAGCGGGTGCGCTGGACGGTCACGGTCTCGGTGGCCGGGTCGAACATCACCCGGGCCTCGCGTCGCTTGAGCTGCTGCAGCACCTGGTCGACCTTCTCCTGCAGCGTGAAGTCGCGGTCGCCGTATTCCGTGCCTTCGCGCAGTACGAAGGACTCGATGACGCCGCGCAGCGCCTCCGGGGAGAGGGCGTCGTAGGGAATCTCCACTGGGTCCTGCTCGGTATCCATGGGCGCTCTTGTACCATGGGGGCACCATGAGTGAGCTTGTCTCCTACCTGCCCGACGTCTTTCGCCTGCTGGGGGAGATCCGCGCGCGGCGCATGTTCGGTGGGCACGGCATCTACCTGGATGAGTTGTTCTTCGCGATCGTGCAGGACGAGGTGCTCTACCTGAAGGCCGATGCGCAGACCGCGCCCCAGTTCCGGGCGCTGGGGCTCGCGCCGTTTGAGTACGTGAAGGACGGGCGCGTCGCCCAGCTGGGCTACTACGCCGCGCCGGCCGAGGTGCTGGATGACGCGGAGGCGGCGCGCGACTGGGGCCGCTTGGCGGTCGATGCGGCGCTTCGCGCCGTGCAGCGTGGCGCCCACGGGAAATCCCGCCCCGACTAGGCCGCCGGCGCCAGCCGCGAATGGACTTCACCGCAGGGCTGTACGATGCTGACCAGGAATCAAACAAGAACAGGGCGCCTCGCCCGGGGGGTTGGTATGCGCATGCGTCATTTGCTGGTAGCCACGCTGGCACTGTTGCCCTTGTCAGTGATTGCTGCGCCGGGTCACTTCACGGCGGCCGGCGTCGCCGACATCAACCGGCAGATGCATGCCCTGGTGGACCACAAGGAAGCCGCCGGCATCGTTACCCTGATCGTGCAGGACGGCAAGCGCGTGGACCTGGATGCCTACGGGTATGCCGACACGCAACTGAAGAAGCCGATGCGCGTCGACTCGGTGATGCTGGTGGCCTCGATGACCAAGCCGCTCACGGGCGTGGCCATGATGATGCTGCACGAGCAGGGCAAGTGGTCGCTGGACGACCTGGTGGCCAAGTACGTGCCCCAGCTCAAGGACCTCAAGGTCATGGACGCCAGCGGCAAGATCGTACCGGCCGTGCACCAGCCCACCATGCGGGAGCTCATGAGCCATAGCGCCGGTTTCACCTATGGTTCCTTTGGCAACTCTGCGGTCGACAAGCTCTACCAGGCCGCCAACCCCACCGACCCCAACAGCAGCCTGCCCGGCATGATCGGCAAGCTCTCGCAGCTGCCGCTGAAGAACCAGCCGGGCAGCGCCTGGGAATACAGCGTCAGCGTGGATATCCAGGGCTATATCGTGGAGAAGCTCTCGGGCATGCCCTACGACGTATTCATCCGCAAGAAGATCCTCAAGCCCCTGAAGATGAAGGACTCGGACTTTGCTGTCTTCGGCAAGGCCCGCGACCGCCTGGCCGTCCCGCACGCGCCGAACCAGGCCGGCGAGCTCGTCCCCTACCTGCCGGAAGGCGGCCGCGACGCACTGGCGCGGGAAGTCCCCCGGCTGCCGTCGCCCGGCGGCGCGCTGTACTCCACTGCGCTGGACTATGCGCGCTTCTGCCAGATGATCGTCAATGGCGGGCAACTGGATGGCGTGCGGCTCCTGAAGCCCGCTACCGTCAAGCTGATGCATGAGAACGCGCTGCCGCCCGGTGTGACGGTGAACCTGGCCGGTCCCGGCACGACCTTCGGGCTGGACTTCGCCATCGCCGGCGACCCGGCTTCAACCCAGGAGCCCTGGCCGGCCGGTACCTATTACTGGTCCGGCGTCCTGGGCACTTATTTCTGGATCGACCCGGTCAATCACCTCATCGTGGTCGGCATGATTTCCCGCGCCTGGGTTCCGGGCACGGACGCCGCCGGTTCCCTGGTTGCCCGCAATGCGGGTGGCAAGGCGATCTACGGCGCGATTCGGCACTGAAGGAGAAGGCAATGGGACTGTTCGACGGCGTGATGGGTGGACTGGTCGGGGCCGGCATCAGCACCGCGGTGCAGGGCTACATCGAGAAGCAGGGCGGCCTGCCGGCCGTGGTGGCGAAGTTCGAGCAGCAGGGAATGGGCGGCATCGTGCAGTCGTGGATCGGCACGGGGAGCAACCACCCGATCTCCGCCGCACAGCTCGAGCAGGTACTGGGCAGCGACCTCGTGCAGCAGCTGGCCGGCAAGATCGGCATGGGCGCGCCGGAGCTGCTGCAGAAGCTGGCGCAGATCCTGCCGGAGACCATCGATAAGATGACTCCCCACGGCGTCGTCCCGCCGGCCTGAGGCACTCGCAGGCGGTGCGCGCGGGCCGCAGTCCCACGTGCACGCTCGCGGGCCAAGATCAGGGGCTGCTGCGCGCCGGTGCGGCGTGTCCGGGACCTTGCCGCTGCCCTGCAGGGCGCGTACGCTCACGGAAGAAGAATACACGTCGCTCGCGAGTGACCCCCGGGTCGCTTGGCCGGGCGCATACGGGCATCAATCGTTTTCTGGTCAGACCCACGTCAGGCGAGGGTCGGGGGCAGGCATGGCGGATTTCAAAGGCATCCAGGTCGTGGAGACATCCGAGCTTCGCGAAGGCGAGGCACGTCGGGTTTCGCGACGTGAATTCATCAAGCGGGTCATCGCCTCCGGCGCAGTGGCGTCATCCGCCAGCTTCATGGTCGGCGGCCTGGCCGCCTGCACCCCGCGCCGCGCGGCGGTCGCTGGCAGCGTGGAGCGCCTGATCTCTCTGAACGTCAACGGCCAGGTGCGCCGCGTGGACGTGCTGCCGCAGGAAACGCTGGCCATGACGCTGCGCTACAAGCTGGGCCTGACCGGCACCAAGCTCAGCTGCGACCGGGCCGAATGCGGCGCCTGCACTGTCATGATCGATGACGTGACCCACTATTCCTGTTCGACGCTCACCCATGCGGTGCGCGCTCGCAAGGTGGTCACGATCGAGGGCCTGAGGGGCCCCAATGGCGAACTGCATCCCGTGCAGCAGGCCTTCGTCGAGGAGCTCTCCCCGCAGTGCGGGTTCTGCACGCCGGGCCAGGTCGTGGCGGCCGTCGCCCTCCTTAAGAAGAACCCCAAGCCTACGCGCGAGGAGGCCCGGCATGCGATGTCCGGCAACCTCTGCCGCTGCGCGGCCTACGACAATTACCTGAACGGCATCATGCGCGCCTGCGGCAACCTCGCGGAGATCAGCCATGGCGTATAAGCACCTCGGCAAAGATTTCCTGCCGCACGACGTCGTGGCCAAGGTCACCGGCGAGGCCAAGTACGCCGAGGACTTCCGCGTGGAAGGCATGGTGTTCGCGCGCTTCCTGAACAGCCCGTACCCGCACGCGCGAGTAAGGAATATCGATGCCACCGAGGCGCTCAAGATGCCCGGTGTCGTCGGCATTCTCACGGCAGACGAGGTCAAGAACCCGCCGGAACCCGAGCAGCCGCTGCTGACCAACGAGCCGCGCTACGTGGGGGCCGCCGTGCTGATGGTGGCGGCGGAAGATGAGACCATCGCGCAGGACGCGATCGAGAAGATCAAGATCGACTGGGAACCGCTGCCGTTCCACGTGGACGCGCTGCAGAGCCTGCATCCGGACAAGCCCAATGCGCGCACCGACGGCAACGTCGGCGCCGCCGGCGTTGAGTTCCAGACCCTCAAGTGGACGCGCGAGGACTTCTCCACCGCCAAAGAGGGCCAGATGCCGATGGGTAAGCCGGCTCAGGAGTGGGCCTGGGGCGAGCTCGACGCGGCCTTTGCCAAGAGCAAGCTGGTGCTGGAGGAGAGCTTCGTCCACGGCAGCAACTCCCACCACAGCATGGAGCCGCGCTCGGCCATGGCGTACTGGCAGAACGGCAAGTGCTTCCTGCACGTTTCCTCCCAGAGCCAGTCGTTCATCGTTCCGGCCCTGGCAGGCATGATCGGCATCAAGCCGACGGACCTGGTCCTGATCGCCGAGTACTGCGGCGGTGGCTTCGGCTCCAAGGGCGGCGCCTATGCCATCCAGGCCTTGCCGGCGCTGATGTCCAAGAAGATCAACCGGCCGGTGATGCTGCGCCTGAGCCGTGCCGAGGAGTACTACAACGGCTCTGCCCGCAACGGTTTCCAGGGCCATGTGAAGCTCGGTTTCGGTTCGGACGGTAAACTGCTGGCTGCGGACCTGTACGTCATCCAGGAGAACGGCGCGTACAACAGCTTCTGGGACTTCCGCAACGCGGGCGATGCGCTCTCGCTGGTCTACCAGCCGGAGGCCATGCGCTGGCGCGGCGTGCCGGTGCACGCGAACTCCCCGCTGCGCAGCGCGCAGCGCGGCCCGGGCTACAACCAGCTCGTGCACATCATGGAGCCGCTGATCGACAAGGCAGCGCGGGCGCTGAACGTGGACCGGCTGGCGATCCGCCTGCTGAACGCGCCGCAGACCGGCTCCAAGGGCGGCGCCAAGAAGACGCCGACCACCAGCTGCTACCTGAAGGATGCGCTGACACAGGGCGCGGAGCGCTTCAACTGGGAAGAGAAGAAGAAGCTCAGCGGTCAGCGCGCCGGCTCCAAGGTCATCGGCGTCGGCGTGGGCCAGGCCTATCATCCCGCGGGCTTCAACGGCTTTGACGGTCTGGTGCGAATCGCCCCGGACGGCAAGCTCTACATCCACACCGGCGTTGGCAACCTGGGCACCTTCTCGCACTCCGGCACCTCGCGCATCGCGGCCGAGGTGCTCAAGGTGGACTGGGAGGACTGCGTGGTCGTGCGCGGCGACAGCCGCAAGCACCTGCCCTGGAACATCGGGCAGTTCGGCAGCAACACCTCCTTCACGATGGCGCGCACGAACTTCGTGGCGGCCACGGACGCGGTCAACAAGCTCAAGGAGATCGCCGCCAAGCAGTTCGGCGGCAGCCCCGACGGCTACGACGTCGACGGCAAGCGCGTGTTCCGCAAGGGCAGCCCGGGGTCGGGTATGACGTATGCGCAGGCCGCGCAGCGCGCGATCCAGCTGGGCGGCAAGTTCGACGGGCACGAGCTGCCCGGCGACATCAATCCCATGACCAAGGAGTCCGCCTCGGCCCTGGCCGGCACCGGGCTCATCGGCGTGGCCAAGGACAACCTGCCGGTCGGCGGCGAGACCGCGGCCTTCGCCGCGGGCTTCGTGCAGATCGAGCTGGATACGGAAACCGGCAAGTACCGCATCCTGGATTACCTGGGAATCGCCGATTGCGGCACCGTCATCCATCCGGCGGGTCTCAACACCCAGATCAAGAGCGGCGCGATCCAGGGCTTTGGACTAGCGGGTCTTGAGCGCATCGTCTACGACCCGCAGAACGGGCTGCCGGCGAGCGTGGGTTTCTACCAGGCCAAGCCGCCGACCTATGGCGACATCGGCCTGAACATGAAGACCGGCGCGGTGGACCGCCCAGACTCGACCAGCCCGCTGGGCACCAAGGGCATCGGCGAGCCGCTGCTGGGCTGTGCGGCCTCCGCGCTGCTGTGCGCGATCTCCGACGCGCTGGGTGGCCACGTCTTCAACCGCACACCGGTGATGCAGGACATGATTCTCAACCACGCTTCGGGGCGGCCGCAATCGCACGGCCCCCTGCAGTCCAACTGCCAGTAAGGAGGTCGAAATGGCTAAAGACATGATGCCGCATTTCGATCTGTACCAGCCCGACAGCGTCGAGGCCGCGGTGGACCTGGCTGCGCGCCTAGGCTCCGATGGCTGGCTGCTCGCCGCCGGGCAGGACAGCTACGACTGGCTGAAGAACCGCACCAAGCGCACCGAGGCGGTCATCGAGCTGACCGGTATTGCCGCGCTCAAGGGCGTGCGCGAGGTGGCCGGTGGCATCGAGATCGGGGCGCTTACGACGCTGACCGAGATCGAGGAACACCCGCTGCTTCGCGAGAAGTTCCTGCTGCTCTCCCTGGCAGCCGGGCGCGTCGCCAGTCCCCAGATCCGCAATGCCGGCACGCTGGGCGGCAACCTCTGCCAGGACACGCGCTGCTGGTACTACCGTTACGGGGTGGACTGCTACCGCGCCGGCGGGAACATGTGCTACGCGGATACGCCGGAAGGGCAGAACCGCGAGCACGCCATCTTCGGCGCCAGCCGCTGCGTCGCCGTGCAGCCCTCCGATACCGCCAACGCCGTGGTCGCGCTGGACGGGAGCATGGTGATACGCAGCGCCAAGGGCGAGCGCGTCGTGCCGGCCAGCGAATTCTTCGTGGGCCCGGCCCTGAACATCCGCCGCATGACGGTGCTGGAGCCGGGGGAGATCCTCACCGCCGTGCGCATCCCCTCCACCTGGGCAGGCGCCAAGTTCTACTTCGAGAAGATAGCCGACCGGGCAGCCTGGGACTTCGCGTTGGTCAGCATCGCGGCTGCCTTCAAGATGGATGGCGACCGCATCAGCGACTCCCGGCTCGTGGTGGGCGCGGTGGAATGCGTTCCGCATCGGCTGACCGCCGTGGAGAGCGCCATCAAGGGTAGCGCCAAGAACGAGGAGACCGGTACCCGTGCCGGAAAGCTCGCCATCGAGGGCGCGACCACGCTGAACTTCAACCAGTTCAAGATTCCGCTGATGGAAAATCTCGTCCGTCGCGCGATACGGGGGGCATAAGGCCATGGATATTCTCCGATACGGTCATGATGCCTACGGCAAGGTCGTGATCGATGGCGTGTCCTGGGATCTGCTTGGCCTGGCCGCCGGCGCGGGCGTCGCGGTGATCATCATTCACTTGATCTACCGCGCCGTCAGCAAGTCCGGCCGTAACCGCGGGAACTGACGCATGGCGACGCAAACTCAAGACAAACTGCAGCGGCACGCCGGTATCGACCGCCTGTTCCACTGGGTCACCGCGGTGACCATGACGCTACTGCTGGCCACGAGCCTGCTGCCCATCGTCGGTATCCGGTTCCCTTGGGTGAAGATCCACTGGGTCTCGGGCCTGGTGCTGACCCTGGTGGTGCTGTTCCACATTCTGCGCGCCATCACCGTGCAGAAGCTCTCGGTGATCCAGCTCAAGGGCGCGGACCTCGCGGAGTTTTCCGGCAAGAAGCCCGGGAAGTATTCCCTGCCGCAGAAGGCCATGCACCTGGCGTGGATGCTGACGATCCTGGTGGCAATAGCCACCGGCATCGTGATGATGGTGAAGGCCGGCACGCCAGTTTTCCACCGCAATCCCTACATCCTGACCGTCAAGGCCTGGGGCATCCTGACCCTGCTGCATGACCTGGCGGCGCTCGCCGCCCTGTTCCTGATCCTGGTGCACGTGTACTTCGGCCTGCTGCCGGAGAAGCGCATGTACCTGCGCTCGATGGTGGGTGGCTGGATGTCTCGCTCGGAGCTTGCGCTCAACCATGATCCGGAGCGGGTGGCACGCGGTGAGTGAATCCCCGGTGCTGGCTGCTCGCATCGACACGATCGAACGCGGATACGAATACCTCCTGGCCTACGCGGCGCAGGGACGGCAGGAAGAGACCGGCACGGAGGCTCGCGCCACGCTGGTAGCCATGCATACGGCGCTGATTGACCTGGGCGGCCTGGCCAGTGCCGAGCTGGGCAAGGGCGCCGATGCGGACGTGCTGGCCTACCTGCACACCATGACGGGGGATGCGCAGTCCGCACGCGGTGCGATCGCGCTGGTGCTGAGCCGGGCGCGCATCAGCTCGCTCCTGGTCGACAACCTCAACGCCTCCGTGCACCTGCGCGCGCTGCTGACGGATGTGTTCCTGATCGAGCAGGCGCTGAAGAGCTGAGCGGCGGCGCGCGCCGCCTCGCGCCTAGTAGCCGACGGTAAAGCGCTTGCGGTGCTGCGTGGGCGTATCCAGCTCATCGTTCATCGCGACCGCGTAATCCTCCAGCGAGATCTGGCTCACGCCGTTGCGGTCGAACAGGACGTGGTCCCCGCCCTTGCGGTACGCACCCGTACGCCTGCCCGGCCGCAGGATGACCGACGGCGCCAGGAACACCCAATCCAGCGTCGGCTCCTCCTTCAGGAGGTAGTAGAGCGCCCGCGTGCCCAGGACCCCCGCCTTGTAAGGGTTGAACTCCGTCGGCCACATCGGCGAGTCGATGAACTCCACACCCTGCGGCGTCTTCAGGCTCGCGGCTCCGCCAACGCACAGCAGGCGGGTGATGCCCGCGCCCTTGCTGGCGTTGATGATGGCCTTGTGGCCTACCACGCATTGCCCGTAGATCGCCTCGGACGTGACGCCGCGACCGGGATGGAAGGCGTGGATGAGCGCATCGTGCCCGCGCAGCGCGGCCGTGAGGGCGGGAACATCGTAGATGTCGCAGGTCTTGGCGGTCAGCAGGGGGTGCGCGGCAAGCTTCCGCGGGTGGCGCACCAGCGCGGTGATGTCGTGCTTGCTGCGCGCGAGGGCCTCGGCCAGGATCGGGGCGCCGACGAAGCCGCTGGCGCCGATGAGGGCGATCTTCATGTTCTGCTCGGCTCCGTACCCGGGCTGGGTTGAGGGGGGCGAAGGAATACTGTAAACGCAAGGGTAGCGGGCCTTGTGGGCGGCGTCAGCGGTTTTGGCTTTGGGATTGCCCGGGCGCCTGCCGGCGCCCCGTCTTGCCACCTTGGGGAAAGCATAACCATGAAGAAGAGCGCTCTGTTGTCATTGCTCGCCGCGACGCTGCTGCACGTGCCTGCGCAGGCCGCGCAGGCCGCCGCGGCGCTGGACTGCGATCGCCGCTGCCTGCTGCAGATCCTCACCACCTACACCGAGGCGCTCGTCGACAACGAGCCGGCCCAGGTGCCGCTCGCCCCGTCCTACCGCGCCACGGCCAATGGCATCGTGCAGCCGAAGCTGGGGCAGTCGGAGGTCTGGGGTGCGATCCGTCGCATACCGTATCGTCATGCGCTGGTGGATCCGCAGACGGGCGCTGCCGTGTTCTACGGGGTGCTGACTAACGCGCCGACGCGCAACGCGGCGCGCTGGTGGTTCTACGCGCTGCGGCTGAAGGTGGAGAAGCGCCAGATCACGGAGATCGAGGAGGTTGCGTTCGACGGCACCCTGGGCGGTACGCCTGCGTCCTCGCTGCGCCTGCCGGAGCGCGTGTTTGATTCCGTACTGCCCCTCGGCGAGCGCTCGACACGCGAGCAGCTGTTTGCGATCGCGGACAGCTACTTCAGCGTCGTCTCGCACGAGGTGCCCTACCGTCAGGTGCCCTGGCATCCGGAATGCCAGCGCCTGGAACTGGGCGTCTTCACCGTCAACTCCGAACTCTCCAGCGGCAGCTGTGGCGGTGAGTTCAAGAACCCGGCTACCCAGTGGAACGTGCGCAACCGCCGCTTCTATATCGCCGACGTGGAGCGTGGAGTGGTCTTTGCGATCGGCAACTTCATGACGCCGCCCGAGTACCCGAACAACAACGGCTCCGTGGTATTCGAGGTCTTCAAGATCCAGGATGGTCTGATTCGCCATATCGAGGCCTTCTTCCGCGGTAACGGCCAGCTGCACTCCGGCTGGGGCGATGGCCCGGGCAGCTGAGGCGCTGACGCTAAGCAGTCCTGCGCAGGCCCGGGCGCGCGTTGGTGAGGGGCGCCTGAACGACGGGGTCGTGGACCGGACCTCCCGCAGCGGCGCGAAGCAGTTCCTGGTCTTCCACATCCAGGGCTACGCGCCGGTCAGCTTGTCGCTGGGCATGCGGGAGCCGGGCGGTTCGGCCAATTACTTCCAGCGGATCAGGCAGCGCCGGCCGGGGGGGGGCGGCGGCAACGGCTGGGCGACCTCGCCGCGCATTTCCAGTACACCTACAAGGCCTGCGACAGGCCCCACTGCACCACGCCACAGTCAGAATGCAGCGCGGGCCTACTGCCAGCTGAGCGGGTTCAGTCCGTAGAAGCGGCTGAGCTCGGCGTACAGGGCCGGGTGCTCGTGGGCCAGCTGCGTGGCCTGCTCGAAGAAGGCCTCCGACGCGACGGCGAAGAACTCGGCAGGCTCGGTGGCGCCATAGTGGTTCAAGAGCGTGGGCTCCCCCCGTGCGGCCTGCGCCTGCAGGCGCTGGAACTCGCTTCCCAGGACCGTCGACCAGCGCTCGTAATCGGCGCGCGAGCGCAGCAGCGGTGCGCCGTTGGCGTGCCCGAACTCCTGGTCCAGCTGGTGCGCGAACTCGTGGATCACGACATTGCGGCCGTCCGTGGGGTTCGCCGCCCCCTCCTGGGCGTCATGCCAGGAGAGGATGACCTGCCCCTGCGACCAGGATTCCCCGGCCAGCACCTGCCGCTCCTCGTGGTGCAGGCCAATGGCGTTGGACTGCTGCCGCTCGACGACGAAGGCCTGCGGGTAGACGAGGATCTGGCTCATGCCCGGGAAATAGTCGGCATTGCGGTTCAGCTGCAGCAGACAGGCCTGCGCGGCGATGCTGACGCGCATCTCCTCGGTGACGACGAGGCCCCCGCAGCCCACGAAGCGTTTTTCGGCCAGGAACACCTGCAGGTGCGCCTTGAGCTGCAGCTGCAGGTCGGCCGGCATTTGCCGGAAATACGGCACGCGCCGGCGCAGGATCTCCCGCCAGGCCTCTGGGAAGGGCCGGCGGCGCAGCCGCGCGCGGCGCCAGCGGGTGATCCAGGGCGCCGCGGCCAGCCACAGCGCCACGGCGCCGATCAGCGACAGGGCGATCAGCAGCGGCATGGACGCTCGGGGAGGGACTGGGACATGAAAAGACTAGCTGGGCACGGGCCTTGTGCATTTCAATAGCAGCCCATGAAAACCCTGCTTACCGATACCGAAGACGCCGTCATCCTGTCGCCCGAGGGCGCTCCCGCCACCGCGGCCGTGATCTGGCTGCACGGCCTGGGGGCCGACGGCCATGATTTCGTCCCGCTGATTCCGGAGCTGCACCTGCCGCCGGCGGCGGCCATCCGCTTCGTCTTTCCCCATGCCGCCGTGCGCCCGGTCACCGTCAACGCCGGGTACTCGATGCGTGCCTGGTACGACATCAAGTCCCTCACCCCGAGCGGGCGGGACGATGAGACCGGCATCCGGGAGTCGGCACAGCGGCTGGAGGCCTACATCACGCGGGAGCGCGTGCAGGGCATCAAGTCCGAGCGGATCGTGCTGGCCGGGTTCTCGCAGGGCGGCGCGATGGCCCTGTTCACGGGGTTGCGCTACGATGAGCGACTGGGCGGAATCCTCGCGCTCTCCACCTACCTGCCGATGCGCGGGCTACTGGCCGCCGAGGCCTCGCCGGCCAACCGGCGCGTGCCGATCCTGATGTGCCACGGCCAGCGCGACCCCGTCGTCACGAGGGCCTTCGGGCTGGAGTCGCGCGATGCGATGGAGGCGGCCGGCTACGCCGTGGACTGGCGCGAGTACCCGATGGAGCACTCCCTGTGCCCGCCGGAAGTGGCGGACATCGCAGCCTGGCTGAGGGCCAGGCTGCCTTAGCCTAGGCTTCGCCCGACGCGGCGAAGCCGCGGTTGCGCAGCAGGGCGTCGATCCGCGGCTGCCGCCCGCGGAACGCCTGGTAGCTCTCTGCGGGTTCGCGGCTGTTGCCGCGTTCCAGTACTTCGGTGCGCAGCCGCACCGCGACGTCCGCATGGAAGACGTCGCCGGCCTCCTTGAAGGCCTCGAAGCCATCGTGGTCCAGCACCTGGGACCACAGGTAGGCGTAGTAGCTGGCCGAGTACCCATCACTGCCGAAGATGTGCGCGAACTGCGTGGGGCGGTGGCGCATGACGATCTCCGGCGGCATGCCGAGCCGTGCGAGGGAGGCCGGCTCGAAGCTGCGGATATCGATCGCACCGTCGCGGCTGAGGTGCAGGTCCATGTCCACCCAGGCGGAGGCCAGGAACTCCAGCGTCGCGAAGCCCTGGTTGAACCGGCGGGCGCGCAGCACGCGCTCCATGAGCGCCTGCGGCATGGGCTCATCCGTGCCCGCGTGCCGCGCGAAGCGCTCCAGCACCTCCGGGCGCGTCGCCCAGTGCTCGTAGAGCTGCGAGGGGAACTCGACGAAATCCCGCGACACGCTGGTGCCGGCCACCAGCGGATAAGCAGTGCGGCTGAGCAGGCCGTGCAGCGCATGGCCGAACTCATGGAACAGCGTGATCACATCGTCCAGCCCCAGCAGCGCCGTGGCGCCGGCGGCAGGCTTGGAGAAGTTGCAGACGTTCACCACGATCGGCTCCGCGCGCCCGTCGAAGTGCTCGGCGGTACGGAACTCGTTCATCCAGGCCCCGGAGCTCTTGCCGGGGCGGGCGAAGGGATCGAAATAGAAGAGGCCGATGCGCGTGCCATCGGGATGTTTCACGGTGAAGACCGTGACGTCGGGGTGGTACACCGGCACGCTCGTGCAGGGCTGGAACGTAAGGCCGAACAGCTTGCCGGCGACCCAGAACGCGGCGGCCTGCATGTTCGGCAGGCTGAGGTAGGGTTTTACCTCCGACTCATCGATGTCGTAGCGGGCCTTGCGGGTCTTCTCCGCATAGTAGCGCCAGTCCCAGGGCGCGAGGCTAAACGTCCCGCCGCTCGCGTGGATCAGCGCCTGGAAGTCGCGGCGGTCCGCATCGGCGGCCTGCACGGCCGGCTCCCACATCGCCCGGATCAGCTCCAGGCCCGCCTGCGGCGTACCCGCCATGCTGTCGGCGAGCTGGTAGTCGGCATGCGTGGCATAGCCCAGCAGGCGGGCGCGCTCGGCGCGAAGCTGCAGGATGGCCGTGATCAGTTGCTTGTTGTCGTGGCGGTCGCCGTTGTCGCAGCGCCCGACCCACATCCTCCAGGCCCGCTCGCGCAGGTCGCGCCGCTCGGCGCTGGCCAGAAACGGCTCCATCGCCGAGCGGGTGTTGGCGATCACCCACCGGTCGGTCAGGCCGCGGCGCGCGGCCTCCGCCGCTGCGCCCTCCACCAGCGTCGCCGGCAGGCCCGCCAGGTCCGCGGCAGTCTCCAGCACGAGGCAGTGGTTCTCCTCGTCGGCCAGCAGGTTCTGGGTGAAGTCGGTGTAGTGCGTGGCCAGCTGCTGGTTGATCTGGGTGAGGCGCAGCTTCTCGGGCGTGCCCAGCTGGGCGCCACGCCGGATGAACTGGATGTGGTATCGCTCGACGACGCGCCGCTGCTCGGCCGTGAGGTCGGCGGTGGCAGTGGATGCGAAGACGGCCGCGATCCGCTCGTAGAGCCCGGGCTGCAGCCAGACCGCATCGCTGTGGGAAGCAAAGCGCGGCGCCAGGCGGCGCTCCACGTCCTGCATGGCCTTGTCCGCCATCGTGCCGCTGAGAGCGCTGTACACGCCGGTCACGCGCGCCAGGCGCCGCCCGGAGCGCTCCAGCGCCGCGATCGTATTGTGGAAATCCGGCGCCGCGGACTGCGTGGCGACCCGGCGGACTTCCTCCAGGTGCTCGGCGAAGGCGATATCGAAGGCGGGCTCGAAATCCGCGGTGAGCACCGCGTCGAACGGCGGTGCCTGCAGCGACCCTGGCCAGGGCTGGAGCAGGGCCGGGGGGGCAATGGATTGGCGCATCTTCGGGTAGTACTACAGCCTGAAACGGCTGGGATTCTACGCTTTGTCGGTTCGCATCTTCTGCAAAACGGCGGGCGCCGTTTCCTGGAGGAACAGCGCCAGGATGCCGCCCAGCAGGGCGCAGCCAGCGGCGATGTAGATCGGGGCCCGGAGGCTGGTCATGTCCGCGATCCGGCCCGCCACCCACGGGGCGATGAAGCCGCCCGAGAGCTCGCCGATGCACACCACCAGGCCCATCGAGGTCGCCGCGCGCCCGTAGCCTAGGGTCTCGGCCGGCACGACGCCCATAAACAGTGCAAACCCGCCGGCGCCCATCCAGCCCACGAACATGATGACCGCCAGGCCCAGCAGCGGCCCCTGGTAGAGCATCGCGCCCAGCGGGCACAGCATGCTGATCAGGCACACCACGACCAGGACCGGGCGGCGCCCGATGCGGTCGGAGATCCACGGGGCCACGAAGGCGAAGGTCGCTGCGCTGAAGCCCAGGGCGCTCATCACCCCGCCCATGTCCTGCGGGGAGTAGCCACGCATCGTGGTCAGGTACAGCGGCAGGAAGCCCTGCGTGATCAGCATCCAGGCGACCATCGCGAAGCAGATGCCGCAGCACAGGGCGATATTGCGGACCTGCAGCATGGCCCACAGGCCCGGGCCGCTGGCCGCATCGCTACCGACGTTGGGATCGGCCGCCTGCTGCGCGGCGGCAGCGGGGGGCTCGCGAATCCAAAGCCAGATCATCAGCGCGCACAGCAGCCCCGGCGCGCCGGCAAGGAAGAACGCGGTGCGCCAGTCGTAGTGGCTCGCGATCGCTACCAGGACCACCGGCGCGACCGCCGAGCCCAGCAGCGCGCTGAAGACGGTCTGCAGGATGCCGGCATTCACGCCGCGGCGATTGGGTGAGGATTCAACGACCATCATCGCCAGGCAGATCGGCAGGAATGGCCCCTCCGCGATGCCCATGATCACACGGGCCACCAGCAGGACCAGGAAGGAGTGCGCCAGGCCCGAGAGGATCGAGCAGGCTGAGAAAATCAGCACGATCGTAATCAGGAACGGTTTGCGTTTGCCGCTGCGATCCGACCAGGAGCCCAGGATGTAGGCTGACAGCGCCCACGTCAGCGCCAGGCCCGCGCCCAGCAGGCCCACCTGCTCATAGGTCAGCGCCAGATCCTTGACCAGGAAGGGCGTGAGGAACGCTACCGCGTTGCGGTCGAAGAAGGCCAGACCGAAGGTCAGGCCCAGCAAAAGCATCAGCCCGTTCTCGTAGCTCAACCACTTGCGCTGTGTCACCGGGAGTCCCCACCGAGGCGCCTACTATGCGGCAGGCTGTTGCGGCAATAGTCAGGGAATTTGGTACAGTCCGTCCACTAAATATTTTGATCCGTCGTCCGGGCGGGTCGAGCATCCGGGGGATCTGTGTCCAGTAGCGATATTGTGGTGATCGGGTCGGGCCACAACGGCCTCGTCGCGGGGGCCTACCTGGCCGCGGCCGGCAAGAAAGTCACCGTTTTGGAGCGCAACGCCTGGCATGGCGGCGGCGTGGTTACGCGGGAGCTGACGGTGCCGGGTTTCCGCCACGACCAGCACTCGATGGCGCACATCTTCATCCAGGGCAACCCGCTGCTGGCCAATGACGAGCTGGGCCTGAAGTCCAAGTATGGGCTGCGATATGTCTTCCCGGAACTGCCGATGATGTCGGTGTTCGAGGACGGCTCGACCCTGGGCCTGTACCGCGACCGCGAGCGCACCTGTGCGGAGATCGCCAAGTTCTCTGCGCGCGACGCCGACAGCTACCGCCGGCTGGCCGACCAGGCGGCGGCCTGGCTGCCGATGATCGCCGCCACGCTCTACAGCGCACCGATGCCGCAGGGCGCCTCCTTCGCGCTCATGGACCAAAGCCGCGAGGGCCGGGAGCTCTGGAAGGTCACCCAGCAGAGCACCCACGACCTGCTTTGCCAGTATTTCGAGCACGACAAGGTGCGCATGCACTTTGCTCGCATCGCCGGGGAGAACCTGGTTTCGCCGGACGAGAAGTCCACCGCCATCGGCACCTTCGTGTTCGTCGGCTTCCTGGAAGCCTACGGCTTCGGCGTGCCGGTCGGCGGCAGCGGCGAGCTCACCCGCTCGCTCATCGACTACATCCGCGACCATGGTGGCCAGGTACTGGACAGCGTGGACGTGGAGCGCGTCATCGTCCGCAACGGGCGCGCCTGTGGCGCGCTGGCGAAGGATGGCCGCGAGTTCCTGGCCAAGGACGCCGTGATCGGCGCGATCCATCCGCACCACCTGCGCCGCATGGTCGCGGGCGTGGATCCGCTCGTCCTGAAGGACGCGGAGGCCACGGAGATGTCGCCGGCGGCCTGCATCACGGTGCACGCGGCGATGCAGCGGCCCCTGCGCTTCAAGGCTGGCGATCACGTGAAGGCCGTCATGATCGAACTGCTGCCCAACCGCTACGAGACGCTGCGCCGCTCCTTCGACGACCTGCGCTATGGCGGCTTCTCCGCCTACCCGCTGGTGGGCCTGGGCTCGCTCACGATGTTCGATCCCTCGCGCGTGCCGGCCGGCAAGGCGACGATGCACGCCTGGGACTACGTGAATTACGAACGGCCGGATGGCAAGGGCTGGCAGGACACGAAGCAGGCCTACGCCGAACGCATGATCGCGCACATGTCCGGCTTCATCGACGGGCTGCCGGAGGACATCATCGCTTACCACTGCGACAGCCCGGAGGACATGGAGCGCACCTCGCCCAGCTTCCTGCGCGGCGACTTGCACGGCATTGCGACCACGACCTACCAGTCCGGCGCGCACCGGCCGACGCCGGACCTGGGCCAGATGGGCGTGCCCGGCGTAGACCGGCTGTACCTCGTGGGTCCGTTCCAGCATCCCGGTGGCGGTGTGTTCGGCGCCGGCCGCGCGGCCGCACTGCGCGCGTTCGATGACCTGGGACTGTCGTTCCCTTGAAACTGTACGGCGCCGACAACAAGGAGCTCATGGTCGTCACGGCCATCGAGCGGCAGGGCAATGAGCTGGTTCTGAAGGGCAAGATCTTCGGAACCATGCCGATGACCGCCAAGATTCGTCCCGAGGAAGTTCGCCAGGTGTTCGGCCTCATGAAGCCTCGGGTATTGCTGTTTGCCCTGTCGCTGCTGTTCCGGCGCGCCATACCGGCGAAGCGCTAAAAAGGTTGGAGATAACGCAAGCCATGTCAGGCTCAGATCAACTTTCCGTCGGCTTCATTGGCGTCGGTCGCATGGGCGGACCGATGGCCACGCGCCTCATCGCCGCGGGCTACTCGCTGGTGGTGTTCGACACGCAGGAGGCGGCGCTGGCCCCGCTTCTGGCCCAGGGCGCGCAGCGCGCCACCTCCCCGGCGGATGTCGCGGACCGGGCCGAGATCGTGATGGCCAGCCTGCCGACCCCCAAGATCGTGACCGAGGCCATCCTGGGCGCCACGGGCGCGGTCCAGGGGTCGCGCATGCAGGTGTTCGTGGACCTCTCCACCTCCGGCCCCGGCGCGACCATTGCGCTCTCCAAGGCGCTGCTCGCGCGCGGCGTTGCAAGCCTGGATGCGCCGGTCAGCGGCGGCGTCACCGGTGCCCGCAACGGCAAACTCTCGCTGATGGTGTCGGGCCCGCGCGATGCGTACGACCGCGTGGAGCCCCTCATCAAGCACCTCGGGCGCCTCTTCTACCTGGGCGACCAGCCCGGCCTGGGCCAGACGCTCAAGCTCGCCAACAATCTGATGTCGGCCGCGGCGATCGCCATCACCGCCGAGGCGATGACCATGGGCGTCAAGGCGGGGATCGACCCCACGGTCATGCTGGAGGTGCTGAACGCCTCCAGTGGCCGCAACACGGCCACCGAGGACAAGTATCCGCGCTGCGTGGTGACGCGCCGCTTCGACTTCGGCTTCAGCACGGGCCTCTCCTTCAAGGACGTGCGGCTGTGCGTGGAGGAGGCGGAGGCGCTGGGCGTGCCGATGGTGGTGGGCTCCGCGGTGCGGCAGATGCTGTCCATTACGCAGAACCAGTTCGGCGCCGACTCGGACTGCACCTGCATCGCCAAGACGGTGGAGCAATGGGCAGGCTGCGAGATTGGCGGCCAGAATTCAAACGACAAGTAGGTCACGAGATCATGAGCAACGATTTATTCGAGAAGGGCCTGGCGGTTCGCAAGGCAGTGCTGGGCGCCGAATACGTGGAGAAGTCGCTGGCGGGCGCCGATGACTTCAGCCGTCCGATGCAGGAGCTGGCCACCGAGTACTGCTGGGGCAAGGTGTGGACCCGCGAAGGCCTCAAGCGTCGCGAACGCAGCATCCTCAACCTGGGCATGATCAGTGCGCTAAACCGCCCGCACGAGCTCAAGCTGCACGTGAAGGCCGCGCTTAACAACGGGCTCTCGCGCGAGGAGATCTCAGAGATCTTCCTGCAGGTAGCCGTGTACTGCGGCATCCCGGCTGGCATCGACTCGGTGCGCATCGCGCGCGAGGCGTTTGCAGAACTTGACGCCGCCAAGCCCTACGCGACGGTAAGCAGGCATGGCTGCAGCAGACCTTCGGCACTGGCAGATCGGCGATGTGACGGTAACGCGCATCGTGGAGATCGGCGGGTTCGCCGACAATATCGCGATGTTGTACGCCGGTGCGGACGCCGACTGGCTCAGGAGCTTCAAGTGGCTGGGGCCGGAGTTCGTGACGCCCGAAGGCCTCATGATCATCTCCTTCCAGGCCTTCCTGGTGACGACCCCCACGCGGCGCATCCTGGTCGATACCTGCATCGGTAACGACCGTAAGAGCCGCTTCGCGGTGTTCGATAACTTGAAGACCCAGTTCCTGGAGGACCTGGAGCTGGCCGGCTGCCATCCGGAGAAGGTTGATACCGTGCTGTGCACCCACCTGCATTTCGACCACGTGGGCTGGAATACCCGCCTGGTGGACGGCAAGTGGGTCCCCAGCTTCCCCAACGCGCGGCACCTG
Organism: uncultured Pseudomonadota bacterium; assembly: GCA_903868595.1. Lineage (GTDB taxonomy): Bacteria > Pseudomonadota > Gammaproteobacteria > Steroidobacterales > Steroidobacteraceae > ZC4RG30. Next base: position 105,567 of record CAIPVV010000004.1, read on the forward strand.
TTTGGTCGCACGGAATGGGATCACCTGAAGAAGCTGCATGAGGCGGGTGACTCGCACGCCATGCACCTGCCTGATGCGCTGCAGCCCGTCATCGACGCAGGGCTGGCGGACTTCATCGATGCCGACCACGACGTGTGCGAGGAGATCAGTCTGATATCGACCCCGGGGCATACGCCGGGCCACGTCAGCGTGCTCATTCGTTCACGGGGCGAGGAGGCCGTGATCACCGGCGACCTGATGCACCACCCGGTGCAGTGCGCGGTGCCGGACCGACAGGCCAACTTCGACGAGGACAAGGATCTGGCCTGCGCGACGCGGCGCAAGTTCCTTGCGAACTATGACGCGCGCCGGGCGCTGATCATCGGCAGCCACTTCGCGGAACCCACGGCAGGCTGGTTCGAGAAGGACGGCTCGGCCTGGAAGTTCATCGCGCGCAAAGCCTAGATATTCACTCAACAAGACCAAGACGCTGGAGCGGACACACATGGTACAAGCCGACACGGATGCCGAGCGCACGGTGGTGCACTTCTTTGAGACGCTGAGCACGGGCGACCTGGAGAAGGTGCGGGTGCTGCTGCACGACGACGTGACCTGGACGCCGCAGGTAAAGGACATTCCGGGCGCCGGGGTCCACCGTGGCAAGAAGGGCATCATCGATGAGTTCCTGGCGCCGGTGCGCGGGATGTTCAAGCCGGGGGACCCGAAGGTCCACCTGTTGAGCATCGTCTCCAAGGGACCGCTGGTGATGCTGGAGTCCCATGGCCTGGGCGCGCTGGCCAATGGCAAGCCCTATGACAACCGCTACGCCTGGGCCGTCGAGGTTCGTGACGGCAAGATCTTTGCGATCCGCGAGTACATGGATAGCCTCTATGTCTCCAAGCTCTTTGCCGCGGACTAGCCGGCTGTAGACGCGTGCCCGATGACACGACCCCAGGGGCCGGCATCGGCGGCGCTGTCCCGCCACGGGCGCGGGCGACTGATTGGATCGAACTGCATCGGGATGGCGACTTCGTCGCCGACTGTCAATAAAACGGGGAACAGACGTGAGCGAAACAGGATTCTGGACGGAGAGGCTCGGCCACGTACGCACGGTGGTGGAGGCCGACATCGAGCGCCGCCGCTACCACGGCGCGGTGATCACGGTGGCGCGCGGCGGCAAGCCGGCGCTGCAGTTGACACTGGGAACGGCCGACCGCGAACGGGCCAAGCCGCTGACGCCGGATTCGGTGTTCAGCATCTTCTCCGTCACCAAGGCCATCACCAACATCCTGGTGCTGCGCGCGATCGAGCTGGGGCGCTTCTCCCTGACCACGAAGGTATCGGAGATCATCCCGGAATTCTCCGGTGGCCTGCGCCAGCACATCACCGTCTTCCACCTGATCACCCACACCTCCGGCCTGCCCATGATCTGGACGCCGAAGCAGGGCATGTATATCGACGAGTTCGACACGGTGCTCGCCGCGATCATCGAGCTCGTGCACTCGGTGGAGCCGCCGGGCGAACGTGCGGCCTACTCGCCGATGGCCAACCACGTGCTGCTCGGTGAATGCCTGCGGCGTACCGATCCGCAGCGCCGCGGCTACCGCCAGATCGTCGAGCAGGACCTCTTCGGCCCGCTCGCCATGCGCGATTCGGCCGTCGGCCTGCGCCGGGACTTGAAGAGCCGCCATGTCGTTCCGGATTTCCAGGGCAACGTCGCCAACGAGCATCCGGGTCACAACAACCTGGGCCGTGACGGCGCCTTTCAGGAGGAGTTCGCCGAGATGCCGTGGGTTGGCGTGGCCACCACGGTGCCCGACTTGTTCCGCTTCGCCGAGATGCTGCGTCGCGGCGGCGAGCTGGACGGCACGCGGATCCTCTCCCCGGCGACCATCGATCTGGCCACGCGCAACTGGACGGGGGAGAAGCCCAACGAGCTCTACAAGATCCTCGCCCACAAGCGCGGCTGGCAGCCGTCGCCGGCCTACATCGGCCTGGGCTTCTCGTTGCGCGGCGATACGGTCTGCAACCACATGTTCGGAACGCTGACCTCTCCCCGGACCTTTGGCAACTACGGCGCCGGTAGCGCGCTGTACTGGGTCGATCCGGAGCGCGACGTCACCTTCGTGTGCCTGACGGCGGGCGTGCTGGATCCCAACGCCAACATCGAGCGCTTCCAGCAGCTCTCCGACATCGTCACCTCCGCGGTGCTGTGAGGAGATAGGCATGACGGCCAGCACGGAGAGCTTCGACTACATCATCATCGGTGCCGGCAGCGCTGGCTGCGTGCTTGCCAATCGTCTCTCCGCCGACCCCACCGTGCGGGTCGCGCTGCTGGAGGCCGGGCCGCCCGACAAGCCCTGGGCGATCCATGTTCCGGCGGCGGTGGCCGCGGCCATCGGCAACCCGGCGCTCGGCTGGGGCTACAGGAGTGCGCCGCAGGCGCACCTGAACGGCCGCTCCATCCCATTGCCACGCGGGCGGGTGCTGGGCGGCTGCAGCTCGATCAACGGCATGGTGTATTTCCGCGGGCATCCGCGTGATTTCGACGACTGGCCAGCCCTGGGTGCGGCGGGCTGGAGCTACGCGGACGTGCTGCCTTACTTCCGCAAGTCGGAGAACAACGAGGCGTTGCAGGACTCACCGCTGCACGGGCGCGGCGGTCCGATGAACGTCATCGACATTCCGCGTCCCAATCCGCTGATCGCCCGCTTCCTGCAGGCAACCACCTCCCTGGGGTTCAAGCACAACGCGGATTTCAGCGGCGTGGACCCCGAGGGATTCGGGGCGCGCCAGGCCACCATCCGCGGCGGGCGGCGCGAGTCGATGGTCACCGCGTTCCTAAGGCCCATCGCGGGCCGCGGCAACCTGCAGGTGGTGACGGAGGCGCTGGTCACGAAGATAGAGCTCTCGGGACGCCAGGCTACGGGTGTCTGTATCGAGCAGGGCGGCATCACTCGCCATCTCACGGCGCGCCGCGAGGTCATCCTGAGTGCGGGCGCCTATGCTTCCCCTCAGCTGCTGCAGCTCTCCGGCATCGGCGATGCGGAAGCGCTGCGGGCGTTGGGTATCGAGGTGCGCCACCACCTGCCGGGCGTCGGCGCGGACCTGCAGGACCATCCGGCGGCCGCCATCCAGATGCGTACGAAGGAGTCCTCCTCCTACGGCCTGTCGCTCAAGGCACTGCCGCGCGGCATCTGGAACGTGCTGGAGTACGGCCTGTTCCGCTCCGGCCCCTTCGGCAGCAACGTGTTTGAGGCCACGGGCTTCGTGCGCACGCGTCCGGAGCTGGAGCGACCCGACCTGCAGCTGGTGTTCATGCCGGCGCACCGCAACGCCAACGGCCGCCCGATCCCCCAGGGGCACGGCTATGGCGTGATCGCGATCGGCGTGCGGCCCAAGAGCCGCGGCAGCGTGAAGCTGGCCTCGGCGGATCCGCGCGCCAAGCCCGTGATCGATGCCAACTATCTGGCCGAGCCCGAGGACCTGCAGACCCTGCTCCATGGCCTGGGGCTGGCCCGCAAGATCCTGGCGCAGCCGGCCTTCGAGCCGCTCAAGTCGGTGGAGATCCTCCCGGGGCCCGCCGTGCAGGAGGCCGCGGCGCTGGAGCAATACATCCGCAACACCGCCGTTTCGGTTCACCATCCCACCAGCACCTGCCGCATCGGCACGGACCCGATGGCGGTGGTCGACGCGCAGCTCCGCGTGCATGGCATCAGCGGGCTGCGGGTGGTGGATGCCTCGGTGATGCCGGTAGGCGTCGCGGGCAACTGCAACGCGGCGATCGTGATGATCGCCGAGAAGGCGGCCGACCTCATCCTCGCCGGGCGGGAGCAACATGTCGCAGCCTGATCCGCCGCCCTTTGAGGTCTATGCGATCCGCTACGCCACGGTGGAGCGGCGCGCGGCCGAGAACTTCATCGGCAGCGATGCGCACGAGACGGCGGCGCGCATGGACTACTTCGTCTGGCTGCTGCGCAACGAGCACCACACGATCGTCGTGGACACCGGCTTTGATGCGGCCGCCGCTCAGCAGCGTCGCCGCCAGTTCCTGCGTTCCCCGGGCGACGGACTCAAGCTCCTGGGCGTGGATCCGGCCACCGTAGCCGAGGTGATCCTGACCCACCTGCACTACGACCACGCCGGCAACCTGGGGCTCTTCCCGGCCGCGCGCTTCCACCTGCAGGATCGGGAGATGGCCTTCGCGACCGGGCGCTACATGTCGCAGGAATTCTTCTCCCGATCCTACGACCTGGATGACGTGCTGGATACGGTGCGCCTCGTGCACGGGCGCCGGGTGCTGTTTCACGACGGCGACGGCACGATCGTGCCGGGCGTGACGGTGCACCGCATCGGCGGCCACACGCGCGGCCTGCAGGCCGTGCGGGTGTGGACACGCGTAGGGTACCTGGTGCTCGCGTCCGATGCCGCGCACTACACGGCCAACCGCGTCGAGGAGCGTCCGTTCCCTATCGTGGCGGACGTGACGGAGATGGTGGATGGCTGGCGCCGGCTGGTGGAACTGGCCAGTGCACCAGAGCACGTCGTGCCCGGTCACGACCCGCTGGTGATGCAGCACTATCAGGCCCCCTCGCCACAGCTTGAGGGAATCGCAGTACGACTGGACGAGAAGCCATGCAAGTAGAGAATTCAGGCCAGGACTTCGCGGGCCGCGCCGTTCTGCTGATCGGCGGGACGAGCGGCATCGGCGAGGCGGCGGCGCTGCTCTTTGCCAAGGCCGGCGCGAACCTCCTCATCGGCGGGCTCGGCGCCGCCGAGGGTGCCGCCGTCGCGGCGGCCTGCCGCGCCCAGGGCGTGGAGGCGGAATTCCTGGAGACCGACGTGCGCGAGGAAGCGCAGGTCGCGCGGATCGTCGCGCGCACGGTGGAGCGTTTCGGCCGATTGGATGTCGCCGTCAACAACGCGGGCGTTGAGGGGCGCTTCGGCCCGGTCCAGGATTCCACGGTGGATGATTTCGACAAGCTCATCGGCGTCAACCTGCGCGGGATCTTCCTGGGCATGAAGTACGAGATCCCGCACATGCTCGCCCAGGGGCGCGGCGCGATCGTCAACACCTCCTCCAGCGCCGGCGTGACGGGTATCGCCAACGTCGCGCTCTACACCGCCAGCAAGCATGCGGTGGTCGGGCTCACGAAGGCCTCCTCGCTGGAACTGGCTCCGGCCGGTATCCGCGTGAACGCCGTGGCACCCGGTCCCGTGAACACGGGGCTGCTGCACCGGATGATCGCTGGCAAGATCGACGTGAGCGTGATCGCAGGTAGCGTGCCCATGGGCCGCGTGAGCGAGCCGCGCGAGGCGGCGGCGGCCATCCTGTGGCTGGCTTCCGACGCGGCCTCCTATGTCACGGGCCACACGCTGGTCGTCGACGGTGGCCTCACGGTGCCCTGATCGCGCTGACCTTCCTGCTTCGAGGGCGCCATGCCATGACTGCAAGACTTAAAGATGAAGTCGCCATCGTCACCGGTGCGGGGCGCGGCTTCGGCCGCTCGATCGCACTTCGCCTGGCCCGCGAGGGCGCGGCTGTGACAATCACCGCCCGGACGCCATCGCAGGTGGAACAGGTGGTGGGCGAGATCCAGGCGGCGGGCGGCCGGGCCCTCGGCGTCGCCGGCGACGTCACGCAGGCGCCAGACGTCGCGCGCATCGTACGGCTGGCCAGCGAGCGGTTCGGCGACGCGACGCTCCTGGTGAACAACGCCGGCGTGCCCGGCCCCTTCGGGCCGGTATGGGAGACGGACATAGAGTCCTGGTGGGCCTCGCAGGCGCTGCACATCAAGGCGCCGATGCTGTTTCTGCGCCAGGTGCTGCCGGCGATGGTCGCGCGGCGCGCCGGGCGCGTGATCATCGTCTCGGCGATCGCGGCACGGCGCGTCGCCCCGTATCTCTCGGCGTACTGCGTGGGCAAGCTCGCGCAGACCCGCATCATCGAGGAAGTGGCCGCCGAGACGAAGGAGCTGGGGGTTGCGGCGTTCGCCATCGACCCCGGCTTCGTGTTCACCGGGATCGCCGCCGACACGATGAACTCCCCGGATGCCCAGCGCTGGCTGCCGGGCATGGTGGGGCGGCTGCGGGAGAAGCAGGCGGCGGCGGATTCCCACGCGGACCTGCAGCGCTGCGCCCAGCGCTGCGCGGACCTGGCCTCGGGGCGCTATGACGCGCTGTCCGGCCGGTACCTGGAACTTGGGGATGACCTGGAGGCGCTGCTGCGATGAGCCAGGCGGATCAACTGGCGGCGCTGCTCAAACGCGTCGAGGCGCTGGAACACCAGCTGGGTATCCACGCCGACATCCAGGCCGTACGCACCCTGCAGTTCAAGTACGGTTACTACATGGACAAGTGCCTCTTCGGGCACATCGTCGACCTGTTCGCCGAGGATGCGGTACTGCACTTCATGGGCGGCGTGTTCCGCGGCAAGGCCGGGGCCCGGCGGCTCTATGGCGGCAGCTCCGGCGTGAACGGGCCCACCGACGGGATGCTGTTCGAGCACATCACCACGCAGGATATCGTGGACGTGGCCCCGGATCGGCGCAGCGCCAAGGGCCGCTTCCGATGCTTCCTGCAGGGTGGCGTCCACGAGAGCAAGCAGGATGCCCCGGCGCGCATCCCGCCCCAGTTCTGGGAGGCGGGCATCTACGAGAACGAGTATGTCCGGGAAGGCGGTGTCTGGAAGATCAAGCTCTTCAACTACCGCGTCGTCTACCAGGCCGACTACGAGAAGGGCTGGGCGCACTCGGCGGTGCAGCCGCTGATGGTGTCGAACTTCGAGAAGGCCTATCCGGAGAACCCGCGCGGGCCGGATGAGATCGGGCCCGCGCCGCCGCGCTGGCCGCAGAACTTCATCATGCCCTTCCACTATCCCCACCCGGTCACGGGTGAGCCTTGGACGGGCGCGTGAGCGCGCCTGCGGCGCCCACCGTGGGGCAGGGCCGCTGGCTGATCCTGCTGATCTTCCTGACCGCGACCTTCAACTTCGCCGACCGCACGGTCTTCGCCGTGCTGGGCCAGTCCATCAAGGTGGACCTGGGCATCACGGACCTGGAGCTCGGGCTGCTCAATGGCATCGGTTTCGCGCTGCTGTACTCCCTTGCCGGCCTGCCCATCGCGCGCTGGGCCGAGTGGGGCAGTCGCGTGCGCATCCTCGCCCTGGCGGTGGCGGCCTGGTCCTGCATGACCGCGCTGGGCGGCATCGCCCGCAGCTTCGGGGGCGTGCTGCTCTCGCGCGTGGGCGTGGGCATCGGCGAGGCGGGTTTCCTGCCGCCCGTCACCTCGCTCGTCTCCGATTACTTCCCGTCCTCCCGGCGCGCCTCGGTGCTGGCCTTCATCGGCCTGGGAGGTGCGATCGGGCCGTGGCTGGGTGCCTCGCTCGGCGGCTACCTGGCCGAGGCGCACAGCTGGCGCACCGCGTTCTTCCTGATCGGCCTGCCCGGCCTGGCGCTGGCTCCCCTGTTCCTGTTCACCGTGCGCGAGCCGCCGCGCGGCGGCAGCGAGGAGGTGGCGATGCGCAGCCAGGCGCCGGCCTCGATCCGCGAGGTGCTGGCGGCGCTCTGGGCCAAGCGCGCGTTCCGCCACGTGGCGGTAGGCGGCGCGCTGGCCTCCAGCGCCAACACCGCGATATCGCTGTTCCTGCACGCCTGGTTCGTTCGCGTGCACCACCTGGGTCCGGCGCGTGCGGGCTACCTGTTCGGCGCGTTGGCGCTGGTGGGCATCGGCGTGGGGGCGTTGCTCGGCGGCTTTGGCGCCGATCGCGCCGCGGCCCGTGACCGGCGCTGGCTCGCGTGGCTGCCGGCCGCCGGCCTGCTGCTGGCCGGCCCGCTCTATATCGCTGCCTTCCTGCAGTCCTCGGTACCGGCCGCGCTGCCGCTGCTGGGCCTGGGCGGCATGCTGGTGTTCACGTACTACAGTCCGACGCTCGCGCTCACCCAGAACCTGGTGGGTCCGGGCATGCGGGCCACCGCGAGCTTCGTCTACGGCTTCATCGGCACGATGATCGGGTTCGGGCTGGGACCGGCGCTGCTGGGCTACGCGAGCGACCGCCTGGCGGCGTCGGCCTTCGCCGGGAGCGACTACCTCGCCTCCTGCCCCGGCGGCGTGGCGGTTGCCTCGGCCGCGCCGCAGCTTGCGGCGCAGTGCGAGGCCGCGGCAGCGTCAGGGCTGCAGCAGGCAATGCTATATATCGGCCTGCTGTTTGCCTGGGCGTCCTTGCACTACTACCTGGCGGGCCGCAACCTCAGGCGCGACTGGTTCGTCGCGACCTGATCGACGGCAAGGCCTTCCGGATCCGACTCCGCATCGCCCTGCACGACGACCCCATAGTCGCGCAGCGCGCCAGCCGGCGTCACGTAGCCATCGCGGACATCGCGCAGCACGCGCTGCGGATCGCGCTCCAGCGGATCGCCCCAGCCGCCGCCGGCATTGGTGACGTAGCGCCAGATGGCCTTGGGGTCGGTGGGCCAGCTGCGGTCGCGACCGAACCAGTAGTAATCACCGGCGGCGCTGGCCGCGCCGGAGTCCTTGTCCAGGCGGCCCGCCACCCGCACCGCCGTGCGATAGCTGTCACGGTCCGTGCCGGGTAGCGCCGTGGCCGCACCCGGCTGCGCGGGCCACTGCCAGACGCCGCCCGTCGTGCCGTCCTGGCCGCCGCGCACGCCGATGCCGCTGGCCTTCTTGAAGCGCAGCGTGATGAGGTTGTGGACCGCCGGCTCCAGGAAGGTGAAGTCGGTGAGTACCGCGCCACCGCCGCGGTTGAAGCCCGCGCCGGCCGTGTCGGGCAGGTACTCGCGGCGCAGTATCACGACGGGCGAATCGGCCTCGCTGGCCTCTACCGCCGTGTCCAGGCTGTTGGCCTGGTAGAAGGTGCTGTAGCTGTCGGCATCCCCGGCCTTGGTCGCGCCCCACGGCCCATGGCCGACCGCGACCCCGGCGGCAAGCCACATCGAGCCGTCGGCGCGACGGCCCATGGCCGTGTGGATGTTGGGCGCGCCATAGTCGCCGGCGACGGCGTTCTCGCCGACCGCATCGGCCATCGCCTGGAACATCGCCACCAGCAGGGCGTTGGTGGACTCCCCGTAGGCGAATACCACGCCATCCGGCGGCAGCGCGCTGCAGATCGCACCGTCGGGGATCACGATGTCCACGGGCCGGTACATGCCGGAGGTGAACACGCCGTCCGGGTCCAGCAGGAACTTCAGCGCGACGCCTACCGTCGCCTTGGTGTCGATGTAGGTGCCGTTGATGGAGGTGCGGGCCTGCCGCGAGGTTCCGCTCAAGTCGATCTCGATGCGTCCACCGCGCTTGGTGATGGTGCAGCGGATCGGATATTCCTCCGAGTCATCCAGGCCGTCGCAGTCCACCAGGGCCTCGCCCTTCCACACGCCGTCCGGTATGCGCTCCAGCGCGCTGGTCATGCGCTCGGCATCCGCGTCGCAGACGTAGCGCATGGAGCCCAGCAGCGCCTCGCGGCCGTAGCGCTCCAGGGACGCGTGCAGCAGCTGCTCGCCCAGGTCCAGGCAGTCGCAGATCGTCTGCATGTCGCGCACCAGCACCGGCGCGAAGCGCGCGTTGTCGATGATGAGGCTCCAGGTCTCCCGCACCGGGATGCCGGCCTTGACCAGCGCGCGCGGCGACATCACCAGGCCGTTCTCGTAGGTGCTGGTCTTGTTGGCGCTGAAGCCGCCGGGCACGGCGCCACCGATGTCCAGCTGGTGGGCCTTGAGTGTCACGAAGGCGGTGAGCTTTCCCTGGTGGAACACCGGGCGGCAGAACAGCACGTCGTTGACGTGCGTGCCGATCCGGTAGGGGTCGTTGCCGATGATCACGTCGCCCGGCTCAAGGTTCTCCGGCCCGTACTCCTCGATCGTGTTGCGCACCGATTCGGTCATGGTGCCGGTGAAGGCCATGAAGCTCTTGCTCACGACGGGCGTCGGGTAGCCGATCTCCGGCGGGCCGGTGATCGTGGCCGCGAAGTCGTAGAAATCCCGCAGCAGCGGCGAAAACGCGCAGGAGAGCAGGCGCTGGCAGACGTGCTCCAGGATGTACACGTAGCGGTTGGCCAGCACCGTGGCGGCAAAGCGCTCGCAGCCATAGCGCTCCTGGAACTGCGCGGGCGTAAGGTCGCGGATGCGCTGGTTCATGACTGCACGCCCTGGGCCTTCTCGATGTACAGCTCGCCGAAGTTGCCCACGGTCATCTGCTGGCCTGCGCCAACCAGCGTCGTGCACAGGGCTTCCTGGATGATGGCGGGGCCGGCCACGCGCGTGCCCGGCGGCAGGCTCTCGCGCTGGTAGATGGCCGCATCCAGGGGCTGCGGTCCCAGCTGCAGCAGCGGCCGGCGGCCAATGGGCACCGGGTCCGGTACGAGCGCCGGTCGCTCGAGCGGCCGGTACTCGAACTTGTCCACCGGCACCATGACCTGCACGCGGTAGCTCACGCCCTGCACCGGGACTTCATCCATCGAACGGCCGTTGCGGCGCGCGTATTCCTCGTGGAAGCGCGCGATCATCGCCGCGACCGTCTCCTGCGTGATGTCCCCCACGGGTACCTCGACGAACGGCGTCTCCCAGGTCTGCCCGACCAGGCGGCCATCGAAGCTGCGGCGTACCGTGACGTGCCGGGTGGTGGCGCCGACAGAGGCCAGCAGCTTGGCCTCCATCTCGCGAAACATCTCGGCCAGCTGCGGCGCCGCCGCGGGCTCGAGCATCAGGTAGCGGCTGCGGGAGTCGCTGAACACCAGGTCCGTGCTCAGCAGGCCCAGCGCGGAGAACAGGCCCGGGTAGGGCGGCACGATCACGCGCCGGACGTTGAGCGTGTCGATGGCCGAGGCCAGCAGCATGGGGCCGGCCGAGCCGTAGGCGATGAGGCTGAAGTCTCGCGGGTCGCTGCCGTGGCAGATCGCGACGTTGGCGACTTCCTCGGCGATGTTGTTGACGGCGATCTGGTAGGCGAAGCCCACGCGCTGCTCCAGGGGCAGCGGCGTCTGCAGCGCGGCGAAGGCGCGGCGGGAGGCCTCCACGTCCAGCTCCAGCTGGCCACCGGCGAAGCCGCGCGGCTCCAGGATGCCCATGATCAGGCAGGCGTCGGTCACCGTCGGCAGCGTGCCACCGCGCCCATAACAGGCGGGACCGGGCATGGCGCCGGCGCTCTGGGGGCCCACGGTGATGTCGCCGGAGTCGGAGACGGCCACGATGCTGCCACCCCCCGCGCCGACGCTGGAGACCTCGGTGGAGAGGGCGCTGATCACCAGGTCGTGCTCGATCTCGAAGCTGTCGTTGGTGAAGGACTGGCCGTCCAGGATCAGGGAGACGTCCGTGGAGGTGCCGCCCACGTCGCAGCAGATGAGGCGGGGCTCCCCGATCTCGCGGCCCAGGCGCTTGCAGGAGGCGGTGCCGGCCGCCGGGCCGGCGAAGAGGATCTTGTAGGGTTGCTTGAGCGCCTCGCGCCACGGCAGCAGCGAGGCCGTGCAGTCGGCGAAATTCAGTTCGCCCTTGAAACCCAGCTCCCCCAGGCCCGCGCTGAGCTTGTGCGCGTAGTCGCCGTACAGCAGCTTCATGATCACGTCGATCACCGTGGTGGAGGCGCGGCTGAACTCCTTGGCCCGGGGCGAGACCTCCGAGGACACCGAGATCGGCAGCTCCCCCAGGACCTCGCGCGCGAGGGCCTTGAGCTGCACCTCGTGGTCCGCGTTCACGTAGGCGTTCAGCAGGCAGATCGCCACGCCCTCCACGCCGCAGCGCTTGAGCACCGCGAGCTGCTCGCGGGCCTGCGCGGCGTCGAAGGGGATGAGCACTTCGCCGGTGGCCAACACGCGCTCGCGCACGCCGCGGCGCAGGTAGCGCGGCACGAGCGGCCGGGCGGCATCGCCATAGGGGCGGCGCCACTTGGCGTCCAGCTGGCCATCGAAGGGGCGCCAGGCGCACCCGGCGTCGAGCATGTCGCGGTGCCCCTCGGTGGTCAGGAAGGCGATCTTGGGCAGCTTGCGCGTGAGGATCGCGTTCAGGCCCTTGGTGCTCGCGTGGTTGAAGATCGCACTGCCGGCCACGCCCAGGCGCCGCGCGCCCTCGACGACCGAGCGCTGCGGATCCTCGGGGAAGCTGGGGACCTTGGTGACCTGTACCCGGCCGTCGCGCACGACGACCACGTCCGTGAAGGTGCCGCCGACATCTACGCCGAACATGGCCTACGCCTTGCGCGCGCTGGCAGTGGGGACCAGCGCGTGGATCGGGTCGGTGAGCACCCCCAGCAGCGGGCCGGGCTCCCGGCTGACCGAGTGCAGGCACCGGCTGCACTTCACGACGTTCCACCAGCCGCCCTCGCTGAGGACGCGGTAGCGCTGCAGGGCCGGGGCCTGGCAGGCCGGGCAGGGGCCGGCCACGGCATCGCGCTGCGCGTGGACTTCCGGCGTGGTGGGTCGCGTGAACATCGGGCTCGTCCCCTTCGTTGTCGGTCTTGTGCCGGCGACTGTACGAGCGTACAAGTCCCATTGCAATGACCCCGACGCTGACCCCGACCCCGGAGCGCACCGATACCTACCGCCGTTACCTCGACGCGGCCGAGCAGGCGTTCATCCGCTTTGGCTACGAGGGCGCCTCGATACGGCGCATTTCCAGCGACGCCCAGGCGCCCCTGGGGACACTGCATCACTACTGGGGGAACAAGGAGGCGCTGTTCCGTGACGTCTGCGAACGCCGCTTTGCGCCCATCCAGGCCGAGCAGCTGCAGCGGCTGCGCGCGGCCGGGTCGCTGGAGGCGGTGGTGCGCGGGCTCATCAGTCCGCCGATTCTGGCCGATGCGTCCAGTCCCGCGCAGCAGCAGACGATCCGGCTGCTCTACGGCCGCGTGCTGACGGAGCCTTCCGAGGTGGTCATGCGGCTGGTGAAGCAGATGTTCCTGGAGGCGACCCAGCTGTGCCTGGCGCTGCTGCGCCAGTACTGCCCGCAGCTGAGCGAGGAGCGCTTCTACTGGCGATTCACCTGCGCGCTAGGGGCCTTCATCTTTTCGCAGTCCTTCGGCGACCGCGTGGCCTATGCGTCAGGCCGTTCGCTGGAGGGGACGGACTGGCGCTTCGTGGTGGAGGAGATCACCGCCTTCATCGTGCAGGGCATGCAGGGCGACCCCCAGGCGGGACGCGGGCTATGATCAGCGCCCGAATTCGGGCCCGCCACAGGTAGCCAGAGATGGAAAAGCAGAAGATCCGCCGCATCGCGACCGAAGAGGCGTTCTCGATACCCGAGGTGGCCGCCGAGCTGCAGCGCCTGTGCCGCAACCCCGGCAACACCATCGACATGATGCTCGTACGGGCGATCTACAACTCGGCCGACACCTACCAGTCCAAGTTCCTGGCCCCGCTGCTGGATGTGGGCCCCGGGCGCCTCAGGGACATGGACGACAATGGCGTGGACATGCACCTGCTGTCGCTCACGGCGCCGGGCGTGCAGCTCTTCGATGCCGACACGGCCACGGAACTGGCCACCGTAGCCAACGACCGCCTGGCCGAGGTCATCGCGGCGCACCCGACTCGCTACGCCGGCCTGGCCGCGTTCGCGCCGCAGTCGCCCAAGCGCGCGGTCAAGGAAATGGAGCGCGCCACCCAGAAGCTCGGCATGAACGGCTTCATCGTCAATTCGCACACCAACAACGAGTACCTGGACGATGCCAAGTACTGGCCCATCCTGGAGGCCGCCGAGGCGCTGGATCGCTGTATCTACATTCACCCGCGGGGGCCGTCGGACCTGCTGTCGGGCCCGATGCGCGACTATGGGATGTTCGCGGCCCTGTGGGCCTATGGCGTGGAGGTCAGCACGCATGCAGTGCGACTGATCCTCAGCGGCATCTTCGATCGCTTCCCGCACCTGAAGATCTGCATCGGGCACATGGGCGAAGCCGTGCACTTCTGGCTATGGCGCATCGACTTCATGAGCGCGCGGGCACAGGGCGCCGGCGCCCCCAAGCTCAAGCTCAAGCCCAGCGAGTACTTCAAGCGCAACTTCGTGATCACCACCAGTGGCCAGGAGTCGCCGCTGGCGCTGGACTTCTCGATCAAGCAGCTGGGCATCGACAACGTGCTGTGGGCGATCGACTACCCCTACCAGCCGTCGGCGCCGGCCGTGGCGTTCATGGATTCGGTGGATGTGACGGATGAGCAGCGGCACAAGCTCTACCACGGCAACGCCGAGCGGGTCTTCCACATCAAGCCGCTGTAGGCGCCCGCGTGCGGCGGGCGCCCATGCGCCGCCCGCGGCCTATTTCCCGGCCGCCTTGACGGTGAAGGCGGCGGTGAGTTCCTCGGCCACCAGTGCCTGCGCGCTGCGCGCCTCGCGCAGCACCGCGTCCAGGCCGAAGAAGCCGTGCGTGACGCCCTCAAAGTTCATGTAGCGCGTCGGCACGTTGCTGGATTCCAGCTTGTGCCCCAGCAGCTTGCCCTCGAACATCAGCGGATCCACGTCCGCGGTCACGATGGTCGTGTTGGGCAGGTTCCCCAGGTTGAAGTCACCCAGGTTCAGGCGCTTGTCCTCCAGGTACTGGGGATCAATGGCCTGATTGAAGTACCAGCGCATGCCCGCCTTGCTGAGCGGACGTGCGTCCTCGTTGCGGTTGTACGAGTAGGAGCTGGTATCCGTCCCCACGATCGGATGGATGAGGACGAGGCACACCGGCTGGCGCAACGCCGCATCCCGCGCCTGGAGGGCCACGTTGGCGGCGAGGTTCCCGCCGGCAGCTTCGCCGACCAGCGCGATGCGGTGCGGGTCCGCGCCCAGGCTGCTCGCCTGCGCCAGCAGCCACTGGTAGGCCGCCTGCGCATCGGCGTGGGCGGCCGGAAAGCGCCGCTCTGGCGCGCGGCTGTAGTCCGCCGAGGCCACGAGGGCGCCGGTGCGCCGGGCCAGTGCCATGGCGGAACCCTCGGCCGCGGCCAGATCCCCGTCGACCCAGCCGCCCCCATGGAAGTAGAGGATGAGCGGGGCGTTGGCGGGCGTGCCCGCGGCGCGGTAGAGGCGCACCGGCTGGCTCGTGCCGCCGGTCTCATAGTGCAGTTCCTCGTGCGGTACGAGGACGGCCGCGCCACTCTTTCCCTGCGACTCCAGCACCTTGGCCAGGGCCTGTGCCAGGGTGGTCTGGCTGCGGGCGAGGGCGGGCGTGAGCTGCTCCACGGGCTTCCAGCCCAGCGCCTGCTGCGCCTCCAGCAGGCGCCGCATCTGCGCCGTCAGCGTGGTCATCGGATCGTCGTCGTCGGCGTTCATGGCGTACCTGATGTGGCGGGCGGCACGGGCTTGGAGGCCGCTGCGGCCTCCCAGTTCCGGCGCGGCCGGGGCGCGCCGCGCAGCTGGCGCAGCACCTGCAGCAGCGGGGCGATCTGCCCGTCCTTCGCCACCGTCGCGTCGCAGCCCGCCCGGGCGCACTGCTCGGCCAGCTGCGGGTCATCCAGGCCGCTGAACGCGATGATCACGGCGTCCGCATTTCGCTCGCGCAGCAAGCGGATCAGCGGGATGCTGGAGCCGTCGTCCAGCATGAGGTCCAGCACGTAGGCCTGGGGCGCGGCCTTCTCCGCCAGCGCCAGCACGGCCTGGGTGGTCGCGCCATGGCCGACGCAGGCCATGTCCGGCTGCAGGTCAATCAGCATCGCGAGGGTCCTGGCCAGGTCCGCCTGGTTTTCGCCGAGGGCAACGCGCAGGGGACTGTCGGGGCTTGCTGTCATGAGGCAGTTAGGGTACTCGTTTAGACATGGTACGTAGACCCCTTGGCAAGACTGCCCTGCAGATTCATCCGCTGGTGCTCGGCGGCAACGTGTTTGGATGGACTGCCGATGAGCGCAGTTCCCACGCCATACTGGATGCCTACGTAGCCGGCGGCGGCAATTTCATCGATACCGCCAACGTCTACTCCGTGTGGGTGCCGGGGCACCGCGGCGGGGAGTCGGAGAGCGTCATCGGCAGCTGGCTCGCGCGGCGGGGTCGGCGCGATGACGTGCTGATCGCCACCAAGGTCGGCTGGGAGATGGGTCCCGGTCAGAAGGGTCTGTCGGCGCCCTACATCCTCCAGTCCGTCGAAGAGTCGTTGCGGCGACTGCGCACGGACTACATCGACGTGTATTTCTCCCACCGCGACGACACCTCGCTGGGCGTGGAGGAGCCGCTGCGTGCCTACGAGCAGCTGCTGGCCAGCGGCAAGATCCGCGTGATCGGCGCGTCCAATTTCACGACCCCGCGGTTGCGCGAGTCCCTCGCGGTGGCGGGATTGCCGCACTACGGGGTGCTGCAGCCGCAGTACAACCTGGTGGAACGGGACGACTTCGAGGGCGAGCTGCAGGCGCTGTGCATCGAGCAGGGCCTGGGCGTCGTGTGCTATTTCGCGCTGGCCAGCGGCTTTCTGACCGGCAAGTACCGCTCGCGCACGGACCTGTCGCGGAGCCCACGCGGCCAGGGCATCGGGCGGTACCTGGCGGGGCGTGGGCCGGCGGTGTTGCGTGCGCTGGATGAGGTGGCCGCAGCGCAGGGCGCCCGCCCGAGCCAGATCGCCCTGGCATGGCTCATGGCCCAGCCGGGGGTCACGGCACCCATTGCCAGTGCCACCTCCGTGGCACAGGTGGAGGAACTGCTGGCCGCCACCAGGGTCACCCTGACGCCGCAGCAACTGGCGCTCCTGTCGGGCGCGGGCCGCTAAGTGTTTGAGGAATAAAGACTTAGCTCGCTTCGAGACGCGCCGGACCGTAACTGTCAGGTCATTCTCTCCGGGTCGGCAAAATGCGTTGACTTTCGCGGAATAGGGTCTTTTTTCTCAGGTATTTGCGCGTATAGAATAGCTTCCGATCGTTGGTCGTCCGTCTTCTGTCCTGTCTTGCCGGTGGTGCGAGCGAGCTCTAGTGGAAGGGTCTCCGATCTGGTGATGGCTCAATAAACTGTTGGAGATCGATACTCATGGCGAAGATTTATGTGGGCAACCTGCCGTTCTCGGCAGACGAGGCCGCCGTTCGCACCCTGTTCTCTCAGCACGGCACTGTCGAGTCCGTGGCCCTGCCGACCGACCGTGAGACCGGTCGCCCGCGTGGCTTCGGCTTTGTCGAGATGCCGCAGGCCGATGCCGCTCGCGCCATCCAGGCGCTGAACGGTTTCTCGATGGGCGGCCGTCCGCTGCGCGTCAACGAGGCGCAGGACAAGCCGCGCACCGGTGGTGGCGGCGGCGGCGGTGGCTTCCGCGGCGGTAGCGGCGGCGGCGGCGGCTTCCGCGGCGGCAGCGGTGGTGGCGGCGGCGGTGGCGGTGGCGGTCGCTGGTAAGTTGATTCGCTGGTTGCGGGAACTGCGCGATCGGTTCTCCGCCCATCAGCCTATCCAGTACAAAGGCCCGGGTCTCCCGGGCCTTTGTCGTTCTGGAGCTGCTCAGAGCCCCTTCAAGGACAGTTAAAGATCATGGCCGTAAAGCGCGTTCTAAAAATGGGGGAGCCACTGCTGCTGGCGCGCGCCGCGGAGGTCAAGGCCTTCGATACCCGGGAACTGCAAGACTTGCTGCAGGACATGCGGGACACCATGGCCGCCGAGCGCGGCGCGGGCCTTGCGGCGCCCCAGATCGGCGTCTCGCTGCGCGTGGTGATCTTCGGCTTCGAGGCCAACGAGCGCTATCCCGATGCGCCCGCGGTGCCCTACACGGTGCTCATCAATCCCCGGCTGACGCCGCTGGGGACGGAAACGGAGGAGGGCTGGGAGGGCTGCCTGTCGGTCCCCGGCCTGCGCGGCGTGGTGCCGCGCTACAAGCGCCTGCGCTATGAGGGCTTCGATGAGTTCGGCCGGCCGATCATCCGCAGCGTGGAGGACTTCCATGCGCGCGTCGTGCAGCACGAGGTGGATCACCTGGACGGCATCCTGTACCCGACGCGTATCGTGGACCTGCGTCGATTCGGCTATACGGAAGTGCTTTTCCCGGCGGCGCCCCCGGGGGATGACTGACTCGCGTCTCAATCCACGCGCTGCAATGAGTCAACGGTCCCGCCAGCCGCCAGCCCTGGCCCGTGCCGCCTACCAGCAGGGCGGGTATGTCGGCCAGTTGGTCGTGGATCCGGCCACCCCGGCCCGCCGCCCTGGACCTGATCCCCAGCGGCGCCTACACGATCCCGGCGATCTCCTGCGTCGGTAGGACCCCGCGGCAGCTGCAGGAGGCACACGTGCCCTACGAGATCGGTCACATCCACTTCTAAGTCCCTGGCACGCGCGCAGATGACCCACCAGCGCGTCGGCCGGCTGAAGATCCTCCGTAAAGCGCAGACCCTGCAGACCCCGGGGCGTGCACGGCTATGGCGATGACGCCTGCGAGATCGTCCCCATCCGAACAGACCGTGATGGCCAGCCGCGACATCAACACGCTGCGCTACTTCATCAGTACGACCTTCAACTACCCGACCCTCCCCGAGGCCTTTCGAATCGCGGCGTACAACGGCCTGAACCGCCTGACCTGACTGGACCTGACCGGAGCGGGATCTGGCCCGGCGCCGGCCGGCCGGCCCGCCGTGGCGCCGGCGTACCGCGCGTTGCCACGCCGTGGCAGCGCCTGTACCGTGTCGCCGATGAACCAGACCGTCGCTGAACGCCCCAAGGCCAAATCCCTCCGACCCCTCCGGTCGCTCGCGCCGTTCCTGCGCCCCTACCGCACCACCTTGGTGCTGGCCCTGGGAGCCCTGCTGGTCGCCTCGGCGGCGCTGCTCGCGCTGCCAATGGCCGTACGACAGCTCATCGACCATGGGATGACGGCCAACGATCCCTCGACGATCAACCGCTACTTCTTGGGTTTCCTGGGCGCCGCGGTGGTCTTTGGCATCTTCGCGGCGCTGCGCTTTTACCTCGTGACGTGG
Source organism: uncultured Pseudomonadota bacterium (assembly GCA_903868595.1). Classification (GTDB taxonomy): domain Bacteria; phylum Pseudomonadota; class Gammaproteobacteria; order Steroidobacterales; family Steroidobacteraceae; genus ZC4RG30. The sequence goes on from CAIPVV010000004.1 coordinate 124,393, forward strand.
CTGGGCGAGCGCGTCGTGGCCGACGTGCGCAGCGCCGTCTACCGCCGCATCGTGCACATGGACATGGCGTTCTTCGAGGTCACGCGCACCGGCGAGGTGCTTTCGCGATTGACCACCGACACGACGCTTGTGCAGTCGATCTCCGGCGTGGGCCTCTCCATCACGCTACGCTCCACGCTGAACCTGCTGGGCGGCCTGGTGATGATGGGCGCGACCAGCGCCAAGCTCATGGGCGTGATCGTGCTGCTGATACCGGTGATCATGCTGCCGCTGTTCGCGGTGGGCCGGCGCGTGCGGCGCCTCTCGCGTGACTCGCAGGACCGGGTGGCGGATTCCAGCGGCCTGGCGGGCGAGACACTCAACGCAATGCAGACCGTGCAGGCCTTCACGCTGGAGAAGCTGCAGAGCGAGCGCTTCACCGCCTCGGTTGAGGAGAGCTTCGCCACGGCCGTTCGCCGCAACGTGGTGCGCGCCCGCCTGACCGCCATCGGGACCATGCTGGTCATGGGCGCGATCACGCTGGTGCTGTGGTTGGGCGCCCGCGCCGTACTTTCCGGGGCGATGACCGGCGGGCAGCTGGGGCAGTTCCTCCTGTACGCGGGCTTCGTCATGTCGGCCGCGGCCGCGCTGATCGAGCAGTGGGGCGAGGTGCAGCGTGCGGCCGGCGCGATGGAGCGACTGGCGGAGTTGCTGCTGGCTCGCTCCTCGATCTGCGCACCCGCGGTGCCTGAGACCTTCCCGGTGGCCAGCGCCGGGGCGATCTGCTTCGAGGGCGTGCGTTTCAATTATCCCTCCCGCCCGGACAGCTCGGCGCTGGCCGACTTCACGCTGGACATCAAGCCCGGCGAGACCGTGGCGTTCGTCGGTCCTTCCGGCGCCGGCAAGAGCACGACGTTTCAGCTGGCGCTGCGATTCTACGATCCGCAGGAAGGCCGTATCCTGCTGGATGGCGTGGACATCGCCCACGTGGACCCGGTGGCACTGCGTTCGCGTATCGGTCTGGTACCGCAGGATACGGTGCTGTTTGGCACCTCGGCGCGCGAGAACATCCGCTACGGCCGACCAGATGCAACCGACGCGGAGATCGAGACGGCAGCGCGCGCCGCGGCGGCGGATGAATTCATCCGCCAATTGCCGCAGGGCTACGACAGCTTCCTGGGCGAGCGCGGCACGCGTCTGTCCGGCGGGCAGCGCCAGCGGATCGCCATCGCGCGGGCGATCCTCAAGGATCCCAAGGTCCTGCTGCTGGATGAGGCCACCAGTGCGCTGGATGCGGAGAGTGAGCGGCTGGTCCAGGAGGCGCTGGAGCGCCTGATGGCCACGCGGACCACGCTGATCATCGCCCACCGCCTCTCCACCGTGCTCAAGGCCGACCGGATCGTGGTCATGGATCGCGGCAAGATTGCCGCGATCGGAACTCACGTGGAACTGTTGCGAACCAGTTCGCTGTATTCGCGGCTCGCACAGCTGCAGTTCGGCGATCTGGCCGGGTCGGAGGAGACCCCGCTGGGCTAGCGTGCAATGTTTAGACGTATTGGGCAGGTGCCTTATCAAATGCGCACCATTAATTCCCCGGGTCGGCCGCCCCAGCCGACTCCAGTTACAGGCAATACGCCGCGCCGGGATCGCCCGGCCCGGGGTTCTACCGTGTACGCGCGAGCCGATTCGGATCATTGGCAAGAAAAGTAGTTTGACGCACTGAAGTCCCTGGAGGCGGAATAGCCCTCATTCCGCAGCCTGCAGAGCGTGCTGAGTCACCTGCCGGGCCGGCTGTGCCTGGCGTCGATGCGCCAGACTTTTCCCCCGCCTGGATAGGAAGCTGGGCCGCCTGGCCGTCTTGCTGCGCAACCCGTCCCCGGAGCCGGAGCTGGAGAAGCTCTGCCAGTCGTTGTCGGACGCCACCGCGGCGCTGCACCAGCGTTCCACCGATTCCATGGGAAGCTCGCCAACGACCTGCACGAGCGGGGCTCTTGGGTGGAGCGGAGCGTGGACCTCGCGCAGGTCAAGCAAAAGGTGCGCACGCGCCTGGATACGATCAGCGAACAGGTGCACGAGTTGCGTTCGCGCGAAGCGCAGCATGCGCTTGCAATGGGAACGCAACCGGAAGATGCGAGAGCGGGTGGAGTGCCTGGCGGCCCGCGTTCGCGAGACGGACTTCCTGGCCCGCTATGGCGGCCAGGAGTTCGTGATGATCCTGGCCGGTACCAGCCTCGCCGACGCGCGAAAGGGGGTCTAGCCCATGCGCGAGTCGGTGGCCAAGCTCGGCTTCCACTTCCCGGGCCTGCCGGTATCGGTCTTGCTGTCCTGTGGCGTCACCGCGTTCCGCGAGGGCGACACCGCCGACGACGCGTTGGGTCGCGCGGACAAGGCCCTCTACGAGGCCAAGGCCGACGGTCGCAACCGCTGCGAAGTAGGCTAGGGCCGGGAAAGGTGGGCGCTGCAACGCCTCAGGCGTTGCGGACGCGCCAGTAGAGGATCAGCAGTAAGCCGGCGGCCATGCCGCCCAGGTGGGCGAAGTGCGCCACCCCGGCCTCCGTGCCCGTCACCCCCAGGAACAGCTCCAGGAGCCCGTACAGCGTGACGAACAGCCACGCGGGCATGGGGATGGGCGGGAACAGCAGTATGAGCCGGCGTCGCGGGTAGGCCAGACCAAAGGCCAGCAGCAGGCCGAAAATGCCGCCGGAGGCGCCCACCGTCGGCGCCGGGTCGCCCCCATGGATCTGCGCCACCGCCAGCTGCGCAAGGCCCGCCCCCACCACGCACACGAAGTAGTAGATCAGGTAGCGGCGGGTGCCCAGCAGGCGCTCGATCTCCGAGCCGAACATGTACAGGGCGAACATGTTGAAGGCCAGGTGCGCGAAACCGCCGTGCAGGAAGGAGTAGGTGATGAGCTGCCAGATCTCGAACGGCGGCGCGTAAATGCCGCCGTTCAAGGGCCATAGCGCGAAACGTATGGCAAGCAGGTCGCCGTTGACCAGCTGCAGCAGGTAGCCCGCGATGCAGCCGACCAGCAGCGCGCGGGTCACCGGCATCATCGAGCTGCCCACCTCACACCACCAACAGGGCTTCGGACTTGTTGGAGCGCTTGCGCTCGTTTTCGGTCAGGTAGCGCTTGCGGATGCGGATCGACTGCGGCGTGACTTCCACCAGCTCGTCGTCTGCGATGAACTCCACCGCGTACTCCAGCGTGAGCTCGATCGGCGGCACGAGCACTACGGCCTCGTCCTTGCCCGACGCGCGCATGTTGGTGAGCTTCTTGGTCTTGATCGGGTTCACGACCAGGTCATTCTCGCGGCTGTGGATGCCGATGATCATGCCCTCGTAGACCTTTACGCCCGCGCCCATGAACAGCTTGCCGCGCTCCTGGATGCTCCACAGCGCGTAGGCGACCGTATCGCCGCTCTCCATGCTGATCAGCACGCCGTTGCGGCGGTCTGACATGTCGCCCTGCATCGGCGCGTAGCCGTCGAAGACGTGGCTCATCAGGCCGCTGCCGCGGGTGAGGTTCATGAACTCGCCCTGAAAGCCGATCAGGCCCCGGGCCGGGACGCGGTAATCGATGCGCACGCGGCCACGGCCGTCCATCGCCATGTCCTTCATCTGCGCCTTGCGCTGGCCGAGGGCCTCCATGACGCCGCCCTGGTGGGCTTCCTCCACGTCGACCGTGAGGGCCTCGAAAGGCTCGCTCAGCACGCCGTCAATGTTGCGCATGAGTACCTGCGGGCGCGAGACGGCCAGTTCAAAGCCCTCGCGGCGCATGTTCTCGATCAGGATGGTCAGGTGCAGCTCGCCGCGACCGGAGACGCGGAACACGTCGGCATCGGCCGTGTCTTCCACGCGCAGGGCGACGTTGTGCTCGAGCTCCCGGTTCAGGCGCTCGCGGATCTGGCGGCTGGTGACGAACTTGCCTTCGCGACCGACCAGTGGCGAGGTGTTGACCTGGAAGTTCATGGCCAGGGTCGGCTCGTCCACCGCGATGGGCTTGAGGCCCTCCGGCGCCGTGACGTCGCAGACCGTAATGCCGATGTTCACGTCCGGCAGGCCGGTGATGGCCACGATGTCGCCGGCGCTGGCGCTGTCCACGCTGTGGCGCTCAAGGCCGGTGAAGGTGAGCACCTGGGCGATCTTGCCCGGGCCGCGGTCCTCATCGCCGTAGCGCATGACCACGTTCTGGCCTACCTTGACCGTGCCGCGGCGGATGCGGCCGATGCCGATGCGACCCACGTACGAGTTGTAGTCCAGCTGCGAGACCTGCAGCTGCAACGGGCCGTTGGCATCGGTCTGCGGGGCCGGCGTGTGCTTCAGGATGGCCTCGAACAGCGGCGACATGTCCGGCTGCGGTGCCAGGTGGTCGGTGCTCGCCCAGCCCTGCAGGGCCGAGGCGTAGATCACCGGGAAATCCAGCTGCTCGTCGGTCGCGCCCAGCTTGTCGAACAGGTCGAAGGTCTGGTCGATGACCCAGCCCGGACGCGCGCCCGGACGGTCGATCTTGTTCACCACCACGATCGCCTTGAGGCCCAGGCCCAGGGCCTTGCGGGTCACGAAGCGCGTCTGGGGCATCGGGCCTTCCACCGCGTCGACCAGCAGCAGCACGCCGTCCACCATCGAGAGTACGCGCTCCACCTCGCCACCGAAGTCGGCGTGGCCCGGCGTGTCGACGACGTTGATGCGGAAGCCGCCGTACTCGATGGCGCAGTTCTTCGCCAGGATCGTGATGCCACGCTCCTTCTCGATCGCGTTGGAATCCATGATTCGCTCGCCCATTTTCTCGTGGGCGGCGAAGGTTCCCGACTGCTTGAGGAGGCAGTCGACGAGGGTCGTCTTGCCATGGTCAACGTGGGCGATGATGGCGATATTACGGATCGGTCGATTCATGATGGGGTAGGGCCCGTTTGGGGCCCGTCGGGCCGGCTAAAAAGGGCGCCGAGAGTAGCAGTTTCCATGCCAGATTGCGCGGCTGGCGTGAGGGGCCCAGCTGCTAGACTTCGGGACCGTGAGCGACACCCCAACCGAAACCGGCGCCGCCGCGCCCGACTCCCTGCTGCAGCATGCCGAGCGCGTGCGCGCCAGTGGCGTCTTGGGTCGTTCCGGGCAGACACGCCGGCTGTTTGATTTCCTGGTCGAGTGCGCCGTTTCGGGGCGGGTGCCCAAGGAAATCGAGGTCGCTATCGACGCCTTCGGCAAGGGCGCCGGCTTCGACGCCACCCAGGACGCCCTGGTGCGGGTCTACGTCCACAAGCTGCGGCGCAAGCTGGACGTCTACTACAGCGGTCCCGGGCAGGGCGCGGCGGGTCGCCTGCTCATCCCACGCGGCGAGTACCGGCTGGTCGTGGCGGCGGCCCCGCTGCAGGTGCGCCGCAGCGCACTCTCGCGGCGCGAAGGGCTGGGGGTTGCGCTGATCGGCGTCCTGCTCGCGACCACGCTCGTCCTGGGCGTGCAGCGCCTGCGCGCGGCGGGACCGGCAGCGGCGGCCGATGTGGCTGCGGCGCGGCAGAGCCCCGTCTGGCGCCCGCTGCTGGCCGACGACCGGCCGGTGGAGATCGTTCTGGGCGATTACTACATCTTCGGGGAGCGCAAGCCGGGGGAGACGCAGTCCAGCCGGCTCGTGCGCGAATACGACATCAACTCCCGCGGCGACCTGGAGCAGCGCCTCAAGCAGCAGCCGGAGCTGGCCGCCCGCTACGAGGACCTGAACCTGGGCTACCTGCCGACCGCCAGTGCCTATGCGTTGCGGCAGGTGCTGCCCGTGCTGCTGGCGGCGGGCAAACAGGTGCATATCACGCTGGCCTCGGAACTCACGCCGCAGGTCTTCAAGACCTCCCACATCGTCTACATCGGCTACCTGAGCGCGCTCGGCATGCTGCAGGACGTGGTCTTCGCCGGATCCCGCTTCACGGTCGGCGCCTCCTTCGATGAGCTCATCGACTCGGTGAGCGGCACGCCCTATGTCAGCGAGGCCGGCGGGCCGCTGAAGGACTCCGAGCGCTACAGGGACTACGGCTACGTATCCACCTTCGCCGGCCCGAGCGGGAATCGCCTGGTCATCGTCGCCGGCACCCGGGATACGGCTGTCATGCAGACGGCGGAGATGCTGACCAATCCGCAGCGGCTGGCCGAGCTGTCCGGGCGCGTGGGCAGGGAAGCGGCGTTCGAGGCGCTGTATGAGGTCTACGGTGTGGATCGCACCAATATCGAGGCGCGGCTGCTGGTGGCCTCGGCGCTGGAGGCCTCGGCGATCTGGAGCGAGCAGGCGTGGCAGAGCGCGGCCGGTCAGGCCACGGCGGCCAAATCGGTCCCGGTCCCGGTCCCGGTCCCGGTCGCGGCCACGGCCGGCGCGGCGACGCCCGTGCGTCCCGGCGAGAAGCCGAAGGTGCGCAGCCACGGCGACAGGTCAGCGGCGGACCAGGGCCGGCTGACGCAGTAGCCCAGCGCCTGCTCGCAGCCCAGCTGCCGCAGCATCAACAGGCCGGCCGCATCCTCCACGCCCGCCGCCACCAGCTTGCGGCCCGGGTTGAGCCCCAGGTCGAGGGTGGAGCCCACGATCGCCGCCAGGTCCGCCTCATCCACCATCGCGGCGACGAAGCAGCGGTTGATCTTCAGCGCCCTGACCGGCCGCTTCAGGAGGTCGCTGAGCCTGGGGGAGCCGTGGCGGTAGTCGTCGATGGGGAGCTCGGGCCCCCGCTGCCAAAGTGTCTTGGGCACCGGCTGCACCCAGCGCAGCAGCCCCTCTGCCGCGCGCACCGCGTAGCGCTCCCGGGTCAACGTCGGCTGCTAGCACAGGCGCAGTTCCCCTGCAGTGCCCCGGTTGCGGGGTGCGCGCAGCAGCTCTCCCTGTCCGCGGGTAGGTCGCGGCGACCACGCTGTGGCGGGATGGGGTTGGCGATCGCTGCAGGCCGGCTTGTAGCGCAGGGCAGCACCGCGGCAGGGCATAATGGGGCGTGCCTCGCCCCCCTCCGTTGCAACCCCCCCGGCCCCCTGAACTGCGCCAGCTCGCGCGCGAGTTCCTGTCAGTCTTCAAGTACAGCCGCCGCGCGCTGACCCTGGTCTGGGCCACGAGCCGCCGGCTGGCGCTGGCGCTGGGCTCCCTCACGCTGCTGGCCGGTGCGCTGCCGGCGCTGGTGGCCTGGATCGGCGCGCAGATCGTCGATGCGGTGGTGCTGGCCTCCACCCACGGGCAGGGCGACAGCCACCGCGTCATCACCCTGGTGGTGCTGGAGGGCATGGTCATCGCGGCCCTCGCGCTCTGCCAGCGCAGCCTCTCGTTCACCAACTCGCTGCTGCGCCAGCAGCTGGGCCATCGCGTCAACGTGATGATCCTGGAGAAGGCGCTGACGCTGGACCTGGAGCACTTCGAGGACTCGGAGTTCTACGACCGGCTGACGCGCGCGCGGCGCGAGGCCTCGGTGCGCCCCTTGAGCCTGGTGAGCCGCAGCTTCGGGCTCGCGCAGAACCTGGTCTCGCTCCTGAGCTTCTCCGCCCTGCTCCTGCACTACTCGCCCTGGGCGGTGCTGCTGCTGCTGCTGGCAGGACTGCCGGGGTTCGTGGCGGAGACCAAGTTCTCCAGCGACGCCTTCCGGCTGTTTCGCTGGCGCTCGGCCGAGAAGCGCATGCAGGATTACCTGGAGACGGTGCTGGCGCGCGAGGACCATGCCAAGGAGGTCAAGCTCTATGGGCTGGGCCGGCGGCTGCTGGATCGCTACAAGGGGATCTTTGTGCGCCTGTACGGGGAGGACAAGCGCCTTGCCCTGCAGCGGGATAGCTGGGGATTCGCGCTGGGGCTGCTGGCGACGGTGACGCTGTACTGTGCCTATGCGTGGGTGGCGATGAGCGCCGTGCGCGGGGAGATCAGTGTCGGCCAGATGACCATGTATCTGATGCTCTTCCGGCAAGGGCAGATGGCGGTCACCGCCGCCCTGTCGGCCGTCAGCGGTCTCTACGAGGACAACCTCTACCTCTCCACGCTCTACGAATACCTGGAGACGCCGGTGCGCGCCCCGGGCGGGCATGCGCTGCAGGGCTGCAACCCGCAGGACGGCGTACGCTTTGAGCACGTGAGCTTCCGCTACCCAGGTGCGACGGAGGCGGCGATCGAGGACGTCTCGCTGCACTTGGCGCCGGGCGGGAGCCTTGCGCTGGTCGGCGCCAATGGCTCAGGCAAGACCACGCTGATCAAGCTGCTGACGCGCCTGTACCAGCCGACGGCCGGACGGATCCTGCTGGATGGGCTGGACCTGCGCGAGTGGGACGAGTCGCGCCTGCGCGAGCGCATCGGCGTGATCTTCCAGGACTTCACGCGCTACCAGATGCAGGTCGGGGAGAACATCGGCGCGGGCGACGAACCGCATTTCGAGGACGAGGCGCGCTGGCGCGAGGCGGCTGAGAAGGGCCGGGCGAGCGAGTTCATCGCCGGCCTGCCCTCCGGCTACACAACGCAGCTGGGCAAGTGGTTCCTGAACGGACGCGAGCTCTCCGGCGGCCAGTGGCAAAAGGTGGCGCTGTCACGCGCCTTCATGCGCACACGTGCCGATGTGCTGGTGCTGGATGAGCCGACGGCGGCGATGGATGCGCAGGCCGAGGCAGAGGTCTTCGAACATTTCCGCCAGCTGGCAAAGGGCCGCATGACAATACTGATCTCGCACCGCTTCTCCACGGTGCGCATGGCCGACCAGATTGCCGTGCTGGACCACGGCCGGCTCGTGGAGCTGGGCAGCCACGAGTCGCTCATGCAATCCGGCGGGCGTTACGCGCAGCTCTTTACGCTGCAGGCGCGCGGCTACCGCTAGCCGGCTCGGCCGCAGGCGGGGCACCGGCCACGGAGTTCTCTCCGAGGCGACGCAGGAAGCCCTTGAACTGCTCGAACTCCTCCGACGTGAACCCCTTCAGGTGCGCGTTGTAGACACGCGCCAGGTGGTGCGGGATGCGCGTCGTGGTTTCCCGGCCCAGCTCGGTCAGCGCCAGCTTCACCACGCGGCGGTCCGTCTCGCTGCGGCAGCGGGTCAGCAGGCCCTTGGCCTCCAGCCGGTCCAGCATGCGCGTCATCGCGCCGGTGTCGGTGTTGAGGTCGCGCGCGAGGCTGGCCGCCGTGGGATTTCCCCCGCGGGAGATGATCATCAGCGGGGCCCACTGCACCGAGGTCAGGCCGCACAGTCGCATCTCCGCTTCCGCGGCGCGCTGCAGCGTGGCCAGGGACTGGCGGATCAGGTAACCAATGGAATCCTCGGCGGTCCACTGGTCGCCACTGTAGAAGGCCGGTTGGGTCGGTGATTCTCGGGTCATGGCTACCTGGATATTTGCATAGGCAGTTAATGTCAAGGGAGGCTCTGGCAACTGTAGTTATAATTAGCCCCAGACTACCCCGTAAAGCCACTGGGGAAATACGCATGACGTCCACCTCGATTTGTTTGTACCGCAGCGTCCTGCGCGTACTGCTGGGATTGGCGCTCGCGTCGGGGACGGCGGGGGCCGCAGCCCTGCCACCGCCACCGCCGGAGGCTGCGGCCCTGGTGCGCCAGCCGGCCAGGGGGGCCCAGGACTACGCCGTCCTGCCCGGTGCCTCCCTCGCCGCCTACCGCCGCGTCCTGGTGGCGCCGGTGCCGGTGAGCTTCACCGCGACCTGGGCCAAGGAGCACCCCGAGCTCAAGCCCCGGGAGATCGAGGAGCTGCGGCAGGACACGGCCAAGCTGGCGCGCGAGGAGATCCAGCGCGGCCTGAGCCGCAAGGGCGGCCTGGCCGTGGCGCAGGCCCCGGGCGAGGACGTGCTGGAGGTGCGCGCGACGATCCTGGACCTCGATATCTACGCGCCGGAGATCAAGGACGCTGCCATCCGCCAGGAGTACGTGCTCAGGGCCGGCGAGGGGTCGTTCGTCGCGGAGCTGCGGGATTCGCGCAGCGGTACACTGCTGGCACGAATGGCCGATCACCGCCAGATGCGTGACTACCCGGAACTGCAGCTGGCCAACTCGGTTACCAATTCGGCCGACGAGCGCGACCTCATCGACGCCTGGACGCGTATCCTGCGCCGCCAACTCGATACTTCACGGGCAGACAGAAAGGGCTCATGAGCGCCACACCAGAAAGTTTTGATTCCGCCTTCACCAAGGCCGTGGACCTTGGCAACAAGCTGGCCGACAAGGACAAGGATGCCGATCTCTGGGACATCGCCGACGGGCTGCTGGCCGGCGCGATCCAGTACTGGCTCTATTCGCGCCAGCCCTGCGGGGATCCGCGCTGCCAGGACTGCCTGCCGATCAGTACCGCGGAGAGCCGCATGCAAGAGCTCAAGCGCCTGATGAACGAACTCGCCTCCGACAGCGAGTACTTCCACACGCCCACGGATTCCAACGCCGGCCGCGCGTAAAGCGCGGCGGTATCCAAGCGGGCCACATCCTCGGGCGCCTGCGCCCACCTTGCTGTCTGGAGCTATCTTGAGCACTGCCATTCAAACCGAAGTCGTCATCATTGGCGCGGGCCCCTGCGGTCTGTTTCAGGTCTTCGAGCTGGGGCTGCTGGGCATGAAGGCCCACCTGCTGGACTCGCTGGCCGCCCCGGGCGGACAGTGCACCGAGCTCTACCCGGAGAAGCCGATCTATGACATCCCGGCCCTGCCGGTGTGCGGTGCGCAGGAGCTCGTGGATCGCCTGCTGCAGCAGATCAAGCCCTTTGGCGCCGGCATGCATTTCGGCCACGAGGTGACGGGCGTCAGCAAGCGCGAAGACGGGCGCTTTGATGTCCGCACCGCCGGCGGCCTGGAGTTCGACGCGGGCGCCGTGGTGATCGCCGGCGGCGTGGGCTCCTTCCAGCCAAAAAAGCTGGGCGTGGAGGGCATCGATGCCTTTGAGGGCAGCAACGTGTTCTACCGCGTGCAGAGCGCCGCTGCGTTCCACGGCAAGCACCTGGTGATCTTCGGTGGCGGCGACTCGGCCCTGGACTGGACGCTGGACCTGGCCGACAAGGTCGCAAGCCTCACGCTCGTGCACCGTCGCCCGGAGTTCCGCGCGGCGCCGGCGTCGGTGGCGCGCATGCAGGAACTGGTGGCCGCGGGCCGTATCCGCTTCGTGGAGGGCACGGCCGAGGGGCTGCTGCGCGACGGCCAGGCTTTCGCCGGCCTGTGCGTGAAGGGCACGGACGGCACGCTGCAGGAGCTCAAGGCCGAGCGTGTGCTGGCCTTCTTCGGGCTGCACCCCAAGCTTGGCCCCATCGCCGAGTGGGGCCTGGAGCTGGAGAAGAAGGCGCTGAAGGTGGACACGGAGAAGTTCCAGACCAGCGTGCCGGGCATCTTCGCCGTGGGCGATATCAACACCTACCCGGGCAAGAAGAAGCTGATCCTCTCCGGCTTCCACGAGGCGGCGCTGGCCGCGTTCGGCATCCAGGCCTATCTGTACCCGACCAAGCGCCAGTTCCTGCAGTACACGACGACCAGTCCTGTGATGCAAAAGCGCCTGGGCATCGGCGAAGAATAGGGCGAGGGCAGACAGCATGAACGCGCACCTGGTGGACTTGCTGCATTTGCTGGAGCTGGAGCGGCTGGAGGAGAACCTCTTCCGCGGCTCCAGCCGCGACATCGGCAGCGCCCAGGTGTTTGGCGGGCAGGTGCTGGGCCAGGCGCTCTCGGCCGCCTACGCGACCACCGAGGGCCGAAGCGTGCACTCCCTGCACGCGTACTTCCTGCGACGCGGCGACTTCAACGCGCCGATCGTCTACGAGGTGGATCGCAGCCGCGATGGCCACAGCTTCAGCAGCCGGCGCGTCATCGCCATCCAGCACGGCGAGCAGATCTTCCACATGGCGGCCTCCTTCCAGGTGCCGGAGGAGGGCCTGCAGCACCAGATCGATATGCCGGCTGTACCGATGCCGGAGACGCTGCGCGATGTCGCCGACGTGCCGGTGGAGCTGCGCGCGCAGCTGCCGGAGACGGCGCTGAGGTTCCTGCGCAAGGAAATCCCGTTCGAGTTCCGTATGGTGCAGCCGGTGAACTACGCCAACCCGCAGCGCGAGCCGCCGCGCCAGGATGTGTGGTTCCGGGCCGTCGACCGCCTGCCGCAGGACGAACTGCTGCATCGCTGCCTGCTGGCCTACGTCTCCGACTACCACCTGATCGGCACGGCCATGCGCCCGCACGGCATCTCGATGGCCACGCCCAACGTGGTGGTGGCCAGCATCGACCATGCGATGTGGTTCCATCGCCCCCTGCGGGTGGATGAGTGGCTGCTGTACGCGATGGACAGCCCCAGCGCCTCCGGGTCGCGCGGCTTTGCGCGCGCCAACATCTTCACGCGCGAGGGCGTGCTGGTCGCCAGCACCTGCCAGGAAGGGCTGCTGCGCGTGCTCAAGCCCCGGCCGTGAGCGGGCAGCCACAGCTCTGCCAGCCGAAGCATTGCGCGCTGTCGGCGCGGCAGCTGCGCGACGTCTATCCCTAGCTGCCCGGGCGGCGCAGGACCTTGCCGGGGTTCATGATGCCCTGCGGGTCCAGCAGCCGCTTGATGCCCCGCATCAGCTCCAGCTCCAGCGGCTGCGCGTAGCGCTCCAGCTCCCCCACCTTCAGCCGCCCGATGCCGTGCTCGGCACTGAAGCTGCCGGACAGCTCGGCCACCAGGTCGTGGATCGCGCGCTTGAGCGGCGCCTCGCGCGCGTGGAACGCGGCGCTGTCGGCGCCCGGCCGCTGGTTCAGGTTGAAGTGCAGGTTACCGTCGCCCACGTGGCCGTAGGCGATCAGGTAGCCCTCCGGCGCCAGCTGCTCCACCAGCCGCGCCCCGCGCAGGATGAACTCCGGCATCGCGGCCACCGGGATCGAGACGTCGTGCTTGAGGCTGCCGCCGGCCCGCCGTTGGGCCTCCGGCACGCTCTCGCGCAGCCGCCAGAAGTCCGCGCGCTGCTGCTCGCTGCGTGCCACCGCCGCGTCCTGCACCAGGCCGGATTCGATCGCGCGCCCCAGTGCCGCCTCCAGCACCGCCTGCAGGTCCTCGCTGGCCGAGGAGGTCAGCTCGATCAGCAGGTACCAGGGCGCGTGCGCCGTGCCGGGGCTGCGCGTCGCCGGCACATGCGCCAGCACCAGCTCCAGCGCCACGTGCGGCACGAGCTCAAAGCTGCTGGCCCGATCGCCGCTGCCTTCCCGCAGGCGGCCGAGCAGCTGGATCGCCGCGGCCGGGTCCGCGATGCTGACCCAGGCGGTCGCGGTGGAGCGCTGCGCCGGGTAGAGCTTCAGGCAGGCCGCGCTGATCACGCCCAGCGTGCCTTCGCTGCCGACGAACAGGCCCTTCAGGTCGTAGCCGGTATTGTCCTTGCGCAGCGGCGAGAGGCTGGAGAGCAGCCGGCCGTCGGCCAGCACCACCTCCAGGCCCAGCGTGAGGTCGCGCGTCATGCCATAGCGCAGCACGCTGGTGCCGCCGGCATTGGTGGCGAGGTTCCCGCCGATCTGGCAGCTGCCCTCCGAGCCCAGGCTGAGCGGGAAGTAGCGGTTGGCGGCGGCAGCGGCCGCCTGCACCTGGGCCAGCAGGCAGCCGGCCTCCACGGTCAGGCAGAAGTTCGCCGGGTCCACGGCGCGCACGCGGTTCAGGCGACGCAGCGACAGCACCAGCTGCCGCCCGGACTCATCCGGGGTCGCACCGCCGCAGTAGCCCGTGTTGCCGCCCTGCGGGACCACGGGGGTGGCGGTCTCGGAGCACCAGGCCAGCAGGCGTTGCAGGTCGGCCACGCTGGCCGGCGCAACCACCGCGGGGCTCGCGCCCTGGTAGAGGCGCCGGTGGTCGACGAGGTAGGGGGCGATATCGGCGGGGGCCGTGAGCACGCCCTCCGGACCCAGCAGCTCACGCAGCCGAACTGCCAGGTCCATGCGCAGGCCGCGGCCGTCAGGCCGCGGCGATGGCCGGGCGCCGGCAGCCTGGCTTGGTCAGCAGCACCTGGATGTTGCCCAGCTGGCGCTCGGCGTAGCCACCCTCGCAGTAGCACAGGTAGAACTCCCAGAGCCGGTTGAAGCTCTCCGGGTAGCCGAGCTTGCGGACCTGGGCGATGTTGGAGAAGAAGCGCTCGCGCCACAGGCGCAGGGTGCGGGCGTAGTGCGGGCCGATGTCCTCCAGGTTGAACATCTTCAGGTCCGTTACCCGCGTGAGCGAGTCGGCGATCGCGGTGATGGAGGGAATGAAGCTGCCCGGGAAGATGAAGCGCTGGATGAAGTCCACCGACTTCAGCGCCTGCGCGTACACCTGGTCCTGGATCGTGATGGCCTGCAGCAGCATCGCGCCGGAGGGCTTGAGCAGCGAGGAGCACTTGGCGAAGTAGGTGTCCAGGTAGTCGGCGCCGACCGCCTCGATCATCTCCACCGACACTAGCTTGTCGTACTGGCCGGTCAGGTCGCGGTAGTCATCGAAGAGCAGCGTGACGCGATCCTGAAGCCCGCGCTCGGCGATCTTCTCGCGCGCATAGTCATGCTGCTGGCGCGATATCGTGGTGGTGGTGACGCGGCAGCCGTAGTGCTCGGCCGCGTGGATCGCAAGGCCGCCCCAGCCGGTGCCGATCTCCACCAGGTGGTCGCTGGGGGTGAGGGCGAGCTTGCGGCAGGCGGCGTCGAACTTGGCGACCGAGGCCTCGTGCAGCGTGGCCTCCTCGTTCAGGAAGATGCCGCAGGAGTAGGCCATCGTGTCGTCGAGCATGAGCTTGTAGAGCTCATTGCCCAGGTCGTAGTGCGCGGCGATGTTGCGGGCGCTGCCGGCCTTGCTGTTGCGGTTCACCCAGTGCAGCGCGCGGCGCAGGACGGCACTGGCGCTGGCCCAGCCGCGCTCCAGCCCTTCCATCAGCTCGCGGTTCACGACCATGATGCGCACCAGCGCCGTCAGGTCGTCGCAGTGCCAGAGGCCGTGGATGTAGGCCTCGCCCGCGCCGACCGTGCCCCCGAAGGCGGCATCGGCGTAGAACTGGGCATTGTTCACCGTGATCGTGGCGGTGAGCGCGCAGCGGGCGGTGCGTGCGCCAAAACGGTGGACCTGCGCGCCGTCCTGGATGCGCAGTTCCCCCTCCTTGAGTTGGGAGAGCTGGGCCAGCAGGTGCTTGCGGCCCAGGCGGGCCAGGAAACTGGCCTGCTCCGGGAGCGCGCGCTCGGCATCACTGTCCGGAATGATCGACTGCTTGGTAATCGTATTCATGGTCGTGCTTTTCTTGTTGTCCGGCCGCGCCCCTTACGCGGGTCCTATGCAGGATGCGGGTGGAAGGGCGCCTTTTTCAAGAGCAGTTTGAGGGCCTGCCAGTAGATCTGGGCCACGACGGTGAGCGTCATGCACGGAAAGCGGACCAGGCAGCCAGCCAGGCTGGCGGAGCTGATCGGCCGGGCCGCCAGGTCGAGGCTCGCGTCGAAGACCCGCTGGCCGTCCTTCAGGTTCTCCATGTAGACCGCCAGGCGCTCCCCCGGCTCGCCGAAGCGCCAGCGGTAGTGCTGCTGCATGGGCATGAACGGGGAGACGTGGAAGGCCTTCTCGAAGTCGAAGCGGTACGGGCCCTCGCCGGCGGTGGCAGCCTCCACGGGCAGCACGTAGCTGTGACGCTCCTGCCACGGGGTGTTGGTGATCTCCGCCACAATGACCTTGACGGGGCCGTCGGCGCTGTCGTGGCAGTAGTAGAAGGTGACCGGGTTGAAGCAGTACCCGAAGTACCGCAGGTGCGTCAGGACGCGGATCGGGCCGGCCGGAGCCTGCCCCAGTTCGGTGCAGATGCGCTCGCGGACGCAGTCGGCCAGGGGCCGGTCGGGGTCGCCCAGGTAGTCGGCGCGGCGGAAGTAGGCCAGGGCGGGGCGGCGGGCGGACCACAGCCAATAGCCGTCGAACAGGCCTGGCAGTTCATCCAGGTCCAGGTAAGCCATGAAGAGGGCATAGCGGAACTGGTTGCGCACCGCCCCCAGGCGGCGGTGGGCGATGCGGCCCGCGTAGAGACGACTGTTCACGACCCGCATCCTCTCACGAGGATGCGGGCGCGGTCAGTATCAGCGAATCGGCTTGATCCGGCGCGGCGAGTGATCGCGCGCCTCGATCGGGATGGGCTTGAGGTCCCAGATGATTCCCAGCCACGACAGCACCTTCAGCACATAGTAGGTGATGTCGATTTCCCACCAGTAGAAGCCCTGGCGGGCCGAGTTCGGGTAGTAGTGGTGGTTGTTGTGCCAGCCCTCGCCCAGGGTCACCAGCGCCAGGAACCAGTTGTTGCGGCTCGTGTCGCCGGTGCGATAGCGCTGGCGACCGAACACATGCGAGAGCGAGTTGATCGTGTAAGTGCCGTGGTAGCACACGATAGTGCTGATCACGAAGCCCCAGACCAGCATCTGCCAGCCCGTCGTGCCTAGCCCCGGCGCGACGTTCTCCAGCAGCACGCCCAGCAGAAACATGCCGAAGCCCATCAGCACCGGCACCGCCACATCGTAGCGGTCCAGCCAGCGCAGCTCGGGGTACTTGAGCAGGTCGCGCACGAACTTCTGGTCCGACGTGGCGCCCGCGGGCGTCAGGAACCAGCCCATGTGCGAGAACCAGAACCCGTGCTGCAGCGGGGAATGGATGTCTTCATTCAGGTCCGAGTGCGCATGGTGGTGGCGGTGGTTGGCCGCCCACCAGATCGGGCCGCGCTGCACGGCAGAGGCACCCAGCACAGCGAAGATGAACTGGCCGGCGCGCGAGGTCTTGTAGGCCTTGTGCGAGAAGTAGCGATGGTAGATGCCCGTGATCGCGAACATGCGGATCAGGTACATCGCGACGGCGACGATCACGGCGATCGGGCTGATGCCGACCCAGATGACAGCGATGCACGAGAGGTGGATCAGGATGTAGGGGATAGCCCGAACCCAATCGATCGAATAAGCATCCTTCGCATGCACGCCCGCCGCGGCGGCAACTTCGGCAACCACTTCGCCGCTGCTCTTGTCCTTATCCAATTGAGTCGACTGCATCGATTCCCGTCCTCACGCGTCTTGCTGATTGGGCAACAACTGCGCTAGCAAGTCCGCATGTGGCGGCAGGGCCAGTCCGGGCCTGAGGCCCCGGACCGCGCAGTCGGTTGAACTTGCTAATTATATCGTCTTTCCGGGCTCAGTTTCAGCGAAACCGGCCTCGAATTCGAGAAGTCCCTCCGCACAGGGTTATGCCGCAGCTGCGGATCGCAGCGCCGCAATACGTTCATCCAGTGGCGGATGGCTCATGAACAGCCGCCCGAAGCCCGAGCCGCCGCCGGAGATGCCAAAGGCGGCCATCTGCGCCGGCAGGGGCTGCTCGACACCGTCCTTCAGGCGCTCCAGCGCGGCGATCATGTTCGCCCGCCCGGCCAGGTGCGCACCGCCCGCATCGGCGCGGAACTCCCGCTGCCGGGAGAACCACATGACGATGACGCTGGCCAGGATGCCCAGCACCATCTCGGCGAACATCACCGAGACGAAGTAGCCGATGCCGCGGCCTTCCTTGTTGCCAAAGAGGGCCTTATCCACGAGGTTGCCGATGATGCGGGAGAAGAAGATCACGAAGGTGTTCACCACGCCCTGGATGAGCGTGAGGGTCACCATGTCGCCATTGGCGATGTGCGCGATCTCATGGCCGAGCACTGCGTCCACCTCGTTCTGGCGCATGTTCTGCAGCAGGCCGGAGCTCACCGCCACGAGCGCGTGGTTGCGGTTGGCGCCGGTGGCGAAGGCGTTGGGCGTCGGGGAGTCGAAGATGCCGACCTCCGGCATGCCGATGCCGACGCGCTGGGCGTGGGCACGTACGGTGTCCACGAGCCACTGCTCGCTCGCGTTCTTCGGCTGCTCGATGACTTCCACGCCCATGCTGCGCTTGGCCATCCACTTGGAGATCGCCAGCGAGATCAGCGAGCCGCCAAAGCCGAACAGGGCGGCGAAGACCAGCAGGCCGCCCAGGTCGCCGCCACGGGCGCTCATGTACTGGTCGATGCCCAGCAGCCGGGCGACGATCGACAGCACGAGGACGACGGCCAGGTTGGTGACCAGGAACAGGAATATCCGCTTCATCGTGACAAATGCCTCTACGGGAAGGATTTAGCTGAAACGGGCCCCAGGGACCCGGTTCGTGCAGCAGATCATTGGGGTGGGAGAGCGCCGATTCAAGTTAATAAAGCCGTTGTGAATCAACGGCTTGAATCGATCTTGCCGGCGCCGGGCGCCGGCATTCAGGGGGGAGGGGTAGGCCGACTCAATAATTGTCGTTCTCTTCCTCATCGTCGAGGTCCTCATCGTCCTCGTCTTCATCCTCGTCCCAGTCCTCGTCGTCGTCCTCTTCCTCTTCGTCCTCCTCCTCTGCGTCGGCGGACTCGTGCTCGGCGGCCCAGCCCTCCGGTTCCGGGATCTTCTCCAGGTCCATTTCATGCCAGGAGTCGATATCCAGCTCCTCGATGTCGCCGTCCAGGTACTCGATTTCCACCAATTCGGCGTCTTCATCGACCGAGAGCACGCGGAAGGTCTCGTCTTCCTCGACGTTTTCGTACCACTGACCCCGTACCGGCTCGTAATCTCTACCCACCGCTGCAAACCCCGCAAGTTGAACGCCGCCAGGAGCGGGCGGCATCGCCAGATATTAGGACCTTGCTCGCAGGTTAGGCAACGCTGCTTGGCTCGCTCGGCGGCGCACGGTTCACTTATAGTCTCAGGTCCATGCAAGCCAAGAACAAAACGCGCGGCGCGGCGCCGTCGCCCCTCGCCACGGCCCGCCGGATCGTCGTCAAGGTGGGGTCCGCCCTGCTGGTGGACCAGGAGACCGGCCGCCTGAACCGAGCCTGGCTGGAGTCCCTGGTGGAGGACCTCCGGCGCCTGCGTCGCCGTGGCCAGCAGGTGATCCTGGTCTCCTCCGGCGCCGTGGCCCTGGGCCGCCGGCACCTGAAGCTGCCCAAGGGCGCGCTGGCGCTGGAGCAGAAACAGGCCGCCGCGGCCGTCGGGCAGATCCGCCTCGCGCATGCCTACAAAGAACTGCTGGAGGACGAGCAGATCACCGTCGCCCAGGTGCTGCTTACCCTGCAGGATAGCGAGCAGCGCGACCGCTACCTGAATGCGCGCGCCACGCTGACCACGCTGCTGGAACTGGGGGCGATCCCGGTGATCAACGAGAACGACACCGTCGCTACCAACGAGATCCGCTACGGCGACAACGATCGCCTGGCCGCGCGTGTCGCCCAGATGGCCAGCGCCGACTGCCTGGTGCTGCTCTCCGACGTGGACGGGCTGTACACGGCCGACCCGAATCGCGACCCGGGCGCCCAGCTCATCCCGCAGGTCAAGCGCATCACGCCGCAGATCGAGGCGATGGCCGGCACGTCCGCCTCCGACGTGGGCACCGGCGGCATGGCCACCAAGATCATCGCCGCGCGCATCGCCGTGGCGGCCGGCTGCCACCTGGGCATCGCCCACGGCCACCACAAGCATCCGCTCAAGCGGCTGGAGGGCGGGGCGCGCTGCACCTGGTTCCTGCCCAGCGCCAACCCGGCCACCGCGCGCAAGCAGTGGATCGCCGGCACCCTGAAGCCCGCCGGCGCCATCAGCGTCGACGCGGGTGCCCTCGCGGCGCTGCGGAAGGGCCGCAGCCTCCTGCCCGCCGGCGTCACGCGCGCCACGGGCCGCTTCGAGCGCGGCGACACGGTGAGCGTGCTGGATGCCCAGGGACTGGAGATCGCCCGGGGCATCAGTGCCTATTCAGATCAGGACGCGACCCGCATCATGGGCCGCCACAGCACCGAGATCGAAGGCATCCTGGGCTTTCGCAGCCGCGATGAGATGATCCATCGCGACGACCTGGTGCTGCTGCGCTAGGCCGTCGCGACGCAAGTAAGGTTGGTACAGACATGACACACAAGAACGCCGTGGATCCTGCGCTGGTTGCGCTCATGGAGGAGCTGGGCCAGCAGGCGGTGGCCTGCCGCGACGCGCTGGCGCAGTCCGATGCCCCGACGCGTAATCGCGCCCTCACGCTGGCCGCGGCACAGATCCGCGCGCGCCGCGCGCAGATCCTGGAGGCCAACAGCCAGGACATGGCGGCCGCCCAGGCGCGCGGCTTGAGCGGCGCGATGCTGGATCGGCTCAAGCTCGACGAGAAGCGCGTGGAGGCCATGGCCAAGGGACTGGAGGACATCGCGGCACTGCCGGACCCGGTCGGCAGCGTGAGCGCCGAGTGGCCCCGACCCAACGGCATGGTCATCCAGCGCGTGCGCGTGCCGCTGGGCGTTATCGGCATCATCTACGAGAGCCGCCCGAACGTGACCGCCGATGCCGGTGCACTGTGCCTGAAGTCAGGCAACCCGGTGATCCTGCGCGGCGGCTCGGAGAGCCGCAAGTCCAGCGCCGCGATCCACGACTGCCTGGTGCACGGACTGGAGTCGGCGGGATTGCCGCCGGCCTGCATCCAGCTGGTGCCCACGCCGGACCGTGCTGCGGTGGGGCTGATGCTCGCCGGCATGACCGGCTACATCAACGTGATCGTGCCGCGCGGCGGCCGCAGCCTGGTGGAGCGCGTGCAGGCGGAGGCACGCGTGCCGGTGATCGGGCACCTGGAGGGCATCTGCCATGTGTACGTGGACCGGGACGCCAATCCCGACATGGCACGCGCGATCGTGCTGAACGCGAAGCTTCGCCGCACCGGCATCTGCGGCGCGGCCGAGACGCTGCTGGTGGACCGCTCGGCCACGGGCCAGCTGCAGGGCCTCATCCAGGCGCTGCTGGCGGCCGGCTGCGAGGTGCGGGGTGACGCGGAGGCGCAGAAGGTGGATCCGCGCGTCAAGCCTGCGACCGAGGAGGACTGGCGCACGGAGTACCTGGACGCGATCATCTCGGTGCGCGTGGTCGACGGCGTGGAGGAGGCGATGCAGCACATCGCGCACTACGGCTCGGCGCATACCGAGGCGATCGTGACCGACAACACCGCCACGGCCGAGCGCTTCCTGCGCCGGGTCGACAGCGCCATCGTCCTGCACAACGCCTCCACGCAGTTCGCCGACGGCGGCGAGTTCGGCATGGGGGCGGAGATCGGCATCTCCACCGATCGCTTCCACGCGCGCGGCCCGGTGGGCGTGGAGCAGCTGACCAGCTACAAGTACGTGGTCCGCGGCGCAGGACAGGTTCGGCCCGGCTAGCGCCGGGCGCGGCGGTCGCCTAGCCGTGCTCGTGGTGGTGAGGGGAGGGTGAGGCGCCCGCCGCCGGCGCATCGTGGCTGTGGGCATCGGCGGCGCAGCGCTCGCAGTTGACCCAGCCCGAGTCGCCGTTCACGTAGTGCTCCTTCTTCCAGATGGGCACGCGGTGCTTGACTTCATCGATGATGAAACGGCAGGCCTTGAAGGCCTCGTCGCGGTGCGGCGAGGAGACGCCCACCCAGACGGCCACGTCCCCCAGCGCCAGGTCCCCGATCCGGTGCACGCACAGCGCGCGCGTGACGCCGAAGCGGCGGATCGCCTCGGCGATGATCCGTTCGCCTTCCTTCATGCCCAGGGGCTCGAAGGCCTCGTACTCCAGGTGGCGTACCTCGTGGCCCTCATTGTGGTTGCGCACCCAGCCCTCGAAAGACGCATACCCGCCGCAGTGGTGGTCCAGCAGCTCCCCGCGCAGGGCGGAGCCGTCGATCGCGACGCGCGTGAAGCGAAACGCGCTCATCCGCCGGCCACCGGCGGGATGAAGACGACCGTATCGCCCGCCTGCAGGGGCTGCGACCAGTCGGCAAACTCGGTGTTGACCGCGACTTTGAGCATGTCGGCCGGCAGCGTGAAGGCGTGGCGCGCCTTGAGCTCCAGGAACAGCTCGCGGGGCGTGGCGGCGGCGGTGTCCACCGACTCCTCGCTGCAATGGGCCTGTTCGCGCAGCAGGGCGAAGTACTGCACTCGGATCGATCGGGTCGCGGCGCCGAGGGCTTGGCTCGTCGCACGGAATTCTTCAGGTGTGTTCACGTTCTCCAGCGCTTGCGGGTTGGGCTGATCCAGCAACAGCGTATCGCTGTTGATCATAAATTTGCGGGGGCAGTTGCGACCGGTCGCGGCAAAGGCCTTAAGGGCCGGCGCGCTGGCCGGCTCGTAGATCGCGCACAGCGGCTCCGGCAGCTGGTTCTGGCTGCTGCGGTAGGCCGTGGCCAGGCGCGCAGGATCGCGCCCCGCGATAAGCGTCGCGAGGGTCTTGGCATCCAGCTGCGGCAGGTCGCAGGCCACCACGAGCCAGGCGGCGTCAGGGTCGGCGGCTTGGGCGGCGAAGATGCCGGCCAGCGGGCCCTGCACGCTCTCTGCGTCAACGATCTGCCGGTACTTGGCGCGCACCGGCTCGCCGGTCTGGTCGCGGCGCACCGAGACGAAGACCTCCTCCACCTGCTCGGCCAGCAGCCGCGCGGCGCGGTCCAGCTGCGTCTGCCCGACGTAGTGCAGCACGGCCTTGTCCTGCTGCATGCGCGTGCTGCGGCCGCCGCTGAGCACCAGGCCTTTCAGCACCGCGCTCATGGCCTGCCCTGGCGATGAAAGTCGCGCTTGCCGCCGCTCTTGGCCAGCAGCTGCACGCGCTCGATGAGGATGTCGTGGGAGAGCGCCTTGCACATGTCGTAGATGGTGAGCGCGGCGACGGTGGCGCCGGTCAGTGCCTCCATTTCCACGCCCGTGCGGTGGTCCACAGCGACCGTGCAGGTCACCTTGAGGCCGCCGCGGCGCGGCACCACTTCGATGCGCACGTGGTCCACCGGCAGCGGGTGGCAGAACGGGATCAGCTCGTGCGTGCGCTTGACGGCCAGCGTGCCGGCGATGATCGCGGTGTCGAACACCGGGCCCTTCTTGGTGCGGTGGCCCGTGCGGGTAAGTTCGCGCGCGACAGTGGCGGGCAGGCGGATCAGCGCCTCGGCCACGGCCTCGCGGCGCGTGACGGCCTTGGCGCCCACGTCGACCATGGTCGGGCGGTTGGCGGCATCCAGGTGGGTGAGGGCGGAGCGTGTGCGTGCCATGTCCCTAGCCGCCGATGTAGTTCATTTCGACCTTCGGCGTCACGTCCGCGCGCGCCCGCAGGACCGCGCGCTGCTCGCTGTAGCGATCCTCGCGCTGGCTCCAGACGCCGCGGATGAGCTCATCCAGCTCCTCGTCCGTGGCGCCGGCACGCAGCGGGCCACGCAGGTCCTTGCCGGTCTGGGCGAACAGGCAGGTGTAGAGGGAGCCGTCGGAGGAGAGGCGGGCGCGCGAACAGGCGCCGCAGAAGGGCTGGGTCACGGAGGAGATGAATCCGACCTCCCCCTGGCCGTCCGTGAAGGCGTAGCGCCGCGCCACTTCCCCCGCGTGCTCGGGCTTGACCACGCGCAGCGGCCAGCGCGCGTGGATCGCCTGCATCAGGTCGCGCGAGGGTACCACCAGCTGCTCGCGCCAGTCGTTGCGGTTGCCCACGTCCATGTACTCGATGAAGCGCACGGTGACGCCGGTCCCGCGGAAATGCTCAACGAGGTCGATGACGTCGCCGTCGTTGACCCCGCGCTGGATGACGGCGTTGACCTTGAGGGGGCCCAGGCCAGCGGCCTGCGCATGCTCGATACCCTCCAGCACCTCGCTGACGCGGCCGAAGCCGCCGTTCATCAACGCGAAGCGGTCCTGGTTCAGGCTGTCCAGGCTCACCGTGACGCGCGCCAGGCCCGCCGCCTTGAGCTCGGAGGCGTACTTGGCCAGCAGCACCCCGTTGGTGGTCAGGGCGATGTCCTCGACCCCGGGGATGGAGTTCAGGTCCGCCACCAGGTCCGGCAGGTTCACGCGCAGCAGCGGCTCGCCGCCGGTGATGCGCAGCTTGCGCACGCCCAGCGGCACGAACAGGCGCGTCAGGCGGATGATCTCCTCGAAGGAGAGCCGCTCGGCGGTCTTCAGGAACGGGTAGTGCTCGTGGAATCGCTCCCGCGGCATGCAGTACGGGCAGCGGAAGTTGCAGCGGTCCATGACCGAGATGCGCAGGTCGCGCAGCGGCCGGTTCAGCCGGTCCACCGGGGATCGGCCTAGGGTCACGATTTTCTCGTCTGCAGAAGTCATGTTGATGGCCAGGGCCTTACCAGCGGTACAGGCGGGTCACGAATCCCTTGGGATAGACATGGGGGCCGGGGGGCAGTTCAACAAACCCGTCCGTCCCCGCCAGCGCCGCAAAGTCGCCTGAATTGTTGTTCGGGGAGACGCGCGCCCAGGGCCGGCCCCACTCGTCGGTCTCGATGCGTACGGGGAGGAAGCCGGTCAGGGCGACATTGAACGTCACCGGGGCGGCCAGCGCAATCTTCTCCCCGGCCGCGCCGCCGGGGGCCCCGCCCATCGCGGCTCCCAGTGCCGGGATGACATAACGGGCCAGGCACACCAGGGTGGAGACGGGGTTGCCGGGCAGGGCAAACACGGCCGACCCGTTGGGTGCGCTGCCAAACCACATGGGCTTGCCCGGTCGCTGGGCGATCTTGTGGAAGACCTGCTGGACGCCGCAGGCGGCCAGGGCCGCCGGCACCAGGTCCAGCTTGCCCATGGAGACTCCGCCGGAGAGGATCAGCACCTCGTAGGTGTCCAGGTGCTGCTTGAGGCGCGCCTGCAGGAGCTGCGCGTCGTCGGCGATGTGGTCATCGGCCACGCGCTGGAAACCACGCCGGCGCAGCGCCGCTGCCAGGGCATAGGCGTTGGAGCGGCGGATCTGCCAGGCCTCGATCGGCTCGCCTGGCTCGATCAGTTCATTGCCGGTGGAGACCACCATGATGGCGGGCTGCTGGCTGACGCGCAGGCGCGCCATGCCGGCGCCGGCGGCCACTGCGATATCCGGGGCCTCCAGCTTCACGCCCGTCTTCAACAGCAGCGCTCCCTGGCGCTGGTTGCTGCCGCGGCGGTGCACATTCTGACCGGGCTCCACCTGCAGACCCTCCTCCAGCGTGGCGTAGCCGTCGGCCACCTGGATGCGCTCCACTGGCACGACGGCGTCGCAGCCGGCCGGCAGCATGCAGCCCGTCATGGCCTCCAGGCACTGCTGCGGGGATTCCAGCGTCGTGGGCGGGTCGCCCGCGGCCTGCATCCCCTGGATTAGAAAGCGGCGCAGGCCGCCGCGCACCGCGCTCGTGGCGAGCGCGATGCCGTCCATGGATACGCTGTCGAAGGGGGGCTGGTCGCGCTCCGCGTAGACGTTCTCGCGCAGGATCGACCCCGCGCTGTAGCCCACCGGGAGGGATTCGATCGGCAAGCACGCCAGGTGCTCGCCGATAAGCTTTTCCGCTTCTGAAGGGGTCAACATAGCCAACCCCTCCTGATGTCGGGGACGAGCCGCCGGCGAAGGGCTACTTCGACGGGTGCTTCGCCTTGTAGACGCGGATCTGCTCGTTCAGGCGCGCGGCAATGCTCTGCAGTTCGTCCACCGCGGCATCGTTCTTCTGCGCGTACATGGCGGCGATCTGCTTCTTCTGGTCTTCGTTGAGCGTCGCACCCTGCTTGGCAAAGGTGTCGTCTGCTTCCAGCTTGATACAGGCCAGGTAGGCGTCCATCTCCTTGTTGTAGGCCTGGACCGCGTTCTTGGCGGTCACCATCTCCTCCAGGGCGGCGGTGTTGCCGTCCGGGATCTTTGTCGGTGCCTTCGGGTAGCTGCAGTCCGCATAGGCGGGAGCGGCCAGGACGGCGGCGATCAGTGTCAGGCCCATCAGTCTCTTCATGATTCCCCCAGAGAATGGTCGTGCGCGGCAGGTGTCCCGGCTGGCTCCAGGCCGCGGGGCTCCTATAGTAAGAGGCGCTCGGGGTTTAACACTAGCCCCACCGGCACCCGGCCGGCATTTCCCCGCCGCGGTCGGCATGAGACCATAGCGCCCTCCACGCGCCCGTAGCTCAGTTGGATAGAGTAGCTGGCTTCGAACCAGTTGGTCGGGGGTTCGAATCCCTCCGGGCGCACCATACTCAAGCGGTTTGCGGTTGCTGTTATCCGCTCGGCACCCTGATGTGCCGACCATCCTAAGCCCTGCAGACGGACTCACCCTTTCTTATGTCCGATGCCTGAGGCCCGTCTTCTTCCTTTGGCAGTTCCCTCTTCTTTGGAGAGGCGGCTGTGGGGCTGTACAGCGGGCTTGACCAAGCACGTTGTATGTTGTTGTTAAAAATGACAACATAAGACATGGGTCGCAAAACAAATGTAAGCGATGTCAGGGAACCGCAGGATGCTGTCGCCCGGATCAAGGCCGATCTCGCCGACCACATTATGGCGATCGTCGATCGTTTGGGCCTGACCGTTCGCGAGGCGCAGGCGCTGACCGGCCAGGCTGCTGCGGATTTTTCGAGATTGCGAAGTGGGCATCTCCAAAGGTTCACCTTGGAGCGACTCCTGAAAATCGCTTCGCGATTGGGCGAGCCGGTTGCCTTGTCATTGGTGCTCTCACACTCCAGCCGATCGCCAGTAACACCACCTTTCTTCGTCGGGCACATGAGAGCGTTGCGGGCCATATGCCGGCGGTATTCCGTAACTCGCCTCGCCGCGTTCGGATCCGTACTACGGGAGGACTTCGATCCCGAACGAAGCGATATCGATCTGGTTGTCGATTTCGATCCCTCGACACTATTTGGCCCGGCCGATCAATTTTTTGGTTTCAAGTCGGCGCTCGAGGGGCTGTTCGGGCGTAGCGTGGATCTGGTGGAGTCCGGTGCGATTTCCGCTTTGCGCCTCAAACGGATCATAGAACGTACGAGGGCACCGCTGTTTGAAAAAGCAGCCTGACATCTACCTCGAGGTCGCTCTGCAAGCATTGGAGAGGGTGCCCCGGTTTCTCGCGGGACACGACCTCCGGGATTATCTCGCCGATGAGTTGCGTCAGGCGGCGGTGGAGCGGCAGTTGGAAGTCGCCGGTGATGCCCTGGGGCAGGTTCGAAGGAACGCCCCGGATCTCTTTGCGCGAATTCCGGAAGGCGGGCTAATCGTCGCATTTCGGAATGTTCTGGCGCATGGTTACGCGACCCTTGATCAACGGCGCGTATATGACGCTGCGACCACAAAGGTGGGACCGTTGGCCCTCGTCATTAAGGCACTACTGGCTGAGCTGCCGGATTCATCTGCCGACTGAAATTCCATTTATTTCAATCGTATAGAGTTTCGAGCTTTTATCCTGGATGGCGCGCCATTCCCCAAAACCACATCGCATCTTCTCGAGGTTTTGGGGTTGCCCGGTGTCGTTAACGTGTGGTCAATCTCCTGTCGGCCAAGTACCACGCCCTTGCGTCAGATACCTTGAATTTTGTATTAAATACCTGAGCTGCGTCACAGCGGCCCATTGTGCGAGCTGGCGAGTGACTTTCTGGCTCCGCTAGCGGGGGATAGACCCGGGCATGCCTGCACGCTTCGTTGTGCGCACCCGTGGTCTGGGTGTCCGGCCGACAGTGCCCATCTGAAGAAATGGCGCGTGCAAAGCGTGACAGGCACCGGCCCGTGTTCCCGGGCCGCCTTCAGCACCAGGCCGCGTCGGTCAGGCGCCGAGGCTCCAAGCTTTTACCGCCCCAGTGTTGCCGGCTGGAGCAGCTGATATCCACGCTGCGGGTGCAGATTTCCCGGCTTTTCTGCCGGGGACGCTCGCGGTGTACGCGATGGGTATACGGGGTGGGACCAAACCAAAAATCCGGCCCCACCCAGGTTAGATTTCGATTGCCCAGAAGCCTAAAACCGAGCAAAACCTGCCTCGGGCCTAGAGGGGCTCCCGCCGGCGAATGACCGCACCGGCACTCGGCCGGACGAAGCTCGTCACGATTGTCTTCACGGCACACCATCCATCAG
>CAIPVV010000005.1 GCA_903868595.1 uncultured Pseudomonadota bacterium
CCCCCGCCGCGCGGCGCGCCGCGCGGGTGGGCGCCTCCAGCGCCCGGCACCGCCCGTCGTAGCGCGGCGGCTGCCCGCGGGCCACCTGCGCGCGACGCTGGGCCTCCAGCGTCTCGGTGCTGCAGAAGCAGGGATAGGCCTGCCCCTGTGCCTCCAGGCGCGCCAGCTGCTCGCCGTAGAGCGCCAGGCGCTGCGACTGGCGCAGCGGCTCCCCGTCCCAGCCCAGGCCCAGCCACGCCAGGTCCGCCTGGAGCGCCGCGACGAACGACTCGTGGCTGCGCTCGGCATCCGTGTCCTCGATCCGCAAGAGAAAGCGTCCGCCCGGATCGCGGTGGGCGGCCAGCGCGCTGAACAGCGCGGTGCGCGCATTGCCCAGGTGCAGCGCTCCGCTGGGGCTGGGCGCAAAACGGGTGACGACGGGGCTGCGGGACATCCCTACAATGTTAGCCCATCGATGCGCGATGACACTTACCTGTTCGTTTCCGACCTGCACCTGGACGCGGCGCTGCCCGCGGCCGTCACGCAGTTCCTGGACTTCCTACAGGGCCCGGCCCTCAAGGCCCAGGGCCTGTACATCCTGGGCGACCTGTTTGAGGCCTGGGTCGGCGACGATGATCCCGAGCCCTGCCGCGGCCGCGTCTGCGAGGCGCTGAAGGCCTACACGGCCGCCGGCCGGCTGGGCTTTGTGGTCCGCGGCAACCGGGACTTTCTCTTTGGCGCAGGCTTTGAGGCGCGCACCGGCTTTGCGCTGCTGCCGGATCCGGTGCTGGTGGAGATCGGCGCGTTCCGGGCCTTCGTCAGCCACGGCGACGTGCTGTGCATCGATGACCACCCCTACCAGGAGCTGCGCAGCGTGGTCCGCAATCCACGCTGGCAGCGCCGCTTCCTCGCCCTGCCGCTCCAGACGCGTCGGGCGCTGGCGGACAAGGCGCGCGCCGGCAGCAAGGCACACACCGGACGGCAGGCCAACACGCTGATGGACGTGAACCCCACCGCAGTGACCCAGGCCTTCCTGGCCACCGGCACGCGGCTGATGGTGCACGGGCACACCCACCGGCCCGGCATCCAGATGCTGGACATTCAGGGCGAGCCGGCCAGGCGCATCGTGCTGGGGGACTGGTATGAACAGGGCAGCTGCCTGCGCGTGGACGGCAGTGGAGCCTACGAATTGCTAACTCTGCCCCGCGGCTAGGCTGGATTGCTCGCCACCAAGCAGTCGACTCAGGGGTTGACTACTGCAAGGGATAAGCCCGGCTCCTCCAGCGTTCTTTGTTCTTCTTCAGGGTCATTGGCGGCATGGGCGCGCCGCAAGTCCACGCAATCGTTCCAAGCCAGCCCCTGCCCCGCAGGATGGGTGCCGCGTGGCGTAAAGCAGCCCAGCAAGAGGCTCGGCCGCGGCACCGCCGCAGCGCTGCGTTACCGTCGCCAGTAGTTGTTGGCCGCTGCGATGGTGGCGAATTCAAGCGCCACGTTCTGGCCCAGCTGAATGAGCAGCGCAGGATCCTCCGCGTAAACCGGCCGCAGCTTCTCCCGCACTGCCTGATCAGGCTGGGTCGCCTTCATGATCAAGCGCGCCATCTTTACCGCCAGCTGGCGACCTTCCTCCGCGCTCGCGGTGATCAAGGTGTTGTTCGGTACCAGCGTCAAGGCTTCGGCCATGATGAGACTCCTCGGCAATTCTTTCTTTCGCGCTCCTCCCAGTCCCGCAAACGATACCTTGCGCAGACGGCCGGTACCAGAGCGTTGCAAGCGGATCAGGAGTTGCCGGCTTCGGGGACATCGACCGGGCGCCCGCTTGGCTGGGCAGGGGGCGTCCCTGGAGTGAAGAGCGCGCCGTGCCCGGTTCCAGAACAAGCGGGATGTCACAAGCCCGGCGGCGCCCAACCCCCTGATCACGGCGCTGCTGGCGATACCCTGAACCCGGTCGTTCTGCGAATCGTCCCAGCGGGGCCGGCAGGTGCCGCCGGAGGGCTCAGGCCCACGCAGGCCCGCGACGGGCGAACACCGGCCGCTCTGGCCAGGGGCCGCTAGCGTTCATCGGCCCGATGACAGGCCACTTGCAGGCCACCCACGTTGCGCAACGCGGGCCGCTCCACCGAACAGCGCGGCTGCTGCTGCGCGCAGCGCGACACGAACGGACAGCCCTGCCTTGAAGGCTCGGCAAGCCTTGCGGGGGCGGCCTCGGGCCTTGCCGTCCTGCGCCGCGCACGCAGCGGATCGGCGATCAGCGCGGCATCCAGCAGCGCCCGCGTATACGGATGACGGGCCGCGGCAAACAGCTGGGCGGTAGGCCCCTGCTCCATGATCTGGCCGCGATACAGCACCAGCGTGCGATCACAGAGGAAGCGAACCGCCGCCAGGTCGTGCGCGATGAACAGCAGCGCCAGGCCACGCTTGGCGCGCTGCTCGGCCAGCAGTTCCAGCACCTGCGTGCGGATCGACACATCCAGCGCCGACACCGGCTCATCGCAGACCAGCACCGAGGGCGCGGCGATCAGCGCCCGCGCGATGCCGATGCGCTGCGCCTGGCCGCCGGAGAACTGGTGCGGGTAGCGATCCAGCATCGCCGCATCAAGTCCCACGCCGGCAAGCTGCGCTGCCGCCCGCTCGCGCCGCTGCGCACGGTTCAGGGCCGGCTCGAACACGCGCAGCGGCTGCGCCAGGATCTCGGCGATGCGCATGCGGGGGTCCAGTGACGCGAACGGATCCTGGAAGATCATCTGCAGTTCGCGGCGGCGCGCACGCAGCTCCGCTTCCGTCAGGATCGCCAGGTCCTCGCCCCGCAGCAGCACCTGCCCGGCGGTCAGCGCAACCAGGCGCAGCACCGCACGGGCCAGGGTCGACTTGCCGCTGCCCGACTCACCCACGATGGCCAGGGTTTCCCCTGCGCCCAGCGTAAAGCTCACGTGGTCGAGCGCGGCAAGCTCGCTTGACGTGCCGAACAGCCCACCGCTGCGCCGGTACACCACGGACAGATCCCGTCCTTCCAGCAGCAGCGGCGCGCTCATGCGGGCACACCCACCGGAATCTCCAGGCGTCGCGCAGCGGCCAGCAGCCGCTGCGTGTAGGGCTCCTGCGGCGCGGCGAACAGCCCCACCACATCGCCTCTCTCGATGATGCGGCCGCCCTGCATCACGGCCACCTCATCGGCGACCTGCGCAATCACGCCCAGGTCGTGCGTGACCAGCAGGATCGCCATGCCCAGGCGATCCCGCAGCTCCCCCAGCAGGTCCAGCACCTGCGCCTGCACGGTCACGTCCAGCGCCGTCGTCGGCTCATCGGCCAGCAGCAGGTCCGGCTCGCACAGCAGTGCCATGGCGATCATCACGCGCTGGCGCATGCCGCCGGAGAGCTCATGCGGATAGCGCTCCAGCAGCAGCGCCGGCTCTGCAAGGCCGACGCTGGCGAGCATCTCGGTGGCGCGCTCACGGGCCCTGGCGCCCTTGAGGGAGCGATGCCAGGCCAGCACCTCGGTCAGCTGCAGGCCGATGCGAAGCTGCGGATTCAGCGCCGTCATCGGATCCTGGAACACCATCGCGACCCGATCGCCGCGCAGCCGCTGCAGCCGTGAATCGGGGGCCCCCACGACCTGCTCGCCGTTAAGGCGCACGCTGCCTGTGACCCGGCCGGCACCGGGCACCAGGCCCAGCAACGCCAGCAGCAGCTGGGTCTTGCCCGAACCGGATTCCCCGGCAATGCCCAGGATGCGGCCGCGCTCCAGCGCAAGGCTTACCCCATCGACTACCGCCACGGGCCCGCCGGGACCCGGATAGTGAATGCTCAGGCCATCGACCCTCAGCAGCGGCTCACTCATGGCCGCGACCGGAGGCAGGATCAAAGACATCACGCAGCGCATCGCCGATGCGATTGCTGCAGTAGACGATCAGGGCCAGCAGCACGGACGGGCAGATCAGCAGCCGTGGCTGGGCGCGCATCTGGCTGGCTCCATCAGCGATCAGCACGCCCAGGGAAGTCAGCGGCGACTGCGCGCCAAGTCCGAGGAAGCTCAGGAAGGCCTCCACCAGGATCACCGTCGGGATAGTCAGCGTCAGGTACACGATCACGATGCCCATGAGGTTGGGGATGATGTGCCGGCGGATGATCTGCGCGGGCCGCATGCCGCCGACCCGCGCGGCCTCGATGAACTCCCGCTGTCGCAGCGTAAGGGTCTGGCCGCGCACGATACGGGCAATGTCCAGCCACGACACCGCTCCAATGGCGATGAACAGCAGCACGATGTCGCGTCCAAAGATCACCGTCAGCACGATGACGAAGGGGATGAACGGCAGCGAGTACAGCACGTCCACCGAACGCATCATCCACGCATCGGTGCGCCCGCCCAGGTAACCGGCCGTGACGCCCCACAGCACGCCGATGAACAGGCTGGTGAAGCTTGCCAGCAGCGCCACCAGCAGGCTGATCCGGCATCCCCACATGAGCCGCACCAGCAGGTCGCGGCCCAGGTCATCGGTGCCCAGCAGGTGTCCGGAGCGCCACTGCAACGACAGGTTGAGGGAGTCCCAGTCCGGGGTCGCGTAGTCGTAGGGGGAGATCCAGGGCACCAGGATCGCCCCCAGCACGATCAGCGCAAGCAGCACCAGACTCAGGCGTGGCAAGCGTGCAAGCATGTTCTAGAGCCTCACGCGCGGGTCTAGCCACGCGTAGCAGAGGTCAACAAGCAGGTTGCCCAGCACGATGAGTCCGCCGTACAGCACGGTGACCCCCATCACCAGCGTGTAGTCGCGGTTGAATGCGCCTTCGACGAAGAAGCGGCCGATGCCGGGCAGCTCAAAGGTCGTCTCGATCACGATGGAGCCGGTCAGCACGCCGATGGCCGCAGGGCCCAGGAAGGACACCAGCGGCAGGATCGCGGGCTTGAGCGCATGGCGCAGGATCACCAGGCGCCACGGCAGGCCCTTGGCGCGCGCCGTGCGGATGTAGGGGGCCTGCAGCACATCGATCAGGCTCGCGCGCAGGATGCGGGCCACGTAAGCGGCGTAGGGCAGCGCGAGCGCCAGCACCGGCAGCACCAGGTTGCGGGCCGCCCCCTCGCCCCAGTCGCCGGCCGGCAGCCAGTGCAGCAGCACGGCAAACACCAGGATAAGCAGCGGCGCGGTGATGTACACCGGCACCGAGATGCCCAGCATCGCAAAGGCCATGGCGACCCGGTCCCACAGCCCATCGCGCTTCAACGCCGCGAGCACCCCCAGCGGCATGCCCAGCAGCAACGCCACCAGCAGCGCCAGCCCGCCAATCGTCAGGTCGATGGGCAGGCCCTGGGAGATGAGCTCGTTGACGCTGGTGTTGCGGTACTGGAACGAGGGGCCCAGGTCAGCGTGGGCCAGTTGCCCCAGGTAGTGCAGGTATTGGCGCGGCAAGGACTCGTTCAGGTGATAGGTCGCCTCGATGCTGGC
Source organism: uncultured Pseudomonadota bacterium (assembly GCA_903868595.1). Classification (GTDB taxonomy): domain Bacteria; phylum Pseudomonadota; class Gammaproteobacteria; order Steroidobacterales; family Steroidobacteraceae; genus ZC4RG30. Next base: position 5,415 of record CAIPVV010000005.1, read on the forward strand.
GCGGATCTCCGGCAGGATCGCCTTCTCGGTATCGAAGGGACCGCCCGGCGCGGCATGCAGCAGCGCGAAGGCCAGCGTGATGATGACCAGCAGCGTGGGTATCGCGGTCAGCAGGCGCCGCAGGAAATAGGCACCCATGCTACGGGCCCTGCCCGGCGTCCAGATGCAGATCGCGCGAGAGATTGCGGTCCATCACGTTGCCCACCCAGCCTTTGACGTACGGCCGCACCAGATGGCGGCTCTGGTAGAAGTAGATCGGCAGGAAGGGCGCATCGTCGTTGAGCTGCTGCTCCGCCTGCGCATAGTCGCGCAGCCGCTGCGCCTCGTTGCCTGCGCGGGTGGCAGCGTCCAGCAGCTGCTCGTAGCGCGGCTGCTCGTACTTGCCGTTGTTCTGGCCGCTGCCGCGCTGGAACATCTGCAGGAAGGTCAGTGGATCAGGATAGTCGGCGATCCAGGCGTCCCAGAACAGCGCATAAAGGCTCAGGCGACGGTTCTGCTGGTGCACGCGCCACTCCTGGGTGCCCAGCGTCACCTCGGCGCCCAGGTTGGTCCGCCACATGGCCGCAATTGCCTCGGCCATGCGGCGCGTATCCGTGCCCCCGGTCGGCAGCGACAGCTCGACCTTGAGCGGGTGGCGCTGCGAGTAGCCCGCTTGCGCATACCACTGCCGGGCAAGGGCGTGACGCCCGGCCTGGGAGAGCTTCGCCCAGTCGGGCAGCACCTGCGGGTAGCCCCCAAGCGGTGGCACCAGGTTGTAGGCCGGCAGGTACAGGCCGTGCATCAGCTTGCCGGTGATCACCTCCCGGTCCACCGACATCGACAGCGCCAGCCGCAGCGCGCGGGAGTCAAAGGGCGCCCGGCCCACGTGGTAGCCCAGCAGCGCGGTACCAAAGTACGGCTCCAGCTTGACCTGCGAGCCCAGCTGCTCGCGCAGCCAGTCCACGTCCTCCAGGCCGAAGATATCCGTGACATCCACGTCGCCGGCCAGGTAGCGCGAGGTCGCGGCGCTGCGGTCGATGACCGGGAAATAGGTCACGCGCTCCAGCTGCACGGCCTGGGCCTCCCGGTAGTGCGCGTTGCGCCTGAGCTGGATGGCACCGTTGATGCGCTGCTCCTCCAGCACGAAGGCACCGTTGCTGACCAGGTTGCCGGGACGGGTCCAGGAGGCTCCGTACTTCTCAAGCGTGGCCTGGTGCAGCGGGAAGAAGTAGCTGTTGGTCAGCAGGTAGAGCAGGTACGGTGTTGGCCCGACCAGCCGGACCTGCAGCGTATGGCTGTCGATCGCCCGCACGCCCAGCTGCTCCGGCGCAAGCTTGCCGGCAGTGACCTGCAGCGCATTCACGATGGGGGCAAACTGCTGCGCCGATTGCGAGGCGGTCGCCGGATCCACCACATGCCGCCAGGCGTAGACAAAGTCGCCCGCTACCAGCGGATCCCCGTTGGACCAGCGCGCGGCCGGATCCAGGTGGAACGTCCAGCTCAGGCCGTCCTCCGAATGCTCCCAGCTCAATGCCACGGCCGGCACGACCGCCCCGTCGGCCTGCGGGCGCGTGAGGCCCTCGAAGAGATCATCCAGCAGCCGCTGCGTCGCCACGTCGGTGCTGAGCGCCGGGTCAAGCGTGGCCGGCGGCGCATCCAGCTGGCGGCGCAGGTGGCGGCTGGCCACGCGCTGCGCCACGTCCACCGGAGCCGCGGCGGCGGGCGCGCTCTGGGGCGCGCTGTTGCAGGCAGACAGCAGCCCAAGGCACGCCAGCACTGCGACCGCGCGCATCAGGCGGCCTGCGCCGGCGGGCCGGAGTGGAAGCGAAACTGCAGATCCGGTCGAGTCGCCAGGTCCGCCTCGACCGCCGCCAGCTCCTTCAGCCGTTCGGCCACGTAGACCGCGGCCGCCGCCGGATCGGACACGATAAGCAGCGCAGCCTCGCGCGCCAGCGCCAGGTACAGCTCGTGATGGCGACGCTCGGCGACGGCCAGATCGGCATAGAAACTGCCCAGCGGCTGCGGCAGGTGCGGGGCCAGGCGCAGGAACCGCTCGCAGGAGCGCGCCTCGATCAGCGCGCCGGCGATCATCAGGTCCACCTTGCGATGCGGCTCGGAGGTGATCAGCGCGCGCCGCAGCTCCCCGGCGTAGCGCCCGGCGGGCAGGCGCTGCATCGGGACCCCGAGCTGCTGCATGAGCTTGTCGACCTGCTCGAAATGCCGCAGCTCCTCGCGCGCCAGGCGCGCCAGGCGGATCGCAAGATTTCGGTCATCCGGATACGCGAAGAGCAGCGCCAGGGCGGTGGAGGCGGCCTTCTTCTCGCAGTTGGCATGGTCCACCAGCAGCTCCTGCCAGCGCTGGGCGGCATGCGCCACCCACGACTCGGGCGTCTCGGCGCCCAGGATCATGCCGCGATCCCCTTGAGCTGCAGCAGCGCGGCGTACAGCGCGGCCTCCGCTTCCGACGCCGAGGCATAGCGATCCTCGGGGAGCTTGGCCAGCAGCTTCTCGACCACCGGCTGCAGCAGGCGCAGCGGCTCCGGCAGCCGGGGGATGGGGGCGTTGCGGTGCTTGTAGATGATGGCCATCGGGTTCGGGTCGCTGTAGGGGCGCTCACCCACTAGCATCTCGTAAAGGATGATCCCCAGGCTATAGATATCGGTGCGCTGGTCCACTTCCTGGCCATGGCCCTGCTCCGGGCTCATGTAGTGGGGGGTGCCAAAGATCAGACCCGGGTCGGTGATCTCCAATTCCAGCGCCAGGTGCTTGGCCAGGCCGAAGTCCGACAGCGCGACCCGGTGCGGGCCGCGCATCAGCACGTTACCGGGCTTTAAGTCCCGGTGCAGCGCGCCGGCGTGGTGCAGGGCGTGCAGGGCGCGGGCGATCTGGATCGTGAGCGCCAGCGCCTCCTCGGCGGTCACGCCGGCGCGCATCCGGCGACGCAGGTCCCCGTCCGGGAAGTACTCCATCGAGAGGTAGGCGTGGTCATCCGCCACGCCCAGCTCATGGCAGTGGACGATGTTGGCGTGGCGCAACTTGCAGGCGATCTCGTACTCCTGCACGAAGCGCTCGAAGGACTGGTCGACCCCCGACTCATCGCGCAGCGACGGCGTGACCTTCACCACGACCAGCGCGCCCAGGGCCTCGCTCTCGGCCAGGTAGAGCTGGGAGACCGAGCCGCCGGCCAGGCGGCGCACGCAGCGATAGCCGGGGATGTGCGCGGTGCCGAAGCGGCGCGAGGCCGTCGCCTGCGGGGAGACGCGCCAGTTGGCGAGCGCGCGCTGCTGCATGCGGGAGGCCTCGCGCATCAGTTCCACCAACCCGGCGTGATCCACGCGCTCGCGGCCGACCACGCCGAAGGCGCCGAACACGCGCGCCCTGCGGGCGGTCTCGTCATCGGTGCGGGAGGCGAAGAAGATCACGGGCGCAAAGCCCGGGCGCGCGGCGAAATCCTGCAGCCAGGCCAGCCCCTCGCCGCCCGGCCAGGCATGTCCCAGCAGCACGGCGTCGAAGCCCTGCGCGAGGAACTCCGGCGGCAGCAAGCCGTTGGCGACGGGGTGGTGGCTGACGAACTTGGCCGCCGGCCACTCGCAGCTCACGTGATGGCGGATCAGCGAGCGGAAGCGCGCATCCGGGTCGATCAGCAGCAGACGCATGCGCTGGCGGACTCGGCCAGGCCTTAGCTCACGACCTTGAGCGGGGCGTCGCGGCGCGAGACGCGCGCGCCGTCGTTGCGCTCCTGCTGCAGCTTCGCCAGGTACTCCGGCGTCACATCGCCGGTCACGTACACGCCGGAGAAGCAGGAGGTATCGAAGGCCTCGATGTTGGCGTTGTCGTGGCGGCAGGCCTGCACCAGGTCATCCAGGTCCTGGTAGATGAGCCAGTCGGCGCCGATGGCCTCGGCCACCTCCTCCACGTTGCGGCCGGAGGCCACCAGCTCCGTCGCCGCGGGCATGTCGATGCCGTAGACGTACGGGTAGCGCACCGGCGGCGCGGCGGAGGCGAAGTACACCTTGCGGGCACCGGCCTCGCGCGCCAGCTCGATGATCTGCGCCGAGGTCGTGCCGCGCACGATCGAGTCATCCACCAGCAGCACGTTCTTGCCGCGGAACTCCAGGTCAATGGCGTTCAACTTGCGGCGCACCGACTTCTGGCGCTGCTCCTGCCCCGGCATGATGAACGTGCGGCCGATGTAGCGGTTCTTGTTGAAGCCCTCGCGGTACTTGATGCCCAGCTTCTGCGCCAGCTGCAGCGCGCAGGTCCGGCTGGTGTCGGGAATCGGGATCACCACGTCGATGTCGTGTTCCGGATGCTCGCGATTTAGCTTGTCCGCCAGCTTCTCGCCCATGCGCATGCGCGCGCGGTAGACGGAGATGTTGTCGATGATCGAGTCCGGGCGCGCGAAGTACACGTACTCGAAGATGCAGGGCGTGTGGGTGACCGTGGCCACGCACTGGTTGGAATGCAGCCGGCCCTGCTCGTCGATGAAGATCGCCTCGCCCGGCGCCACGTCCCGCACCAGCTCGAAGGAGAGCATCGCCAGCGCCACGCTCTCGGAGGCCAGCATGTACTCGGTGCCCTTGGCGCTGCGGCGCTGGCCCAGCACCAGCGGGCGGATGCCGTGCGGGTCGCGAAAGCCCAGGATGCCGTGACCGATGATCATCGCCACCACCGCATAGGCGCCGCGGCAGCGGCGGTAGACGGCGTTGGCGGCGGCGAAGAGGTCCCCCGGCGTCACGCGCGGCGTACCCACGCGCTGCAGCTCGGAGGCGAAGACGTTCAGCAGCACCTCGGAGTCGGAGCGGGTGTTGAGATGGCGGCGGTCCTCGCGCGTCAGCACCGCGCCCAGCTCCGCGGCGTTGGTGAGGTTGCCGTTGTGCGCCAGGCAGATGCCGTAGGGGGCGTTCACGTAGAAGGGCTGCACCTCGGAGGCGCTGTCGCCACCGGCGGTCGGGTAGCGCACATGGCCGATGCCGACGTTGCCGCGCAGCGCATCCATGTCCTCCTGGTCGAAGACATCGCGCACCAGCCCACGGCCCTTGCTGACGAACAGCTCGCCGTTCTCCACCGTCATGATGCCGGCGGCGTCCTGGCCGCGATGCTGCAGGCCCGTCAGGGCGTCATACAGCTGCTGGTTGACCGAGCTGCGAGCAACTATGCCGACGATGCCACACATGGAGGCCTCCGCTTGTACCTACCGAACGAAGGATGAAGTGGGCGCGAGCCGATCCCCGGCAATCCCACGCAGACCGCCTGAAACGCCCAGCACATAGGGAACCATGCGCGAGTGCTTCCACCAGCGCTCCTCGTCCAGGCGCGCGTTCTGCGCGACGATGGCGATGAGGCCGAGCACCACGAGGCCGCGGACGGCCCCCAGGATAAAGCCGAGGAAACGGTCCATCCCGCTGAACAGGGACAGGCGCACCAGATGGGAGATCAGCGCACCGAGCGCGGTGCCGGCGAACATCACGAGCAGGAAGACCACGCCGCGGCCGGCCCAGGTGCTGAACGGGGGCTCGGCGAACTCACCGCCCAGGTAGGGCTCGAGCTTCTCGCCGAAGTGCCAGGCGAACCAGATGGCGAGGATCCAGGTGGCCAGGGAGCAGACCTCGCGCAGGAAGCCGCGCATCAGGCCCGCGACGGCCGAAACGCTCAGGATTCCCAAGATGACGTAGTCGATAACAGTCATTAAGGCCCGCCATGGAGGTCGCTACTACAGCGCGTGAATTCTACCGGATGGGCGTCGCTGCCGCGCAGCAGAAGGCAGCGAAACGGACCGGCATCGCAGCGCGCGGCGTCAGGGTGCGCTGACGGCTCCGCGGAAGCCCTGTGCGGCCAAGCGCGCCTGCAAGGCCACCGCTGCCTGGCGATTCGCGACGGGACCGACGCGCACGCGGAAGAGGCCCCCGCCAGAGCCACCCCGCAGCTGCGCGCTGTGCCCCTTGGCGGCCAGCTGCTGCACGAGGTGCTGCGCGTTCTCGCGCTTGGCGAAGGAGCCGACCTGCACGAACCAGCCCTTCTCCTTGCCCGCCGGCACCGCCTTCTCGGCGGCCGGCTTGGCCACCGCAGGCTTGGCTTCCGGCTTTACCGGGGCGGCCTCGACCCCCTTGGCGGCCTTGGGCGGCTCGGCCACCACCGGGGCCGCCTGCGCCTGGGACGCCGCGCCCTGGGGCTTCTCGGCCTTGGCCTGCGGCGCGGCCTGCGGGCGCGGCTCGGGCTGGGGTTGGGGCTTGGGCTGCTCGGTGCGCGCCGGGGCTGCCGCGGCGGCCGGCGGGGCGGGCGCCTTGGGGGGCGCCTCCGGGGCGACCTCGGGGGCGGGCACCGGTGCCGGCAGGTTGGCGCCCTCGCCTTCGGCCGGCCGCACGTTGAGCGCGGTCTGGTCGGTCGCGGCGGTCTCGGTCGGCGCGCGCAGGTCCATCGTGTAGGAGCGCAGGGGCGGGCCCTCGGTCGCCGGCCGCGCGGCCGGGACGTCGGCAGCGCCGCCCTTGTCGTGGTGGCCGGAGAGCAGTTCCGGCACCAGCACCACCATCGCGGCAACCAGGATGAGTGCGCCGGTCAGTCGTTCTTTGGTACGGGTTTCCACTGCCCGGTCAGTATAGACCAAGCGCCTTGAGTGCCGGCGCGACCGCGAGGAAGGAACCGCAGACCACGACGCGATCACCGCGGCGCGCCAGGGACTTGGCCAGCTCCACGCCGGCGGCCAGGTCTGAGGCCAGGCGCGCGGCGGCGAAATGCGGCGAGCGGCGCGCCAGCTCCTGCGGGGTGAGTCCCCGCGGCTCATCGATGCCGCAGAGGATCCACTCGCTGGTCACCGGCTGCAGCTGGCGCGCGATGGCATCGATGTCCTTGTCGCCCAGGATGCCGGTGACCACGTAGGTGCGGCCCTTGACCGGCCGCGCGGCCAGGTTGTGGGCGAGGACCTGCGCGGCCGGCTCGTTGTGCGCCACGTCCAGGATCCACTCGACCTGGCCCGGGATGACCTGGAAGCGGCCCGGCAGCTGCACGCTGCGCAGGGCGCTGGCCACGGCCTTGAACGCAAGCGGTACCGGCGGCGCCAGGCTGCACAGCGCCGCCAGCGCACCGGCCGCGTTGGCAAACTGCACCTCGCCCTCCAGCGCCGGCGCCGGAAGCTTGGCCAGGTGCACCTCGCCACAGTTGAAGTCCCAGCGCGAGCCGTGGTGCGCGAAGCTGTAGTCGCGCTGGGCCTTCACGACGCGCGCGCCCAGGCGCTGCGCCGCCTGCTCCACGACGCCGACCATGCGCGGATCGGCGAGTACCGCGGCGCTGCCGGTGCGGAACACCCCGGCCTTCTCCCGACCGATGGCCTCCAGCGTATCGCCCAGCCAGTCGCGGTGGTCCCAGCCGATCGAGCAGACGATGGCGGCCTCGGCATCGACGATGTTGACCGCATCCAGGCGGCCGCCCAGGCCCACCTCGAGGATCGCAAAGGCCACGCCGCGCGCCCGGAACACCAGCAGCGCGGCCAGCAGGTTGTACTCAAAGAAGGTAAGGGTCACCTCGCCGCGCGCCGCCTCGATCGTCTGGAACGCGGCCAGCAGCTCCTCGTCGCCGGCCATCTGCCCCGCCACCCGGATGCGCTCGTTGTAGCGGATGAGGTGCGGGGAGGTGAAGGCACCGGCGTGGAGGCCGTGGGCCTTCAGCAGCGCCTCCAGGTACGCCACCGTCGAGCCCTTGCCGTTGGTGCCGGCCACGGTCACGACGCGAAACGGCGCCGGCAGGAGCTTTAAGCGCTGTGCCACGGCCCGCACGCGCTCCAGGGTGAGGTCGATGCCGCTGGAGTGCACGGTCTGCTGCAGCGCCAGCCAGTCCTCCAGACTGCGGGGCGAGGCGTTCACGGTCGGCACGGACAGGACGGCCGGGTCAGGACAGGGCGGGCTGCTGCATCAGCAGGCGCAGCATCTGGCCGATGCGCTCGCGCATGTCACGGCGGTCCACGATCAGGTCGATCGCACCCTTCTCCAGCAGGAACTCGCTGCGCTGGAAACCTTCCGGCAGCGTCTCGCGCACCGTCTGCGCGATCACGCGCGGCCCGGCAAAACCGATGAGCGCGCGCGGCTCGGCGATGTTCAGGTCGCCCAGCATCGCCAGACTCGCCGACACGCCGCCGGTGGTGGGATCGGTGAGCACGGAGAAATACGGCAGCTTCGCCTGCGCCAGACGCGCCAGCGCCGCGGAGGTCTTGGCCATCTGCAGGAGCGAGAGCAGCGCCTCCTGCATGCGCGCACCGCCCGTGGCCGAGAAGCACACCAGGCCCGCACGGTTGGCGATGCAGTGGTCGACCGCGCGGCTGAAGCGCTCGCCGACCACCGAGCCCATGGAGCCGCCCAGGAAGCTGAACTCAAAGGCGCAGGCCACGACCTGGCTGCCCTGCAGCGTACCGGCCAGGACGATCAGCGCATCCTTCTCGCCGGTAGCCTTCTGCGCCGCCACGAGGCGGTCCTTGTAGCGCTTGGAGTCCTTGAAGCGCAGCGGGTCCTCCGGCGTGACCGTCGCGCCGAGCTCCGTGGTGCTGCCGGGGTCCAGGAAGCGGTTCAGGCGGTCGCGGGCGCGGATCCGCATGTGGTGGCTGCACTTGGGGCAGACCTGCAGGTTGCGCTCCAGCTCCGCGCGGTACAGCACCGCGTCGCAGGCCGGGCACTTGATCCACAGGCCTTCCGGCACCGAACGCACGCGGCGCTCGGTCTTGATCCGCGAGGGAACGATTTTTTCAAACCACGACATGCGCTTGTCTCACCTGTCCAGAAGGTCACCCGGGCATCCGGCCGGGCTGGGCATCATATCGGAATCATCGGGAAGCCCGAACACGGTCGGGTACTGCGCCGCCCAAAAATACAGCCCGTCGGCCGGGGCGGTGGCCGCATTGGCCCGCCGGTTGCGGGAGGCCAGCACCTGCAGGGCCCAGGACGGGGGGTGATCCCCCTGCCCGATCGAGATCAGCAGCCCCGCGATGTTGCGCACCATGTGGTGCAGGAAGGCGTTGGCGCGCACCTCCAGCACGATGAACTCCCCGGCGCGCTCCACCCGCAGCTGGTGAAGGGTGCGCACCGGCGACTTGGCCTGGCACTCGGAGGCCCGGAAGGCGCTGAAGTCGTGCTCGCCGACCAGGTGGGCGGCGGCCTCCTGCATCCGGGTGATCTCCAGCGGCCGGTAGACGAAGGCCACGCGGCGGCTGGCCAGCCCCGGGCGGGTCCCGCGGTTCAGGATGCAGTAGCGGTAGGCGCGCGAGAGCGCCGAATAGCGCGCGTGGAAATGCGCCGGCATCTGCTGCGCCCAGCGCAGCGCGATCCCCGCCGGAAGGTAGGTGTTGGCCCCCAGGACCCAGCCGCGCAGGCCCCGCTCGACCTCGACGTCGAAGTGCGCAACCTGTCCGCGGGCGTGGACGCCCGCGTCGGTACGGCCGGCGCCCACCACCTGCACGGGGGAGTTGGCGACGCGGGAGAGCGCCGCCTCCAGGTGATCCTGGATGGTCGGGAGGTCGCGCTGGGTCTGCCAGCCCGAAAACCCCGAGCCGTCGTACTCAACGCCGACGGCGATGCGCGGCATGCGGGGTTACAGGTCAGCCGGGGATGGAATCCAGCAGGCGCTGCGCTTCCTGCTTCTGGTTCGCGGAGCCCTCGGCCAGCACTTCCGAGAGGATGCTGCGCGCCCCTTCCGGATCGCCCATGTCCATGTACGCACGGGCCAGGTCCAGCTTCGTGCCGACCTCGCTCATGGTCGCCGGCTCCAGGTCCGGCAGCAGGCCGTCGTCGAAGGCGACGCGCTGCGTGCGCTCGGCCTCGCTGGCGTCCAGGCGCTCTACCTCGCCCACGTCCAGGTCCAGGCCGAAGTCGCCGTCGGCCGGCGTCAGGTGCACGCCCGTCGCGTTCAGGTCATCCAGCGGGAAGTCCAGCTCCCCGTCGCGCAGCGTCGGGATCGCCATCGTCTTGCCCGCCTCGGGGTCGAGCGGCGGCGAGGACGGCGCACCGGTCGCACCGAACAGCCAGGAGCCGCTCTGGCTCTGCGAGAACTCCGGCATCTCCGCCGTGCCGTCCACCGGGGACGCCGCGTCGCTGAGCTGGCGACGCTGGGTGTCGTCCAGCTCGCTGATCAGGGTTGGCATCTCCGTCGGGTCCAGGACCCGCGAGACCTGCGAATCATCCAGCGCCGCGCCGTCAGAGCCGTACAACGCGCCCAGGTCCAGGCCCAGGTCGTCCAGCGCGAGTTCCGCCGTCTGGTCCGCGATCCCCAGCTTGCCGACCGCGCCGTCCACCTTCAGCTTGAGCAGCGCGTTGTCGCTCAGGCCCGGCTGCTCGACGGTCGGCGACTCCACATCGGGGTCCCGTGCGTTGACTGCCCGCGACGGGCCATCGGCCTCGGCACGCAGGCCCTGCACGGCACGGCGGCCCGTGTCGGCGTTGGCGTCCAGCTCCTCGTTGCCGCGCGACGGGTCGTCCAGCGAGAAGTCCAGCAGCTGCTTGTTGACCGTGCTGGCGTCGGGGTCGGTCAGCTCGCTGCCCCCCACGTCCAGGTCCACGGGTGATTCGGCGGCGCCGGGCTCACCCAGCAGGTCGAAATCCATGCGGTTCTGACCGCCCTCTAGGTTCAGGTCCACGCCCGCCGCCGCAGCGCCGGAGGCGGACTGCTGGAACAGGCTGTCTTCCGGGGCAATCTGCTTGCCCATGATGACGACCTTCTCCCACTCGCCCGGCTGCGCGGCCTGGCGCGTCCTGGCCAGCTCGTGGGCCATGACCAGGAACTCATCCTTGTTGCCCCAGACGAAGAAGACTTCCAGCAGCTTGAACTTCAGGTCCCGGCGCTGCGGTTCGCGCTGGATCGCCAGGCGGACGAGGTCGGCGGCCTGGTCGTAGAGGCCGTAGGCCATGTGGAAGTCGGCTTCCGCCAGCGGGTCGCCCTGCTCCGGGGCACCGACGGCATCGGCGGCGGGGACCGAGACGGTCGGGGCCGGCTCGTCGATGTCGATGCGACGGGCCGTGCGCGCGGCCGCGGCAAACGCACTGCGCTCGCTGGTGCCCGTCTCCTCCACCAGGAAGGAAACATCGGCCTGGGGGATCGCATTCACATTGGGCTGGCGCAGCGGCATCGTGCCGCCGTCGAAATTACGCAGCACCGGCGGGTACGAGGTATCGTCCGACGGGCGGTCCATCGCATCCAGCGGATTGGGCTTGGCGTAGCGGCGGGCGCTCGCCACGCGCAGTCCCAGCATCGCCACCAGCAGCGCCAGCAGGGCCGCCGGCGCATACCAGTAGTCCTTCAGCAGGTCCAGGATCGACGTCGACGGCGCGGCCGGGGCGGGCTTGGCAGCCACCGGCAGCTTGGCCTGGGCCGCCGGAGCCGGGGCGGGCTCGGCGGGTGCCGGCGCAGCCGTCTCGGCGGCGGCCGGCGTCGGGGCCGGCGCTGCAGCCGGGGCGGGTGTCGGGGCGGCCACCGGATGGCCCTGCAACGTCGCCAGCTCCGCGCTGCGCAGCTCCAGGAGCCGCTTGGATTCGGCGAGCTGGGCCTCCAGCTCCGCGACCCGCTGTTGCAGCGGCGAGCTGCCGGCGGCCGGCTTGGCGGAGCCGGCGGCGCCGGGCTCGGTCGGCGGCACGAGCTTCAGGCGCGCATCCTCGGCCGGCGCCGCGGCTGCCGTTCCACCCTTCCAGGCCGTGGACTGGCGGCGGATCTCGGCACTCGCCTCGGCCGGATCGATCGCGGCGATAGTCGCCGCGTCCGGCAGACGCAGCACGGCGCCGGAGCGCAGCAGGTTGATGTTGCCGTCGAAGGCGGACCCGTTGCCGCGGTAGATCGCGATCATCGCCTTGCGGCGTTCCGGCGGGTTCGTGCCGGCGACGCCCGCGGCGATGCCGGAGAGCGTATCGCCACGCTTGACCTGGTAGGTCTGGCCACCCGCCGCGGCCGGTGCGGCCCGGGGTACGGGGGCGGGGGCGGGGGCGGGGGCGGGGGCGGAGGCTGGGGCCGGAGCCGGAGCCGGACGTGGGGCCGGTGCCGCCTGCGGGGGTGCCGCGGCGGGGCGCGCGACGCCGCCGCTGCGCTCGCCGGCGCCCACCACGGGGG
>CAIPVV010000006.1 GCA_903868595.1 uncultured Pseudomonadota bacterium
AGGATGACGGCGAGCTCGGCCGTCGACGCACCGGTGACCATGTTGCGGGTGTACTGCTCGTGGCCGGGCGTGTCGGCCACGATGAACTTGCGCCGCTCCGTGGAGAAGAAGCGGTAGGCGACGTCGATCGTGATGCCCTGCTCGCGCTCGGCGGCCAGGCCGTCCACCAGCAGCGCGAAGTCCAGCTCCTCGCCCTGCGTGCCGACCTTCTTGGAGTCGGCCTCCAGCGCGGCCAGCTGGTCCTCGAACACCAGCTTGGACTCATACAGCAGGCGGCCGATCAGCGTGCTCTTGCCGTCGTCCACGCTGCCGCAGGTGATGAAGCGCAGCAGGCTCTTGTGTTCGTGGGATTTCAGGTAGCCCAGGATGTCCTGGCCGATGAGCTCTGAGCTGTGTGCCATCAGAAATACCCTTCCTGTTTCTTCTTCTCCATCGACGCGGAGGAGTCATGGTCGATCATGCGGCCCTCGCGCTCGGAGTTGCGCGCCAGCAGCATCTCCTGGATGACCTCCGGCAGCGTCGTGGCCTCGCTCTCGATGGCCCCGGTCAGCGGGTAGCAGCCCAGGGTGCGGAAGCGGACCATCTTCATCTGCGGCTTCTCGCCGGGGGCCAGCGGCATGCGCTCATCGTCCACCATGATCAGTGTGCCGTCACGGCGCACCACAGGACGCTTGGCGGCCAGGTACAGCGGCACGATCGGAATGTTCTGCTGGTGGATGTACTGCCAGATGTCCAGCTCGGTCCAGTTGGAGAGCGGGAACACCCGCAGGCTCTCGCCCTTGTGCTTGCGCGTGTTGTAGCTGCGCCAGAGCTCAGGGCGCTGGCGCTTGGGATCCCAGCGGTGCTGGGCCGAGCGGAACGAGAAGATGCGCTCCTTGGCGCGCGATTTCTCCTCGTCGCGGCGGGCGCCACCGAAGGCGGCGTCGAACCCGTACTGGTCCAGGGCCTGCTTGAGGCTCTGCGTCTTCATGATGTCGGTGTGAACCGAGGAGCCGTGCGTGAAGGGGCCGATGCCCCTCGCCAGGCCTTCCTGGTTGATGTGCACGATCAAATCCAGGCCCAGTCGGGCTACGGTGGCGTCCCGGAAGGCGATCATCTCGCGGAATTTCCAGGTCGTATCCACGTGCAGCAGCCGGAAAGGCGGCTTGGCCGGGTAAAAGGCCTTCATCGCCAGGTGCAGCATGACCGAGCTGTCCTTGCCGATGGAGTAGAGCATGACCGGGTTTTCGCACTCGGCGACGACCTCCCGCATGATGTGCAGGCTTTCGGCCTCGAGGCGCTGAAGATGGGTCAGGGGGTACATGAAGGCTACGTAAATCCCGGAAACTATTGGGGTAACTGGCAATTGTAGCCGGACATCCCCTCGCGGGGGGTAAGCAGCGTGAATTGCATCACGTTATACCCGGAGTGAATCGGGGAGCCGGCCAGCCGGGGTTCAGCCGGGCGAACGCCTCCTGCAGAGCGCGAAATCCGTTCGTTCCTTATATGGGCGGCTTCCATTAAACTCCCCCGGCTTAAGTCACATCTAGTCCTCTGAACAGACAGGTTTTTTCAACAAGCCATGAGCCAGAGCAAGGGTCCCTCCGATCCCGCCAGTCTTCTCGCCCGCCAGACCGCCACCACGGCGCTGTTCGGCGGCAATGCCACTTACGTCGAAGACCTCTATGAGCGCTACCTCGCCGGGGAGCAGGTCCCCAGCGATTGGAAGGCGTACTTCGACAGCGTCAAGCCCGACACCGGGACCGAGCGCCTCCATGGGCCGATCCTGCGGGACCTGGCCGAACGAGCTGCGGCGCCGCGCGCCGCGGTCGTGGTCAGCAGCGATGCGACCAACGAGAAGCAGGCTGCGGTCTCGCGCCTGATCCAGATCTACGTGCATCGCGGCCACCTGACGGCCAAGCTCGATCCGCTGGGCCTGATGAGCCGGCCCAAGCCGCGCATCATGGAGCTCAGCTACACGGGACTGTCCGAGTCTGACCTGGACACCGTGTTCTACACGGGCAGCCGCACGGATGCGATCCCGCGCTCAGCGACGCTGCGCGAGATCATCCGCCTGATGGAGTCCATCTACACGGGCACGATCGGCGCGGAGTTCGCGCACGTGTCGGACACCGAGGAGCGCCTGTGGCTGCAGGATGAATTCCAGCGCGGGCGCATGCAGCAGCGCTTCAGCACCGCCGACCGCAAGCACATCCTCGGGCAGCTCACCGCCGCCGAGGGCCTGGAGCGCTACCTGCACACCAAATACGTGGGGCAGAAGCGCTTTTCGCTGGAAGGCGGCGACGCGCTGATCCCGATGCTGGACGACCTCGTGCAGCGCGGCGGGGAGAACCAGGTCGATGAGTACGTCATCGGCATGGCGCATCGCGGCCGCCTGAACGTGCTGGTCAACGTACTGGGCAAGGCGCCCTCGCAGCTGTTCTCGGAATTCGAGGGCAAGTACGACATCACCAAGCTGCAGGGCTCCGGCGATGTGAAGTACCACAAGGGCTTCTCGGCGGACCTGAAGACCGCAGGCGGCAACGTGCACGTGGCCCTGGCCTTCAACCCCTCGCACCTGGAAGTGGTGAACGCGGTGGTGGAGGGCTCGGTGCGCGCGCGCCAGGAGCGTCGTGGCGACACCGACGGCTCGCGCGTCGTGCCGGTGCTGATCCATGGCGACTCGGCCTTCGCCGGCCAGGGCGTGGTCATGGAAACCATGCAGCTCTCCCAGGCGCGTGGCTTCTACACCGGCGGCACGCTGCACCTGATCATCAACAACCAGGTGGGCTTCACCACCAGCGAGCCGTCCGATACGCGCTCCACGATGTATTGCAGCGACGTGGCCAAGATGCTGGAAGCCCCGATCTTCCACGTCAACGGCGACGACCCGGAGGCCGTGCTGTTCGTCACGCGCCTGGCGGCCGCCTACCGCCAGCGCTTCCACAAGGACGTGGTCATCGACCTGGTCTGCTACCGGCGGCTGGGCCACAACGAGGCCGACGAGCCGGCCGCTACGCAGCCGGTGATGTACAAGGTGATCCGCCAGCACCCCACCACCCGCAAGATCTACGCCGACAAGCTGGTGGCCGAGGGCGTGCTCAGCGATGCCGAGGCCAACGAGCTGGTGGAGGAATACCGCAGGCGCCTGGACGAGGGTCACCCGACCACGCAGTCCACGCTCGGCATGATCGGCAACAAGTACACCGTGGACTGGTCACGCTACCAGACCACCGACTGGACCGAGCACACGCGTTCGGCGCTGGATCCGGCGCGCCTGCAGCGCCTGGGTGCGCGCATCGTCGACGTGCCGGCCGGCTTCAAGCTGCACCCGCGCGTCGATCAGGTCTATGCGAACCGCCGCAAGATGCTGGCCGGCGAGCTGCCGTTTGACTGGGGCTGCGCGGAGACGCTGGCCTACGCGGCGATCCTGGAGGATGGCCACGCCATCCGCCTGACCGGCCAGGACAGCGGCCGCGGCACGTTCTTCCACCGCCACGCCGTGCTGCACGAGCAGGACACGGGTGCCTGCTACGTGCCGCTGGAGAACATCACCAAGGACCAGCCGCGCTTCACGGTCACCGACTCGGTGCTGTCGGAGGAGGCGGTGCTGGGCTTTGAGTACGGCTTCTCCACCACGGACCCAAGCCAGCTGGTCATCTGGGAAGGCCAGTTCGGCGACTTCGTGAACGGCGCCCAGGTGATCATCGACCAGTTCATCAGCTCCGGCGAGTCCAAGTGGGCCCGCCTGTGCGGCCTGACGCTGTTCCTGCCGCATGGCTACGAGGGGCAGGGGCCGGAGCATTCCTCCGCGCGCCCGGAGCGCTTCCTGCAGCTGTGCGCCGAGAACAACATGCAGGTGTGCGTGCCGTCGACGCCGGCGCAGATGTTCCACATGATCCGCCGGCAGATGGGCCGCAGCCTGCGCAAGCCGCTGATCGTGATGACGCCCAAGAGCCTGCTGCGCCACGAGCTGTCGGTCTCCTCGCTGGAGGACCTGACCAAGGGCTCCTTCGCCACGGTGATCGATGAGATCGACCCGCAGGATGCCGCCAAGGTCTCCCGTATCGTGCTGTGCAGCGGCAAGGTCTACTTCGACCTGCTGAAGGCTCGCCGCGCCCAGAAGATCACCGACGTGGCTATCGTGCGGATCGAGCAGCTCTACCCGTTCCCCACGCAGGCCTACAATGCGATCGTGAGCAAGTACGGCAACGCGACCGAGGTCGTCTGGTGCCAGGAGGAGCCGCAGAACCAGGGCGCCTGGTATCAGATCCGCCATCGCCTGGAGTCGGGGCTGGGCCGCGAGCACAAGCAGGTGCTGTACGCCGGCCGTGGCCACGCGGCGGCGCCGGCCACCGGCATCGGCAAGGTGCACGACATCGAGCAGAGCGAGCTGGTGGAGGCCGCGCTGCGGGCCACCGTGCGCCACAACGCCGGCAAGTCCAGCGAACGCCTGGTCTCCGGCGCGCCAGCCTCGCCGGCGGCCAAGCGCAAGAGCTCCTGATCCCCTATACCGCTTAACCTGAGATCACATGAGTACTGAAATCACCGTACCGAAGCTGCCTGAGTCCGTCGCCGACGCAACGCTGGTCACCTGGCACAAGAAGCCGGGCGAGGCGGTCGCGCGTGACGAGAACCTCGCGGACCTTGAAACCGACAAGGTGGTCCTGGAGGTGCCGGCGCCTGCCGCGGGTGTGCTGAAGGAGATCAAGATCCCCGCCGGTTCGACCGTGACCAGCGGCCAGCTGCTGGCGATCTTCGAGGCCGGCGCCGCGGCGTCCGCGCCCGCGCCTGCCGCCGCCGCAGCTGTCGCGGCTGCCCCCGCGGCGGCAAGCGCCGATGCCTCGGGCAAGCTCAGCCCGGCCGTGCGCCGCGTGGTGGAGGAGACGGGCGTGAACCCGGCCGGCGTGCCGGGCACGGGCAAGGACGGGCGCCTGACCAAGCCGGACGTGCTTGCCGCGGCGGCCGCCCCCAAGGCTGCGCCGGTGCCGGTGCCGGTGCCGGTGCCGGTGCCGCTGGCGCTGGGCGCCCGGGCCGAGCAGCGCGTGCCGATGACGCGCCTGCGTGCCCGCATTGCCGAGCGGCTGATCGCTGCGCAGTCGACCCAGGCCCTGCTGACCACCTTCAACGAGGTGGACCTGCTGGCCGTGCAGGAGCTGCGCGCCCGCTACAAGGACAAGTTCGAGAAGGCCTACGGCGTGAAGCTTGGCTTCTCCTCGTTCTTCGTGAAGGCCACGATCGAGGCGCTGAAGAAGTACCCGGTCGTCAACGCCTCGGTGGATGGCAACGACATCGTCTACCACGAGTTCTATGACATCGGCGTCGCCGTCTCCACGGACCGCGGCCTCGTGGTGCCGGTGCTGCGCAATGCCGACGCGCTCTCCTTCGCGGACATCGAGAAGGGCGTAGGCGATTTCGCCGCGCGGGCCCGCAAGGGCGCCCTCACGATGGATGACCTGACCGGCGGGACCTTCAGCATCACCAACGGCGGCGTGTTCGGCTCGCTGCTGTCGACGCCGATCGTCAACGCTCCGCAGAGCGCGATCCTCGGTATGCACAAGATCCAGGAGCGCCCCATGGTCGTGAACGGCCAGATCCTTGCGCGCCCGATGATGTACCTGGCACTGACCTACGATCACCGCATCATCGACGGCAAGGAAGCGGTGCAGTTCCTGGTGTCCATCAAGGAAGCCCTTGAAGACCCGGGTCGCCTGCTGCTGGGGGTCTAGGCGACATGGCAGACAGCTTCGACGTGATCGTGATCGGCGGGGGTCCCGCCGGTTACCCGGCCGCCATTCGTGCCGGCCAGAACAAGCTCTCCGTGGCCTGCATCGATGAGTGGAAGAACCTGGACGGCAGCTACGCCTTCGGCGGCACCTGCCTGAACGCCGGCTGCATTCCCTCCAAGGCGCTGCTGGAGTCCTCCGAGCTCTTCCATCGTGCCGGGCATGAGTTCAAGGCGCATGGCATCGGCCTCGCCAGCCTGCAGATGGACGTCGCCGCGATGCAAAAGCGCAAGGCGACGATCGTCAAGGGCATGACCGGCGGCATTGCGCAGCTGCTGAAGTCCAACGGCGTGACCGCGCTGCAGGGCCACGGCCGGCTGCTGGCCGGCAACCAGGTGGAGTTCACGGCTGCCGACGGCAGCCGGAAGGCGCTCACCGCTCGCTTCGTGGTGCTGGCCAGCGGCTCGGTGCCGATGCCGCTGAAGACGGCGGCCTTCGACGGCACGCAGATCGTGGATTCCTGGGGCGCGCTGGAGTTCGACGCGGTGCCGGGGCGCCTGGGCGTGATCGGCGCCGGCGTCATTGGGCTGGAGCTCGGCAGCGTGTGGGCGCGACTGGGCGCGAAGGTGACGGTGCTGGAGGCGATGGACGCCTTCCTGCCGATGGCCGACCGCCAGCTGGCGGGCGAGGCGCTCAAGCAGTTCACCAAGCAGGGACTGGACGTACGCCTGGGCGCCAAGGTCTCCGCCGCTGCGACGTCCGCCAAGGGCGTCATGGTCCAGTACACGGACGCCAAGGGCGAGCAGCAGGCCGAATTCGACAAGCTGGTGGTGGCGATCGGTCGCAAGCCGTTCACCGCGAACCTGCTGGGTGAGGGCACGGGTGTCGTGGTGGATGAGCGCGGCTTCATCCAGGTCGACGGGCAGTGCCGCACGGCGGCGGCCAACGTGTTCGCCGTCGGCGACTGCGTGCGCGGCCCGATGCTCGCGCACAAGGCCAAGGAGGAGGGCGTGATGGTCGCGGACCTGATCGCCGGCCTCTACGGGCACACCAATTACGACGTGATCCCCGCGGTGATCTACACGGCGCCGGAGATGGCCTGGGTCGGCAAGACCGAGGAGCAGGCGAAGGCGGCGGGCATCAGCGTGAAGACGGGCGTGTTCCCGTTCATCGCCAGCGGCCGCGCGCGGGCCATGGAGGCGCCGGCCGGTTTTGCGAAGATCGTGGCCGATGCCACCACCGACCAGGTGCTGGGCGTGCACATCATCGGGCCGATGGCCGGGGAGCTCATTGGCGAGGCGGTCCTGGCGCTGGAGTACTCGGCCAGCTGCGAGGACCTGCAGCGCACGATCCATGCCCATCCGACCCTGTCGGAAGCCGTGCACGAGGCAGCGCTGGCCGCCGACAAGCGCGCGATCGACATGCTGAACCGCTAGGGTTCTGCGCTCGCCGGGTCGGGCAGCCGCCTCAGGTTGCCCGGCGTACCTTGAAGACGTTGGGGATGCGCTGCAGCCGCTTCACCAGGCGCGAGAGCGCCGTGGTGTTGGGCACGCCCAGGCGCACGGTGAAGCGCGCGATGCGGTCGGCCGGATCCGTATCGCTGCTGACGCCCTCGATGCTCAGTCGCTCCTCTGAGATCAGGTCGGAGATATCGCGCAGCAGTCCGCGCCGGTCAAAGGCCTCGATCTCGATCTTCACCGACAGCATGTCCTGCTGCCCCATCGACCACTCCACGTTCAGCAACCGCTCGGGCTTGGCCTTGAGCATGCGCGCCAGGCTCGTGCAGCCCGCGCGGTGGATCGTGACACCCCGCCCCTGCGTGAGGTAGCCGGCGATTGGCTGTGGGCGCATCGGCCCGCAGCAGTGCGCCAGCGTGATGGGCAGGTCGCCCACGCCCTCGATCTCCACCGGTGACTTGCCGCTGCCGATGAGTTTGCGCGTGCGCGTGGCCGGCGGGATATCCGGTGCGGGAGGCTCGGCGGGCGCCGCTGCGGCGGGGTGCTCGGCCTGGGTCTGCGCATCATCGATCTTGCGAAAGTACGCGCGCAGCTTGGCGCGGCTCTTGGAGGAGGCCAGGTAGCCCAGGCTCGGCGAGAGCCAGTCGCGGCTCGGGGCCGCCGTCTTGCCGACGATGATCTCCACCACGTCGCCGTTGGCGACCTGGTGGTCGAAGGTCACGATGCGGCCGTTGATCTTGGCGCCGCGGCAGCGCTGCCCCAAGTCGCTGTGCACGTGGAATGCGAAATCCAGCGGGGTCGCGCCGCGCGGCAGGTCCACCACCTCGCCCTTGGGCGTCATCGCGTAGACGCGGTCGTCGAACAACCCGGCGCTGGCCTTGCTCAGGGCATCCCCCTCGCCACCGGCGGCGCCATCGGCGCTCAGCAGTTCGCGCACGGCCTGGATCTTGCGCTCATAGCGCTGGTTGAGCCCGCCGCCTTCCTTGTAGACCCAGTGCGCGGCGACGCCCAGTTCCGCCTGCGCCTGCATCTCGTGCGTGCGGATCTGTATCTCCAGCGACCGCCCGTCAGGCCCGTGCACCGCGGTGTGGATCGAACGGTAGTCGTTGTCCTTGGGCGTGGCGATGTAGTCGTCGAACTCGTCCGGGATGAACGTCCACAACCCGTGCACCAGGCCCAGCGCCGCGTAGCAGTCGGCGATGCTGTCCACGATGATGCGCACGGCGCGCACGTCGAACAGCTGCTCGAAGGAGAGCCCCTTGCGCTGCATCTTGCGATAGATGCTGTAGATGTGCTTGGGCCGGCCCTGGATCTGCGCCTTGATGCCGGCCTGCGCCATTTCGGTGGCGAGCTGCGCGCACACGCGCTCGATGTAGGACTCGCGGTCGCGGCGCTTCTCGTTGAGTGCGCCGGCGATGCGCCGGTAGTCCTCCGGGTGCAGCTCGCGGAACGCCAGGTCCTCCAGCTCCCACTTCACCCCCCAGATGCCCAGGCGGTTGGCCAGCGGCGCGTACAGGTCGCGCGTTTCCAGCGCCAGGCGGCGCCGCTGCGTGTCTTCCAGCTCCCGCGCATGGCGCGCGCGCACCAGCTGCTGCGCCAGGCGCGCCACGACCAGGCGCGGATCACCGACCACCGCCAGCAGCATCTTGCGCAGCGTCTCCGCCTGCGCGCTGTTGAGCGACTGCGCCTCGGTCCAGCGCTCATCCAGGCCGAATTCACCCAGCCGGCGCAGCTCCGTGGCCAGGCGCAGCGCCTCCGGCCCGGCCGCGGCCTTCAGCGCGGCCGGATCCACGCCCAGCTCCGCGTCGGCGATGGCCGCGTGCAGCAGCGAGGCCACTGCGAGGGTGGGCTCTTTGGTAAGGTCCAGCACGACCTGGGCGATCTCGCGCGCCAACTCCAGGCGTCCCGTCTCAACGCCTTGCTCGGCGAGCGCGCCGTGAAGCCTGGCGATGGCGGCATCCGGCGCAAGTCCGGGCGGTCTGTGGGTGCTGGTCTGGGGCATCTGTCGGTCGCTTGTCTGACCGCTATCATACGCACGCATTCAAAGGCTGAGCCATGACGAGCGGTTATCAGGATCAAGCGATCGGCGGTGAGGGCTACGGCCCTTGCGGCGCGATCGTGCTGGTGATGGGACGCAACTGGTCAGCGGCCCAGCGCGCGGCCGTGCGCGAGATCCTCGCCCAGCATGGCGGGCATGGCGGCGGCCTCAACAGCGTCGCCTATCTGTTCCACCCGGTGGGCCTGCTGCGCTATCCGTCCAGCGCTCGCCTGGCCGAGCGTGCGCTGGCCGCCGGTGCCGAGTCGGTGCAGGTGCTGGCCCACGGGGAGACGGAGGTCGCAACCGATCCGGCCGACTGGGAGAGCGTGCGGGAGGCACTGGCAACGTCCGGCCACTTGCCGCGTTCGGCGAGCATCACCTGGCGCACCGCTCAGCCGGTCCGCCTGGAACCGCAGGCGATGCACCGCGTTCAGGCGCTGCTCGATGCGCTGCGTGCGCTGGAGGGCGTGGAGGCGGTGTATACCAACGCCGAGCCGGCTGTGCCCGCCGGATCGCCGGGTACCGCGGCCTAGCCGCGGAGTACCCGGTTGCCGAGAGAGCGGGCCGCCCCGGGATCCGGAATCCCGAGGCCAAGGCCACGGCGGTGGACGATCGGCGCGGGCGCCTCCACGGCATCGTCAAGGACCCCAGCCGCGCGGCGCTGCAGAGGCCGTCGCACACCTTTGCCTGCAAGCGCCGGTGCGTGGACCGCCACTACGACGACACCTTCAACCGCGACACCGTGCAGCGCGTCGACCTGCGGTCCGATCCCCGCCGGCGCCTCGTGCCGGGTGGCGTCGAGACGACCGGTGTGCAGTACCGGCTGGGTGCGCGGCTCCTCGCGACGCCGGGCAGGCCGGCCCGCGCACCGACCTGGGGGTCGCGACCGCCGGCTTCCCGAACCTGTTCACGCAGTCCGGTCCGGGCAGTCCCTCGGTGCTCTCCCCCCAGGGTGGCTACGATCAAGCAGCCTGTGGGCAGGATTGCGGACCGGGTGGGTGAGATGCAGCGGCAGGGCATCCACACCGTGGAGGCACGCGTCCGGGCCCAGGACGCGTGGGGGGAGCGGGTCAACGCGATGGCCGCCCCGACGCGGCATCCCCGCTGCGAGGAGATCGCCCGCAACGGCTAGCGCGGCTTGACGTTGCGGGCGACCGAAAGTCCCTGGCCCGCAGCGCGGCGAGTCGCATTCGCAGGCGCTCGTTGCAGCGATTACCATAGGATCCGGCCGTCTGCTGGCGGCCCCGCATTGAGGTGCGCGCGGTATCCGCGGACACCCGGAACCACCAGCGTCCCGACGCGCGACCGAAGAGGGGGTAACCCATGGAAGACCAAGAACTAGAACAACTGCTCGTAGCCCTGCGTTCCGGCGGGCCGGATCTCTCCGGGCCACCGGCCGTGGCGCGCGTGAGCTTCGAGGCGATGATGGCCGGCATGCCGGTGGCCGAGGACCTTGCGTTCGAGGCGGTGACACTCGGTGGCCGTCCGGCGCTGCGCGTGGCCCCGCCGGGCACGGACGCGGACCGGCAGCTGCTCTACCTGCACGGCGGCGCCTATGTGTTCGGCTCGCCCCAGGCCTATCGCGGGCTGGGTGCGGAGATCGCGCGGGCGGCCCACGCGCAGGGTTGGATCCTAGACTACCGGCTTGCCCCGGAGAGCCCGTGTCCGGCGGCAATCGAGGACGCGCTGGCGGCCTACCGGGGGCTGCTGGAGGGCGGCGCGCAGGCGTCGGACATCGTGATCGCCGGCGATTCGGCGGGTGGCGGATTGACCCTGGCGCTGCTGGTGGCCGCCCGCGACGCGGGCCTGCCGATGCCGGCCGCGGCGCTGCTGCTCTGCCCGTGGGCGGACCTCGCCTGCGCGGGTGAGACGATGGCGAGCAAGGCGGCGGAGGACCCGTCTCTGACGCCCGAGTCGCTGGCCGCGATGGCGGCGCTGTACCTGGCCGGGCGCAGCGCCATCTCGCCCGAGGCATCGCCCCTGTATGCGGACCTCCAGGGCTTGCCGCCGCTGCTGATCCAGGTGGGTTCCTCCGAGGTGCTGCTGAGCGACGCCACGCGACTGGCCGCGGCGGCGGGCGCGGCCGGCGTGGAGGTGACGCTGCGCGTCTGGCCGCGCATGGTGCATGTCTGGCACTCGTTCGGCTTCATGCTGGGCGCTGGCCGGCGGGCGACGGCCGAGGCCGGCGCCTTCCTCGCGGCACACCTGCACCGGTGAGTCCCTGCGCGCCGGGCCGGGCCGGGCCGGGCCGGCCGGGCCGTGCTGGGTAGGGTAGGATTTCGGTACACACGCCCGTGTGGCTGCTGGCTGCCGGGCTCCACGACAAGCAGATCAGGGAGAGGGGCGACATGTCAGAGATTTCGCAGCGCGTGACGCAGGCTTCCGATACCGAGCTCGACTACGACGCGATCGTCGTGGGGGCGGGCTTTGCGGGCCTCTATATGCTGCATCGGTTGCGCAGCCTGGGCCTGCGTGCCCGCGTCTTCGAGGCCGGCAGCGGCGTGGGCGGGACCTGGTTCTGGAATGCCTATCCCGGTGCGCGCTGCGACATCGAGAGCATGGAGTACTCGTACCAGTTCGACGAAGCCCTGCAGCAGGAGTGGGTGTGGTCGGAGCGCTATGCGGCGCAGCCGGAGATCCTCTCCTACCTCAACCACGTCGCAGACCGATTCGACCTGCGACGGGATATCCAGTTCGACACGCGCGTGCAGGCGGCGACGTACGAGGAGGCGCAGGGGCGCTGGCGCGTGCGCCTGGAGAAGGGCGGCACGGCCACGGCACGCTACTGCATCATGGCCACCGGCGTGCTGTCCTCGGCCAACATCCCGGCGATCCCCGGTCTTGCGGACTTCCCGGGGCAGGTGCTGCACACCGGCAACTGGCCCCATGCCGGCGTGGACTTCACGGGCAAGCGCGTGGGCGTCGTCGGTACCGGCTCCTCCGGCATCCAGGTGATCCCGGAGATCGCCAAGCAGGCCGCGCACCTCACCGTCTTCCAGCGCACGGCCAGTTACACGATCCCGGCGCGCAACGCGCCGCTGGATCCGGCAGCGCAGGCGGCGGTCAAGGCGGACTACCAGGGACTGCGGCAACGGGTGAGCCTGATGCCCATCGGCGCGGAGTTCTACCACCGCGACGTCTCGGCGCTGGCGGAGGCGCCGGCCGCACGCGAGGCGGAGATGGAGGCACGCTGGCGCAAGGGCGGCACGTCCTTCGGCGCGGCCTTCAACGACCTCATGCTGAGTAAGGAGGCCAACCAGGTCGCGGCGGATTTCGTGCGCGCCAAGATCCGCTCCCTGGTCGCCGATGCGGCGACGGCGGAGCGCCTGATGCCCAAGCAGCTCTTTGGCTGCAAGCGCATCTGCCTGGACACGGATTACTACGCGACCTTCAACCGCCCGAATGTCAGCCTGGTGGACGTGAGCGGCGGCATCGAGGCGGCCACGGCGCAGGGCCTGCGCGTGGCGGGCCGGGACTACGCGCTGGATACGCTGGTCTTCGCCACCGGCTTTGACGCGATGACCGGGGCGCTGCTCAAGGTGGACATCCGCGGGGTCGGCGGCCTGCCCCTGTCGCAGAAGTGGGCCGAGGGCGCGCGCACCTACCTGGGCCTGCAGGTCCAGGGCTTCCCCAACCTGTTCACGATCACCGGTCCGCAAAGTCCGTCGGTGTTCACCAACATGGTGCCCTCCATCGAGCAGCACGTGGAGTTCATCGCCGACTGCATCGCCTATATGCAGCCGCGGGGGCTGACGCGCGTCGAGCCGGTCAAGGCGGCCGAGGACGCCTGGGTCGAGCATGTCGGCGGCATCGCAGCCTCCACGCTCTACGCGAGCTGCAACTCCTGGTACCTGGGGGCCAACATCCCCGGCAAGCCGCGTGTCTTCCTGGCGCACATTGGATTTCCGACCTACGTGCAGCGCTGCCGAGAGGTCGTGGCCAAGGACTACGAGGGCTTCGCCTTCGCGTAGCGGGCCAGCCTCGCGGACACGCCCGCATGCCCGGCCACGCGCAGCGCGTGGCCGGACACGGGCGCCTGCTGGAGTCCGCAAGGCCGCAGGGTCGCCGGCTGCGCCGGGGCCGCGGGCCGCGGGCCTAGGGCCCCGAGAACCCCTATTTTCGATCCGGTTTTCTCTTGATTCTTCAGGGGTTTTCATCCTTACTTGCGGGTAATCCAGACGTGCCGCCAGGGGCGGAACTTCGCTGCAGTTTCATAGGCTTAGATCTTGAGTACCCGATACCGCAACAGCTCCTGGCGCAGCTTCGACCCCGACGCCCCGCGCGCCGGCGAGTCGACGGTTGTCCCCGTGCCGCTGCGCTGCCGGGTACTGGGCCTGGATCCGGGGTCGCTGCGCACGGGCTATGGCCTCATCGATTGCGACGGCCCGACCCAGCGCTACCTGGCCGCCGGCGTCATCCGTACGCAGGGTGAGACGCTGGCGGAGCGGCTGCGGCACATCTATGTCTCGCTGACGCAGATCATCGAGACGCACCGACCGGATGAGATTGCGATCGAGCGTGTGTTCGTGCATCGCAATCCCGACAGTGCGCTCAAGCTCGGGCAGGCGCGTGGCGTTGCCATGTGCGCGGCCAGCCTGCTGGGCGCGCCGGTGTTTGAATACGCACCGCGCGCGATCAAGCTCGCCCTGGTCGGCACCGGCAATGCCGAGAAGCTGCAGGTGGCCCACATGGTCAAGGCGATCCTGGCGATCGACACGGCCCTGGGCCTGGATGCCTCCGACGCGCTGGCCGTGGGCCTCTGCCACGGGCAGAGCCGGCGCCTGAACCTGCTGATGGCCGGGGCGGCCGGCAACGTGCCGGCATGATCGGCTCGCTGACGGGCATCCTGGCGGAGAAGTCGCCGCCGCGGCTGCTCATCGAGGTCGGCGGTGTCGGCTACGACGTGGAGGCGCCGATGTCGACCTTCTACGGCCTGCCGCCGCGCGGTGCCCAGGTGCGCCTGCTGATCCACCAGGTCGTGCGCGAGGACGCGCTGCTGCTCTACGGCTTTGGCAGCGATGCCGAGCGGCAGCTCTTTCGCAACCTGCTGAAGGTCTCCGGCGTCGGGCCGCGCATCGCCCTGGCGATACTCTCCGGCGTCAGCATCGAGCTCTTCGCCCAGCTGGTGCATGGCCAGGACGTGGCCGCCCTGACGCGCATACCGGGCGTGGGCCGCAAGACCGCCGAGCGCCTGCTGGTGGAGATGCGCGATCGGCTGCAGGAGCCGCTGGTGCCCGCGGGCGATGCCGAGGTGCCGGCGGGCAGTCCGCAGGCCGAGGCGCTGCACGCGCTGCTCGCCCTGGGCTACAAGCCCGCCGAGGCCACGCGCCTGATCAAGGCCGCGGGCGACAGCACGCAGACCACCGAAGAACTTATCCGGCGCGCGCTGCAAAGCGCGGGCCGAGGCTAACCCCAGGCGGGATCGAGGAGCGATGGACGAGGAGAGGATCGTGGCGGGCGAAGCAGTCCCTGCCGAGGACGTGCAGGACCGCGCCATCCGCCCGCGACGGCTCGAGGAGTACGTGGGGCAGGCGGCGGTCAAGGCGCAGCTGGACATCTTTGTGTCCGCGGCGCGGGGTCGCGGGGAAGCGCTGGACCATGTGTTGTTCTTCGGGCCCCCGGGCCTGGGCAAGACCACGCTTGCACACATCCTGGCCGGGGAGCTGGGCGTGAACCTGCGCCAGACCTCCGGCCCCGTGCTGGAGCGGCCTGGCGACCTGGCCGCCATCCTCACCAACCTGCAGCCGCGGGACCTGTTGTTCGTGGATGAGATCCACCGCCTCAGCCCCGTCGTGGAGGAAGTGCTCTACCCGGCGATGGAGGACTACCAGCTGGACATCCTGATCGGCGAGGGGCCGGCGGCGCGCTCGATCAAGCTGAGCCTGCCGCCATTCACGCTGGTGGGTGCGACCACCCGCGCGGGCCTGCTGACCTCGCCGCTGCGGGATCGCTTCGGCATCGTGCAGCGGCTGGAGTTCTACACCCACGCGGAGCTGGAGCTCATCGTCACGCGCTCGGCCGGCATCCTGGGCGTGCCGATCGACACCGCGGGCGCGATGCGCATCGCGCAGCGCTCGCGCGGCACGCCGCGCATCGCCAACCGGTTGCTGCGCCGGGTGCGGGATTTCGCCCAGGTCCGCGCCGCCGGCAGTATCGACCGGCAGGTGGCCGATGCCGCGCTGGACCTGCTGGAAGTGGACCGCGAGGGCCTGGACCAGCTGGACCGGCGCCTGCTGCTGACGATCATCGAGAAGTTCGACGGCGGACCGGTCGGCATCGAGAGCCTCGCGGCGGCGATCGGCGAGGAGCGCGGCACGCTGGAGGACGTGGTGGAGCCCTTCCTGATCCAGCAGGGCTTCCTCATGCGCAGCGCCCGCGGCCGCCTCGCCACGCGCCTGGCCTACCAGCACCTGGGGCTGCGGGTGCCGGAGCGCATCGCCGTGCCGCCGGAGGGGCAGGACGCGTGAGCGGCTTTACGTGGCAGGTTCGCGCCTACTATGAGGACACGGATGCCGGCGGCGTGGTCTACCACACCAACTACATCAAGTACTTCGAGCGCGCCCGTACCGAGTGGCTGCGCAGCCTGGGCTACTCTCAGGCCCGCATGGCCGGCGAGGAGCGCGTGCTGTTCTCGGTCGTGAGCCTCACGACCGAATTTCGCCGTCCGGCGCGTCTGGATGATCTACTGGAGGTGCGCTGCACGGCAGAACTGGCCGGGGGCGCTTCGGTCAATTTCAAGCAGGAAATCTGGCGCGATGGCGCGACGCCGGAGCTGCTGGCGGCAGGGCAGGTGCGGGTCGCCTGCATCGACGCCGACAGCTTTAAGCCGCGCCGCCTGCCCGCCTCGTTGCGTAAGGAACTCACCTGATGGAAGCACAGCTCTCGATATTCAAGCTGGTGCTCGACGCGAGCCTCGTCGTGCAACTGGTACTGGCCCTGCTGATCGCCGCCTCGGTGATGTCCTGGACGATCATCTTCCAGAAGCGCCTGGTCATCGGCCGCTCGCGTTCGGAGGCGGCCAAGTTCGAGGAGAGCTTCTGGTCGGGCGGCGACCTGGGCACGCTCTACCGCACGATCGAGCAGCGCGGCGGCGCCACCGGCATGACCAGCATCTTCGAGTTCGGCTTTCGCGAGTTCGCGCGCCTGCGCCAGGCCGGCTGCACCCAGGAGCAGCTGCTGGAGGGAGCGCGCCGCGCGATGAAAGTCGCCCAGCTCAAGGAGATCGAGCGCCTGGAGCAGAGCCTGGCGACGCTGGCGACCGTCGGCTCCATCAGCCCCTACGTGGGCCTGTTCGGCACGGTGTGGGGCATCATGAGTTCCTTCATCGCGCTGGGTGGCGTGCAGCAGGCCACGCTCGCGATGGTGGCGCCCGGCATCGCCGAGGCGTTGATCGCCACCGCCTTCGGCCTCTTCGCGGCGATCCCGGCGGTCATCGCGTACAACCGCTATGCGGATCAGGTCAGTCGGCTGGAGCTGCGCTTCGACGCCTTCACCGAGGAGTTCTCGACGATCCTGCAACGTCACGCCAGCAAACCCGTCACGGCAGGTTAGGACCATGGCTCAGACCCAGCGCGGCCGCAGGCTGATGGGCGAGATCAACGTCGTGCCCTACATCGACGTGATGCTCGTGCTGCTGATCATCTTCATGGTGACCGCGCCGCTGCTGACGCAGGGCATCAAGGTGGAGCTGCCCAAGGCCGGGGCCGAGCCACTGGCGGTCAAGAACAAGCAGAACGAGAAGCCCCTGGTGCTGTCGATCGACAGCCAGGGGCGGCTGTTCCTCAACATGGGCGCCGAGCCCACCAAGCCGCTGGAGGATGCGGTGCTGCTGGCCCGAGCCACGGCGATCCTGCGTCGCACGCCGGATATCGACGTGCTGGTAAAGGGCGATGCCTCGGTCGCCTACGGCCGGGTCGTCAGCGCCATGGTGCTGCTGCAGCAGGCCGGCGCGCGCAAGGTAGGCTTCCTGACCGATCCGCTGCCCCCGGCGCGGAATCCCACGAGGTCATGAGCGAGCGCCCCGCCGACCGCTGGCTGTCTATCGGGTTGTCGGTGGCCACGCATCTGGCCATCGCCGGAGCGCTCATCTGGGGCTACTGGAACTACCAGCATCCCGCGCCCAAGCCACAGCAGCTGGCCCTCGAGGCCACGGTGGTGGATGCCTCGAGCCTGCCGCCGGGCACGCTGCCGACCTCCTCGCCGGCCTCGCCGCCGCAGGTCACCGCCCCCGAGCCCCTGCCTGAGCCCGAACCGCCGGTGCCGCAGCCGCCCGCAGCCCAGGCCGAGCAGTTGAAGGCGCAGGCGGCGCAGCGCGAGCAGCAGGAGCAGCAGCGCGAGGCGCAGCGCGCCAAGCAGGCCGAGGCCCGCGCGCGGGCGCAGAGCCAGGCCGAGGCGAAGCCCCCGTCCCGGGCACAGGCCAAGCTGGCGGCGCAGGCCCAGCTCAAGGCCGACGCGAAGGCCACGGCGGCCGAGAAGGCGAAGGCCGAGCAGGCGCAGAAGGACAAGGCTGCCCGCGAGCAGGCCGCGGCCGGCGCCAAGGCGGCCGCCGACAGGAAGACGCACGAGGAGGCCGACCGCAGGGCCCGCGAGGAGGCCGAGCGGCAGGCGCGTGAGCAGGCGGAGGCGGACCGGCAGAAGGCCCAGCGCGAGTCGGACCTGCGCGCGCGGCTGGCCGCCGAGGAGCACCTGCAGGCCGCCCAGGCCAGTGGCCTGCTGGCCCAGTACCAGGCCCAGATCCGCGCCCGCATCGAGCGCGCCTGGATCCGGCCCGCCACCGCCAAGCCAGGCCTCTCCTGCGAGGTGCGGATCACGCAGGTGCCGGGCGGCGAGGTGGTGGGGGTGAAGGTGGGGACCTGCAACGGCGACGACAGTGTGCGACAGTCCATCGAGACGGCCGCCTACCGCGCCTCGCCGCTGCCGCTGCCAGCGGATCCCGCCTTGTTCGACCGCAACCTCGTCGTTACATTCAAACCCCAGGACTGAACCACAAGGTGATGATGCGCCTCTCTCCGCTGCCCACGATCTTCCTTGCCCGCCTCGCGGCCTTGCTGCTGCTGGTGCTGGCGCTGCCGGCGCGCGCCGAGCTCCTGATCGACATCACCAAGGGGGTCACAGACCCGATCCCCATCGCCATCGTGCCGTTCGCGCGCGCCGTGCCGGTGGACGGGGGCCTGGACGTAGCGGCGGTCGTGCAGCACGACCTGGAGAGCAGCGGTCGCTTTCGCGCCATGGACCGCAAGGACATGCTCTCCTCACCGACCCGGGCGAGCGACGTGCAGGCGGCCGACTGGCGCACGGCCCGCAACGACTTCATCGTCGTCGGGCGGTTGGTCAGCACCGCCGCCAGCGAGCTCACGGTGGAGTTCGAGCTGCTGAACCTGCTCAACGGGCAGACCCTGCTGAGCCAGCGGGTCGCCGTGCAGCCGGCCTCGTTGCGCTTCGCGGCGCATCGCACCGCGGACCTGATCTACGAGAAGATCACCGGTACGCGCGGCGCCTTTGCCACGCGCGTCGCCTACGTCTCCGTCGACGGTACGCCGCCCCGGCAGCGCTATGCGCTGGTGCTGGCGGACATGGATGGCGAGAACCTGCGCGTCATCATGGAATCCCAGCAGCCGATCATGTCGCCGGCCTGGTCGCCGGACGGACAGTGGATCGCCTACGTGTCCTTCGAGAACCATGCCTCCTCGGTATTCGTGCAGCGCGTGCGCACGGGTGAGCGGCGCCAGGTGTCGGCGCGGGCGGGCATCAATGGCGCGCCGGCGTTCTCGCCGGACGGCAGCAAGCTCGCGCTCACGCTCTCCGGCAGCAGCGGCAACCTCGACATCTACATCCTGGACCTCGCGACGCAGGCGCTGACTCGGGTGACCGAGGATCCGGCCATCGATACAGAGCCGGCCTGGTCGCCGGACGGCAAGTCGCTGTACTTCACCTCCGATCGCTCCGGTGGCCCGCAGATCTACCGCGTCCCCGTGCAGGGCGGGGAACAGCCCAAGCGGCTGACCTTCGGCGTGCCGTATGCGGCGCGGGCACGGGTGTCCCCGGACGGGACGCAGCTGGCCATGGTGGTGCGCGATGGCGGCGGTTACCGCGTTGCAGTGCAGGACCTGGGCAGCGGCCAGATGCGGGTGCTCACGCGCGGGACGCTGGATGAGTCGCCGAGCTTCGCGCCCAACGGGGCGCAGCTCATCTACGACGGGCGGGACCGGGGCCAGGGGGTACTGGCGATGGTGTCGGTCGACGGTCAGGTGACCCAGCGCCTGAAGTCGGATCGCGGCGAGGTGCGCGAGCCGGTTTGGGGCCCGTTCCCGAACTGAGCCTGTGCGATAATTGAGGCTTATAGGCCCGAGGCGGGCTTGGAGAGACGGCAATGCGCAAGACTTTGACGGTGTTGTTGATGGCTTCGGTACTGGCGCTGAGCGCCTGTTCCGGCAAGAAGGTGAAGCCCGGTGCCACGGGTGGCGAGGCGGTCAGCAGCACCGCGGCCGGTGCGCAGACCGCCGGCGCCGATGGCGCGGAAGCCTCCACCAAGGGTGCGGGCAGCGCCGGCAACGCCGTGGGCGCACTGGGCCCGTCGGGCGCCCTGGGCTCCCAGCGCGTGATCTACTTTGACTTCGACAGCAGCGACATCCGTCCGGAGTTCGTGGACGTGGTGGCCGCACACGGTCGTTTCCTGGCCAGCAACGCCAGCATCCACGTGCGCCTGGAAGGGCACACCGATGAGCGCGGCACGCGCGAGTACAACATCGGCCTGGGCGAGCGCCGCGCGCAGACGGTCAAGCGCGCCCTGGCCCTGCAGGGGGTGCAGGAGTCGCAGATCGCCACTGTTAGCTACGGTGAGGAGCGCCCGGCCGTGGCCGGTAGCGATGAGGCTGCCTACTCGAAGAACCGCCGTGTTGAGATCTTCTACATCAACTAAGCGCGCCAGCGGCGCGCTCGTGGCCGTGGCCTGCCTGGCGGGCCTGCTGGCCGGCTGCGCGACGACGCAGGAGCCGGACCCCACGCAGCGCCGGCTGGATGACCTGGATAGCCGCGTGGGTCGCATCGACCGGATCGTCGACAACCAGAGCCTGATGCAGCTCACGCAGCGCGTGGATAGCCTGCAGAATGACGTGCGCACGCTCAACGGGCGCATCGAGGAACTGCAGAACGCCAACGAGGCACTGCGCAAGCAGCAGCGCGATCTCTATGCGGACCTGGACCAGCGGCTGAAGACGCCGGCGGCGGCCGCGTCCCCCGCGGCCAGCTCCGATACCGCGCTACCCGCGGCGGCAGCGGGCGGCGATGAGCAGGCGCAGTACGGCAAGGCCTTTGATTCCCTCAAGTCCGGCGATTACCCGGCGGCGGTGAACGGCTTCCGCCAGCTGGCCGCCGCGTTCCCGGCCGGTGCACTGGCAGACAACACGCAGTACTGGCTGGGCGAGGCGTACTACGTGACCCGTGACTATGACCATGCGGCAGCGTGCTTCGAGAAGGTGCTCTCCGGCTGGCCGAACTCGCGCAAGGCGCCGGATGCGCTGCTCAAGCTCGGCTACACGCAGTACGAGCAGAAGAAGGTGGCGCTTGCGCGCAGCACGCTGCAGCAGGTCATGAGTCGTTATCCGGGCAGCGACTCAGCGAAACTGGCCTCCGAGCGGCTGCAGAAGATCCCGGCGGACGCGCACTAGGCGCGCAGAGTCCGTCATGTCCGTGGCAGCCGCACGCCTCAAGATCACCGAGATCTTCTACTCGCTGCAGGGCGAGGCCGACAGCGTGGGCTTCCCCACGGTATTCGTGCGCCTGACGGGGTGCCCGCTGCGCTGCCAGTACTGCGATACGGCCTATGCGTTTACCGGCGGCCAGTGGCTCACGCTGGATGAGGTGCTGGAGCGGGTCGGTGAGCTGGCGCTGAAGCATGTGTGCGTGACGGGCGGTGAGCCGCTCGCGCAGAAGGCCTGCCTTGCGCTGTTGACGCGCCTGTGCGATGCCGGCTATCGGGTATCGCTGGAGACCAGCGGCGCGTTGCCGGTGCAGGGCGTGGATCCGCGCGTGGTCAAGGTTGTCGACGTCAAGACGCCGGCCTCGGGCGAGGAACACCGCAACCTCTATGCCCAGCTGGCGACGCTGGATCCGAAGGACCAGGTGAAGTTTGTGCTCTGCAGCCGGGCCGATTACGAGTGGAGCTGCGCGCTGCTCAAGGAGCAGGGGCTCGCTGAGCGTTGCACGGTGCTGTTCTCACCCAGCAACGAGCAGCTGCCGGCGCGGGAGCTGGCGGACTGGATCCTGGAGGATCGCCTGCCGGTACGCCTGCAGGTGCAGCTGCACAAGGTCCTCTGGGGCAACGCTCCGGGTAAATGATGGCGCAACCCACCGCGATCGTGCTGCTCTCAGGCGGCCTGGACTCCGCCACCGTGCTGGCCCTGGCGCAGGAGCAGGGCTATGCCTGCCGGACGCTCGCCGTCGGCTACGGCCAGCGCCATGCGGTGGAGCTCGTCGCGGCGGCGCGCGTTTCCGGCGCTCTGGGCGCGCTGGAGCACCGGGTGATGCACGTGGACCTGGCCGGCATTGGTGGCTCGGCGCTGACCGATGCCCGCATCGCGGTGCCGGAGCTGGCCAGCCCGGGAATCCCCGTGACGTACGTGCCGGCCCGCAACACGCTCATGCTCTCCCTGGCGCTGGGGTGGGCGGAAGTCTCGGGGGCGCGGGACATCTTCATCGGCGTCAATGCGGTGGACTACTCCGGCTATCCCGATTGCCGGCCGGAGTTCATCGCGGCGTTCCAGCGGCTGGCCAATCTTGCAACCAAGGCCGGCGTGGAGGGCGTCCACTTTCGTATCCACACGCCGCTGATCAACTGGTCCAAGGCGCGGATCATCAGCGAGGGCACGCGCCTGGGCGTGAACTATGCGCAGACCGTTTCCTGCTACCAGGCGACGGCGGACCTGGCGGCCTGTGGGCGCTGCGACTCCTGTCGCCTCAGGCGCGAGGGCTTTCTGGCGGCGCAGATCCAGGACCCGACCCGCTACGCCTGATCTGCTATGATGCGCCGCCCCGATCGGGGCCAGTCCGGGGCCATCCCGGATCACCGTTGGGTCGGTAGCTCAGCCGGTAGAGCAGTGCCCTTTTAAGGCATTGGTCGTGGGTTCGAATCCCACCCGACCCACCATTGATTTTTTGCTCCTGCGCGGACCCCGGCAGGCTCCCTGTTGCGCGGGCTTTGCGCCTGCTTGCCCGCGTACATCGCCGCGGCCTTCAGGCCACGGCTGGGGCTTCTCAGCGGCGCCCGAAGTGGCCGCGATCGACCCTGCCGGAGTATCGTCTTACGCCAAGGAGCCGCCTCGCGCCTTCGCCTGTTTTCATACTCCCGGAGGAAACTCATGCCCAAGTTCAAGTCGCTCCTGCTGGCATCCGCCGCCGCCGCCCTGTCCGTCACCGCCCATGCGGGCGTCAGCCTGAATGCCGACCGCGTCGGCGCCAAGGACGTGGAGACCACGGCCAAGTTCTATGCGGCTGCGTTCGGCCTGCAGGAAGTCAACCGTTTCCAGATGCCCAACATGCTGGAGATCCTGATGAACTTCGGCAGCACGGTGGAGGCCGCGAAGGCCAACAAGGGCGCCCAGGTAGTGATCATGCAGCGTGCGTCGGATGAGCCGAAGGACTCCCTGCCGCACATCATCCTGACGGTCACCGACATGGATGCCACGCTGGCCGCGGTCAAGGCCGCCGGCGGCGCAACCGATGGCCCTGCGAAAGAGTTCCAGCACACCGGCATCCTGATCGGCTTTGCGACGGATCCGGCAGGTAACCGCCTGGAACTCATCCAGCAGCCCAAGGCGGCCAAGAAGGCAAAGAAGCCCTAGTCCCGGCCGATACCCGACGGGCGCGCGGCAGTGGCCTTTGGCGTTGCCGCGCGCCGCACCCGCGCGCGGCCGGCCGGGTGGGTCACCGCAGCCAGCGCTTCACGACCAGGGCAATCGGCACGGAGAAGGTGAAGGTGTGGGAGACGAACCCATTCAGCACGCTGTAGGTCGTGTACGAGGGTGGGTTGGGGGCAAAGGCTGCCAGCACCACGTTGTGCATGATGATCCACGCGAAGATGCCGAAGAACAGCGCCACCAGCGTGGCTTCGATCTGACGGCGGCGAAAGAAGGGCCAGATCACCGCGAAAGCGATGCCCCAGACGATGGAGGTCGCCAGGTGGACACCGGCGCCCACCAGGAACTGCATGGCGGCGGGCCAGCTCGCCGTCGCATCGCCGAATGCCAGGCTGGCGGAGCTGGCCACCAGGTCGTAGGCATCCTTCTTCAGGTGCAGAAAATGCACCCAGACCACGAGTTCGTAGATCCAGGACGCAACGCCGCCGACCAGCCCGGCTATCGCGCCCACGCCGAGCGTGGTTTTCCCGTTGGAGGTAGTCATCAGTAGCGGTCCCCGAAGTTCGCCGGCTTCCCAAGCGCCGGTCTGGTGGTAAGGGCGGCCCCGCCCCGCGCGCGGCGAGCCGCGGGAGGGTGGGGCTGGAGTGCTGTCATACACCAGTTCCGGTGCGCGGGAAACTGCGGGGCCCCGACCCGCGCGCCGAAGGCCAGTGCGTGCGGTCCCGCGAACTGCGCCGTCCGCTGGGTTTCGCGACCAGGTTGATTCCGATTCGATGGATGTCTTCCGGCTGGCCGTCGCCCTGCACGATCGCTTCGGAGTGGACATTCCGGAGAAGGATTACCGGCAGCTGCTGAGCCTGGAAGGGGGCTGCCAGTCCCTGCTTGGGGAGAGGGGCGCCGGCGCCCTGAAGTCCGTCCGCCCCTTGCGGCCGCAAGGTCCGGCCCCGCCCGCTCGGAGCGGGGCCGAACCGTCCGGTTCCAGCCGCGATAGCGGGCTGCGCAAACCGATACGGCCTGCGGATTTGCGCCATACTAGGCGCCACAGACACGAGGGCTAGAGGCCATGAACAGCAATATTCCGGACGGCGCGGACGAAGAAACCCTCGACGACTACGAGGCGGGGTTCCTGGACGGCCTGTTTGCCGCGAGGGGCATCGAGAACCCGACCGAGGAGCAGCTCGTGGAGGCCTTCAAGATCCTCGACGACTTCATCGAGAACCACCAGGACGAGGCCTAAACGCCCATGATCGCGCGCCGTGCCCTGCTTAAGGCTGCCCTGACGGGTGGCGTGGCACTGCCGGTTGCCGCAGGCCTGCTGCGCACGGCGCACGCGGAGGATGAGATCCCGATGCTGCGTGAGAACGACGTGACGGCCAAGTCCCTGGCCTATGTCGAGGATGCAGCCAAGGTGGACAAGAACGCCTTTCCGACCTACAAGAAGGGACAGGACTGCAGCAACTGCAGTCAGTACATCGGCGACAAGGGCGAGCCCAAGGGCGCCTGTCAGCTGGTCCTTGGCCAGTACGTTCTGGCCAAGGGCTGGTGCAAGGCGTGGGAAGCCAAGCCGGCCCAGCCCTGACGGGCGTGGGGATACGCTCCTAGATCATCAGCCCTTCAGGATGCTGATGACGCGCGGCTCCATGTTGCCGCGCAAGCCAAGGATCGAGTAAGTCCTGCCCAGACCGGATTCCTTCGCGCCGCCGAACGGCACGGTGGCGAGGGTCGCGCGGTGCTGGTTCACCCAGGCCGTGCCGACTTCCAGCTGGGCCGCGACGGCCGTCGCACGCGCGAGATCCTTGCCCCACACCGATCCCGACAGGCCGTAGCGGGTATCGTTGGCGCGGCGCAGCGCGTCGCCCACGTCACTGAACTTCATGACCGGCAGCACCGGACCGAACTGTTCCTCCACCACGATCCGGCTGTGTTCACCGGGTTCGGCGACGACCACGGGGGCGACGAAGTAACCCTCGCCGCTGGGTTGCTCGGCGCCGGCGAGGATCTTGCCGGGTCCCTGGCGGATATCGTCGATGAAACCCCGGACACGCTCGAACTGGCGGCGGTTCTGGATCGGGCCCAGTACCGTGTCCGGCTCAAGGCCGTTGCCGACCTTCGCCTTGCGGGCCTCCTCGGCCAGGGCGGTGCACAACGCGTCATAGACCTTCTCGTGGGCGTAGACGCGCTTGATCGCCATGCAGACCTGGCCGCTGTTGACCGTGGCGGCAAAGAAGATCTTTTTGGCGACCTCCCCCGGATCCACGTCCTCCAGGACGATGGCCGCGTCATTGCCGCCCAGCTCCAGCGTTACACGCTTGAGCGTCGTCGCGGCGCTGGCCATGACCTTCTTGCCCGTGGCCACCGAACCGGTGAAGGAAATCTTGTCGATGTGGGGATGGGTGCTCATGAGGGCGCCCAGCTCATCGCCGCCCGCCAGGATGTTCACCACGCCCACCGGGAAAATATCCCGCATCAGCTCGCCGATGCGCAGCGTGCACAGCGGCGTGAACGGGGAGGGCTTGAGCACGATGCAGTTGCCCGTGTAGAGGGCCGAGGTCATCGGTCCCACCGCGAGGTTGATCGGTGCGTTCCACGGCGTGATCACGCCCACCACGCCCAGCGGGACGTAGTGCAGCTCGATGTGGCGCTGCGCGTCATCCAGCAACACCTCGGGCAAGACCTGGATCTGCGTCATGCCGACGGATAGCGTACCGGCCCGGCCGACCTCATCGCGCGACTGCTGCAGGGGCTTGCCCTGCTCCTGCGTGAGCAGGCGAGCCAGCGGCTCCACGTTCTCCTGGATGGCCTCGGCGAGGCGCGCGATATAGCGCGCCCGCTGCTCAAAGCTCATGGCGCGCCAGGCCGGAAAAGCGGCGCGCGCTGCGGCCACGGCGGCGTCGAGTTCCTTGCCGCCCGCCGCCGGGCAGCGTGCAAAATTGGAGCCGGTGGCCGGGTTGACGACGTCCAGTTCGCCACTGCCGGGGAGGGCCTTTCCGCCGATCGTCAGGGTGTAGGGAGCGTTGAAATCCAACATAAAATCACCGGGTGGCTTGGGCTGGGGACAGTGCTAAAATATCAAATTACCCGTCTCAAGTTGACCGTACCCGCCTGTGGGCTGAAGGAAATACCATGGCTGACCCGAAGCTGAGCAAATACCTCGATGAGTTCGAGGATATCCCCGGCACCCTCATCTTCAACACCTATCGTTCGCGGCAGGGGTTCAACCTGAACCAGTTCTGCATGTCGCTGATGAAGGAGGAGAACCGCAAGGCGTTCCGGGCCAATGAGGCGGAGTACCTGAAGCAGTGGAACCTGACCGATGCACAGCGCGACGCCGTGCTGAACCGTGACTGGACCGGGATGATGCGCGAGGGCGGCAACATCTACTTCCTCGCGAAGCTCTTTTCTACCGATGGCCATTCCTTCCAGCACGTTGCCGCGATCATGACCGGCTCGACGCAGGAGGAGTACGCCAAGATGATGCTCGAAGGTGGCCGCAACCCGAAGGGCAACCGCAGCAAATCCAACCCGAGTCTGTAAGAACATGGCAAAGATCACCGCCGGTGTCACCACCTCCCACGTCCCCGCGATCGCGGCGGCCATCGACCTGAAGAAGCAGGAGCAGCCCTATTGGCAGCCGATCTTCAAGGGCTACGAGTTCTCCAAGAAGTGGATGGCCGAGCACAAGCCCGACGTCGTCATCCTGATCTACAACGATCACGCCTCGGCGTTCGACGCGACGATTTTCCCGACCTTCGCCATCGGCTGCGCCGATGAGTTTCTGCCGGCCGACGAGGGCTGGGGCCGCCGTCCGGTGCCGAAGCTCAAGGGTCACCCGGATCTGGCTTGCCACATCGCGCAGCACATGATCCTCAATGAATTCGACATGACCGTCGTGAACAGCATGGATGTCGACCACGGCCTGACCGTGCCGATGAACCTGCTGTTCGGCGACCTGGGTCCCGACGAGGAGTGGCCCTGCCGCGTCATTCCGTTCCCGATCAACGTCGTTCAGTACCCGCCGCCGACCGGCAAGCGCTGCTATGACATGGGCAATGCGTTGCGCAAGGCCATCGAGGCGTACCCGGAGGACCTGAAGGTCGTGGTGTTCGGTACCGGCGGCATGTCCCACCAGTTGCAGGGCACGCGTGCCGGCCTGATCAACAAGGAGTGGGACACCAAGTTCCTGAACGGCCTGACGGCCGACCCGAAGGCCCTGACCAGGATTCCGCACTCCGAGTACGTGCGCGAGACGGGTTCGGAAGGCATCGAGATGGTCATGTGGCTGGCCATGCGCGGCGCGCTCAACGAGGACGTGACGGAGACCTACCGCTTCTATCACGTGCCGTGTTCTAACACGGCGTTGGGCCACATCATCCTCGAGAACAAGTAAGGATCTGAGTATGAAGATTGGACTGGCTGGTCAGGGAGCCTTTGGCATCAAGCACCTGGAGGCCGTGGCGAACATTCCCGGCATCGAGGTCGTGACGATCACCGGGGGCAACCAGGAATCCACCGCCGAGGTCGCCAAGAAGTTCAATATCCCTCACTACACGGGCGATCTGGCGGAGAGCCTGAAGCAGCCTGGCCTGGAGGCCATGCTGCTGGCGACGCCGACCCAGATGCATGCCGCCCAGGCGATCCAGACCCTGCGCGCAGGCAAGCACGTGATGATCGAGATCCCGATGGCGGATTCGCTCGCGGATTCGCAGAGGATCGTTCAGGTGGCCAGGGAGACCGGCCTGATCGCCATGGCCGGTCACACCCGTCGCTTTAATCCGAGCCACCCGT
This sequence comes from uncultured Pseudomonadota bacterium, assembly GCA_903868595.1. Classification (GTDB taxonomy): domain Bacteria; phylum Pseudomonadota; class Gammaproteobacteria; order Steroidobacterales; family Steroidobacteraceae; genus ZC4RG30. The sequence continues at coordinate 27,839 of CAIPVV010000006.1, forward strand.
GGATCCACAACAGGATCGTTAAGGGCGAGCTGAAGTTGCTGCAGCTGGATGTGCAGACTTACTTCTTCCGGCGCACCAACATGAACGCGCTGGGCAAGCCGCGCAGCTGGACGGACCACCTGCTGTGGCACCACGCGTGCCATACGGTGGACCTGTTCCACTACCAGACCGGTGCGGTCGCCGACGTGGCGCGCGGCGTGCAGGGCCCGATCCACCCGGACCTGGGCATCGCGATGGACATGAGCATCCAGATGAAGGTCCCCACCGGAGCGATCTGCACGCTCTCGCTCTCGTTCAACAACGATGGCCCGCTGGGAACGTTCTTCCGCTACATCTGCGACAACGGCACGTACCTGTGCCGCTACGACGATCTGTTCGACGGCAAGGGCAACCAGATCGACGTATCCAAGGTGGATGTGTCGATGAACGGTATCGAGCTGCAGGATCGGGAGTTCTTTGCGGCCATCCAGGGCAAGCGCGAGCCGAACGCCAGCGTCTCGCAGGCGCTGCCGGCGATGCAGGTGCTGGATCGCATCGAGAAGTCCCTCGTCTGAGGATGCGCGGCGCTTGAGGTGTCGGTGCTGACCGGACAGGGCCGGTGCGGAGTCATCCGCACCGGCCTTTTTTTGCTTTCCGCGCCCGGCGTCCGGCTCGGCAACACGTCATGTTGCGTGCACCACCGGGTGGCACGCATCGCCCAGGAGGCCGAGTCGATGGACGCGGCCCGCGGCGGCTAGGGCAACCCCTGCGGGTCGCGTGCCACGCCTCCGGTAAGGCCGGTTGCGCCGCCGATGGCGATGGTCACGCCCTTCACTTCAACGCTCCACGATCTTCATCATGGCCGGCGGGTGCCGTTCGCCCCGGACGGCCAGCCCCGTCGCCCGTGCATCGATCCGGGCCATCTGCCCGGCGCTGAGCTTCAGGGTGACGCCGGCCAGGTTGTCCCGCAGGTGAGCCCGGGTCTTCATGCCTGGAATCGTGACGACGTGCGGCGCGCGCGCCAGCACCCAGGCAATGGCGATCTGCGCCGGAGTCGCCCCCAGCTCCGCGCCCAATTCGCGCAGTGCCTGGACCAGGGACTGGTTGTGCGCGGCGTTCTCATCCTGGAAGCGGGGCTGGTTGCGGCGATTGTCGTTGGCCGGCAGTTCCTCCAGTCGCGTGAAGTTGCCCGCCAGGAAACCGCGACCCAGGGGGCTGTAAGCCACGAAAGTCGTGCCCAGCTCCCGGCAGGCCTCCAGCATTCCCTGCTCCGGGTCGCGAGACCAGATCGAGTACTCGGTCTGCACGGCGGCCACGGGGTGCACGGCGGCGGCGCGACGCAGCGTGCTGACGCTGCACTCGGAGAGGCCGATGTGGCGGATCTTGCCGGCCCGGACCAGCTCCGCCAGGGCCCCGACCGACTCCTCGATGGCCACGGTCGGGTCGATGCGGTGCAGGTAGAAGAGGTCGATGTGTTCGATACCCAGGCGGGCAAGGCTCGCCTCCAGCGAGCTGCGGATCGTCTGCGGCTTGTTGTCGGCCATCGCCGCGCCGTCGGGACCGCGTGTCAGGCCACACTTGGAGGCCAGTACGATGCGGTTGCGGTAGGGCTTGAGGATCGCGCCCACAAAGCGCTCGTTCTCCCCCACCTGGTAGCTGGCCGCGGTGTCGAAGTGGTTGACGCCGGCCTCCAGGGCTTCCAGGAGCGTCGCCCGGGACTCCTCGTCGTTGCGCGTGCCATACCAACCCACCAGGCCCATGCAGCCAAAGCCCACGGCCGACAGGGCGGCGGCGCTGGAGCCGAGGTTTCGGCGCTCGATTGCGTTATTCATGGGTGGGGACAATAAACCAGCCGAGGCTGCGGTACAGCCCCCGGGGGTGGCTGCACGGCGGGCGGGTCGGTCGGGTATGATTCCGGGCCAGTCGGGCCGCCTCGGCCCCTACAGGGCAGTAATCGAATGATCATTGATTGCCACGGTCACTACACCACGGCTCCGCAGGAACTCACGACCTTCCGCGACGCGCAGATCGCCGCGCTGAAGGATCCCGCCCAGACCCCGTCGCGCGCGTCGCTGCAGATCAGCGACGACCAGATCCGCGAGAGCCTGGAGAAGGCGCAGCTCAAACTGCAGCGCGAGCGCGGCACGGATGTCACGATTTTCTCTCCGCGCGCCTCCACCATGGCCCACCACATCGGCACCGAGGCCACGAGCCTGGAGTGGACGCAGATCTGCAACGACCTCATCGAGCGCGTCGTGGGCCTATACCCGCGCAACTTCGTGGGCGTGTGCCAGCTGCCGCAGTCACCGGGTGTCGCGCCGGCCCATAGCGCGCGGGAACTGGAGCGCTGCGTGAAGGAGATGGGTTTCATCGGCGCGAACCTGAACCCGGACCCGTCCGGCGGGCACTGGACCTCGCCGCCGCTGACCGACAAGCACTGGTACCCGCTGTACGAGAAGCTGGTCGAGCTGGACGTGCCGGCGATGGTGCACGTGAGCTCCTCCTGCAACCACAATTTCCATGCCACCGGCGCCCACTACATCAATGCCGACACGACGGCGTTCATGCAGTTGATCCAGGGCGACCTGTTCAAGGACTTCCCGACGCTGCGGCTGATCATCCCGCACGGCGGCGGTGCCGTGCCTTACCACTGGGGTCGTTACCGCGGCCTGGCGCAAGACATGAAGCGACCGCTGCTCTCCGAGCACGTCATGAAGAACGTGTACTTCGATACCTGCGTTTACCACCAGCCGGGCATCGACCTGCTGCTGAAAGTCATCGATGTGAAGAACATCCTGTTCGGCTCGGAGATGGTGGGTGCCGTGCGCGGCATCGACCCGACCACCGGCCAGTACTACGATGACACGAAGCGCTACATAGACTCCTCGGCGTTGCCGGATGCCGACAAGAAGGCGATCTTCGAGCACAACGCGTATCGCGTGTACCCGCGCCTGAAGGCGCGGCTGGCTTCCGCCGCGGCATAGGATCTGATCTAGCGGCCCACGGAGGCCCCGGAAGGGGCGCTGTCTGCCCGTCGCGGCTACGTGGACCCCACGGTCTACCACACGGCGTGGATCCTGCGCCGGATCACGCGCCGTCATTGGCTGCCGGTGCTACCGGGCCTCGTGCTGCGCGACCACGCCCCCCTGGTGTGGCAGCCAGTTGCCGGGGCCCGAGTGCCATGCGGTGTTCAGGGGCAGCTCGCGCGGTGGCCAAACCGACGTGCCGGTGGCCACGGTGCCGGCCCGCCTGCCGGGATGGCCTGTACCGGCAAGTCTGGAGCGAAGTGGCGGTGATCGCGCAGCCGGAGCGCCACCCGCGCGAGCGGGCGAGGGGGCACGCCTGGCTCCGCCTGACAGACGCACCGGGTTGGCCAGGATGTAGCCCCGGCGCCGACTCGCCGGAGGTCAGCCGGCGTATCGGTAGTTGTGGAAGCTTGCGATCGCCAGGCCCCCGGCGACGCTGGTGAAGGGGTCGTGCGCGACGACCTTGCCCGGGAAGCGGCGATCCAGCAGCTCCCGCACGGCGACGATCTGGGAGGAACCGCCCGTGCGGATCACCAGGTCGATGTCCGTCGCGCTCAGCCCTATGCGGCTCAGGAGTCCCTCGATGAGTTCCTGCGTCTGCTGCAGGCAAGCGGCCAGGAGCTGTTCGAACTGCGTCCGCGTGAACGGGATCCGCAGGTTGAGTTCCGGGATGTCGATGACGGTCGACTCCACGTCCGAGAGCTCCGCCTTGGCCCGGCGTATCGCCTGGAAGCAGTTGTAGCTGTAGTTGAAGGTGATGAGGTCGTTGAGCCGCTCGAACTTCTCTGCCGCGTCGCCGCCCTTGGCGATGCGGTCCAGGACCATGGTCTTGGTGCGGTTCTGGTTCAGCGTGTGGGTAATGGGCCAGTTGAGCAGCCCCTGCTCGAACTCCTCGAACGGGAACAGCGTATCGACCTGGTAGCCGTCCACCACGCGGGACCAGTTCTCCCCCTTGCCCAGCAGCGGGAAGAGCAGCTTTTTGAACAGGAGCTGGTCGATCTTGTCGCCGCCCAGGCCGATACCCGCGGTGCCCAGCACCTCGAAGTCGCTGCCCGCGTACCGCAGCACGCTCAAGTCCAGCGTGCCGCCTCCGAAGTCCACGGTGAGCGCCGTGCCCGCCGTGGCGGGGCGCGCACGCCACAGGAAGCTCAAGGTGGCCGCGATGGGCTCGGGGTAGAACTGCGCGACGTTCAGGCCCGCGTGCCCGCAGGCCTCTGCCAGCCGCGCCACGGCCGTCTCGTTGCGATCCGGCTCCCGTCCCTCGAAGTTCACCGGCCGTCCGACGTACAGCGTCCTGATGCGCGTACCCAGGTCACGCTCGATCCCCTTGCGCATGCGCAGGAGGATCGGCGTGAGCAGCGCCACGAGACGAAACTGCCGGTCGAAGACCGACAGTCGCAGCAGGTTCGCATCCCCCAGCAATCGCTTGAGTCCATGGAAGAGGCGACCGGGCAAGCCGCGGTCGGTGAGCGGCCCGTAGAGGACGTTGCGGCTGGTCTCCAGCTCCCCCGTGATGTCACCGGGACCGACCTGGCCGATCGCAGAGGCCGCCTCGCCGATGACTTCAGCCACCAGCTCCACGCGCCGCCCGCGGTTTTCCTCCACGTAGCGCTCCACGGCGGCCAGGCCGGTGAGGGCGGCGTACTCGCGGTCCAGGTGGATGGCGGTGGGCAGGACCGGACCGGCCGCCTCCAGCCGGACAAAGTGCAACTGCTTGCCGTCGAACCAGGCAGCCGTGGAGTTGGACGTGCCGAAATCGATGCCGACGCCGACCATCAGGTCCGGACGTCGGTGTTCGGGCGGTATCGCATCAGGTCTCTCAGGGCTGCGCCGGCTTGAGCGAATGTCAGACGTAGGTCAGGCCGAGCTCGGCGAGCTTCTCGCGGAACTTGTAGATGTCCATGCCCAGCTCGCCGGAGGCCAGTCGCTTGCGCTTCTCCTCCTCCATGACGCCACGCTTGGCAGCGGCCTCGGCGACCCGGGCCGCATCGGCGCAGCGCACGACGCAGACGCCATCGTCGTCGGCCACGATCACATCGCCCGGGTTGATGGCCTGCGCGGCGCAGATCACCGGGATGTTCACCGAACCCAGGCTCGCCTTGATGGTGCCCTGTGCGTAGATCGCCTTGCTCCAGACCGGGAAGTCCATCTCCTTGAGCGTCGCCACGTCGCGCACGCCGGCGTCGATGATCAGTGCCTGAACGCCGCGCGCCTGCAGCGAGGTCGCCAGCAGGTCGCCGAAGTAGCCATCCACGCACGGGGAAGTCGGCGCCACGACCAGGATGTCGCCCGGCTTACACACTTCCACCGCGACGTGGATCATCCAGTTGTCGCCCGGCGGCGAGGAGACCGTGACGGCGGGACCGGCGATGGACTTGCCCGTGTAGATCGGGCGCATGTAGGGCGCCAGCAGGCCCGTGCGCCCCTGGGCCTCGTGGACAGTGGCGACGCCGTACGTGGCCAGTGCCTTGGTGACCGCGGCATCAGGCCGCGGGATCTCGCGCACACAGACATGCTTGCTCATGGAGGTTTCCCCGATTTCTTTAACGAGTGGATCGAATCTGCGGATTATAGGGTCGCGGTGTTCAGCTTGAACACGCGTTCGGCATTGGTCTGGAAGAACATCTTCTTGTGCTCGTCCGGGATGGTCATCTCGTCGCAGAAGCGCACCTCCTCCGGCACGTACTGGTACGGGTAGTCCATCGCATACATCACGCGTTCCGGCCCGATCACGCTCTGGCAGAACTGGATGGCCGGCTGCCAGGCCACGCCGCTGTTGGTGATGTAGATGTTGTTGCGCAGGTAATGGCTGATCGGGTGCGACAGCTGCTTCATGAACGGGTAGCGGTTGGACTTGAGCGTCGCCGCGTGCATGTAGTCCAGCCGGTAGAGCCAGTACGGCAGCGCCTCGCCGGCATGGCCGATGATGAACTGCAGCTTCGGGAAGCGATCGAACACGCCGGCGCAGATGATGCGCAGCATGTGCAGGCCCGTATCCACGCCAAAGCCGTAGACCGCGCCGTCCAGGCCGGCTTCCAGGAACGGCTGGATCATCTGCTTGGGGGGTGCGTTGGGGTGCAGGTAGATCGGCACGTTGAGCGCCTCGGCGGCCTCAAACAGCGACCAGAACTTCGGGTCGTCGTGGTACTCGCCGCGCGTGTGGCCGTTCAGGATGACCGCCTTGAAACCGAGCTTGCGAATGCCGCGCTCCATCTCCTTGACGGCATTGGCCGGATCCTGCGGCGCGATCGCCACCATGCCGGTGTAGCGCGTGGGGTGGGCCTTGACCGCGTCGGCCAGCATGTCGTTGGCATCGATCGCCAGGCGGGTGGCCAGCGCCGGCTCGAAGACCTGCACGCCGGGGGCGGTCAGGGCGATGACCTGGTGGGCGATGCCCGTGGCGTCCATGTCGCGCAGGCGCTTCTCGCCCAGGTCCTTCAGCCCCTCTATGATGAAGCGTGCGCGCGGGCTGGGGCTCGCGGCGTAGAAGCCCCACAGGCTCTTGAAGCCGGGATCATCCAGGCCCGGGTCCCGGGCGTGCTTGAGGTACAGATCGAGCAGGCTCGCAGGGGCAAAGGCCTCCTCGGTCGCGATCCGCAGGTATCCGCGCTCGTTCGTGCGGCCCGGGACGTCTTTGTTTACCATAGCTGTTCACCCCAAATTATCAGAGCTGCGAGGCGCGGTATTTCACACGCCCCGGGCCGGAAATCCAAGCGGAATACCCATGAAGTACCCAGAACTCTCCCTCCTCATCGACGGCGAATGGATCACGGGTGGCGGCCGCGCCACCGTGCCGGTGATCAATCCTGCGACGGAGGAGGTTCTGGGGCACCTGCCGCTGGCGACCGCGGCGGACCTGGACCGGGCCCTGGCGGCCTGCCAGCGCGCCTACCCGGCCTGGCGGGCGATGGCGCCCCACCTGCGGGGCCGCATCCTGCACAAGGCGGCGGAGCTGCTGCGCGAGCGTGCCGAGGAAATCGCCCAGATCGCCACCGTGGAGGAGGGCAAGACGATCCACGAAACGCGCATCGAGCTGGGGATGGCGGCGGAAGTCTTCACCTGGTACGCCGAGGAAGGCCGCCGCGCCTACGGCCGCGTGCTGCCCCAGCGTTCGCCGGGCGTGCGGATGACGGTCGTCAAGGAGCCGGTGGGCCCGGTGGCGGGCTTCGCGCCCTGGAACTTCCCGCTCGGCAACCCGGCCCGCAAGCTGGGCGCCGCGCTCGGCGCGGGTTGCCCGGTGATCGTCAAGCCCGCCGAGGAAACTCCGGCCTCGGCGCTGGCGATCGCCAAGGCGCTGGTCGACGCCGGCGTCCCGGCCGGCGTCATCCATGTCGTGTTCGGCGTGCCGGCGGAAGTCTCCCAGCACCTGCTGACCTCCCCGATCATCCGCGCAATGTCCTTCACCGGCTCGATCCCGGTCGGCAAGGCGCTGGCCAAGCTCTCCGCCGAGGGCATGAAGCGCACGACCATGGAGCTGGGCGGCCATGCGCCGGTGCTGGTGTTCGATGACGTGGATGTGGAGGCCGTGCTGGACCTGGCGGTCGCCGCCAAGTTCCGCAACGCCGGCCAGGTCTGCGTTTCCCCGACGCGCTTCTTCGTGCACGAGTCGATCTACGAGCGCTTCGTCGCCGGCTTTGCCGCGCGCGCCAAGGCCTTGCCGGTGGGCAACGGCCTGGACGAGAAGCATCGCATGGGCCCGCTGGCCCACGACCGCCGCCTGCCGGCGGTGGAGGCGATGATCCAGGACGCCATCGCGCACGGCGCGAAGCTGCAGGCCGGCGGCCATCGCCTGCCGGGCAAGGGCTACTTCTTCGCCCCGACCGTGCTGAGCGACATCCCGGATACGGCGCGCATCATGAACGACGAGCCCTTTGGCCCGATCGCCGTGATCAACCCGTTCAAGGATTTCGACGAGGTGATCCAGAAGGCCAATCGCCTGCCGTATGGCCTTGCGGCCTATGCGTTCACGCAGTCGGCCAGGCGCGTGAACCTGCTAGGGGAGCAGATCGAGGCCGGCATGATCGGCATCAACAGCTTCACGATCGCCGTGCCGGAGTCACCGTTCGGCGGCGTGAAGGAGAGCGGTCATGGCTCGGAGGAAGGCATCGAGGGACTCGACGCCTGCATGGTGACCAAGTTCATCACGGAGTCCTGACCCGGTAGCCGCTGACGCTGCTGCCCGCGTCGGGCGGCAGCCTCCAGTAGACGATCACCGAGCTCAGCGACACCCCGGCGATGACCAGGAAGGCGATTGGGAAGTCGGGCGCCTGCGGCAGTTCGCTGCCACGGGCGAGGGCCGCCACATGCAGCACCTGGGCTGCGATGGCAACGCCCACGGTCAGCGCCAGCTGCTGCGCCGTGCCCGCAAAACTCGTCGCATAGCTCATGTCCCGCTCGCTGACGTCCGCATAGCCCATGGTGTTCACCGAGGTGAACATGATGGAGCGCGAGAAGCCGATGGCGGCGAACAGCAGTAGCATCACGACGCGCGGCGTCTCGGCCGTGAGCAGCGCGCAGCCGGCCAGCAGCGCCGAGCTGATCAGCGCGTCGATCACCAGGACGCGGCGAAACCCGATCGTTCGCACGATCTGCGCCGCCCCGGTGCGCATCAGCACCGCGCCCACGGCGCCCATGAACGTCAGGGCGCCGGAGGTGGCGGCGGTCAGGCCGAAGCCGACCTGCAGCATCAGGGGCAGCAGGAAGCTGGAGGCGCCGGCGGCCACGCGGAACAGATTCCCGCCGACGACCGAGCCGTGGAAGGTCGGCAGCCGCAGCAGGGAGAGCTGCAGGATCGGGTGCTCCAGGCGGCCCGAGTGCAGCACATAGAGGCCCAGCGCCAGCACGCCCAAGGCCAGGATCATCCCGATCACCGCGCCTGCCAGCACGTCCTTGCCCAGCATCTCCGCCCCGAACACCATCGAGGTGAGCCCGATGCTCAGGATCACCCAGCCCCTGAAGTCCATCGGCCGCGGCGTGCCGGGTTCGCTCTCGGTGATGTAGCGGGTCGCCAGCACCCAGCCCAGGACGCCGATGGGCACGTTGATCAGGAAGATCCAGCGCCAGGAGCTGTAGGTCACGATGAGGCCGCCGATCAGCGGCGCCACGATCGGCGCCACCAGCGCCGGGATCGTGATCCAGGCCATTGCCGAGACCATCTCGGCCTTGGGGATCCGCCGCAGGACCACGAGCCGGCCCACCGGCACCATCATCGCCCCGCCCATGCCCTGCAGGATGCGCGCACACACCAGTTGCGCCGGATTCTGGGCGACGGCGCAGAACACCGAGCCGACCGTGAAGAGGATGATCGCGGCACGAAACACGCGCCGCGCGCCGTGCCGGTCGGCGACCCAGCCGCTGAGCGGAATGAAGACGGCGAGGCTCAGCAGGTAGGAGGAGATCGCCAGGCTCAGGCGCAGCGGGTTCTCCCGCAGCGAGCGTGCGATCGCCGGCAGCGCCGTGGCCAGGATCGTGGAGTCCAGGTTCTCCATGAACAACGCGCAGGCCACGATCAGCAGCGCCAGGCGCTTGGATGTTGCGGGGACGCGGGCCTCAGGCATGCCAGAGCAGGGCAGCCGCCAGCGCCGCGGCCGCCAGGCGCCACCAGGCAAACAGCGAGAGCCCGTGGCGGTTGAGCCAGGCGACCATCCACTTCACGGCCAGCGCGGCCGACACCCAGGCCATCGCGAATCCCGCGAGGATCGCGGTCCACCCGTAGGCGGCCACGACGCCGTCGCCGATCTTCAGGCTCTTGTAGGCGGTGGCCGCGGTGAGCGTGAGCAGGCCCAGCAGGAACGCGAATTCCACGGCCGCCGGCAGCGACAGACCGACCAGCAGTCCCCCCAGGATCGTCACGAGGCTGCGGCTCGTGCCGGGCCACATGGCGATGCACTGGATGAAGCCAATCACCAGCGCGCCGCGCCAGTCGAGCTCCTCCAGGGGCTTGCCCGCGCGGTGCCGCTTGATCCACGGCGCCAGCGCCAGGATCACGATGGCGCCCACGACCCAGGCTGCGATGATCGGGCCCACGCCGAACAGGTTGGCTTCGATCTTCTTGTCAAAGGCAGCGCCGATCACTGCGGCCGGCAGGAAGCCCACGACGATGGCCACAGCGAGATTGAAGCCCGCCCCATCGCGGCCCACGACCCCGCGCAGCATCTGCCCCACGCGCTGGCGGTACAGGCCCAGGACGGCGAGGATCGCACCGGCCTGGATGATGATCGCGTAGGCATTGGCGGCATCGTTCTCGACGATGCCCATCAGGCGCTGGGTGACCAGCAGGTGGCCGGTGGAACTGACGGGGAGGTATTCGGTGAGGCCTTCGACGAGACCCAGCAGCAGGGCTTGAAGCAGATCCATGTAACGTCAGCTCCGGGAGGGGCGGTTGGCAGGGGGGAGTATGCGCGAGCGGGCTGGGCAGTGGTGGCGGCGTACGGCGGCGCGCATCGCAAGCGCTGCGAGGGCCGCCAGCTCCGCTCCCAGGCCACCCCCACCGCCGGAACCGCTGCTCGGTGCCGGGGTCGTGGCGGTCACGACGCCGCCGGAGGTCGCGGCGTTGACGGTGATGTCGGCCGTGTCCGTGGCGCCCTGGCTGTCGGTAACCGTCAGGCGCAGCGTATAGGCGCCGAGGGTCGGCGAAATGACGGTGGTGGTGGCGATGTTGGGGTTCGCGAAGGCGGGGACCGCGGCGCCGCCGGAGACGCTGACCACGCTCCAGGCAAAGCTCGTGAGGCTGCGGCCCTGGGCCGCGCCGCTGCTGCTGCCATCCACGGTGAGCGTCCGGCCGGTACCGACCGAGCCGCTGAGCGAGGCGACGGCGGCGGGGCGCAACGCCGCGTTGACCGCGGCGGCGCTGTCCAGCATGCCGGCGCCACAGGCCGCGGTCGTGCAGAGGCACTCGGTGTTCTGCACGTCGGTCTTGCCCGCCGGCGTGTGGCAGGCCGGCGGCTGGGGCGTGGTGTCGCTGACCGTCGGGAAGGCGGCCGCGGTGGCCTGGATCCTCGCGATGAGCTGCACCGGCGTGAGCCGCGGGTTCACGGCGATCATGAGCCCCGCAGTGGCCGCAGCCAGCGGCGCGGAGAAACTCGTGCCGACGTTGGAGTTGAGCTGGTTCGTGTAGGTGGAGGCGATGGGTCCCTGCGTGCCGCTGTCGGTCGTGGTGTCCAGCGAGTACAGGCAAGGGCTGCCCGCGGTGAGGTTGACGCAGTTGCCGGCCGGTGCCGAGACACCCACCTCGGGGCCCAGGTTGCTGTAGCCGACCTTGGTGCCCACGTGGCGCAGGCCCGCCACGCCCAGTACGCCCGGGCAATTGGCCGGCTCATCCACGGGCCCGCCTTCGTTGCCGGCGGAGGCCACGATAAGCACCCCGTGGGCGGTGATGTCGCGGACCGCCTGGGCGTACAGCGCGCTGCAGGCGCCGGTACCGCCCAGGCTCATGTTGATGATCTGCGCGGGATTGGGGTTGACGGGCGGGGTGCCGGCCAGCAGCGGCGCCGGGATGGAGAGCCCGGCGGCCCAGTACATCGCGGCCAGCACGTCGGAATCGTAGCCGCCGCACTTGCCCAGGGCGCGCACGGGCAGGATGCGCACGTTGAATGCGGCGCCGGTGATGCCCACCCCGTTGTCCGAGTCGGCCGCGATGAGGCCGGCCACGCGCGTGCCGTGCCAGGAGCTGTTGGTGGGCTGGTCCTGGTTGGTGCCACCGCCGCACTTTTTGCCGCTGAAGGGGCCGGCCAGCTCCGCGGCGGTCACGAAATCGCCCGGGTCCGAGGGGTCCGCATCCCAGCCGTCGCCGTCGTTGGCCGTGGTGTACGTGCCGCCGGTGTCGGCGCTCACGAAGTCATAGCCCGGCAGCAACTTGCCGCCCGCAGCCGCGCGGCGCAGGTCCGGATGCTCAAAGCGCACGCCGGTGTCGACGACGGCGATGACCACGGGGGAGGTTGCCGCGCTGGCGCCACCCTTGCTGATATCCCAGGCGCTATTGGCGTGCGTGGCGGCGACCTGCTGGGCCTGCAGGTACCACTGGCCCGCGTACAGCGGATCGTTGGGCGTGTAAGCGTGCGCGCGCATGCGCTTGTCGGGCTCGGCCAGTTCCACCCGCGGATTGCTGCGCAGGGTGGCCAGCACGCGGTTGAGCTCGGCGGGCTTGCGGATCGCATCCAGGTGCAGCACGTGCAGGCCGCCACCGATACTGCGCAGGCGCGAGAGGGCGACGCCGGCCGCGCTGCCCAGTTGCCGGACCTGCGTCTCGACGACAGCGGGCGGTGCCGCGGCATCCAGGGCGCGCCATTTCACGATGATGCGGTCGCTGGGCTCCTCCGCCTGCCGGGGCGGCGCGGCAGCGGCCGCTGCCGTGGTGGACGCTGCGTGGGCCAGCAGGACGCAAAGATAGGCAGTAGTGCGCAGGGGCGCGGAGAGGAGATGGCGCATGCCGCGCATTATGCCGTCGGCGCGAGTCAATTTCCGTGATTCGCAGGGGGGTGGTGCATCCCAGCGCAGCCGTCGGCAGACCGGCGCGCCAGCCGACCGCGCGGCGAGGATACCGAAGGGTTCCCGCGGGAAACAAAAGCCCCTTCCCGTAACGGGCGGCGTGGCCTTCGCCGTGCCGGCGTTGCCGGGCCCGGCCAGACCCGCCCGCAGACGTGGCGGCACGCTGCGCCTGGAGTACGGCGGGGTGCCGGGCTGCTGCGGGGGGTGGTTGAGTGGGCGGGTGCGAGAAGGCACTCAAGGCCAACGGTTGGGCGAGGAGGGGCGCGCATCGCTGCTCCCGGGTGGGCGGCCGGTCCCGCTGTCGCGGCGCGGTGGGGCCGGACGGATTTAAATGCGGTCACGGCGAGGCTCATGGCCGTGAAGAGAAGGTCATTCGCCTCATCGCCAGGCCGCGGGCGGCACACCCACCGCGTTGCCGTGGCGTGGCGGGTCGCCCGCGTGCGTGCGCCGCCTTCTGCGGCGCGGCGTCCGTCGCACGACTGACTTGCCAACGCGCTAAGCTCCCGCGCACCCCTTTGGAGCGCGCCGTGATGGCGCATGACCACTTCGGTGCGCCGAAGGGGCCTGTCCGCGGACGCAACCGGCGGATGGCGGCGTTCTCCTGCGCACGTTTCTTGCAACTCCCTGGCCCATGGCAAACGTAACCTCGATCGACAAAGACACCATCAAGCGCTCGTTCCTCGACCACCTGCTGCACATGCAGGGCAAGTTCCCGGCGCTGGCGACCCGGCTCGACTATTACCAGGCCCTGGCGATGGTCGTGCGCGACCAGATCATGCAGCGCTGGATCAGCACCGCGGCCGAGTACACCCAGACCGGGGCGCGGACCGTGGCCTACCTGTCGGCCGAGTTCCTGATGGGCCCGCACCTGGGCAACAACCTGATCAACCTGGGCATCGAGCCGCAGGTCCGCCAGGCGATGGGCGAGCTGGGCCTGAACCTGGAGGAGCTGTTGTTGCAGGAGGATGAGCCGGGCCTGGGTAACGGCGGCCTGGGGCGGCTGGCGGCTTGCTTCATCGACTCGCTGGCGACACTGGAGGTGCCTAGCCTGGGTTACGGCATTCGCTACGAGTTCGGCATCTTCCAGCAGGACATCGTGGATGGCTGGCAGGTGGAGCGAACCGACAAGTGGCTGCGCTTTGGCAACCCCTGGGAGCTGGTGCGGCCGGAGTGGGCCGTGGAAGTGAAGATCGGCGGCCACACCGAGCGCTACATGGATGAGCACGAGCGCCTGCGCACGCGCTGGGTCCCGCACCACAGCGTCATGGGCGTGCCCTATGACACGCCGATCCTGGGCTACCAGGTCAACACCGCCAATACGCTGCGCCTGTGGCGCGCCGAGGCGCCGGAGTCCTTTGACTTCGCGACCTTCAACAGCGGCGACTACTACGGCGCGGTCAACAAGAAGATCAGCTCCGAGAACCTGACCAAGGTCCTCTACCCGAACGACGAGCAGGTCAAGGGCAAGGAGCTGCGCCTGGAGCAGCAATACTTCTTCGTATCCTGCTCGCTGCAGGACATGATCCGCATCCTGAAGGTCCAGCACATCCCGCTCTCGCGCTTTCACGAGAAATTCACGGTGCAGCTGAACGACACCCACCCCTCCATCGCCGTGGCCGAGCTCATGCGCCTGCTGCTGGACGAGCATGGGATGCCGTGGGAGGAGGCCTGGTCGATCACCAGCCGCACCTTCGCCTACACCAACCACACGCTGCTGCCGGAGGCGCTGGAGCGCTGGCCGATGCCGATGTTCTCCCGCGTCCTGCCGCGGCACATGGAGATCATCTTCGAGATCAACGCGCGTTTCCTGGATGAGGTGCGGCTGCGCTTCTTCGGCGACGAGGAGCGCATCGCGCGCCTCTCGCTCATCGACGAGCACGGCGAGCGCTACGTGCGCATGGCGAACCTGGCCAGCGCCGGCAGCTACGCGATCAACGGCGTGGCGGCGCTGCACACCGAGCTGCTGAAGGCGGACGTCCTGAAGGACTTCGCGGACCTCTCGCCGTGGAAGTTCAGCAACAAGACCAACGGGGTCACGCCGCGGCGCTGGATCGTGCTCTCCAATCCCAGGCTCTCCGCGCTGATCAGTGGCCGCATCGGCACGGGCTGGATCCGCGACCTGGGGGAGCTGCGGCAGCTGGAGCCGCTGGTGGAGGAGAAGGCGTTCAGGGCAGAGTGGCGCGACATCAAGCGCTACAACAAGGCGCGCCTGGCGACCCTGGTGAAGGATCGCGTGGGGCTGGTTATCGACCCGGATTCGATCTACGACGTGCAGGTCAAGCGCATCCACGAGTACAAGCGCCAGCACCTCACGGCCCTGCACGTGATCGCGCTCTACCATCGCCTGAAGTCCAACCCTAACCTGGACCTGCCGCCGCGCACCTTCATCTTCGGTGGCAAGGCTGCTCCCGGCTACCACATGGCCAAGCTCATCATCCGGCTGATCACGGCGATCGGTGAGGCGGTGAACCGCGACCCGCAGGTCCGCGACCGCCTGAAGGTGGTGTTCCTGCCGAACTTCAACGTGACCAACGCGCAGACCGTCTACCCGGCGGCCGACCTCTCCGAGCAGGTCTCCACGGCCGGCAAGGAAGCCTCCGGCACCGGCAACATGAAGTTCCAGATGAACGGCGCGCTGACCATCGGCACGATGGATGGGGCCAATATCGAGATCCGGGAGGAGGTCGGGGAGGAGAACTTCTTCCTGTTCGGCCTCACCGCGGCGCAGGTCAAGGACCTGCGCGCCCAGGGCTACGATCCGCACGGCATCTACCAGGGCAATGCGGAGCTGCGCGCGGTGCTGGACCTCATCGGGGATGGCTTCTTCTCGCGCGGCGACAGCCAGCTGTTCCGCCCGCTGCTGGACAACCTGCTGCACCACGACCCGTACCTGGTGCTGGCGGACTACCAGTCCTACGTGGATGCGCAGGCCAGCGTCAGCCAGACCTACCTGGACGTGGAGCAGTGGACGCGCATGTCGATCCTGAACGCCACGCGCTCCGGCAAGTTCTCCTCCGATCGCAGCATCCGCCAGTACTGCGAGGAGATCTGGAAGGTCCGGCCCGTGCCGATCCGGCTGCTGGACAAGGACGACGTCCAGTCCGGGTTCATGCAGTAGGGGGCTGCGGCGCCGCAGGCGTCTGCTCGGCCAGGCGCTCCGGGGCCAGGCGGGCCAGGTCCTCCGGCACGTCGATGTCGACCTCGGCGCTGGGCATCGGCACGCGCACGACACGCTCGGCATAGCGGCGCAGCAGCACCCGGGCGCCCGCATCGCCGCGCAGGGCGGCCAGGTCCGGGAAGCTCCAGCGCGGGAAGATCGCCGGCACCCCGACGATGCCGGCGTAGCTGGCGGCAACGACCGCCGCCGGCTGCCGGCGCCAGGCCTGAGCCAGGCGCGCCAGGTCCTGCGGGGTCACGGCGACCTGATCGGCCAGGCTCACCAGTATTGCGTCGCAGCTGGCCGGCAGGTGGCGCACGGCGGTGCGCAGCGAACTGCCGATCCCCTCGGCCCAGTCGCGGTTGATCAGCACCGAGGCGGGGGACTGGCGCAGCACCGCGGTCAGGCTGGCGGCGCCGGATCCCAGCACCACCCAGACGCAGGGGCCGGCCACCGCCACGGCCCGGGCCACGGCCCCGTGCAGCAGCGGCCGGCCATCGATTCGGACCAGCTGCTTGGGGGAGCCGAAGCGGCGCGAGGCGCCGGCGGCCAGCACCACGACGTGCAGCGCGTGCTCGGGGGCGGAGATCATGGAGTTCTGGGCCTCATATCGGCGAAGTTTAGGGACTTTCTGCCGGGCGCAGCGCCCCATTTGACCGGTATCATGCCCGCCTGCCCCGAGACGGGGCGGAGCGCGTTAGGGCCCGCTTGCCTCGCCCCCTGCAGACCTTTAGAGTTCGCGGGTTTTTTCCCATTTAAACAGCAACTTCGCAGCAAAAACCAGATGACCTCTTCCGCCGCTTCTGCCTGGATCGTTCACAAATTCGGCGGCTCGAGCGTCGCCGACGCGGACTGCTTCCGCCGCGTCGCGGACATCATCGAGTCGCAGCCCTCGCCGCGCCTGGGAGTCGTGCTCTCCGCCTGCAAGGGCGTGACCGACGCCCTCCTGAACCTGGTGAGCCAGGCCGAGCGCCAGGACGACGGCTACGTCGGCCAGCTGCAGGCCCTGCGCGACCGCCACGAGAAGATCGCCCGCACGCTGCTCAGCAGCGCCGCCGCCGAGGCGTGGCTGGCGCGCTTTGACCAGGATCGGGCCGACCTCACCGGCATCCTGCACACCACCAGCATCATGCGGTCTGCTGCGCAGAACGTGCGCGACCTGGTCGCTGGCTACGGCGAGATCTGGTCCACGAGGCTCTTCACGCCGTACCTGGCCGAGCGCCGCGCGGCGAGCCACGGCGCAGCGGTGCGCTGGCTGGACGCGCGGGCCTGCGTGGTCGTGGAGTGGGGCCCGCTGGGACCGGGGGTGCAGTGGGAGGCCTCGCGCGAGAAGCTCAAGGGTCTGCTGGCCGACGGCTATGCCGGCACGCTGGTGATCACCGGCTTCATCGCCAGCAACCAGCAGGGCATCCAGACCACGCTCGGCCGCAACGGCAGCGATTTCTCGGCCTCCGTGTTCGGCTCGCTGCTGGACGCGGCGGAGATCCATATCTGGACGGACGTGGACGGCGTGCTGTCTGCCGATCCGCGCCGCGTGCCCAACGCGCAGGTGATCGACTCGCTCTCCTACAGCGAGGCGATGGAGCTGGCGTACTTTGGGGCGAAGGTCATCCATCCGCAGACGATGGCGCCCGCGGTGGGTCGCTCGATCCCGATCTACATCCGCAACACCTTCAACCCCGGCGGCCCGGGCACGTTGATCTGCGCGGCCCCGAAGTCCAGGCTCCTGGTCAAGGGCATCACGACGATCGAGGGCATCGCGCTCATCAATATCGAGGGCGCCGGCATGATCGGTGTTCCCGGCACGGCCCACCGCCTGTTCGGCGCGCTGCGGGAGGAGGGCATCTCCGTCATCCTGATCTCCCAGGGCAGCAGCGAGCACTCGATCTGCTGCGCAATCCCCGAGGACCAGGCCGACCGCGCCGAGCGCGTCGTGCGCGCCGCGTTCTCGCGCGAGCTGGAGGAGGGCCAGATCCAGAGCGTGGAGTCCTTGCGGGGACTGGCGATCCTGGCGGTGGTGGGCGACGGCATGGCCGGCACGCCCGGGGTCTCGGCCAAGGTATTCAACGCACTGGGGGATGCGGCCGTGAACGTGCGCGCGATCGCGCAGGGTGCCTCCGAGCGCAACATCTCGGTGGTCGTGGATGGCAAGCACGCCACGCGCGCGCTGCGCGCCACGCACGCCAGCTTCTACCTCTCCCCCAACACGCTCTCCATCGGCATCATCGGCCCGGGCACCGTCGGCCGCGTGCTGCTGGACCAGCTGGCCACGCAGCAGGCGCGCCTCGCGCGCGAGTTCAAGCTGGACCTGCGCGTGCGCGGCATCATGGCCTCCAAGCGCATGCTGCTCTCCGAGCACGGCGCGGACCTGAACAACTGGCGCGCGGAGCTGGAGCAGCACGCGCTGCCCACGGATCTGGCGCGCTTCGTCGAGCACGTGCAGGTGGACTACGTCCCGCACACCGTGATCATCGACTGCACGGCCGATGGCGCGGTGGCGCGCAACTACCCCGAGTGGCTCGCGCGCGGCATCCACGTGATCACGCCGAACAAGAAGGCCAACAGCGCGGAGCTCGCGTTCTACGACTCGCTCAAGGCCGCGCGGCGCAGCGGCGGGGCGCACTACCTCTACGAGACCACGGTGGGCGCGGGCCTGCCGGTGATCCAGACGCTCAACGACCTGCTCCAGACCGGCGACGTGATCGACAGCATCGAGGGCATCTTCTCCGGCACGCTAGCCTACCTGTTCAATGTCTACGACGGCTCGGTGCCGTTCTCCTCGATCGTGCGCGAGGCCAAGCAGCGCGGCTACACCGAGCCGGACCCGCGCGATGACCTCTCCGGCACGGATGTGGCGCGTAAGCTGATCATCCTGGCGCGCGAGATGGGCCTGCGCCTGGAGATGTCGGACGTGAAGGTCGCAAGCCTCGTGCCCGTGGACCTGGCCAAGGGCTCGATCGATGAGTTCCTGGACGGCCTCTCGGCCTACGACGCGCAGATGCAGAAGCGCTACGAGGCGGCCACGGCCGCCGGCAAGGTGCTGCGCTACGTGGGCCGCATCACGGCCCGGGGCGAGGCCACCGTGGGGCTCATCGAGCTGGAGCGCAAGCACGCCTTCGCCAACATCGCGCTGACGGACAACGTCGTACGCTTTGCGACCTCCCGCTACAACAACAACCCGCTGATCGTGCAGGGCCCCGGCGCGGGTCCTGAAGTCACGGCCGGCGGCGTGTTCGCGGATCTGCTTAGACTTTCGGCTTATCTCGGAGCCCGACTATGACCGTCCAGCGCGCCACGGCCTTTGCGCCGGCGTCCGTCGCCAACGTGGCGATTGGTTTCGACATCCTGGGCTTCTCCGTCAACGCGCTGGGCGACACCGTGACCGTCGCGCGCTCGGCCACGCCGGGCGTGCGGGTGCTGGGGATCCGCGGCGTGGCGGAGGACCTGCCGCTGGAGGCGGAGAAGAACACCGCCGGCCGCGCGCTCATCGCCCTGTGCGAGACGCTCAAGCTTCCCTTCGGCATGGAGATGACGATCGAGAAGGGCATCCCCTTGAGTTCGGGCCTGGGTGGTTCGGCCGCCTCGGCGGTGGCCGCGGTGGTGGCCGCCAACGCGCTCCTGGATGAGCCGCTGCCCAAGATCGACCTGCTGAAGTTCGCGATGCAGGGCGAGGCCGTGGCCAGCGGCTCGATGCACGCCGACAACATTTCCCCCTCGCTGTTCGGGGGCCTGGTGCTGACGGTGGGCATCGAGCACCCGCGCGTGAAGCAGATCCCGGTGCCCAAGGGCATCCAGGCGGTCATCGCGCACCCGCACATGTTCGTCTCCACCAAGGCGGCCCGCGCGATCCTGAGCCGCACGGTGAACCTCTCGGACTTTGTCTGGCAGACCGCCAACCTCGCCGGCTTCATCTCCGGCTGCTACACGGATGACCTGGACATGATCCGCGCCTCCTTCCAGGACGTGGTGATCGAGCCGCAGCGGCAGCTGCTGATCCCCGGCTTTGCCGACATCCGCAACGCCGCGATGGCGGCCGGCGCGCTGGGCTGCTCGATCTCCGGCGCAGGCCCCACGATGTTCGCCCTGTGCCTGGATGCCGATGCGCAGGGCGTGCGCAACGCCATGGTCTCCCAGTTTGCCCGCCAGGACCTGAAGGTCGACGACTGGATCGTCGCCGTGCAGTCCGAGGGCGCGCGGGTGGTGGCCAGCTGATGCGCTTCTCCAGCACCCGCGCCGCCGCGCCGCCAGTGGGGTTCAGCGCGGCCCTGGTCCAGGGCCTGGCCCCGGACGGGGGGCTCTACGTCCCGCAGCAGTGGCCGCAGCCCGCGCTGGCGTTGCTGCCGGACGCCAGCAAGCTGCCTGCGGTTGCCGAGCAGTTCATTGCGCCCTTCGCCCAGGGTGATGCGCTGGCGGGGGAGGTCGGCGCGATCACGCGCGAGGCCTTCAACTTTCCCGCGCCGCTGGTGCCGCTGGATGCGGACGGCCGTCTGGGGGTGTTGGAGCTCTTCCACGGCCCGACCGCCGCGTTCAAGGATTTCGGCGCGCGCTTCCTGGCCGCTTGCCTGACGCGTATCCGCCAGGGGCAGGCTCGGCCGCTGCGCATCCTGGTGGCCACCTCCGGGGATACGGGCGGCGCGGTCGCCGCGGCCTTCCATCGCCAGCCCGGCATCGAGGTGGTGGTGCTCTTCCCCAAGGGGCTGGTGTCCCCGACGCAGCAGCAACAGCTGACCTGCTGGGGCGACAACATCGTAAGCCTTGCCGTGCAGGGCACCTTCGATGACTGCCAGCGCCTGGTGAAGGAAGCGTTCCTGGATCCCACGATGCGCGCGGAGGCCGAGCTCTCCTCGGCCAACAGCATCAACCTGGGTCGCCTGCTGCCGCAAGCCGTGTACTACGCGGCCACGAGCTTGAGCGTCTGGCGCCGCCATGGCGAGAAGGCCTCCTTCATCATCCCCAGCGGCAACCTCGGCAACTCCGTGGCCTGCCTGTGGGCGCGCCAGATGGGTCTGCCGATCGGCGACATCGTGCTCGCGCACAACGCCAACCGCACCGTCACGGATTACCTGGAGAGCGGCACGCTTAGGCCCCGCCCCAGCATCGCGACGCTGGCCTCGGCCATGGACGTCGGCAACCCCAGCAACCTGGAGCGCATGACGGCGCTGTTCCCGGATGCGGCCACGCTGGGCGCGGCGCTCTCGGCGGTGTCGATCAGCGACGCGCAGATCCGCGCGCGCATCCGCACCGACTTTGCCGCCCGCGGCCAGGTCTGGTGCCCGCACACGGCGACCGCCGCCGAGGCCTACGAGGGCCTCGCGCCGCAGCGCAAGGCCAGCGGTCGCTGGGTGCTGGTGTCCACCGCGCATCCGGCCAAGTTCCGCGAGATCGTGGAGCCGCTGATCGGGCAGCGCGTGGCGGTGCCGGAGAACCTGCGCCGGCTGTTCGAGCTGCCGTCCCGGTTCAGCCAGATCCCGGCGACGCTGGCGGCCCTGCGCGCCGCGATCGGCCAGGGCTAGTGCGTGGACTACCGGGTCTCGCCTGAGAACGAAGTGATCGCCCTGGCGGTGGCGGGCATCATCGCCATCGGCCTGCTGGTGTACGTCTGGCGTGCCTACCGCCGGCGCCGCGCCCGGGCGCGGCTGCACGAGGCCATCACGGTGGTTGCGCTGGATGCGCTGCAGGACGTGCTCGTGCCGGATGGCATGGGCGGGGCGATGCACGTGGACTTCCTGCTGCTGACCTCCCGCGGCGTGCTGGTGGTGGACCTGCGCGATGTCGCGGGCAACATCTTCGGCGGCGACCAGATGACCGAGTGGACGGTGATGGCCGGCGCCAAGCGCCACACCTTCCAGAACCCGCAGGGCGCGCTGTATGACCGCGTGGCCGCGGTGAAGCCGCTGGCCGGGGAACTGGCGGTGGAGGGGCGGGTGCTGTTCACCCAGCGGGGCCGCTTCCCCAAGGGACTGCCGCGCTGGACGCTGATGGTGGGGTCGCTGCGCGCGGAGTTCCCGCCGCCGGACCCGCAGGCGTTCGAGGCGCTGAGGAGCCGCGACCAGGAGTTCTGGGTGGCGCTCAAGGCCTCGGTCGCGCCGAGCCCCCTGAAGAAGGGAACGTCATTCCTGACGGAAGTATTCATGGAATAACAGCACGTTACTGCTGTTATCTCGAAACGATCTTCTCCAGACCGAAGAAGTCCTCGGCGACCTTCGTCGTCGAGGCGGCCAGCGCCTGCAGGGACTCGCCGCGCGCCTCGGCCACGACGCGCGCGACCTCCCGCAGGAACGCCGGCTCGTTGCGACGGTGCGGGGGCTTGGGCTGGAGCGTGCGTGGCAGCAGGTACGGGGAGTCGGTTTCCAGCATGAGCCGGCTCGAGGGAATGCGCCCCACGCAGTGCTTGAGGTGCTCGCCGCGCCGCTCGTCGCAGATCCAGCCCGTGATGCCCACCGCCAGTCCCAGCTCCAGGTAGTCCGCCAGTTCCTCCGCCTGGCCGGTGAAGCAGTGCGCGACGGCGTCCTTGAGGCTCGGGTGGTAGTCGCGCAGCACCGAGAGGAAATCCGCATGCGCGTCGCGCTGGTGCAGGAACACGGGCTTGCCGGTGGCCACCGCCAGCTCCAGCTGCAGCGCGAAAGCGCGCAGCTGTGCCTCGCGCGGCGCGAAGTTGCGGTAGTAGTCCAGGCCGCATTCCCCGATGGCGACCACGGCCGGGTGGCGCGCCAGCTCCCCCAACTGCTCCATCGCCTGGGGCGTTACGTCGCCCGCGTGGTGCGGATGGATGCCGGCGGTGGCAAAGAGCACTCCGGGATGCTTGCGCTGCAGGTGGATCGCCTCACGCGTGGCCTCAAGGCTCGTGCCGGTAACGATCTGCCGACGTACGCCCGCGGCCTGCGCGCGCTCCAGCACCGCGGGCAGGTCCTGGCGGAAGCTCTCATGGCTCAGGTTCGAGCCGATGTCGATCAGTTCCACGCGGCAAGCGCCCGGCAGAGCGCATCCACGTCGGACTGCGACTGGTCCCAGGACACGACGAAGCGCGCCGCGCCCTGCCTGGGCGCACCCCAGGGGTGGAATTCAAAGCCCTGCGCGCGCAGCGCCTCGGCCTCCCCGGGGAGGAGCTTGAGGAACAGTGCGTTGGCCTCCACCGGGAAGAGCAGGCGCGCGCCGGCGGCGCCGGCGATCTGCTGCGCCAGGCGGTTGGCGCGCGCCGCGTTGGGCAGGAAGAAGTCGCCCTCCAGGCACGCCAGCAGCTGCGCGGAGACGTAGCGCATCTTGGAGAGCAGGTGCGCGGCGCGCTTGCGCCGCAATTCAAAGTCCCGGGCGAGCCGCCCATCGAAGAACACCACCGCCTCGGCGCTGAGCGCGCCGTTCTTGGTCGCGCCAAAGGAGAGCACGTCGACCCCCGCCTGCCAGGTGAGGGCCGCGGGCGTGGCGTTCAGGTGCGCCAGCGCGTTGGCAAAGCGCGCGCCGTCCATGTGCAGCTTCAGACCGCGCGCGTGCGCCACGCCGGCGATGGCGGCGATATCGCTGGGGCGGTACACCGTGCCGCACTCGGTGGCCTGCGTGATCGTGACCGCTGCCGGCTGCACGCAGTGCACGGAGAGCACCTGGTCATCCAGCACCTGGGCCAGGGCCGCCGCGCTGAGGCGGCCCTGCTCGGCGGGCACCCGCGTGAGTCGTGCGCCGCCGCTCTGCAGCTCGCAGGCGCCGCACTCATCGTGCACGACATGCGCGTCCTGGCTGGCGAGGATCGCCCCGTAGGGCGGCGTGAGCGTGGCCAGGGCGAGGGCGTTGGCGGCAGTGCCGGTGGAGACGGGGAAGGCGCGTACGGGATGCTCGAAGTACTGGCTGAAGGCTGCCTCCAGGCGCCGGCTCCAGTCGTCATCGCCATAGGCGCGGGCCGAGCCGTGGTTGGCCGCGCAGAGGGCCGCCAGCACCTGCGGGGCGGCGGGCGCGGTGTTGTCGCTGAGGAATTGCATGCTGCGATGCTAGGCAAGATCCTGCCCGGGCGCCATGGGCGGGTTGCGGGCGTCGCGTGGCGCGGCGTGGCGGGACCGGGCGCGCTGCTATGATGGGGGTGTGAACCTGTTCAGGCAGTCTGCGAACCAGGGCGAACTCGCCCTGCGCCAGGACCTTGCGTCCGGCGACGACGTGGTCATCCGCGAAAGCACGCGCTCCCGCCGCCTGCTGCTGCGCGTGCACGAGAGCGCGCAGGTGGAAGTGGTGGTGCCGCGGGGCACGCCGCAGCGGCTCATCGAGCAGTTCGTGGCCAGCCACCTGGAGTGGATCGCCACGCGCGTGGCCCGCGCCCGCGCAAAAGCCCGGCCGCCGGAGGCCTTTCCCCCGACCCTGCTGCACCTGGCCGCGATCGGCGAGCACTGGCAGCTGCAGTGGGTGGCCGGGGCGGGGCGAGCGCGCGTGCGCGAGGTCGGCGAGGAGCGGCTTGAGCTGCGCGGCAGCGGCTCGCCGGCGGCGCAGCGCGCGGCGCTGCTGCGCTGGCTCGCGGCGCGGGCCAAGGACGTGCTGGGCGCGTGGCTGGCCGAGGTCGCCGCCGAGCATGGCTTTGCGTACACCGGGCTGCAGGTGCGGCTGCAGCGCACGCGCTGGGGCAGCTGCTCCTCGCGCGGGCGCATCAGCCTGAACCTGGCCCTGCTGTTCCAGCCGCCGGACGTGCTGCGCTACCTGCTCGTGCACGAGCTGGCGCACACCCGGCACATGAATCACTCCCGCCGGTTCTGGGAGCAGGTCGCTGCCTGCGAGCCTAAGTTCCGCCAGCTGGACGCCCAGCTACGCACCGGCTGGCGCAACGTGCCCGAGTGGCTGCGCCCGCAACGAAGGATACGTCCATGACTGAACCCACGATCCCGCCGACCGGCCGCATCGACCTGAGCGGCGAGGGCGTCCACTGGGACCTGGGCAGCTCCCAGTCCTACGCCGAGTACCTGCGCCTGGACCTGCTCCTGAAGGCCCAGCAACCGCTCTCCTTCGAGCACGATGAGATGCTGTTCATCATCGTGCACCAGGCCTCGGAACTGTGGATCCGGCTCTTCGCGCACGAGCTGGAAGGGGTCATGGACTGCGTGCGCAAGGACAACCTGGGTCCTTCCTTCAAGATGCTGCGCCGGATCGGCAAGGTGCAGAATCAGATGCAGTCGATCTGGGACGTGCTCTCCACGATGACGCCGGCCGACTACTCCGCGTTCCGCAACGTGCTGGGCCGCTCCTCCGGCTTTCAGTCGATGCAGTACCGGATGCTGGAGTTTGGCCTGGGCAACAAGAACGCCGACATGGTGCGCGTGCAGGCGCGCGACCCGGAGGCCCATGCCCAGCTCACCCGCGCGCTGCAGGCCCCGAGCCTCTACGACGAGGTGCTGCGGCTGCTCAGCCGCCGCGGCTACGGGATCCCGGCGGAGCTGCTGGATAGGGACTTCACCGAGGCCTACGTCTCCAGCAAGGCCGTGGCCGGCGCGTGGCTGGGCGTGTACCACAACGCGCAGAAGGACTGGGAGCTCTACGAGCTGGCCGAGCGGCTGATGGACCTGGACCACAAGTTCCAGCTCTGGCGCTTCCACCACATGAAGACGGTGGAGCGCATCATCGGCCACAAGCCCGGCACCGGCGGCACCAGCGGCGTCTCCTACCTGGCCAAGGCGCTGGAGCTCAGGTTCTTTCCCGAACTGTGGCAGATCCGCAGCGCGATGTGAGCAAGCGCCGCAGCGGGGCGCGCAGCAGGCGGTAGCCCAGGAGCACGCCGAGCATCACGACGTACAGCAGCGGCTCGCGGATGTCCTTCTTCACCTGCCACCAGAAATGCCAGACGCCCAGGATCGCGATCGGGTAGATCAGGTAGTGCAGGCGCTGCCAGCGCTTGCGCAGCCGCCGCATCCAGCCGTTGGTGGAGGTCACCGCCAGCGGGATGAGCATCAGCAGCGCGAGCATGCCGATCGTGATGTACGGGCGCTTGAGGATGTCGGCGCCGATGGCCTTCACGTCGAGCCCCTGGTCCAGCCACGCGTACACCGTGAAGTGCAGCAGCGCGTAGAAGAACGCGAACAGGCCCAGCATGCGCCGAAGGCGCTGCACGTTGTTCCAGCCGGTCAGCTGCCGCAGCGGCGTCACCGCCAGCGTGATCAGCAGCAGGTTCAGCGCCGTGAGCCCGCAGCTGTGCAGCAGCGTGCGCACGGGATCTGCGCCCAGCTGCTTGGGTCCCACCCCCAGCGCGCCGCCCGCCAGCAGCATCGCCGGCACCAGGGCCGCCAGGAACACCGCCGGCTTGTACGCGTACCGGTAGCGCTGCTCGATGCTCAGAAGTAGCGCCGCAGGTCCATGCCCGTGTAGAGGCTGGCGACCTGGCTCGCATAGCCGTTGAACGGCAGGGTGGGCTGGCGCTTGGCGAACAGGGAGCTGCCGCCGATGTGCCGCTCGGTCGCCTGGCTCCAGCGCGGGTGGTCCACGGCTGGGTTCACGTTCGCATAGAAGCCGTACTCGTTGGCGGCGGCGCCGGACCAGCTGGTGCGCGGCTGGTTCTCGGTGAAGCTGATGCGCACGATCGACTTGATCCCCTTGAAGCCGTACTTCCAGGGCACGACCAGGCGGATCGGCGCGCCGTTCTGGTTCGGCAGCACCTTGCCATAGACGCCCACGGCCAGGAGGGTGAGCGGGTGCATCGCCTCATCCATGCGCAACCCCTCCACGTAAGGCCAGTCCAGCACCCGGTCGCGCTCGCCCGGCATCTGCTTGGGGTCCATGAGCGTGGTGAATGCCACGTACTTGGCCTTGGAGGTGGGCCTGAAGCGCTTGATGAGGTCCCCGAGCGGGAAGCCCACCCACGGGATCACCATCGACCAGGCCTCCACGCAGCGCATGCGGTAGACGCGCTCCTCCAGCGCCTGGGGCTTGAGGATGTCCTCCAGCGTGAAGCTGCCCTTCACCTCGGCCTCGCCGTCCACCGTGATGCTCCAGGGCGTGGGCTTGAAGGCACGCGCGTTCATCGCCGGGTCGGACTTGTCGGTGCCGAACTCGTAGAAGTTGTTGTAGCTGCTGATTTCCTCCAACGTGTTGGGGGTCTCGGTGACCGAGAAGGCGGCGTTGCGCGGCGCCTTGTAGCGATCCACGGGGGGCGGCGCGTCCGCGCCGAGGGCGAGGTGGTTGACGCCGCTGGCGCCGAAGGCAGCCCCGGCGACGCCCAGCTCCAGCAGGCGGCGGCGGTTCAGGAACAGCTCGCTGCGGGTGATGTCGGACGGGAGGATGCGCGGGTCGGTCGGGCGGGTCATGGGTCGTCTCCTCGTGAAGCGGATCGCACTCAGTGGTTCTGTCGCACCGGACCTGGCCGATGTTACATGTTCAAGCCCAGTGCACGACCTGCAGTCCGCGCGCTGCCAGGCGTTTGCCCCGAGCGCCGCGGGCGTTGACGTAGTACCCCTGCTCGCAGTGCAGGAGGTGGGCCAGGTCCGGCCTGCTGTTGCCGTAGGCGGCCACGGGCAGGCCCGGGTGGGCCGCGCGCAGGCGCTCCAGCTGGCGCAGCTTCTCCTCGCCGCGGCAATTGGGGCTCGCCAGGCGCCCCTCGAAGCGATCGGCCGCCCACGAGAGGCGCGTGCAGATCACCTCGTCAAAGCCCAGCGCCTGCCCCAGGGTCGGTACGTACAGGTCGGGACTGGCCGACATCAGCACGAGGTAGTCCCCGGCCGCGCGGTGCGATGCGATGGCCTGCAGGGCCTGGGAGAAGAGTTGCCGGGCGCGCAGCTGCTCGACGTAGTGCGCCGCGAGGGTGGCAATCGCGAAACGGGAGAGGCCGCCGAAGGCGGCACGGGCGAGGGCCGCCTTGAGCTCGCCGCGGCCGGCAAGCCCGACGGGATAGCCCAGCAGCGCCGGGAGGGCCCGCAGCAACCGTGGCAGGCGCCACGGTGCGCGGGTGAATTGGGCCGCCACGAACGGGACGAAGGTATCGCGGCGCGATATCGTCCCGTCCAGGTCGAAGACGGCCAGTCGCCGGGCTGCGCTCAGGCGGCTTGACCCGGGGCGGCCAGCTGGCGCAGCACGTACTGCAGGATGCCGCCGTGCTGGTAGTAGTCCCGCTCCTTCGGGGTATCGATGCGCACGCGCGCCTCGAAGCGGATCGGCGCGCCCGCGCCCTGGGCGACCACGGTCACCGCGCGCGCATTGCCGTGATTAAGGCCCTGGATCTCAAAGACCTCCTGGCCGGTAAGCCCCAGGCTCTGCGCGGTCTGGCCGGCGAGGAACTGCAGCGGCAGCACGCCCATGCCGATGAGGTTGGAGCGGTGGATGCGCTCGAAGCTCTCGGCGATGACCGCCTTGACGCCCAGGAGCATCGTGCCCTTGGCTGCCCAGTCGCGCGAGGAGCCCGTGCCGTACTCCTTGCCCGCCAGGAGGATCAGCGGCGTGTGGCTTGCCTTGTACTTCATGGCCGCATCGAAGATCGACATCTGCTCCCCGCTGGGGATGTGCAGCGTCACGCCGCCCTCGGTGCCCGGCAGCAGCAGGTTGCGCAGGCGGATGTTGGCGAAGGTGCCCCGCATCATCACCTCGTGGTTGCCGCGGCGCGCCCCGTACTGGTTGAAGTCCGCCGGCTGCACGCCCTGCTCGATGAGGTACTTGGCGGCGGCGCTGGACTTGGCGATGTTGCCGGCCGGGGAGATGTGGTCGGTGGTGACCGAGTCGCCCAGCAGCGCCAGGGCGCGTGCGCCCTGGATCTCGCCCACCGCGGCCGGCGTCATCGTCATGCCGTCGAAGTACGGCGGGTTCTTCACGTAGGTGCTCTTGGCGTCCCACGAGTAGATCTTGCCGGCGGGCACCTGGATGGCCTGCCAGCGCTCATCGCCGTTGAAGACGCTCGCGTAGCTCTTGCGGAACATCGCCGAGGTGATGTGCTGGGCCACGAAGCCCGCCACTTCGGCCGCGGTCGGCCAGACGTCCTTGAGGAACACCGGCTGGCCGTTGCTGCCCGTGCCCAGCGGCTCGGTGTTCAGGTCCACGTCCAGGCTTCCGGCCAGCGCGTAGGCCACCACCAGCGGCGGGGAGGCCAGGTAGTTCTGCTTGACCTCCGGGTGCACGCGCCCATCGAAATTGCGGTTACCCGAGAGCACCGAGCAGCCGATGAGGTCGCCTTCCTTGACGCCGGCGGAGATCTCCGGCTTCAGCGGGCCGGAGTTGCCGATGCAGGTCGTGCAGCCGTAGCCCACGAGGTTGAAACCAATACCGGCCAGTTCATCCAGCAGGCCGGCGTCCGCCAGGTAGTCGGTGACGACGCGCGAGCCGGGCGCCAGGGAAGTCTTCACCCAGGGCTTGCTGGTGATGCCGAGCTTGCGCGCGTTGCGCGCCACCAGCCCGGCGGCCATCAGCACGTAGGGGTTGGAGGTGTTGGTGCAGCTGGTTATCGCGGCGATCAGCACCGCGCCGTCCTTGAGCTGGAAGTTCTGGCCGGCGACCGTCACGCTTGCCCTGCCGGTGGCCCCGGGGTTCTTCTTGGCGCGCTCCTCGGCCTGCTTGGCGTAGTGCTTGCGGAAGGTCTCCTTGGCTACGCGCAGCGGCACGCGGTCCTGCGGGCGGCTGGGGCCCGCCAGGCTGGGCTCCACCGTGCCCATGTCCAGCTCCAGCACGTCGGTGTAGTCGGCGGCCGGCTGGCCGTTGACGCGCCACATGCCCTGGGCCTTCGCATAGGCTTCCACGAGCCCCACCTGCTCGGCCGGGCGGCCGGAGAGCTGCAGGTAGCGGATCGTCTCCTCATCGATCGGGAAGAGGGCGCAGGTGCTGCCGAACTCCGGCGACATGTTGCCGATGGTCGCGCGGTCGGCCAGCGGCAGGTTCGCCAGGCCGTCGCCGAAGAACTCGACGAACTTGTCCACGACGCCCTTCTTGCGCAGCATCTCGGTGACGGTGAGCACCAGGTCGGTGGCCGTGGCGCCGGCCGGCAGCTGGCCGGAGAGCTTGAAGCCGATCACCTGCGGGATGAGCATCGTGACCGGCTGGCCCAGCATCGCGGCCTCCGCCTCGATGCCGCCCACGCCCCAGCCCAGCACGCCCAGGCCGTTGATCATGGTGGTGTGGGAGTCGGTGCCCACGACCGTGTCGGGGTAGGCCTGCTGCGGGGCGCCGTCCTTGGAGAACACGACGCGGCCCAGGTACTCCAGGTTCACCTGGTGGACGATGCCGGTGTTGGGCGGCACGACCTTGAAGTTGCGAAAGGCGCTCTGGCCCCAGCGCAGGAACGCATAGCGCTCGCCGTTGCGCTCGAACTCGATGCGGGTGTTGTCGCCCAGCGCCTGGGCGGTGCCGTACTCATCCACCTGCACGGAGTGGTCGACGACCATTTCGGCGGGGGCCAGGGGGTTCACCTTCTCGGCGTCGCCGCCCAGACGCGTGATGGCCTCGCGCATCGCCGCCAGGTCCACGACGCAGGGCACGCCGGTGAAGTCCTGCATGATCACGCGCGCAGGCGTGAAGGAGATCTCGTGCGAGGGGGCCGCCTTGGCGTCCCAGTTCAGCAGCGCGTCGATGTCGGCGCGGGTGACATTGACCCCGTCCTCAAAGCGCAGCAGGTTCTCCAGCAGGATCTTGAGCGAGTAGGGCAGGCGGGCGAGCTTGTCGGCCGGCAGGGCCTTCAGGCTCCAGATCTGGTACTCCTTCTCGCCACTGCGGAGCGTCGTGCGTGCCTTGAAACTGTCGGTCATAAGCCCTCCGTGAACAGGTCAGCCAGCACGCCTCCCGCACCGGGGCGAAGGGCTGGCAAGATTTACGCAATGCGGTCAAACGTCAGGTCGGCGTGCGGGTGCAGCGGCGGCCAGGCGCCGGCTGCTCCCGCTTGCGGGGATCGAGAGCCGGATCCCGTGGGGCCCGGCCGGGCGCGGAGTGGCTGGGAAAACAACGTGATCCGCGCAATCGGCTAGTGTAGCGCGGCGGGGCCCCGCTGGCACCCGCGCAGGCCCTCTCCGAAGGGCGGGTAGGGCGGTGAATCGGGCCCGGGCAGCCCCTGATCCGCCCAACGGTGTGTCTCGCCAGCGGCTGGGCGGGGCAGCGCAGTAGACTGGCAGGGTGGAGTTTTCCGCTGCCGGCCCCATAGACCTGTCCATGACTGCCTACTCCGTACTGGATCTTGCGCCTATCAACCAGGGCAGCGACGCGGCCACGAGCTTTTGCCATTCGCTGGACCTGGCCCGCCACGCCGAGGCCTGGGATTACCGTCGCTTCTGGCTGGCCGAGCACCACGGGATGCCGGGCATCGCCAGTGCCGCCACCGCGGTGCTGATCGGGCACGTAGCCGCCGGCACCACCCGCATCCGGGTCGGGGCGGGCGGGATCATGTTGCCCAACCACTCCCCGCTGGTGATCGCCGAGCAGTTCGGCACCCTGGAGTCGCTGTTCCCGGGGCGCATCGACCTGGGGCTGGGTCGCGCGCCGGGGTCGGACCCGCTCACCGCGCGGGCCCTGCGGCGCAACCTGGCCGCCGATGCCGATGAGTTCCCGCAGGACGTGCAGGAGCTGGCGGAGTATTTCTCCGCGGCTGGCGGCGCGCGCGTGAAGGCGGTGCCGGGGACGGGTCTGCAGGTGCCGCTGTGGATCCTGGGATCCAGCCTCTACGGCGCGCAGCTCGCCGCGTACCTGGGATTGCCGTATGCGTTCGCCTCGCACTTTGCACCGGCCCAGCTGATGCAGGCCATCGCGCTGTACCGCGCGCAATTTCGCCCCTCCTCACGGCTCGCGCGGCCGTACGTGATGGCGGCGTTCAACGTGTTTGGCGCCGATTCGCTGGAAGCGGCGCGCCTGGCCGCGAGCTCCATGCAGCAGGCCTTCGTGAACCTGCGCACCGGGCGCGCGGGGCAGTTCCCGCCGCCGGTGGCGGGGTATTTTGAGCAACTGGGGGCGATGGAGCGCTCCCTCCTGGAGCAGCTGCTCAGCTGCACGGCGATCGGTACGCCGCCGATGATTCGCGAGGGGCTCAGGGCATTCATCGGCCGCACCCAGGCGGACGAGGTGCTCCTGACCTCCTCGGTGTTTGACCACGCCGCGCGCCTGCGTTCCTTTGAGATCGCGGCCGAGGCGCTGCGGGACTGAAGCACCTTGCTGCCGGCGCCTGGGTTGGCGGCTTCTTGCACGCACCGTTGCAGGCCCCGGCTGTTCTGGCCCCCAGACGCTCGGGGAAGACGGGATCTCCAACGGGTCCGCCGGCCGGCCGGGTGGTTCAGGTGTCGTTGTCGGCAAGCCCGGGCGCGGCACTCTGCCAGGCCGTGATCACCGCCCGCGCGGCCGCTTCCTGCGCATCGTCGACGACAACGCGCACCGGGTTGCCGACGGGCAGTTCGCCTGCGCCGCCCTGCAGATATTCCCCAAACACATGATTGGCGATGCCCTCGCTGTGCAGCACATCGCTGATGAGGTGGGCCTCGAAGCCGAAGCCGCATTGGAAAACGGTTTTCATGAAACGGCCTCCTGACGCGAGCCCGGACGTTCAGGTCCTTGCCGGGTCGGCAGCCTGGGCCAAGTATCGGGTCTGGCGCCTGTGCCGGCCAGCGCCTGGCGCTGCGTGTTGTCGGGGTGAACCCAGCCGGCGGGAGAGGGTGCTGGCGCCAATCCCCAGCCGCCCGGCGGAACCGCAGTGGTCTGCCCGGGCAACGCTGCGGCCTGCGCGTGCCCGCCCCGGGCTGCCGCCGGGCAGGCCCTTCGCTGTCTGGCCGCCGCGGGGCGCCGTCACGCAAGGAGTGCGCGTGAGGCGCCTGCCGTCAGGCGCAAGACTGCCCCGTGACGCTCCCAGCCTGATCACTGCAGATCGTTGCGCAGGCCTTGCTGGCCGGAGCCGGCCGTGGGCGCGACCTTGCAACGCAGGAGGTCACTTGCGCTGGCTTGCCCGGAACCGGTAAAAGCTCTGGCGCCGTGGCAGGATGCACAAAAGACAAGGCAGCAGCGTGATCGACCTCCTGACAAAACAGCGAAGCCTTGCCGGCCCCGGCTTTAATCGGTGGCTGTCGCTGGCGCCGGTGATGGCTAGTCAACTTTGCCTTGGCCAGGTTTACGCGGTCAGTGTTTTCATCGAGCCCCTGGCCCGGCTGCTCGGTGTCACGCACGCGGTTGCCGGGGACTGGAGAGCCGACCAGCTCGAAGCCCTGTTTACGGTTGCGGTTTTCGCGGTGGGTGTTGCCGCCTTCTGCCTGGCGGACTGGGTGTATGCAGTGGGACCCCGCGCCGCCATGTTCCTGGCGGCCTGCCTGTTTGGCGGCGGCATGCTCATCGGTTCAGTGGGCATTGCCACACACCTGCTGTGGGTCTTGTATCTGGGCTATGGCGTGGTGGGTGGCATCGGAATAGGGCTGGGGTACATCGCGCCCATTCCGGCCTTGTTGCAGTGGTTCCCGGATCGCGCGGGGTTGGCGACGGGACTGGCGATCGCAGCCTTCGGTGCAGCCGGCGTCGTGGCGGTGCCGCTGTCAGGCGGGCTGCTGGCGTTTTTCGCCGGCGCACGAGCAACGGGAGTGAGCGAAACCTTCCTGGTGCTGGGGCTGCTGTATTGGCTGGTGATAGGTGTTGCGGCGTTTGCAATAAAACTGCCTGGCGTGGAGCAGCTTGAGGCCCGGGCTCTTGCCCCCTCCGCCAAGTCGCTGCCAACCGGCGGTACGGCCGGCATCCGGGTGGCGTTGCGATCCCGCCAGTTCTATCTGATGGCGACCTTGTTGGGCGTCAACGTGACGACGGGCATCGATGTGATCGGCTCAGCCCCTGCCATGCTGACTGCCGTGTTGGGGGAGCGTTCCAGCCCGGCCCTTATCGCGGGCTTTGTTGGGTTTCTGGGTCTCTCCGGACTGGTAGGGCGCGTGCTGTTCTCTTACGCATCGGACTATCTGGGGCGCAAGAACACCGTGACGGTGATTTTGGTTGCCTCCTTTGGCGCTTTCGTCAGCGTGCCGCTGTTCGGCCCGTTCCAGAATGTGCCACTGGTGGTGATTCAGGATACTTTTATCGTGGCTCTCTATGGCGGCCTGTTTGCCACGATCCCCGCCTATGTCAGGGATGTGTTTGGCAGCGAGATCGCCAGCCGTATCCACGGGCGGTTGCTGCTCGCCTGGTCGGTGGGTGCGGTGCTTGCGTTTCTCATCGCTAGATTCAATGCCCACCAGCTTGTGATGGGCGTTGCGCCGCTGCAGAGCAGCGTAGGTACGGCTGCAGTCCTGAGTGCGCTGGTGCTGGTGGCGTTGATTGCCAACTGGCGGCTGCGGCCCCTGCAGGCACAGGGCAGCGCGATGGCGGGTGAGGGGGCGCGTGCGGGGCGCGGCGAGGTGCGCCAGTGGCTGCTGCCGGCGGTGCTGGGTGTGGGGTTCGTGGCGTCGTTGATAGTCGGTGGCATCAGCACCGTCAAAGGCGCCGCCAATTTTAACGTGCTGGGCCCTGTTTCGCTCACCTTGCTGCCCCTGCTGCTGGGCACCGGTGTGTGCATCGCATTTATTTATCTTGACCAGAGCCGGTTTGCAGTAAGAGGTGTCGTAGGGCCGTATTTTGCTGCCTTGGCCCTGTTGTTTGGTCTCTACGCGAGTCTTCTGGCCACCGAGGTGTGGCAGAGAATTTCGCGCGAAGGGGTCCTGCTGCGGGCCGAGGTGGGGGCTCTTCAGGCGATGGGTGGCATCGCCCAGGGCGTCGGCGGGGATAAACGCGCCATCCTGGAAGCAATCGATGGCTATGCCGGCGCGATGGCCGGGGGCAACGCGGGCGGTTTGGTAGACGCCACGGCAAGTCCCCTGCGCCGCCTGTATGGCGTCGCCGCGGACAAGGAACTGTTCCAGGGCAACACCTCCTCCAATGCCGCGTTCTACGGTCAGATTGAGGTGCTTCGTTCCTCACGCGGCCAACGGGCGCAGCTCATGGTGGAGCACATCGAGCCCATCAAGACGTTCAGTCTCCTGTTGTTCGGCTTCTTGACGCAGATTTCGATCGCCTTCTGTCATGCCGGGAATCGCCGCGCAATCGGCCTGACCGTGATGTTGTTCAGCGTGGGCTTTGCTGCAGCAATCGGAATTCTGGAGTTGTTGGACGTTTTCTGGTGAGCCGGGATGTCATGGCCCGGGCGTCTTCCCGGACGGGTTGACTTGCGGCGTGCCGGGTTGTCAAGGCGGTGGCCTGTAGAGCCGCCGGTGCTGCGCGAGTTGCCCGCCGGTGCTGCGCGAGTTGCCCGCCGGTGCAGTGCGGGTTGGGCGCGGGGCAGGGCCAGGACGGCAAGCGGCCTTGCGCAGCGCTGTGCAACGGGATGGGGTTCTGCCTGCAGGTGCGGGCCGTGCAGCGCGTGGCAAGCGGGCAGCAGGCGCCTGCCGCTCGCCTTTTGCTCGCCTATCCGCGCAAGGCTCGACGGGTTACCCCTTGCTGCCCGCGCTGGGCCGGGCGACACGCGGGGATCTGCCGAACGGGTGCAACCCCGGGGCTGAGGGTGGGCCTGCGCCCGGCGCGATGACGCGCTCGCTAGCGCAGGAT
>CAIPVV010000007.1 GCA_903868595.1 uncultured Pseudomonadota bacterium
GCCCATGCGGCGCTGGGCCGGGCGGATGCGCAATTCGTCCCCCTGGCGCTCGATGACCAAATCAACGTCCCACGTGCTGTAGGCAAGTTCGGCAGGAATGCGAACGGCCTGCGAGTTGCCGTTCTTGAAAAGTTTGGTTTTGGCCATGGCGAATTCTTTAAGGATGTACGTGTACATCCTAATCCAGAAAGAAGCGAATGTAAAACCAAGTATCAAGTCGATAAGCGGCGCGAGTTACCGACGTCCCCCCTTCATTGAGGAGTCGAAAGCTCAAGCACCTGGCCCCGGAAAACGCAAAATCCGGCGCTACTGAAGGCGGGGGGACGTCGCTCCCGATAGAGCACTTCCTCGCGTATGGAGTCGTGAGGGCTGCCCATTTCAGGGCTGCGTTCTTGGGGTCGGCTGGTGCGTGTCGGCACGTCGGGATTGCCACCTGCCGGCGGCGAACGACGGGGAAGCTGCCTGGTGATTACCTCCATGTTGGTTGTGGATCGTGGAAGTTTGGCAGCCTGCAGCGCCCCTACCGATCGGCAGTGCGTGGTGCCTCGCTGTCGGCTTCGTGAAAGTTAACGCTCCCATCGCTCCTCCAATCGACGCCTGGAGAATTTTTTCCATGATCTGCGTCCCAATTATGGCTGTCCTAGTCGCACGTGGCGTTGTCCGGTTAACCCATATGGGTGTCGCGCTATGCCGGCGCAGTATCCGAACGGTCCGGCTGCAACGTGCCAGCGCACACCTTCGCGGTGTTTCGGGCAATCGTTGCAATGCATTCAATCTGGATCATTTGCCATGCAACGTTCATCTGCTCCCCCCCCATGTGGGTGTCGGACAACTTGCTTGGCTTCCCTACTGTCGCTCTACCGGCCAAGGGACTGCCCACCGGTAAACGCACCGGCGACATAGGGGATCAAAGAGGTCCTCCAGGCGGTGCGAGGATCCAGGTAGGCAATATTTTCGGGAGCGCCATCCATGTTTAGTTTTCGTATGAAGCTTGCCGCGATAGCGATCGTGCTGGCAGCTGCCGTTGCCCCGGCGCATGCGCAGTCCACTGCCAGCACAACCGCCACCGCCGGTATCACGGTTATCCAGCCCATCAGCATCGTGAACAACAAGAACATGAACTTCGGCACGTTCGTGAAGCCCTCGTCGAACACCACGGTTACCCTCAGCAATGCCGGCGTGATCAGCGGGCTGACCGCGGTCAACACCAGTGGTAATGCACCTTCGCAGGCGCAGTTCACCATCACTGGTGAAGGCGGCCAGGCGATCAACATCACCGTGCCGGGAACTGTGGCCCTGACCGGCACCGGCGGCTCGCTCACCGTGACCCTGACGGCCGACAGCGGTACGACCGGTTCGGCGCAGGTCGCCACGCTCAGTGGCGCGATCGGCTCGGCCGGAACCAAGGTGGTCAACGTGGGCGGCACCGTGCCGCTGACGGCCACTACGGCTTCCGGTGCCTACAGCGGCACCTTCACGGTCACCGCGGCTTACCAATAGGTCTTTAGGTTGCCCGTCTCTCTTCGACCCTAACTTTATACACACTCCAAAATTCCCAAGGATTACCTGTCATGAATTTCAAGAATATTCTCACCGTCGCTGCCTTCGTCTCCGCCGCCGTCATCAGCCAGGTGGCTTCGGCCGACGGCACGACGTCATCGGCCACGGTCTCCAGCTCCGCCACGCTGGTTCGTCCGGTCACGGTTACCAAGGACAGCGATCTGGCCTTCGGCACGATCGTTCTGCCCTCGGCGGGCTCAGGTTCCGTGACCCTGGCCACCAATGGCACGTTCACCGTGACGGGTACGGGCGCCGCGGGCCTGGCCTCCTCGACGAAGACCGTCGGCGGGTTCACGGTCTCCGGCGAGGGTGGCATGGCCATCACGGTCACCGTGCCTGCGACGTTTGCCCTGTCGGCGAGCGGCCAGCCGGACCTTACCGTCACCACCAGCAACGACATGACCGGTGCTTCCACGGCCCAGACGCTCTCCAACGCCCTGGGCAGCGCGGGCGTCCTGGCGGTCAAGGTGGGTGGTAGCTTCCCGATCTCCTCCACCACGGCGACGGCGGCGTACGCCGGCTCCTTCCAGGTGACGGCGGCGTATAACTAAGTTCCAAGAAGTCACAAGACGGAATGGAACGGATGTCTAGGAACCTGAAACTATATCTGGCGGGCGCGGCAATGCTCCTGGCCAGCCTGCAGCAGGGGGTGCTGGCGGCGGATGGCACCTCGTCTACGGCCAGCGCTACCGCCGCGGTTCAGCTGATCCGCCCGATCACGGTCAACAAGAGTGCCGACCTCACCTTCGGCAGCATCGTGAAGCCGAGTACGGGAACGGGAACCGTCGCCGTCAGCGCGAACGGTTCCCGAGCGGTTACGGGAACTGGCGCCGCAGCGCTCACCAGTGCCGCAGCGACCGCCGCCCGGTTCGTGATCGACGGGGAGGGCGGGCAGGCCATTACCGTCACGGTGGCCCGCAGCTTCGCCCTCAAGAGCAGTGGCAATCCGGACCTCACGGTGACCACCACCAACGACCTGCCCGGGGGCAGCACGACGCAGACGCTGCCCGCCTCGCTGGGGAGCGACGGATCGCTCACGGTCAACGTGGGCGGCGCCTTTGATGTCAGCAGCGCCACCCCGACCGCCAGCTACTCGGGTCAATTTTCTGTGACCGCGGCCTACAATTGACCGGCGCATAATGTGTTAAATATGTGCTTCGTGGGACTTCCCCGTTAAACTGGACCCATAAGTCGTGACCACTGAGATACGCCCGGTGAAGAAGTTGCTTGGCCTGCTGGCCTGCCTGCTCCTCCTGCCTGCCTGGGCCCATGCACAGGCCGGTGGCGGTGCGGACCTGAACATTTCACCCAAGCGGTTGGTGTTTTCCGGCGCCAGCAGGTCCGCAGTCGTCTACGTGTTCAACCGGGGTACAGAGTCGGCGTCCTATTCCATCGAATTTGTTGACCGCGTCATGCTGCCCGACGGGCAGATCGTGGCGGTTGCGGAGGCCACGACGAACGCTGACGCGCCAGCGTCCATAGCGGCGCTGAAATCTGCCAAGGAGATGCTCAACTTCACGCCGCGTCGTGTGACGCTCGGGCCGGGCGAGAGCCAGATCATCCGCGTTCGCCTACTGGCGCCGGCGGGCCTGGCCGCGGGCGAGTACCGCAGCCACATGACGGTATCGACGCTGCCGTCGGAAGACGTTGGCGTGACCGCCGAACAGTTGGCCAACGTCAACGACGGGCAATTGGCGGTCAAGGTGGTTTCACTGCTGTCGCTGAGCATTCCGGTGATCGTTCGGCAGGAGGTGGGCGCCGGGAAGCCCGCACTGGCTCAGCTGGCCGTTGCGCCCAATCCCGGGCACGCCAGCGACCAGCCGGCGGCCTTTCTGACCCTCTCGCTCCTGCGCAGCGGGGCCGGTTCCGTGTACGGCAACATCGAGGTGCTGGCACAGAAGGCCGGCGGGAAGGCCGAGGCGGTCGGCGGGATCAAGGGCGTGGCCGTGTATCCGGAGATCGACCATCGCGCCGTGCAGGTACCTCTGGGCCGCGAAGTCCATGCCGGTGAACACCTAATGGTGCGCTTTGTCGAGGATGATGAGGGCGGCAAGGCCAATGTTCTCGCTGACGCGAGTCTTGATGTCCGGTGAGCTCGTTGCGTTGTTTCAGCAGCCTGCTGCGGGCAGGCGTGGTGGCTGTCGCGCTGCTATTGCCGCTTGCCCAGGGGTTGGCGGCCGGTTCGCCGCCACAATCGGCTAAAGCGCCCTTCACGGTGGACGACCTGCTGCTCCTGGAGACTACGCTGGAGGGGCAGTCGCTTACCGACTCACTCGGCGCGTATTCCTCCCGCGCGGGCTTGTATCTGCCGGTCGGGGAACTCTCCCGCCTTCTGGACCTGCCGTTGCAGGTGGATCCGCCGCAGCGCATGGTCAGCGGCTGGTTCCTCTCCCCGACCCGACGGCTCCTGCTCAAGCTGGATGAGCCCGTGGCCGAGTCCGACGGCAAGCGCATTCCCGTCGGGCCTGGCGAAGTCGTCCTGCTGGAGGGGGAGATCTATGTTCGCCAGGACCTGCTCTCCAAGCTGCTGCCCCTGGACTTTAAGGCCGAACTCAGCAGCCTGACGCTGAGGATCACGGCCCGCGAACGGTTGCCCGCCCAGGAGCGCCTGGCCCGGGAACTGCGTCGTCGCACGATGGGTGCCGGCGGCGGCAACCAGGCGCCGCCGCTGCGCGTTGCGGTTCCCTACGAGCTTTTCACCAAGCCGGCGTTCGACGCCAACGTCAGCGTCGCGGCTGCAGACACCGAGCCCCACCGTAACCTGCAGTGGGACCTGCGCATGGCAGGCGACGTCGCCTACACCGGCGCACAGGCGTACGTCGCCTCCGATGCCACGGGAGCGCTGCAGTCGGCGCGCGTGCAGCTGGAGCGTCGGATCGAGTACGGGGCCAACGCCGATGGCACGCCAAAACTGTGGCGGATGGAGGGCGGGGATGTGTTCACGCCGTCGCTGGCGCTGGGGCTGGGTAGCCATGGAGGGCGGGGTTTCTCGGTCACCAACGCGCCCCTGGAGCAGGCCAGCGTCTTTGACCAGGTCAACCTGCGCGGCGAGCTGCCGCCGGGCTATGAGGTGGAACTCTATGTTAACGAGGGCCTGCGCGCCTCGCAGGCGACGCCGGTCAACGGCCGCTATGAGTTCCTCAACGTGCCGCTGGTATTTGGGCTCAACGTGGTACGCCTGGCGTTCTACGGCCCGCGAGGCGAGCGCTACGAGGAAGTCCGCCGCCTCAACGTGGGTGGCGGGCAACTGTCGGCTGGCCAATGGGTCAGCAGCTTCGGCGCAGTCCAGCAAGGTACCGACCTGATCACCTTGCGCAATGGGGCTTTGGCGACGCCGCCGTTTGATCCGGGGTACGGCAAGCTGCAGTACACCGGCTCCTTGGCCTATGGACTCAATTCCAACATCACGCTGCGGGGGGGCTACGGCCAGTACGAACCCGCGGGCGGACCGCAACGCCAGGTTTTCGAAAGTGGCCTGGCCGCTGGCCTCGGAGGGTTTGCCTTGCAGGTGGATGCCGCGGCGGACAGCCTGCAGGGCAAGGCCGAGTCGCTGGGCCTTGCAGGCCGACTGTTCTCGGTGCCCGTGTTGCTGCACCATGCCGAGTATCAGGGCGGGTTCGTTGACGAGCTTCAGGCCGTGGCGCCGCAGCCCAACAACCCCTTGGTCCGCGCGAGCGAGCTGCGCCTGGACTACAGCGCGCACCTGCCGGGCTCGGCGCGGATGTTCCCGCTGTCGTTCGATATCCGCAGGCAGGAGCGCGAGGACGGTGCCAATTTGCTCAGCGGCACCGGGCGCCTGTCCGCTGCCGCAGGCTGGGTGTTGCTCTCGACCGACCTGTCCCTGTCGGAGAACCGGGCTATCGGCCAGCCCGTCGCCAGGCAGCTGGGCGGAAGCGTGGACCTGGCCAGCCTCGGCAGGGGGCGCTGGCAGTTTCGTACCGCCACCACCTACAGCATCGAGCCGCAGCTGCAGCTGCTGGCCACGACCGTGTCGGTGGATCGCCGCCTGTCCTCACGCAACGAGCTGCGGCTGGGTATCCAGCAATCCTGGACGCAGGGCAAGGCAACCGCGCTGACCGCTGCCAATACCTGGCGCCTGCCGAGCATGGACCTCACCACCGCGGCCAGCTACTCGCCACAGTCCGGGCAGTTCACCCTGAACCTCCAGGTCTCGATGGGTACCCTCTTTGACCCGCTGCGCGGCGCCTATCGCAGCACGCCGCCCGGCGCGGCATCCAGCGGCGCCCTGGCCATCGACGCCTTCATTGACCGCAACGGGGATGGACAACGGCAGGCCGATGAACCGGCCGTCGCGGGCCTTGGGGCTTTCAGCGCCCGCGGGCTCGTGAGTGGGGACGCACAGGGGCACCTGCTCGTGGGGGGGCTGGGGGACACGGCGCGCACCTCGATCGGCCTGCGGCTGGATTCGATCGAGGATCCGTTCCTCATCCCACCGGCCACCCGCATCGAGTTGCAGCCGCGTGCCGGGCGCGTCGTCGTGGTCCCGTTTCCCCTGCGCCCCATGGGGGACGTGGCGTTGCGCGTGCTAATTGCGCTGACGCCGGAGGTTACCCGGGGCATTTCGGCCCTGGCGATGCAGCTCGTGGATGCGGCCGGCACGGTGGTAGCGCATGGCCGCACAGAATACGACGGCACGGTGCTGTTCGAGGGGTTGCCCCCCGGTCAGTACGGGGTGCGCCTGGATCCGGAGCAGGGGGCACGGCTCAAGCTACAGCTCACCGAGCAAACCCAGATCACGATATCGCCGCAGGGCGGCTTTGCGGGAACGCATGAATTGAGAATTCAGTCACAACGCTAGAGGTCCTTTACGCCCATGCTTTGGCAAGTCGCAGCAAGTGACTTATTGGTTACAGGTTATCGCGCTATTTAGGTTGATTGCTCCGCGGCAAGCGAGCGCTCGGGAAGTTGAAAGATGTCACCGCGAAATCTCAATAAACAATTGCTAATGAACCTTACGGGTACCTACAAGTCTATCCAGGAGGATAAGACGCGCCATCGGCGCGACGGCCTCCTGCCGGCAGACCTCGGTGTTCGGGACCCGGTGGAGCTGAGGTCCGTGTTAGACGCCGTGGGCAGCGCCGTGGGTGACAACACGTCCAGCGTCGTGACCGTGCGGGGCGGTTCCACGGACGCACGTGCGTTTGTGCAGGTCCGGCCCGCGCGGGAAGACGGCTGGGCGGTGCTCTCCCACGTCTCGCTGGAGCAATCGCAATTGCTTCCGGACGTCAAAGTCCTGCGCGACCTGTGGGACCTCACGCCCACGGAGGCACTCGTGGCGATCGGCTTGCTGGTGCACGAGGATCTGGCGGACATGGCAGCTGCACGCAAGATTTCCATCGAGACGGTGCGCATGCACGTCAAGAGCCTCCTGCGCAAGACTGGCATGCCTAACCAGAAGAAACTGGTGGGCTTGCTGACGCGACTGGCGGCGCTGACGGTGACCAAGACCAAGACCGAGCCGGAGGTCGGCCAGTGAGAATCCGAATGGCCGTGGGTGGGCTGGTGGCTATCGGCCTGGCGGGGTCCGGCCTTGTGCTGGCCTTCGGTCAGGCGCTGAGCGTGAACACGCCGACCGTTGCCCTGGGCAAGGTCGCGCGGGGATCGCAGGCGACCACCTTTACCGTAACGACTGCCGGGTTGGTGAGCGCGACCACGGGCAACGGGGCCCTGGTGGGCACGGCCACCGGCCTGCCGTTCAGTTTTTCCATTGGCTGCAGCAACTGCGATTCCAACCAGACAGGCACCGGCCACACCTTCACCCTGACAGTGACGACCAGTACGAGTTCTGGTGCCAGCGGGGTCACGGTCGGCGTCTACTCCTACGGGTCCATCAGCAACGCGTCCCTGTCCGGCACTGCCCCGGCCCCGGCAGATCCGCTGACGGTGACCTTCACGAACGTGACCAAATGGCCGGTGACCATCGGTCTGGGATTCACCTACACGGTGGACACCACGACTACCAACGGCGCCAGTACGGTTAGCTACTCGGCCACCGTGACGCAGACCGATTGATGAGCGTGCGTGCTGCCCAGCTTCGCAGGTCTGCGTTGCGCCACGCCGCGCTGGGCTTGGTGCTGTCGGCCTTGGCCGGCCACGCCTTTGCCGCGAAGGCCCCGGCCAAAAACGGGGCCGGAACGACGCCCGAGACCTCGGCCAATAACAGCGTGGCAATCACGCTGATTGAGCCCCTGACGGTCTCCACGACCTCCCAGCTCTCCTTCGGCACCGTCGCCGGCACGGCCACCGCGGGCACCGTGGCACTGAGCGCCGCGTCGCCGACCAAGGCCACGGCAAAAAATGCGACCGTCAGCGGCAAGGCGACGGTCCCGGTGCTCACCATCACAGGGGCGGCGGGCCAGGCCTATCATGTGAGCGTCCCGGCGACGCTGACGACAACGGCCGGCCTCACGGTCAGTAGCCTGATCCTCCACAGCGCCAACAGCGGCACTATCACCACCACGAAAAGCGGCGTGCTGAACAGCAAGGGCCGGGATACCGTGATCGTCGCCGGGACGCTCGCAGTGCCGCCGCTCACCAAGGCTGCCCAGCACAATGCGACGATCCCGCTCGCCGTGGCATACCAGTAAGGGTCAGGGTCTGGCTGTCGCCGCGGGCTGCAGTGCGTCCGCCAGCTATTGCAACGGGCTAGTTGTAGCTCGCAGAGACGGTCATCGTGCCCGTGTAGGCGCCGCGGGTACTGGTGGCCGTCAGCGGCACTGTTGCACCGACAGACACCACCAGCGTTCCACCGGAGCCGATCGCCGAGCCGCCCGTGTTGGTTAGCGTGAGCACAAGCGTGCTGGAAC
Source organism: uncultured Pseudomonadota bacterium (assembly GCA_903868595.1). Taxonomy (GTDB): domain Bacteria; phylum Pseudomonadota; class Gammaproteobacteria; order Steroidobacterales; family Steroidobacteraceae; genus ZC4RG30. The sequence goes on from CAIPVV010000007.1 coordinate 8,388, forward strand.
TGGGACCGTTCAGGGTCACCGAGGTCGGAACCGTCAAGGACAAAGCGGCAGATGCGGTTCCGCTGATCGTGAACTGGGCCGCGGAGGCCGCGGGCGCGCTCAGGATCGAGTAGCCGGTGCCGCCCGTGGAAAAGCTGCGAACGCCCGCGGTGGTAACCTGCAGGGTGGCTGTGTAGGATCCGGAGCTGGGACGCACGACCGTGCCCAGCACCAGGTCTTTATTCTTGACGATGCTCAGCGGACCCTGGAGGGTGGCCGTGATCGTGTCGTTGGACGTGGCTTGGCTGGCGCAATTCGGGAAGCACCAGCTAAAGGCCTGCGTAGAGGCTCCGCAAAGCAGCGCTCCGATGCACCAAACCCTCAGCTTGACCACGCCTGACTCCTCCTGGGCCCGTCGCAGGCCAACTCCTGCGCACTCTCAACATACCGATGCACCCCAGGATCGCCTATACCCACTTGGGTGTGCATGCAGAGAATCTTCAGCACTCCTGCACAATTATAGGGCCTGGGTTCAGCGCGGTCCGCAGAGTTACGTTCAGGGTGTGATCCGATACCGGTTGTCTGCACACGGTGGCCCTGCCGGGTGGGTGCCGGGCTGAGTCGACGTCACCCCGCCGCGCGTCGACCGGTGTCGGGCCGCGTCAGCCAAGGGCTTGCCCTTGGGTGCATCGTTGCCCCATTCACCACCTCTCGCGTACCCATGCATCATTTCCGACATGCGATCGTCAACGGCATCAAGGCGAGCAAGGAGGGCAGCCCGGTGCTGCTGGCGTGCATCACCGCCCAGGACAAGATCTACTCGAGCTTCCTGGGCGGCTACAACGGCGGCAGCTGAGCCACGTCGATCCGGGGCTGCGATTTGCTAGCATCGCAGCTGCCGTAGAGGTGAGCGGTTGAATGCTCGAGTCTTGAAAACTGGCGTACCGTCACGGGTACCGTGGGTTCGAATCCCACCCTCTCCGCCAACTCAGAACCGGAACGCTCTAGCCCCGGCGATACCGAAGGCGGGGGGTGTCAATCACGCCAAGCGCAGTAAGGCGGGCACGGAGTCAGGTCGCTAGCCACTTACGCCAACGCAGTGGCGACACCGTGTTTTGCCGGTGCACGCCTGAGGTTTAAGCAGATCCACTGGGCTATACCCGGGCAGATTCTGGTGGGCAGCGTTTTACGGGATGCGTGCCGGGCTGCTGGCTGTTAGCGCCGCGCTTTTAGCCAACTCGGGTAGTAGCGTGCCAATTGGCTTCTGGACCGGAAAGTGCCTGCCATGAAGCCCATTGCCACAAGCAAGCTCAGTAAAACGATAAAGCTGCGATTTTCATATTTACCGGCCACCCAGAGGCCGGCCAGCAGAACCAGGGACCCCAACACGGCCATTTCTTCGAAGCTGCTCTTCTTAAAGCTATGTGGTTCTTCATTCATGAATATGTCGCGCAACAAGCCGCCACCGGTGCAACTCAGTGCGGCACAGATGGGTACCCAGCTCCACGGCATACTGGAGTCTAGGGCTATACAGGCGCCGTTGGTGGCGATGATGGTAAAGCCCGTCGCCTCGAGAAAAGATTGAGCGCGTTTGTAGGAAAAAGACTGGTTTGCCTGTGGGAACAACCTGAAAAAGACCAGCGTCAATGTCACCAGGATCAGGATGGATGCGGGCAGCAAGAGGTGGTCGGTGTATTCGAACGGAAGGCGGGAAGGTCCGATTAGCAGGTCCCGAATGCTGCCGCCACCCAAGGAGGCGAGGCCTGCAATCAAGAGGCAGCCCCAGAAATTGTAGCCCCGTGCCTTGGCATACAGGCAGCCCGAAAGGCTGAAAAACAGGGCGCCTGCATAAAACACCCATTTGAAAAGCGGATGGCTTCTGAGCTTGCGGACCTCGAACTTGACCGTCTCGGTGGGGAAATCTCCATCGCCTTTGAGACCCTGCACATCATTCCAGACTGCATGGGTCCAGATGGTGTCCGGCGCGGCCATGTCCCGACGCGACGCCTTCCTGAACCGATCAAAAGTTTCTAGATCAAAGAGACCAAAATTCTTTTGAGGAATCAAAGTGAGTACGGATTCCAGCATGACCCGCTGGAAATTACGATCCAGATTGGGATCGAGACTTAACACTGCCTCGACCGCAACGGAATGTTGTGATCGCGCTTCTTGCCAGCCCTTTTCCAGAGCCATGACGAAAGAGGCCAACTGGGCACGAAACTCAGCCGATTTAAGGCGATCAGTGCGTACGTAAAGCCCATCGGAGAAATCGATGACGCCGTAGTCGCTGTGATCGAACGTCACGAGATCAGAAGAAGGAACGCCACCTTCGATGACTTTCCAATATTCGTTGTAACTCATGCCGGTAATGCAGGGCACGCGTCCTTCGATGAGTTCGGCACCGTTGCCCTCACGCGATTCAAAAATCGGCTCGGCATTCTGGGGTCCCAGCGTTTGTACCAGCTCCCGCACGATGTCTCTGTCGCCCCAGAGCGCAGCACCAATATGGCTGCGGGCCATCTGTTGAACCGAGCTCACGCCCAGGCTGGCGCGGCATAAAATCTTGAGCGGATTGCCCTGGAAAATTTGGGCGATGTTCGTAACGGGAGGGCGGCCCCTGGAGGCTGTTAGCGCTCCCCGAAACGAAGAAACGGCGATGTCGGCACGCCCGTCGTAGAGCGCATCGATGGGGTTCAAGCCAGAACCGCCTTGCAGCACGTTTACATCCAGGTGATAGGCGGCAAACAGCGACTCGTACTGAGCGAGATAAAAGCCTGCATATTGGGTTTGGTGGTACCAGCTAAGCTGCACTGCAAGTTTGGCGTTGACCGGCCCGTCCTGCTGCGCAGTAGCGACGGCGGGAGCGAACGCGGCAACTAACAAAGCCGATAGGATTGCGCGCCACCCGCTTAGAAGATGTTTCATGTGCTTGCGTGTTGCTGGTGCAGAAAATAATTGTCACACAAATCGGTTAAAACAAAGCGGTATTTGGTATTGCCCTGACGAGCTGCGGTGGCGATGCCAACTCCCGAATGGACTGCACGGTCGCCCAGGAAACCGCGTGGCGGCAAGTACCTCGCGGTGAGGGCCGCACGTTGAGGGGGCGCACTGCCTGGCGGGGACCCGGTGCGCTACCGCACCGACCCGGCTTCGGGCGCGGTTTGGTTTTGCTTCGCGGATCCATCCGGACCGTGTCACCGCGAAGGTCAGCCCGACCGGAAAGCCCTCGTCTACCAGGGTCCCGGTGCGAAGGCGCTGGCGGAGCCGCGCAAAGCCAGGGATCACTGCGCCGACCGACGCGATCGTCAGGATTTCCCGTACCACGATCTGCGGCACGGACCTGCACAGTCCCAAAGGCGAGATGCCGAGTTGCACGCTCGTAAGGGCTGGTGCACGAATGCGTCGGCGTCATCAAGCCAGTGGGCTCCGGCGTAACGCAGTTCAAGTGGGGGACCCGGTGCTCAGCTCCTGCATCAGGCCTGGCGGCCAATGCAGCGAGGGTCGGCGGGAGATGTTTTCCCACTGCACGACAGGCGGCTGGATCCTCGGCAATACGATAGACGGCACGCAGGCGGAGTTCGTCCGTATTCCGCATGCCGACCACAGCCGGTATCACATCCCGGCGGGAGCGGATAAGGATGCCCTAGTGAAGCCCTGCACAGGTTGATCGGCGCTGCGGGTAGCGCCAGGCGCCAGCGCAGCACCCCTTTAACCTAGGCGGAAGCTCTGTTAGTTTTGGGCGATAACAATTCCCCGCTAAAGACGAGGGAAGGAGAATTCAGCCATGTTGAACCACAGGCGGGCGCTCTGGCTGGGCTTGCCCCTCGTGTTGATCGTAGCGCTGGGCCTGCGGTTTGCGTTGGCACAGGACCAGGTGCCGGGTTGGATCAACAAGGATGGCAACTGGCCTGCACAGAAGCAGCGCCTGCAGGCCTTCGGAGAGCGCTTCAAGAATTCCTGGGAGATGTACGAATACCTGCAACAGGCCGCCGGAAAGCCCCAAGGCCCCACCTGGACCCAGATGGGAGATGCGGATCTGGATTGGGGAGGTGTCTACACACGCTCGGCGGGCGGTCTGGAGTTCGATCCGGATCTGCAGGGGCCCCAGGCCAAGACAACGGCCAGGCTTACGCCGGCAGGCCTGGCGGTCGTGCAGCGCAAGGCCGAACAACTGCGCCGCACGGGTGGGGAATATGATCCGCTCAGTGACTGCCGGCCGCCTGGCGTACCCCGATGGTTTAGTGAGCCGTTCCTGCACGAGTTTATCGTGACGCCCAAGCAGACCTGGCTCATCAATGAAATGGTGAATGACATCCGCCGCGTTTATACCGACGGACGCACCCACACGCCCGAGTCGGACGCCTATCCGCTTCAGAACGGGGACACGATCGGATTCTGGGACGGCAATACGCTGGTTGCCCATACACGCTACCTCATGCAGGGCCAGTACCAGCGTGGCGTTCAGCCGAATACTTCCGAGCAGACGACCGTCGTAGAACGCTGGCACAAGGTTGACGCGCGTACGCTGCAGGCCGATGTCTGGGTGTTCGATCCGGTAAACCTGTCGGTGCCTTGGTACACGCGCCAGAGTTGGACGAAGCTCACGAACGAAGACACCGCCCTGCGAATCCGCTACTGGGACTGCCGCGAGAACGCCAACAACAGCATTCAAAAGCAGGGTGACGGAACGTCGGACTTCGGAACGCTGGATTTCGAAAAGACTCCGAAGCACTGACCCGTAATCCGCTTCCAGCACATAGGATATGCCATGAGAAATTTCATGATCGTTGCGCTGGCCATTGTGCTCGCCTTGCTGGCGATTCCCGGCAACGCCCATCACTCCGCCGCCATGTTCGACACCAGCAAAGAGGTGACCCTTACCGGCGTGGTCAGGGAGTTCCAGTACACCAATCCGCACTCGTGGCTGCTGGTGGACGTGAAAAACACGGATGGCACCGTTGCCACCTGGGGCTTTGAGGCGGAAGGTCCCAGCACGCTGCTGCGCGCCGGTATCCATCGCGGCGACCTGGCGCCGGGGACCTTGATCACCATCAAGGGTAATCCGCATCGGGACGGCCGTCCGGCGGCGACCTGGAACATCGCTATACGCCAGTCGGACAACAAGGAGTTCAATCCGCGGGCGGGTTTCATCGTCCGCTGAGCCCC
>CAIPVV010000008.1 GCA_903868595.1 uncultured Pseudomonadota bacterium
CCCCCCCCCCCCCCCCCCCGCCGCGCCTGAAACGCGTCTGCGGCAGGCTGGGCAGGGTGAACGTCACGGAAACAGATCGGCCCCTGTGCGGCGGCAACGGATCCGGCGGCCTGGCACCGGCAGCCCGCGCGGGTCGGCTGCTCACGACCAGCGCGTTGATCCGTTTAACGGCCGTGCAGGGTCGATGTGCCGCTGCGCTGCTTGAACGCGAGCCTCTCCGGGGACCCCGGCCTCCCGACACCGCCAGCGGCGCTCCGCGACGGCGGCATCGCGTGACCCCTATCGACCCGCGGCGTGGGCCAAGACAATCCACTTCTGCTCGCCGATCATCCAGTTGACCAGGATGTGCGTGCCCGGCACGGCTGGCGAACTGTCGGGATCCGCAAGCACGAGCCGGTCCGGCTTCTCGGCCAGCCAGGCCTGCGCCTGTCCGGCCGTCTCGAAGAACTGCAGGTGCCGCCCCTGCAGGTAGCACAGCCATCCGGCACGCTTGGTCACTTCAAGCCCCGGCGCGAAGAATCCCACGGGACCGCGGTCTGGCGAGATGGCCATCAGCCACGCCGTTGGCAGGCGGTAGTCCCGAACCTGGTCGATGACCGGGATGATGAGCCACATCGCGGCGACGTAGGCAAGCAGGAGTGTTGCGCCGCAGGCGCGCACACCCTGCTGCAATTCCCGGCGCCACAGCGCCAGCCCCGTCAACGCCGCACCACCGGCAAACAGCACCGCCAGCGTGTTGGAACCGACGGCAAGGAAGGGCAGGATGCGCGCGACCTGCGGCAGCTGGGCGTAGTGGGTGGTGCGCCAGAACACCAAGGCCACGGCGGATGCCGCGAAGAATGCCGTCGTGATCCCCAGGCAGGCACGCAGCCACGCCACCTGCGTACGGCCGGCAACCCACCAACCGATCAGCACGAACATCGCCGGATAGGCCGGCAGCAGGTAGACGCTGCGCTTGGTGGAGGCGGCCGACAGGAACAGGATGCTGACGAGGAACCACAGGCCCACCAGGCGCAGCCCCCGCTGGTTGCGCTCCCGCCAGAACTGCCAGAGCGCGCCGGCAAGCAGCAGCGTCCACGGACCCAGGTCCCCGAACAGGCTGGTGAAGTAGTAGAAGACGCTGTGGCCGCCATGGCCGCGCGTCGTGGTCCCGAAGCGATCGAAATTCTGCAGCCACAACTCCTGCCCCACGTAGTCCGCGCCCAGGCGACCCACCAGCGGGACGTACCAGAGCGCGGCTACCGCCACGGACAGCAGGGCCAGGGGCGCGAGCCACAGGATGCGGCTCCATTCCCGGTTCCAGGCATGCCAGAGCGTCAGGATGAGTCCCGGCAGCAGTACGCCCAGCGGACCCTTGGCGAGCACCGCCAGACCAAACGCCAGGAAGGCGGCCATGCGCAGCACCACGGCGGCCCTGCCCTTGCGCTGGTCACCGGCAACGTAAAGCGCGTAACCCAGCGCCTGGGTCCCGGCGAAGACCATGTCCACCTGCAGCGTGGTGGCCATCATCCACACCAGCGGTGCCGCGGCCGCGGCCAAGGCCGCATACCACGCAGCCCTGGCGCCCGCGATGCTGCGGGCGAGCCACACGGTGGAGAGCAGGAACACCAGGCCGCCGATCAACGGCGTGAGTCGCAGCGCGAAGGGCGTCACGCCCCCCAGCAGGTGGGACCAGAACAGGCCGCCCCAGTACGTGAGCACCGGATAGTCGAGCCAGGGTTGTCCATTGGCCGTCGGCACGATCCAGTCGCCGCGGGCAATCATCTCCACCACAGGCAGCGCGACATCCGGTTCGTCCGGGAACCAGTAGTCATGCAGCCCGAGCGGGGGTAGCCAGGCAAACGCCGCCAGCACGGCCACCAGCCAGGGCGCCCACTGCATCCAGCCTTCATTCCGGTCTTGCATGGCCCTTCCAGGTGAGATCGAGGTTCAGGAAGTAATTCCAGACCGTGGAGACCGCGATGCCGGCGGCCATGGCCAACGGCAGCAGCGCGCCCAGGTGCTGCAGGTACCAGGTGACGGACTGGTTGATGAAGGCGCCGCAGGCACTGATGACGACGAACAGGCCGAAGCCCCTGAGGACGTCTGCCGTACTGGAATGGCGGCGTTCGGAGAACGTCCAGCTGTTGTTGGCGAGGTAGTTGGAGAGGGCGGCCGTGCCGATCGCAGCGAAGGTTCCCGCCTCCTCCCCCAACACATACCGCCAAAGCAGGTAGAAGCTTGCGTACTGCACGCCCACGCCGGACAAACCGACCAGCGCGTACTTGAGGAATCGCGCGCTGATGAGGTTGCGCGTCCCCAGCTCCGCCAGCGAGAGGAAGAACTCCCACACGACCGCGCCGGAGAGCTTGCTCTCGCCCACCAGGCGCGGCGAGAACACGTAGGGCACCTCGGCAACCGGCTTGACGCGCAGCAGCGTCAGCATTTCCATGAGCAGCTTGTAGCCGCGGGGGTTCAGGCGCGCGGCGACCTTCAGGAAGGCCTCGCGACGCACCGCGAAGAACCCGCTCATCGGGTCGGAGGTTCGCAGGCCCAGCACCATCCGGCAGGCCAGGGTTGCCAGACGCGAGAGCAACAGGCGTCGCCGGGACCACTCCCCCGTGCCGCCGCCGCGCATGAAGCGGCTACCCACCGAGACATCCGCCGTATCCAGCGCCGCCAGCAGTTCCGGCACCTTGGAGGTGTCGTGCTGCAGGTCGGCGTCCATGACCAGGAGGCGCTCGCCGGTCCCCAGGCTCAGCCCGTCGACGATCGCCGAGGAGAGGCCGCGGCGATCCAGGCGTCGGTAGCAGCGGATGCGGGCGTCTGCCCTGCCCAGTTCCTGGGCGATCTGCCAGGTGCCGTCGGGGGAATTGTCGTCCACGACAATGACTTCCCAGTCCTCGCGACCGGAAAGGGCTGCACGCAGCGCCTCGATGGCGCGCGGCAGGCTACCGGCCTCGTTATAGGTCGGCAGTATGATCGACGCGTACATCGGGGCTCATACGTTGAAGCGGAAATGCATGAGGTCGCCCTCGCGGACGATGTACTCCTTGCCCTCAAGCCGCAGCTTGCCCACTTCCTTGGCCCCCGCCTCGCCTTTGCAGGCAATGTAGTCATCATAGGCGATGACCTCGGCGCGGATGAAGCCCCGCTCGAAATCGGTATGGATCACGCCCGCGGCCTGCGGGGCGGTGGAGCCGGCCTTCACGGTCCAGGCACGTACTTCCTTCGGTCCAACGGTAAAGTAGGTCTGCAGGCCCAGCAGCTGGTAGGCACCGCGGATCACGCGGTTCAAGCCCGGCTCCTCCAGGCCCAGGTCCTTCAGGAACTCGGCGCGCTCGGAGTCCTCCAGCTGCGCAATTTCCGCCTCGATGGCCGCGCAGACAGCCACGACCACCGCCCCGTCGCGCCTGGCGCGCTCGGTCACGGCATCCAGGAACTTGTTGTTCTTGAAGCCCGACTCGTTGACGTTCGCCACGTACATGACGGGCTTGAGCGTGATCAGGTGCAGGTCCCGCAGGTCCTTGCGATCGTCCTCGGTCATCTCCATCGAGCGAGCCGGGTTGCCGTTGTTCAGGTGTTCCCGCAGGCGCTGCAGCAGGGCGTGCTTGCGCACCGCCTCCTTGTCGCCGGACTTGATCAGCTTGGCGGCGCGATCCACCGCCTTCTCCACGCTCTGCAGGTCGGCAAGACCCAGTTCCGTGTCGATCACATCGATATCGGCGATCGGGTTCACGCCGCCAGCGACGTGGACGATGTCATCGTCCTCGAAGCAGCGCACGACATGGGTGATCGCATCGGTCTCGCGGATGTGGGCCAGGAACTGGTTCCCCAGGCCCTCGCCCTTGGAGGCGCCGGCCACCAGGCCGGCGATGTCGACGAACTCGATGGCCGTGGGCAGGACGCGCTCGGGCTTGGCAATCGCGGCCAGCTCCTCCAGGCGCGGGTCCGGCACGCCCACGACGCCCACGTTGGGGTCGATCGTACAGAACGGATAGTTCTCCGCCGCGATCTGGGCGCGGGTGAGCGCGTTGAAGAGGGTGGACTTGCCGACGTTGGGCAAACCGACGATGCCGCACTTGATGCCCATATGCCTTAAGCCTTCTCTTTGCTGTCTTTGGTGTGGAGCTTCTGCATCGCAGCCTGGGCGCCCAGTTCGAACACCAGCGGTACGACGTCGGCGCCGGCACGCGTGCCGTCGTCGAGGAGCGGCTGCTCCGCGCTCGACGCGCGGCTCAGCACGAATTGTGTAACCAGGTCGCGTGACCCGGGATGACCGATACCCAGACGCAAGCGCCAGAAGTCCTCGCCCAGCTTGGCGATCAGGTCCTTCAGGCCATTGTGCCCGCCCGACCCACCGCCCTGCTTGAGGCGCACGGCGCCAACGGGCAGGTCCAGTTCGTCATGGGCAACCAGCACGCTGCTGGCGGGGATCTTGTAGAAATTGGCAACGGCGGCCGTGACGCCGCCGCTTAGGTTCATGAACGCCATCGGCTTCACGAGCCAGACCTCTTCGCCGCCGATGCGCACGCGCGCCATCGCGGCATTGAAGCGCGGCTCCATCCGCCAGGTACCGCCATGGCGCCGGGCCAGCTCGTCGACGAGCCAGAACCCGGCGTTGTGACGCGTCTGCTCGTACTCCCTGCCCGGATTGCCGAGGCCGGCAATGATCTTGATCGCGGGACTCGGCATGCCAGGCAGGGTGTCGTAGGCAGACGGTGGCGCTTACTTCTTCGCCGGGGCAGCCTTCGCCGGCGCCGCAGCAGCCTTGGCCGGGGCGGCCTTGGCAGCCGCAGGCGCAGCCGCGGCAGCCGCCTCGGCAGCGACCGGCTCCTCGACTTCAACGCGCGGCGCATGGATCACGACAACCGGGGCATCGTGGCCATGGGCCAGTTCCGGAATCGTGACGCCAGCCGGCAGCTTCAGGTCCGAGAGCTTGACCGTGTCGTTCAGGCTCATCGCGCCCATGTCGACCTCCAGCGCCTCCGGCAGATCCTTCGGCAAGCAGGAGATCTCGATGTCGGTGCGCATGTGGGACACGGTACCACCCTGCAGCTTCACGCCGGGGCTGGAGGCCTCGTTCAGGAAGTGGATCGGCAGGTGCAGGCGGATCGGCTGGTCTTCCAGCACGCGCTGCAAGTCGACGTGGACGATGGCGTTCTTCGCCGGGTGCATCTGCACGTCCTTGACGATCGCCGGCTGCTTCTTGCCTTCCACGTCCACCGACACGATCGTCGAGTAGAACTTCTCATTGTCGATGAGCAGCAGCAGCTTCTGGTGGCTCAAGGCCAGGGCGGCCGGCTCACCGGAGCCGCCATAGATGATTGCCGGAACCTTGCCCGCAAGACGCAGGCGGCGGCTCGCACCCTTGCCCTGGTCCTTGCGCGATTCGGCATTGATTTCAAAGTTAATACGCATTGTCTTCTCCTGACGTTTACACATTCGACGCGCTGCCGCGACCAGCGGCGCGTCACCCAAAAACTAGTCTATGTAGAGCGAGCTGACGGACTCTTCGTCGCGCACGCGGCGGATGGTCTCCGCCAGCAGCGCCGCGACCGACAGCACCCGGATACGGCCGCAGTCCCGCGCCGGCGCCGACAGCGGGATGGTGTCGGTGACGACCAGCTCATCCAGCTCGGACTTGGAAATTCGCTCAACGGCCTTGCCGGACAGCACGGGGTGCGTGATGTAGGCAATGACCTTCTTGGCACCCTGCTCCTTCAGCGCCGTCGCGGCCTGGCACAGCGTGCCGGCGGTGTCGACCATGTCGTCGATGAGGATGCAGCTGCGATCCTTCACGTCGCCGATGATGTTCATCACCTTGACCTCGTTGGCGCGAGGCCGGCGCTTGTCGATGATCGCAAGCTCGCTGTCGTCCAGCTGCTTGGCCAGCGCCCGGGCACGCACCACGCCGCCCACGTCCGGCGACACGACGACGATGTTCTCGTAGCGCTGCCGCCAGGCATCGCCCAGCAGCACCGGGGAGCCGTAGACGTTGTCGACCGGGATGTCGAAGAACCCCTGGATCTGGTCGGCGTGCAGGTCGACCGTCAGCAGGCGGTCCACGCCTGCGCCGGAGATCATGTTGGCGACCAGCTTGGCCGTGATGGCGGCGCGCGTGGCGCGCGGGCGACGGTCCTGGCGGGCATAGCCGAAGTACGGCACGACGGCGGTGATGCGCGCCGCCGAGGCCCGCCGGCAGGCATCCACCATCACCAGCAGCTCCATCAGGTGATCATTGGCCGGAGGACAGGTCGACTGCACGATGAAGACGTCGCGGCCGCGCACGTTTTCCATGAGCTCGACATTGACCTCGCCATCGCTGAAGCGGCCCACCGAGGCACGCCCCAGGGGCACCATCAAGTGACGGGCGATATCATGGGCGAGCGCCGGATTGGCGCTGCCCGTGAAAAGAGCCATTGTTTGCTCGCCCACGGTTGCTAACCTTCTGATTGTGCTGGGAAACTTCTAATTATAGCCCAGTGCCCCCCTTGACGGCAGTGGATTTTATCCCTTGCCCTGGCCGACCGCCGGACGGAACCTCGTCGGCGCGGCACACCTCCAACGAGGGCGCTCACATAACAACAAACGGGGACACGCCGATGACCAACCTTTTTGACGAATGCCTGCCGGGCCGCCGCCGCTTCCTGGGTGGCGTGGCGCTGGCCGCCACCGCCACGGGCCTTGCAGGCGCCCTGGGCGCCCGGGCCGCCTACGCCCAGGGGGCCACCGTGCCCGCCCCCAAGAGCGCCCCGCTGCGCGACGTGGCCGGCAAGGTGGCCTACGTCACCGGCGCCTCCAGCGGCATCGGCCTGGGGATCGCCCGCGCGGCTTACGCCCAGGGGATGAAGGTCATCATCGGCTATATCGACGAGAGCCAGATCGAGGCGGCGCTCGCCCTGTTCCCCGACAAGCAGCGCATCCACGCCATCAAGCACGACATCACCGACATTCCCGGCTGGGGCAGGCTGGCCGACGAGGCAGAGACCAAGTTCGGCCGCGTGCACCTGCTGGTCAACAACGCCGGCGTCGGCGTTCGCGCCCAGGTGGCCGAGGCCACGCGCAACGACTTCGACTGGGGCTTCAGCGTCAACGTGGGCGGCATATTCAACGGCATCCAGACCTTCGTGCCGCGCATGCGGGCCTACGGCGAGGGCGCCCACATCTGCACGACCTCCTCGATGAGCGGCGTGCTGCCGGGCGGCAAGGCGGGCATCTACACCGCCACCAAGTTCGCCTCCATGGGCCTCATGGAGGCCCTGCGGATCGAACTGGAAGACACCAACATCGGCACCTCCGTGTACCTGCCGGGCGCCGTCAATACCAACATCGGCCGCAGCGAGCTCTACCGCCCGGCACAGCTGAAGAACGCGCCGCGTGCCGCTGCGACCCCTGCGCAGCCGCCGCGACCGCCCGCCACCGGCATGCCCGGCAATCCCCCGGCACCGGCCGGCATGGATCCCCTGGAGGCCGGCGAGGTCGTGATGCGCGGTATCCGCAACAATGACCTGTTCATCTTCTCCCACCCGGAGTTCAAGCAGGGCATGCAGGAGCGCTTTGATTCCATCATCGCGTCGCTGCCGCTGGACCATCAGCCCACGCCGGAACGCCTGAACCTGGAACGCGTCACGATGCGCGTGCCGCTGTACGCGGCCGAGACCGCCCGGATGCAGGCCAGCCCGCGAGGCAAGTAGGCAAACGCCACTTGACCAGATGGCCGGGCCATTATTATAAATATAATAATGCGCCCGGAGGCCCAGTGAGCACGCTCAAACTGACGGCGATCGGCACCTCGACCGGTGTCGTGATTCCCAAGGAAATGCTGAACCGGATGAAGGTCTCACGCGGGGACACGCTGTTCGTCTCCGAGACCCCTGGCGGTTATCTGGTAACGCCTTATGACCCGGCTGTGGCGGCGCAGGTGGAAGCCGGCCGCCACTTCATGAAGGACTACCGCGACACGTTCAAGGCCCTCGCCGAGTGAGCCGGGCGCCGCGTTGGATTGATAAGGACGCGCTAGTGCTCCTGCACGGGGAGAGCCTCAGCCTGTTTGGAGGCTCGGCCGGGCTGCGTGACGAGGGCCTGCTCGATTCGGCGCTCGCCCGACCCGAGAACCAGCAGCGCTACGCGGCCCAGCCCGACCTCGCCGCCCTAGCAGCAGCCTACGGATATGGGCTTGCCCAGAACCACCCCTTCGTGGATGGCAACAAGCGCGCGGCGCTTCTGGCAATTGCGCTGTTCCTGCACGTCAACGGACACAGCTTTCACCCCGACAAGGTCGACGCCGTCCGTGTGATCTTCGGCCTCGCCGCAGGCCAAGTCGGCGAGCATGCGCTCGCCGACTGGATCCGCAGCAACATGACCGTGCAGGGCTAGCGCCGGACCCGTTCGATTACCTACCTACGGCTTGGTCGGCGGTGCTGCCGGCGGTGCTGCCGGGAAGGCCTTCAACGCCTCGATATCCTGCGGTCGCAGTTTCTGCGGCGGGACGCAGCGCGCATCGCTGCGCTGCAGGGCTTCGATGGTCGCCCGGCTGAGCGGTACCGGGGCGCAGCCGTGGCTCTCCTCGCAGACCAGGTCCCACTGCGGCTTCGCCGCCGCGTGGCAGCCGAGGCAATTGCCCCCGAAGCGGTTGATCACATCCGTGTACCCCTCGTGCCGGATGGTGCTGCCCTGGGGGCTCACGTCCAGCTCGAAGAACTGCCAGTCCTTCGTGGCGGCGTTCGTGCCCGGCGGCTGCTTGACCATCACCTCGGTGGGGATCAACTGCACGACCGAGCCCACCGGATAGACGCCGCCCTGCGCCGAGTTGGCGACCTTCAGCGTGTCCTTGAGACTGCCCTTCAGGAGGTTGTCGACGTAGAAGCCGCGCACCGGCGTCATCGTCGCCATGCACTTGAAGGAGGCCGCCGTTACGGCGATCGGAGCCTCTGCAGCCACGGCGCCGACGCCCGCACCCAGCAGCATCACCGCGAGCAACGCGGACCATGGACGGGAGCGTGTCTTCATATTTCCTCCAGGGATTGGGACAGGGCAGTAACCAGTTCATAGAGCCTCGCCTTCAGCGCGATCGCCTTCTCGGCCGAATACGCCGAGGCTGCGCGATTGGCCAGCAGGTCGGGCACGCAGGCACAGCGTTTCTGCAGCGCCCGGCCGCTGGCCGTGAGATGCAGTTCCTGTACGCGCTCGTCGCGAGCGCTGCGCACGCGCTGGAGGTACCCGCAGGCCTCCAGGCGCTTGAGCAGCGGCGTCAGGGTGTTGGAGTTCAGGAGCGCGCGATGCCCCACATGGGACACCGAACACGGCGCGTCCTCCCACAGGATCAGGAGCACGATGTACTGGGGATAGGTCAGGCCCAGTGGCTCCAGCAGCGGCTGGTAGAGGCGCGTCATCAGCCGCGAGGCAGCGTAGAGCGGGAAGCACCGCTGCTCATCCAGCAGCAGGGACATTCGGCTCCCGTCACGAGTGCCGCGCCGCCGCCAGGAGCCTGCGAACGGGGTCGCACCGCGGTGTATTGAGATCGTGCAAGCTCCGGTCGCAAGCGATCTCTACGGCAACAAAAAAGCCGCGCGACCTGCAGGCCGCGCGGCTTAACGTCAAATATGACCAACCGTACTGTGGCGCCAGGGGCGGCGGGCCGCGAGGCCCACCGCCTTTTGACGCTTTTACGGTGCTTCCGCTTCTAGAACTTGGCCTTGAAGCCCAGGAAGAAGCGGCGTCCCAACACGTCATAGAAGCCCGCGTTGGTCAAACCCGCGCCGGTCGAAGCAAGGCTGTAGGCCGTCGGGTTCTGGCAACCAGGAGCTCCGTTGCAGACGCCCGCCAGGTTCGTGCCCACCGGGTACCCCTTGGACGCCCCAGTGATGGCCGGCTGCGTGTTGAGCACGTTGTCGATGCCGGCACGAACCGAGTAGGTGTCGTTGATGTTCCAGTTCGCCGACAGATCCAGCGTGTCGTACGCCGGCGCTGCCACCGATGTCGTCGGGGTGTAGCTCAGTAGCGTACCCGCTCCACCAGCACTCACAGACGCGTTGTTCTTAACAATGGCATCCTGGGTCGCCTGGGCGGCAGACACCGCACCCGGCAGGTGGCGCCACCGCAGGCTCACGCTCGTGGACGGCAACATGTAGGTCAGCGACGTGAACAAGCGGTAGGTGTAGGCACCCCCGTTGAAGCCCGACAGGTTCGGACCCAGCGAGCCCTTCCACTCGGTCGTCGGGTCAAAGCCGGCCGGAGACGTCTTGGTCTTGTAGCTGTCGAGCCACGTACCCTGGACGCTGAGGCCGATGCCACCCGGCAGACGCTCGGCACCCAGATCGGCGAGCTTCGAGTACCAGTTGATACCGAAGTCGACGCCCGACGTGGAGACCTGCGCCTGATTCGCGTACTGCAGCAGCGTGCTGACCGCAGTACCCGTCGACTGGTTGCGGGGCAGGTTCTGGCAAGCCTGGCTGGCAGCTTGGGCAGCGGCGACCACTGCGTCCGTCACCTGCACTGCGCCGTAGCAAAGGTAGCGAGCGTAGTCGATCGAGTACGGCTCGATCGCGTTGGCGATCGAGATCTTGTACCAGTCGAAGGTTGCCGTCAGGCCGCGCAGCCAGGCGTTATCGGACGGCGACCGCAGGACAAAGCCCGCGGTCCACGTGTCCGACGTCTCGGACTTCAGGTTCGAGTTGCCCTGCTGGTTCACCCAGTTGAACGTACCACCCGTGGCCGCGGGCTGGTTAGCCGCTCCACCGTAGAAGTAGTTTGCCGCCGCGCCCATCTGCGCCTGGCAGATGAGGTAGGCGCTCTTCGCACCCGCCGCGGTCTGGCCCGCAGCCAGCGTGCCCTGTACGCCCGTCGGATACAGGTTGGGCGCCGCGCCGCCCGCACCGAACGGCGAGTTGGACAGCGTTCCGCACGGGTCGCCGTAGGTGGTGCCGATCGTGAAGATCTGCTGCAGGTTCAGGTACAGCTCGCCAAGGTTAGGAGCCCGGGTGGCACGGTTGAAGCCGCCGCGGAAACGCACGTAGTCGTTGAACTCCGCACTCACGTTCGCCTTGAAGGTCGTCGTCGAAGCGGTCTTGTCGTACTCGGAATAGCGACCGCCCAGGTCAAGTTCCAGCTTCTTCATGAACTTGAGACCGGAAACCACTGGCACGAGGAGCTCGCCGTAGTAGTCCTTGACCGCGATTTCCTGGTCCAGATAGCCGGTCGGATACACACCGATCACCTGATCCTGGGACGAGGAGGTCGACTGCAGAATGTCCGGATTGAACTGCACCGCGTTGCGGCGGTACTGGTAACCCCACGCTCCCCGCATCTCTCCGGCCGGCAGGTCAAACAGACCGCCCTGGAAGTTCAGTTCACCGATGTCTTGCTGGATGGCCGTGTGCGTCTGCAGATTCGCGGCCACCGCGGCCTGGCAGTCTGCGGACGCCGGGGTGTCACCCGCGAACAACGTGTTGTAGAAGCCGCTGGTGCAATGCACGGCAACGGAACCGAAGTTCGGCGACGCGCCAGTCGAGTTGCTCTGCAGGTTCGAGTTGGCGCCATAGTCAGGCGCCGCTACTTCCGCGCGCCAGCGGGCGAGCGAGTTGTCGCCGAAGGCCACGTTGTAGGTGCTGGACTCGCCGCGCGAGTAATAGACCTCGCCCGTCCAATCCTTGACCGGGATGTCGAACTTCACACCGGCGTCAATCATCCAGGACGTGGAAGTATCGGTCGTGGCGCGCTGCGCGAAGCCCTGGTCCGGATAGGTTTCCGCAACCCATCCGGTCGTCAGCGGGCTGGGAGTGAAGATGGTATTGCGGCTGTTGAGCAGCAACGCCAACGCGACGGGGACAGGGTGCTGCGCACCCGGCTTGCCGTGGGCAATGAAGTTCGGGTTGGCATACGCCGACGGGTTGGCGATCACCGCGGCCGCCAGACCCGGGGTGAGGAGGTTCAGCGTCGGGTCAATCGGGCTGTCCTTGGTGGCGTTGTACGGGACCGTTGCCTCCCAACCGTAGCTCGCGTTGGTACCCGCCAGGAACGTCTTGGTCAGGCTCTGCGAGAAGCGGGCGCTCGTGGAGAACTTGATGTGGTCGGTGATGTCGTAGTCGCCGGCACCCATGAACGCATAGCGCGTCTGCGGCGCGGAGGCGTACTCCGACAGGTCGTTGTACTTGATGGTCTGAACCACATTCGGCGGCGTTCCCGCGGGGCCGGGGTTCGTCATGCTGCTGTCGTACGTGTTCTGCAGCGCGTACACCTGGCCGTCGATCGGCTTGCCGAAGGTGCTGGCGTTATTGCCGGCCGGATCGAAGATCGAGCCGTTCGGATTGAACCGGACGCCCGCGAAGATGGCGCTCAGCGCTCCGAAGAACGGGGGGCCGGAGTTAATCGCCGCGCCGTTAGCCACTACCTGGGAGGCCGGCTTGCCGAGGATCTGACCCAGCACCGACGGGAGGTAGGGGTTCACGACCGGGTTGTACCCGTTCATGCCCATGATGAACCCGATGAAGTTGCCAGGCACCGTCGGGTCCGAATAGCCCTTCTGGAAGAATTCGCGATTGCGCTGGAAGGCCGGATCGCGGTTGTAGTACTCCGCCGAGAACACCATGTTGCCGCGGCCATCGGCGATCTTGGTACCCATGATCGCCGAAGCGCGGGTCTCGCCACCGTCGCCCGCCTCGGTAACGCCATACTGCGCGTCGACTTCCAGACCCGTGAAATCCCTGCGCAAAATGAAGTTCGACACGCCGCCGATGGCATCGGCGCCGTACACCGCCGACGCGCCGCCGGAAATGATTTCCACGCGCTTGATCATCGAGGACGGGATGCTGTTGACGTCCACCACCATCAGCGCGTTGTTGGGCGTGGCGCGGCGGCCATCGACCAGCACCAGGCTGCGGTTCGGGCCGAAGCCGCGCAGCGACACCGACGCAATGCCAACAGAGTTCACCGCGGTGATCTGCACGTCACTCTGCGTCGTGACCGGCGAGCCGGCCGGATTAAACTGCGGCAGATCGTTCAGGTAGGATTCGACGTTCAGGCCAGTGCGACTTTCCAACACGGCGCTATCGATCGAAACGAGCGGGCTGTTGGACGTCAGGTCCCGGCGCACGATGCGCGAGCCCGTCACTTGCACTTCTTCGAGTTTGTCCTCAGCGGCATACGCCTGGGCGACAAAGCCACCTAACATCGCTGTTCCGAGTATCGCGGCGACCGACGCACGCACGCGACTGCTGCCAAAGCTGGATTGGATATAGCTCACTGTGCAACCCCCCTTATATGGGCTTGATCTGTATCGAAATTCGACGATAAAAATCCGGGTAGCCGACGAAGGAAACGAGATCCGCCCCGAATTTTTTTTTTGTTCTTACCGCGCTATAGAGCCACAGCGCCCTGTGCACTTGCAATAGTTTGCGTGTTTTTTCATAACGTGTTGCGGAATTGAAACACCACGTCTTGGAAATTGGCTGGGGTGGAAGGATTCGAACCTCCGAATGGCGGGATCAAAACCCGCTGCCTTACCACTTGGCGACACCCCAGCAGCTGCACGAACGAACGACGGCTTGCGGCCGGCTCCCGCGAGCCTAGACCGGCGACTGGGCCAACCCCTTGGCCACCCAGACACTGAACTCCACCGGCGCCTGCGCCGCGACCTGCCGCGCAGCGGCCTCCGAGCCAAAGGCCGCGAACAGGCAGGACCCGGTACCGGTCAGCCGGGCCGGGGCGTAACTGGCCAGCCAGTCCAACGCCGCGGCCACCTGCCGGTAGCGCCCTCGCACCACGGGTTCGCAGTCATTGCGACTCTCGCCCGCGAGGAAGTCGCGCATTGTGATTGCCGGGGAATTTCTGGTCAATTCAGGAGCCTGGAAGATTTCGGCCGTGGACACCGCGACCTGGGGGTGCAGGATCAGGTACCAGCATGATTCCAGCGCCACGGGGGTTAATTGCTCGCCGCGGCCTTCCCCCCACGCGCTGCGCCCCAGTACAAAGACCGGCACGTCCGCGCCCAGGGCAAGGCCCAGCGCCGCCAGGTCCTGGCGGGTATAGCCCAGCCCCCAGAGCCGGCTGAGGCCCAGGAGCACCGTCGCCGCATCCGAACTGCCGCCACCCAGCCCCCCGCCGGCGGGAATGCGCTTGTGCACGTGGATGCGAGCACCGAGCGCCGAGCCGCTGTGGGCCTGGAGCAGCTGCGCCGCGCGCACCGTGAGGTCCTGGGCATCTGCAAGGCTCGCCAGGAGCGGATCCGACGGCGGTGGATCACGGGTGATCCGGCCATCCTGCGTGACCTCCAGGTCCACCCGGTCGCACAGGTCGACCAGCTGGAACAGCGTCTGCAGCGCGTGATAGCCATCGGCCCGGCGCCCGCGCACGTGCAGGAAGAGGTTGAGCTTGGCCGGCGCCGGCAGGCTCAGCACCGTCACGGTCCCACCACGTGCCAACGCTCCACGATCAGCTTCAGGCGGATATCGTCCCGCAGGAGGGTCAGGCGCCGGGGCAGCACGCCCTCCAGCGGCCCGGTGCCAAAGCGGCGGTACTCCGGGTACTCGACCCGCCAGCCGTCCTGCTCCAGGACCGACAGCTGGGAGCCGCTAACCAGTGTCTCGGCAGCGGGCCGGGCCGGATCCGGCACGCCCAGTACCCAGTAGCGCAGGCTATCCAGCGGCGGCGCGAAGCCGAGGCGGCGTGCCAGCTCCTCACTGGCCAGGTTCCCGGAGAGCTGCTCGCCCCGGCTGGAGACCAGATGGATCTCATCGCCCTCGCGCGTGACCTGCGCGGAGCCGAAACCCAGCGGGGCGCGCAGCTGCAGCTCGGATCGCCGACCCTGCTGGTGCCAGGTGAGTGACGCGTTGACGCCCTCCTCCCCGACCGCGGCCGCCAGGCGCCCTTCCAGTTCAAAGCGCGCTACGGCCTGCAGCAGCGGGCGACGGGCCGCGTAGTTCTCGGGCGCCAGCCGCGGGCGCGGAGGCGCCGTCACGCAGGCCGCGAGCAGGAGCCCGGCGGCAAGGAGAAGGACCGTGCGCATGGCTAGCGCCGGCGGGGCGGCTCCTCACCCGTCAGGCGAGTGAGGGTGGAGCGCACGAGCATGTTGTCCGGATCGATGTTCAGCGCCTGCTGCCAGACGTAGCGGGCGCGGCCCTCCTCGCCCTGCTTCCACAGCACTTCGCCGAAATGGGCGGCGATGTCAGCGTCCCGGCCGTTGCGCCAGGCCCGCTCCAGAATCTGCGACGCCTCCGCAAGGCGGCCCTTGCGGAAGACGACCCAGCCGAGGCTGTCCTGGATCGCCGGGTTGTCCGGGGAGACGGCCAGCGCCTGCCGCACGAGCTTCTCGGCCCGGTCGAGGCTGCGGCCGTGGTCGGCCAGCGTGAAGCCCAGCGCATTGGCGATGCCCGGGTCCTCCGGCCGCTTGCGCAGCAGCTGCTCGAAGGCCTGCTCGGCGTCACGGTGCTGGCCGCCGCGCTCCAGCATCGTCGCGCGCTGGTATTCCAGCGTCGGATGTCCGGGATACGCCTTCAGCGCCGCATCGATCGTTGCCACCGCCGCTGCGAAATCCGCGTTCCCGGCCAGTACCTGGGCCCGTGCGCCGATCGTTTCGATCGCGCTCTCCGGATGGTCGTGCTGGTAGGCATCCAGCAGCGCCATGGCCTGCTCGCGCTTGCCTTGGTGCAGCAGGATGCGCGCGGCCGCGCCGCGCGCCAGCAGCGACACGGTGGAGTCGGCCAGCAGTCCATAGGAGCGCAGCGCGCGATCCTCGTCGCCGCGACGCTCAGCCAGCTGCGCCAGGTACACCAGCGCGATGGTGGTGCTGCCCCGCTGGCCCACGAGGGCGCCAAAGCGCTGCTCGGCTTCCGCGGTATCGCCCTGGTCCATCGCCATGACGCCCAGGCGCCGATCCACGGCCGGGGCGAGGCGCGTATCCGCGCGCAGCCGCAGGAGCTCGGCCCGCGCCTGCTCGCCGCGCTGCGCGGCGTTGAGCACGTCGAAGACCAGGAAGACGTCGTCGCCGCTGACCTTCCCCTGGATCTCGCGCGCACCGGCGAGGGCCTGGTCGTAGTCACCCCGCAGCGCCTGCGAGCGGATCAGCACCAGGCGGGCGGGGACCAGCGAGGCCTCCAGCGCCAGCGCGCGCCGCGCCAGCTCCGTCGCGTGCTGGAGGTCGAAGGCATGCAGCGCGAGCTGCGCCTGGGCCAGCACCACGTCGGCCGTGGCGTCATCGTTCAGCAGTACCTCGCCAAAGAGGCGATAGGCGGCCGTGGCCTCCGTCTCGTTCTCCAGAAGTTCCGCGAAGCGACCCGGGTCCTGGTTGCCGGCCGCGCCGGAATCCCGCCACAGGGTCAGCGCCTTGCGGGCCTCCTGCGGCTGGTAGAGTTTCAGCGCGACGATCGTGCGCGCCAGCGCGGGCTCGCCGGCGAGCGGGGCCAGCGCCTGCCAGCGCTGCGCCGAGCGCTGCGCCAGCGGCAGCTGCTCGCAGCCGATCGCCACCTGCGTCGCGCGCGAGGCCAGCGGGATATCGGTGGAGGCGGCGGCGGCGCGGGCGTAGGCTTCCGCCGCCTCGCGGCACTGGCCACGCTCCAGCGCGACCTCGGCGACCATGACGGCGGCGTTGGCGTCGGTGGCCGCGGCAGCGTGCGCCTGCCGCCCCGGCGTGCTCGCGCAGCCTGCCAGCACCGCCATGACCACGAGCGCCGCGACGGAAGTCGCAGCGCCTGCCCGGAAACCGTTGGATTGAGGCATGATCGCGCCACTATAGCCGATCGCCCCTGCCTGCCCAGATTGAAAGACTCGATACGAACCAAGCTTGAGAAGACCGCCGACCGCTTTGAAGAAGTGGGCCGGCTGCTCGCTGACCCGGCCACGGCCGGCGGCTCAACAGAATTTCGCGAGCTCTCCCAGGAATATGCGCGGCTGGAGCCCGTGGCGCAGCGCTTCCGGGAGTACCGGGCGCTGGAAGCCGAGTCCGCCGCGGCCCAGGAACTGGCGCACGACGTCGACCCCGGCATGCGCGAGATGGGCGAGGAGGAAGCGCGCCGGCTGCAGGGCGTGCTGGCCGAGCGCGACCAGGACATGGCGCTGCTGCTGGTGCCGAAGGATCCGCGCGACGAGCGCAACATCTACCTGGAAGTGCGCGCCGGCACGGGTGGCGATGAGGCGGCCATCTTCGCCGGCGACCTGCAGCGCATGTACGTGCGCTACGCGGAGAACCGCGGCTGGCAGGTGGAGATCCTCAGCGAGAACCTGGGCGAGCACGGCGGGTACAAGGAAGTCATCAGCCGGGTCGTCGGGCGGGGCGCGTTCTCCGCCTTCAAGTTCGAGTCCGGCACGCACCGCGTGCAGCGCGTGCCGGCGACAGAGGCGCAGGGCCGCATCCACACCTCCGCCTGCACCGTGGCCATTCTTCCGGAGGAGGATGAGATCAACTCGATCGAGATCAATCCCGCCGACCTGCGCGTGGACACCTTCCGCGCCTCCGGCGCCGGCGGCCAGCACGTCAACAAGACCGACTCGGCGATCCGCATCACCCACATCCCCACGGGCGTGGTGGTGGAGTGCCAGGACGAGCGCTCGCAGCACAAGAACCGGTCGCGCGCGATGGCGCTGCTGAAGGCACGCCTGCTGGCGGCGGAGCAGGAGAAGCAGCAGTCGGCGCAGGCCCATGCCCGCAAGCTGCAGGTCGGCAGCGGGGATCGCTCCGAGCGCATCCGCACCTACAACTTCCCGCAGGGCCGCATCACCGACCACCGCATCAACCTCACGCTCTACAAGCTGGCGGATGTGATGAACGGCGACATGACCGAGCTGCTGCAGGCCCTGCAGCACGAGTACCAGGCCGAGGAGCTGGCGGCGCAGGTCGGCGAGTAGGTCTGCGCGTTAAGGCGCGGCGCGCCAAAACCCCCAGCCCCTCGACCGCGGCCTGCACCGCAG
This sequence comes from uncultured Pseudomonadota bacterium, assembly GCA_903868595.1. Taxonomy (GTDB): domain Bacteria; phylum Pseudomonadota; class Gammaproteobacteria; order Steroidobacterales; family Steroidobacteraceae; genus ZC4RG30. The sequence continues at coordinate 17,881 of CAIPVV010000008.1, forward strand.
GCGCAAGCCTCACGCCGCCGTCCCGGTTGACCGCCTTGCAGGGCACGGGCCGGACCCCTCGTGCGGCAGGTCGCCGCAGACAGCATTTGCGCGCTGCGCGATACCCGCATCGCAGGACGGGCGCGCCGGCGCCGGCGCCGGCGGGCGCGCATCGCCCCTCCGGCGCAGGCTCGCAGGGGTGGCGGGCTCAGCCTGGCTGAGGTTCTAGGCGCGCGCGCAGCGCCCCGCACACACTCACCAGCATCGCGCTGACGAACACCACCGGCAACGACAGCAGTCCCGCAAACAGCACGCGGGAGATCGCAACGCCCGCGCGCGCACCGGCCTGGCCGGCCAGCGTCATGATCACGCCGAAGAAGATCCCGACCAGCATGACGAACACCAGCACCGCCGCGAGCGTCGCCAGGTAGCTGCCGCTGAGCGCCAGCGCATGGCCGCGCACCAGCGCGATGCTGCGGCGGCAGGCGGCCAGGGGCGAGAGGCCCTCCCACACGGCCAGCGTCCAGGCCAGCGACAGGTAGACCAGGGGCAGTACCAGGGGCGCCGCGACCCCGTACAGCAGTGCGCTGGCCACGGCCTGCGGCAGGACCCGTGCACTGCGGCGCAACGCATCGAAGGCACCCAGCGGCACGCCCTGCACGAGGGCCTTCTGGCGCAGCAACACGGCGCCATAGCACAGGAGCGTCAGCAGCATGCTGGCCAGGTACAGCCCCCACCACTCGCGGCTGTGGGAGAGGCCACGCGCCTCGCCGCTGCTGACCGCCTCCGCGCCCGGCGCGCCGCTGGCCAGCACGCCCAGCAGCGCCAGCGGCAGGCAGGAGGGCCACGATAACTGGAATAATGCGGCGGTCGCCCGCAACACCTCGCGGGCCGCAAGCGTGCGGGGCACCGCCCAGGTCACAGCAGGAGCAGCGGAATTGCCAGGCGGGGAAGACAAGTCGGCGTCGGTCACGGCGCACTCCGCGGTCGGGGGCGGCAATGTAGCAGACGACAGCCTCGCCGCGGCGCTGGGCGCGGCCCGGGCAGCGGGACTGCAGCGTCTGGATGCCGAGCTGCTGCTGGCGCGGGCCACGGGCCTGTCGCGGGCCACCCTCCTGGGCCACGGCGAGCGCACCGTGGGAGCCGCGGCGCGGGCGCAGTTTCAGGCCGACTGCGCGCGCCGCCTGGCGGGCGAGCCCCTGGCCTACATCGAGGGCGAGAAGGAATTCTGGTCGCTGCGCCTCGCGGTCTCCCCCGCGGTGCTGGTGCCGCGGCCCGAAACCGAGCTGCTGGTGGAGCGCGCCCTGGCGCTGCTGCCCGCCGGGCCAGTGGGCGTGGCGGACCTGGGCACGGGCTCCGGGGCGATCGCCCTGGCGCTGGCGAGCGAACGGCCCGCCTGGTCGATCACCGCGGTGGATGCCTCCGCGGCGGCCCTGCAGGTCGCGCGTGCCAATGCCGAGCGTCTCGGCCTGCCCAACGTGACCTTCCTGCAGGGCAGCTGGTGCGAGCCGCTCGCCGGGCAGCGCTTCTCAGCCATCCTGAGCAACCCGCCCTACGTGGATCCTGCGGACCCCGCGCTGGCGGCCCTGCGCCACGAGCCCCTGTCGGCACTGGCGGCGGCGCAGCAAGGTTATGCGGACCTGCTGGCGATCTTGAAGTCCGCCCCGGCGTGTTTGGCGCCCGGGGGCCTGCTCGTGCTGGAGCACGGCGCTACCCAGGCCCCCCGGTTGGCGGCTGCGCTTGTCGCCCACGGCTACGCTCAAGTAGTCTGCCATCCCGATCTGGCCGGCCATCCCCGCGTGACCGTGGCACGCTGGCCCTGACTCCCGATTACTCAACAGCGGAAAAAGACACCCCATCATGGTTCGTTTCGAAACAACGCACGGCGGCTTCACCCTGGAACTGGACGTGGAAAAGGCTCCGGAATCGGTCGCCAACTTCCTGCAGTACGTCGACGACGGCTTCTTTGACGGCACGATCTTCCATCGCGTCATCCCGGGCTTCATGGTCCAGGGCGGCGGCATGACGGCGGACTTCGAGCAGAAGAAGAACCGCGGGCCGATCAAGAACGAGGCCAAGAACGGCCTGAAGAACAACCGCGGCACCGTGGCGATGGCGCGCACGAACGACATCAATAGTGCGACCTCGCAGTTCTTCATCAACCTGGTCGACAACGACTTCCTGAACAACTCCGCCGGCAGCTTCGGCTACGCGGTGTTCGGCAAGGTCGTTGAGGGCATGGACACGATCGATCGCATCGCGAAGGAGCGCACCGGCAGCCGCAAGGGCCACAGCGACGTACCAGTGGCGGACGTGACGATCAACTCCGCCAAGCGCGTCGAAGCCTAAGACAGCGCTTGGATCGCATGCTGCGATTCCTGGGCCGCCTGCTGCGCTGGACGCTGCTGGCGGCCTTGGTCCTTGTGCTCCTGTGCACCGCCAGCGTCCTGGCGCTGCGCTACGTCAACCCACCCACCAGCGCCTTCATCATCGAGGCGCAGCTGCAGGAGTGGTTCGGCGACGACCCCACGCCCTACCACCTGCGGCAGGAGTGGCGCGACATCACCCAGATCTCCCCGCAGGTCGCGATCGCGGTCGTGGCCTCCGAGGACCAGCAGTTTCCGTTTCATTCCGGCTTCGACCTGGGCCAGATCAAGAAGGCCATGGCCGAGGCCGAGCGCGGCCAACGCGCGCGCGGCGCCAGCACCATCACCCAGCAGGTGGCCAAGAACCTCTTCCTCTGGTCCGGCCACAGCTATCTACGCAAGGCACTGGAGGCCGGCTTCACGGTGCTGATGGAGTGGCTGTGGCCCAAGCAGCGCATCCTCGAGGTCTACCTGAACATCGCGCAGTTCGGTCGCGGCATCTACGGGGTGCAGGCGGCTTCGCGGGCGTATTTTCGCCATGACGCGCGCACGCTGAGCGCCGGCGAAGCGGCGCTGCTGGCCGCGGTGCTGCCCAACCCGATCAAGCTGCGGGCGGATGCCCCCAGCCGGTACCTGCTGGGCCGGCGCGCGGAGATCCTGGGACAGATGCAGGCCCTGGGTGGGCACGCCTGGCTCAAAGACGTACTGCCGCGAACGCGCGACAAGCAGTAGGTCGCCCTAGCGGCGGACCGGGGAGTGCTTCCACGGATTGGGATGCGGCCTTGCCAACCCCCTTTTCCGGGCGAGGTCCTGCGGACGGATCTTGCGACTGGGCGCTGCGACCGCCGGCGCTATCGCACGGCTTTGAGGCACGAGTATGCTAGGCCTGCAAACCCGACCGACCATCCGCAAGGTAGGACATGAACCCACGACGCCTTATCGCCTCTGCCACGTTCCTCCTGCTGGGCGCCGGCAGCATCACGGCGGTCGCCGCGGCGCCCGACGCACTGGACAGCCTGCGCGCCTGCAAGTCGCTGACGGACGTGGCCAAGCGAGCGAGCTGCTACGAGGCGGAATTGGCGAAACTCGACAGCCAGCCGGCCGCACCGGCACCCGCAGCCGCTGCGAAGGCGCCGACGTCCCCACAGCCGGCTGCGGCGAAGGTCCAGTCTCCCGCAGCGGTGGCGGCAGAGAAGGCTCCCATCGCCGCGACTGCGGCATTCGGCGAGGAAGCCGTACGCAAGGGGCCGGACCCGAGCCAACCCAAATCGATGACCGCGAGGATCGACAAACTCCGGAAGAGTGCCAGTGATCTTGCCATCATCACCCTCGACAACGGCCAGGTCTGGCGCCAGCTGGAAGCCACGGACTACTTCCCCATGGCGCTGGGCGATACCGTACTGATCAAGCGGGGCGCCTTGGGCTCATACAAGCTTCTGGTGGTGAAAGAAGGCTGGACGCGCGGGATTCCCGTCTCGCGCAGTAAATAGCCCGCACCGCCGGACCCCGGGAGGTTGCCGGTTCGACAGGTCGCCAACAGATCCCCCCCAGTACGACGTCGCGCAATTACCCGGGTCCCACTGGAGCTGGCACTGCCGTGCCAGCTGTCGCCCAGGACTAGTTCAGCGAGCCGGGGGAATCCGGCGAGGGTGCCGCGGCAAACAGCTGCTCCACGTCGATCGCATCAAAGCGGTAGGGTCGCTGGCAGAACTCGCAGGTCACGGTGACCAGGCCCTGCTCCTGCAGCACCGAGCGCACCTCCGCCTCCCCCAGCGACTGCAGCAGCGAGGCCACCCGCTCCTCGTCGCAGCGGCACTGGAAGCGCACGATGGCCGGCTCGAAGAGACGGAGGTCAAACGCCCCAAAGACCTGCTGCAGCAAGGGCTCGATCTCCGCATCCAGCAGCTCCCGCGGCCTGACCGTGGCGAGCAGCAGCGAGGCCTCGTCCCAGAGGTCCCGCACGTGGCCTTCGGCCGCCTCCCCGGCCGCAGCCGGCGTCGGCAGCTTCTGCAGCAGCAGGCCGGCGGCGCGGTTTTCGTCCGCGGCGAGCACGATGCGGGTCGGCAGCTGCTCGGAGTCCTCGAAGTACCGCTCCAGGCATTGCGCCAGCGTGCTGCCGGTCAGCGGCACGATGCCCTGGTACGGCGGGGAGCCGTCGCCACGGTCGATGGTCACGACCAGACGGCCCTCGCCCACCAGCGCGCGGAAGTCCTCCTCCGCAGGGGGATTGGACTCATCCCTGAGCTGGGCCACGGCGCGCAGGTGCTGCTCGTGCGTCACCTGGGCGATCAGCAGCGCCAGGCTCCCGCCGCCGGTGACCTGCAGCGTGAGCGTGCCGCGGAACTTCAAGGCGGCGGCCAGCAGCGAGGTCGCAGCCATCGCCTCGCCGAGCAGCCGGGTCACGGCCGGTGGGTGGGACTGGTGCACGCGCGCCGCGGCCCAGCTCTCCTCCAGCCGCACCCAATGCCCGCGCAGCGGCTCGTTCTCGAACAGAAAACGCCGCAGCCGGTCGACCTCACGCAAGCGGGTTCTGCCTGCTCACGGGGCGAGCTTCTTCTTCAAGAGGTCATTGAGCATCGCCGGGTTGGCCTTGCCGCCGGTCGACTTCATCACCTGCCCGACGAAGAAGCCGAACAGCTTGTCCTTGCCGGCGCGGTAGTCGGCCAGCTGCTTGGGGTTGGCCGCCATGATCGCGTCGATCTCGGCCTCGATGGCACCCGTATCGGTGATCTGGCGCAGCCCGCGGGACGCGATGACCGCATCGGCCTCCAGGCCCTCGGCCCACATCGCCTCGAAGACCTCCTTGGCGATCTTGCCGGAGATGGTGTTGTCGACGATGCGGTTGAGAAGACCGGCCAGCTGCGCGGCCGACAGGCGGCTCTCGGCAACGTCCAGGCCGTCCTTGTTCAGCGCCGCCGACCAATCGCCCATGACCCAGTTGGCCGCCAGCTTCGGGTCGGAGGGCACCAGCGCCGCCACCGCCTCGAAGTACGCCGCCAGCTCCTTGCTGGCTGTGAGCACGCCCGCGTCGTAGAGCGAGAGCCCGTACTGCTGCTGGAAGCGCGCGGCCTTCTGGTCCGGCAGCTCCGGCAGGCTGCCGCGCACGGTCTCGATGAAGCGCTCCTCCAGCACCACCGGCAGCAGGTCCGGGTCCGGGAAGTAGCGGTAGTCGTTCGCCTCTTCCTTGGAGCGCATCGAGCGCGTCTCATCCTTGTCGGAGTCGTACAGGCGGGTTTCCTGCACCACCGTGCCGCCACTCTCCAGGATGTCGATCTGGCGCATCACCTCGAGGTTGATCGCCTTTTCGACAAAGCGGAAGGAATTCAGGTTCTTAAGCTCCGCGCGGGTCCCGAACTTCTCGGCGCCCTTGCGGCGGATCGACACGTTGGCATCGCAGCGGAAGGAGCCTTCCTGCATGTTGCCGTCGCAGATGCCCAGGTAGCGCACCAGCGTGTGGATCTTCTTCATGTAGGCCACCGCCTCCTTGGCCGAACGCATGTCCGGCTCGGAAACGATCTCGATCAGCGGCGTACCGGCGCGGTTCAGGTCGATCGCCGAGACGCCCACGCCCTCGTGCTGCGACTTGCCGGCATCCTCCTCCAGGTGCGCGCGCGTGATGCCCACGGTCTTCACCGTGCCATCCTCCATCACGACATCCAGGCTCCCGCGCGCCACGATCGGCAGCTCATACTGGCTGATCTGGTAGCCCTTCGGCAGGTCGGGATAGAAGTAGTTCTTGCGCGCGAATACCGAGCGGCGCGTGATCACCGCGCCCACCGCCAGGCCGAACTTCACGGCCATGCGCACGGCCTCTGCGTTGAGCACCGGCAGCACGCCCGGGTAGCCCAGGTCCACCAGGTCGGCCTGCGTATTGGGCTCGGCGCCATAGGCGGTCGGCGAACCGGAGAAGATCTTCGACTTGGTCGCCAGCTGGGCATGGATCTCCAGCCCGATCACGGTCTCCCACTCGCCGCTCATTTCGCACCCGCCTTGCTTGCCGGGTTGAAGTCCGCTGCCCAGCCAGCCGGCGTGCGCAGGTGAAAGTCCGTCTCGCGCTGGTAGGCATGCGCCGCGGCCAGCAGCCGGCCCTCGGAGAAGTGCGGGCCGATCAGCTGGACGCCGACCGGCAAGCCGGCCGCGAAACCGCAAGGAATGGACATCGCGGGCAGGCCCGCCAGATTCGCGCCGATGGTGTAGATATCGTTCAGATACATGGTGATCGGATCACTGGTCTTGTCGCCGATACCGAAGGCCACCGTCGGCGTGGTCGGTCCCAGCAGCAGGTCCACCTCGCCGAAGGCGCGGCGGAAGTCCTCGTTGATGAGCGCGCGGACGCGCTGCGCCTTGAGGTAGTAGGCGTCGTAGTAGCCGGCCGACAGCACATAGGTGCCGGTCATGATGCGACGCTTGACCTCGGCCCCGAAGCCCTCGGCGCGCGAGCGCTTGTAGAGGTCCATCAGGTCCTTGGGGTTCTCGCAGCGGTGCCCGAAGCGCACGCCGTCAAAGCGCGCTAGGTTCGAGGAACACTCGGCCGGGGCCACCACATAGTAAGTCGGCACCGACAGGGGCAGGTTCGGAAGGCTGACCTCCTTCACGGTGGCGCCCAGCCTCTGCCAAGCGGCCAGCGCCTCGCGCACCGATTTCTCGATCGCCGGGTCCAGGCCCTCGCCGAAGAATTCCGTCAGGATCCCGATCCTAAGGCCCCTCATCGGCGTCCCAAGCTCGGCCGTGTAGTCCGGCACCGGCACGTCCACGCTGGTGGAGTCGCGCGGGTCAAAGCCCGCCATCGCCTGCAGCGTCATGGCCGCATCCTCGGCCGACACCGTGATCACGCCGGCCTGATCCAGGCTCGAGGCGAAGGCGATCATGCCGTAGCGCGAGACACGCCCGTAGGTGGGCTTGATCCCGGTGACGCCGCACAGCGCGGCCGGCTGGCGGATCGAGCCGCCGGTGTCGGTGGCGGTGGCCAGGGGCGCCAGGCGCGCCGCCACGGCAGCGGCCGAACCGCCGGAGGAGCCGCCCGGGACCACCTTGGGGTCCCAGGGGTTGTGCACGGGCCCGAAATAGCTGGTTTCGTTGGAGGAACCCATCGCGAACTCGTCCATGTTCGCCTTGCCCAGCATCACGGTGCCGGCCTCCTTCAGGCGGGTGACCAGCGTCGCGTCGTAGGGCGAGATGAAGTTGGAGAGCATCCGGGAGGCGCAGGTCGTCCGGACGCCCGCAGTGCAGAAGATGTCCTTGTGGATGATCGGCACGCCGGTCAGCGGCCCGGCGGTGCCGTCGGCCAGTCGCTGATCGGCGACAGCCGCGGCGGCCAGCGCCGACTCCGCCGTCACGGTAACCAGCGCGTTCAGGGCCGGCTGGGCCTGCTCGATGCGCGCCAGGTAGGCGCGCGTCAACTCGACGCTGGAGTACTTGCGGGCCTTCAGGCCGGCGGCCACTTCGGCCAGGGTTTTCTCGGCCACTATTCAATCACCTTGGGAACAAGATACAGGCCACCCTCCACCTGGGGGGCGTTGCGCTGGTAGAGCTCGCGCTGGTTCGGCGAGGTCGCCTCATCGGCACGCAGGCGCTGCACCTGCTCCAGGGGATGGGCCATGGGCTCCACCTGGGCGGTCTGGGCACGGTCGAGTTCCCCGACCAGGCCAAAGATCCGGGAGAGGCTGTCGGCGTAGACAGGAATCTCCTCCGGCTTGAGCTCCAGGCGGGCCAGGTGGGCAATGCTTTCGATCTGCTTGGGTGACAGGCTCATCGCTCGCAACTTCAGGATTGAGGGAAGGGCTTTTCGGACCGGAAAAAACAGGCCCAAATGATACACGTCGCCTTGCGATATGTCCCTGCCGTTGCTAGATTAGCGCACCGCTTTTTCCACCTCTGCGCGCCAAGGTCGGTCCCTTCATGTTCAAACGCCTGCGCGGCTATTTTTCCAGCGATCTTTCGATCGACCTGGGAACGGCCAACACCCTCATTTACGTTCGCGGCAAGGGCATTGTGCTCAACGAGCCCTCCGTCGTCGCATTGCAGGATGAGCCCACCCGTGGCGGCAAGATCATTGTCGCCGTCGGTGCCGAAGCCAAGAATATGCTCGGTCGTACGCCCGGCCATATCAATGCCGTGCGACCCATGAAGGACGGCGTGATCGCCGACTTCACCTACACCGAGAAGATGCTGCAGTACTTCATCAACAAGGTACACGGCAACCGCTTCCTGAAGCCCTCGCCCCGCGTGCTGGTCTGCGTGCCCTTCGGCTCCACCCAGGTCGAGCGGCGCGCCATCCGCGAATCGGCCGAGGGCGCCGGCGCGCGCAACGTCGCCATCGTCAGCGAGCCGATGGCCGCGGCGGTCGGCGCGGGCCTGCCGACGCATGAGGCGCGCGGCTCGATGGTCCTGGATATCGGCGGCGGCACCTCCGAGGTGGCCGTGCTGTCCCTGAACGGCATCGTGTATGCGAACTCCGCGCGCATCGGCGGCGATCGTTTTGACGACGCCATCATGAACTACGTGCGCCGCAACTACGGCATCTTGATCGGCGAGGCCACGGCCGAGCGCATCAAGATAGAGATCGGCTCGGCCTACCCGGGCCAGCAGGTACGCGAGCTGTCGGTGAAGGGCCGCAACCTCTCCGAGGGCGTGCCGCGCAGCTTCACGCTCAACAGCAACGAGATCCTCGAGGCGCTGCAGGAGCCCCTGCAAGGCATCGTCAGCGCCGTCAAGCAGGCGCTGGAGCAGACGCCGCCGGAACTGGGTGCCGACGTCGCCGAGCGTGGCATCGTCCTGACGGGCGGTGGCGCGCTACTACGCGACATCGACAAGTTGCTGATGGAAGAAACCGGCCTGCCGGTCGTCATCGCCGATGATCCGCTAACCTGCGTCGCACGCGGTGGTGGCCGGATCCTCGAGCTGATGGACGAGCTGGGACCGGGACACTTCGGGCTCGAATAACCGCCGGAGGTCCGAGTGGCCTTTATCGGCGGTGGCCTGAATCGCCCTTCCAGCCGGGATACCGCTCCCGGCCCGCGTTTCGTCGTGTTCGCGATCATCTCGATCGTCTGCATGTACTACGACCAGCGGGACAGCTGGATCAGCACGCTTCGCTATTACCTGCAGGCGACCGCCTACCCGGTGCAGCTCATCGTGGGCGCGCCTCAGGCCCTGTGGCACTGGGCGAGCGAACTCTCGCAGACGCGCGAGGCGCTGCGCGCGGAAAACGCCGACCTGAAGCGCCGCGAGCGCGAACTCTCCATCGCGGCCATGCGCTTTGCGACGCTGGAGCACGAGAACGCCCAGCTGCGCGCGTTAGGTCAGGCAATGGCGCCGCTGGTGACCCGCTCGCAAGTGGCGGAGGTCGTGAGCCTCGACCTGAACCCGCTCAAGCAGCGCCTGCTGCTCAACCAGGGCGCCCGCAGCGAGATCTTCAACGGGCAGACGGTGGTCGATGCGCGCGGGCTGCTCGGCCAGACCGTGCGGGTAGGACCGTGGAGCGCGGAGGTGATCCTGATCACCGATCCGGAGCATGCCGTCCCGGTGCAGCTGGTTCGAAATGGCCTGCGCTCCATCGCCGTCGGCGCCGGCAACAGCGGCGAGCTGCTGCTGCCCTACCTGCCCGTGAACTCCGACGTGAAGCCCGGCGACGTGCTGGTCACCTCGGGCCTGGGCGGCGTCTTCCCCGCCGGCTACCCGGTCGCCGTGGTCACGGGCATCAAGCGTGACCCGGTGCTGCTGCTGGCGCAGGTCCGTGCCCGTCCGCTGGCGACGCTGGAGCGCGACCGGGAAGTCATGCTGGTGTGGTTCGATCCCAAGCATCCGGCGGCACCGGCAACGGCCGCCCAGGCCGAGACGCTGCCGCAGGTCACCCTGGGTGCCAAGCAGGAGCGTGCGCTTGCGGACGCGGCCGAGGGCGCGGCCGAGGAGGCAGCCGAGCCGCCCGCGTCCGCCGAGGACGCCCCGAAGGATCCCCGATGAGCCTGGCTGCGCCCCGCGAATCCCGTCCGCTGGTGTACATCACCGCGCTGGCTGGCCTGCTGCTGACGCTCCTACCACTGCCGCAGTACCTCTCGATCGTGCGCCCGCCGTTCCTCGTGCTGGTGATCCTGTACTGGTCGACGATGACGCCGCGCGCCGGCGGCATATTCATCGGTTTCCTGGCCGGCATGCTGCTGGACGTACTGCAGGGCTCGCAGCTGGGCGAACATGGCCTGGCGCTCTCCTTCATCACCTACCTGGCGGTGCGCCTGCACCTGCTGACGCGCGCCAAGCCCATCTTCGAGCAGAGCCTGTTCGCACTGGTCGCGCTGCTGCTGTACGAGGCGGTGCTGTGGGCGATCGACGGCTGGAGCGGCCACCCGATCAACAACCCCACGCGTTGGCTGCATGCCCTGACCGGCGCGGCGATCTGGCCGCTCGTCGTGGGGCTGCTGGGCCGCACGCACGCCCCCCGCTAGGACGGACAGGAGCCTCATGGCCAGCCCCGTCAGCATCAAGAACCACCATCGCGAGCAGCGGCTGTTCCAGCGCCGCATGCTGATCGCGACGGTGATCATCCTGCTGTGCGCGATCACGCTGGGTAGCCGCCTGGTGCTGCTGCAGATCATCCGCCACGACTATTACCTGGAGCTCTCGCAGGGCAACCGCGCCCGCATCGAGCCCATCCCGGCCAACCGCGGCCTGATCCTGGACCGCAACGGCAAGGTGCTGGCGGAGAACCAGGCGGCCTACCAGCTGGAGCTGGTGCGCGAGCAGGTGCCGGACCTGACCGGCACGCTCACGGGCCTGGCAGCGCTGCGGCTGATCCCGGACGACGAGATCGAGGACATCCGGCGGCTGGTGAAGTCGCGTCGCGGCTTCGAGGGCGTGCCGATCCGCCTGCGCATGAGCGAGGAGGAGATCGCCCGTTTCGCCGTGCACCGCCACCAGTTCCCCGGCGTCGACATCCGTACGCGGCTGACGCGGTTCTACCCGCAGGGGGAGCTCGGCGTGCATGCGCTGGGGTATGTGGCGGCCATCGGCGAACAGGACCTGACGCGCATCGACCGCTCCGCCTATGCGGGCACGACGCTGATCGGCAAGCTCGGCGTGGAGAGCGCACGCGAGAAGGAACTGCACGGCACCAACGGCTTTCGCGAGGTGCTGGTCAACGCCCAGGGCCGCTCGGTTCAGAAACAAGGCGGTCTTGCGCCGGACCTGCGCTCGCGCGCCCCCAAGGCCGGCTCGGACCTGATCCTCTCGATCGACCTGGCCGCGCAGCAGGCAGCCGAGGAGGGCCTGAAGGGCCGGCGCGGCGCGGTGGTGGCCCTGGATCCGGACAACGGCGACGTGCTGGTGCTGGCCAGCCACCCGGGCTTCGACCCCAGCCTCTTCGGACGGGGCCTGACCCGCGAGGAATACACGCACCTCTCCACCGATACCGACCGGCCGCTGTTCAACCGCGCGCTGCGCGGCACCTACCCGCCGGGCTCCACGGTCAAGCCAGTGATCGCGCTGGCCGGCCTGCGCTACGGCGCGATCACGCCGGAGGAGCACATCATTTGCCCCGGCATCTGGTTCCTGCGTGGCTACGCCAAGCCCTTCCGCGAGGGCAAGAGCGGCCGGCACGGCGCGATGGACATGGAGAACGCGATCGCGCATTCCTGCGACGTGTACTTCTATGAGCTGGCGCATCGCCTGGAGGTCGACCACATCTCCGAATTCCTCGCCCCGTTCGGCTACGGCAAGCCCACCGGCATCGACATCAAGGGCGAGCTGTCCGGGATCCTGCCGTCGCGGGCCTGGAAGAAACAGCGCTACAAGAACCCGGCCGAGAAGGTCTGGTTCCCCGGCGAGACCGTGAACTTCGGCGTCGGGCAGGGATACCTGACCGTGACGCCGATGGAGCAGGCCCACATGGTGGCGACAATCGCCTCGCGCGGCCGCAGCTTCAAGCCGCGGCTCGTCACGGGACTGAAGGACCCGGAATCCGGGCAGATGTCGATCATTCCGCCGCTGCGCCTGCCCGACGTGGAGGGCATCCCGGAGAAGGACTGGGACCACGTGTTCGCCGGCATGATGGGCACCATCCAGCGCGGTACGGCGGCGCAGGCGGCCGCCAACATGTCCCATACCGCCTACACGGTGGCCGGCAAAACCGGCACCGCCCAGGTCGTCTCCATCGCGGCCAACGAGAAGCTGGACATGAAGCTGGAGGAGCGCCAGCGCGACCATTCCTGGTTCATCGCCTTCGCCCCGGTGGAGGCGCCGCGCATCGCGCTGGTGGTGCTGGTGGAGAACGGCGGCTTTGGCGCCGCGGCCGCCGCGCCCATCGCGCGCAAGGTACTGGACGCCTATCTCTTGCCGCGCGGGTTCGGCACGCCGCCCGCGGCCGCCGCTGCGGCGCCAGCGGCCCCCGCCTCCGCCCCGGCCCCGGCCCCGGCGAAAGTCCCTCCCGCCCGCGCAAAGAGCCCGAAGAAACCATGATCTACGAACAGCTCAGCGCCCCCTCGGCGCGCCGCACGATCACCATCGCCGCGCGCGTGCTGATGGCGCTGAAGCTCGATGGGCCGCTGCTGGTGGGCCTGTCGCTGATCGCGATCTTCGGCCTGGTGGTGCTGTACAGCGCCTCGGGCCAGGACATGGGCAAGATCCTGCGGGCGATACTGCACCTGGGCCTGGGTACCGTGGCCATGCTCGCCCTGGCACAGGTCAAGCCCTCCTCCCTGCGCAACGCCGCGCCCTGGCTCTATCTCTTCGGCATCGTGCTGCTGCTGGTCGTGGACGTGACCGGCCATATCGGCAAGGGCGCGCAGCGCTGGCTGGACCTGGGGATCATCCGCTTCCAGCCCTCCGAAATCATGAAACTGGCGGTACCGATGCTCTGCGCCTGGTACCTGCACGAGCGGCCCCTGCCGCCGGGGCCCCTCGCGCTGCTGGTGGTCGCGGCGATCATCGTGGTGCCCGCGGCGCTCACTGCCGCGCAGCCGGACCTGGGCACCGCCATCCTGATCACGATCGGTGGCGGGCTGGTGGTCGTGATGGCGGGCCTGTCGATCTACATCATCCTGGGGATGCTGCTCACCGGCGTGCTGGGCGCGTGGTACGGCTGGCACCTGCTGCAGGACTACCAGCGCAACCGCGTGCTGACCTTCATCGACCCGCAGAACGATCCGCTCGGCGCCGGCTACCACATCATCCAGTCGCAGATCGCCATCGGCTCCGGCGGCGTGTTCGGCAAGGGCTGGATGAACGGCAGCCAGTCGCAGCTGGAGTACCTGCCGGAGCGGCACACGGACTTCATCTTCGCGGTGATCGGCGAGGAGTTCGGTCTGCTGGGCCTGGTGATACTGCTGATGCTGTACCTGTTCGTCGTGGGTCGCGCGATGTACCTGACGACGCAGATGCAGGATACCTTCGGGCGCCTGCTGGCCTCCAGCCTCGCCCTCACGTTCTTCGTGTACGTGTTCATCAACACCGGCATGGTCAGCGGCGTGTTGCCCGTCGTCGGCGTCCCGCTGCCGCTGGTGAGCTACGGCGGCACGTCGATGGTGACCCTGCTGGCCGGCTTCGGTATCCTCATGGCGCTGTATTCCCACCGCAAGCTCGTCGGTTCCTGACAGGCCGTCCAGCCGCGCTAATGACCCTATCCCTACCCCGTCGTACCCTGCTGCTCCTGGCCACGCTGGCCCCCCTGCTGACGGCGACCGCCGCGACCCGCAAGGGCGGCGGCAGGCGCAAGGTGGCGCCGCGCGAGCGTTTCGACCTCTCCCGCGCCGACATCCGCGAGTTCATCGCGCGTGCGGCCGAGCGCACGGCGATGACACCCGCGGCGATCCATGCGCTGCTGGCCGATGCCGTGCCGCAGAAGTCGATCCTGGAGGCCATGCACCGGCCTGCCGAGCAGGTGCTGCCGTGGTACCAGTACCGCGAGCGCTTCCTGACCGAGCATCGCGTGGCAACGGGCGTCGCGTTCTGGCGCGAGCACCGCGAACTGCTCGCGCGCGTAAGCCAGGAGCGCGGCGTCGCCCCGGAATATCTCGTGGCGATCCTGGGGGTGGAAACCTCCTATGGCCGCGTCATGGGCCACTACCGCGTGCTGGACGCGCTGGCGACGCTGGGCTTTGATTTCCCGGAACGGGGTGAATACTTCCGCCGCGAGCTGGAGCAGTTCCTGCTCCTGGCCGAGGAGGAAGGGCTGGATCCGCGCGTCACGCGCGGCTCCTACGCGGGCGCGATGGGTGCACCGCAGTTCATGCCCTCCAGCTTCCGCAAGTATGCCGTCGACAGTGAGCACAAGGGCCGGCGCGACCTCTGGCTTGACTGGAGCGACGTGCTGGCCAGCATCGCCAACTATTTCATCGCACAGGGCTGGCATCCCGGCGAGCCGGTGATTGCCGAGGCGAGCACGCAGCGGGCCGGGGATGATCCGCTGGCCTTCGAGTTGGGCCTGGGCGACACCTTGGGCGGCATCCGCGCCCGCGGCTACCAGGTCGACTCGGACCTGCCGGAGGCCACGCCGGCGATGCTGGTGCCCGCCGAGCAGGCCGAGAGCATGTCCTGGCGCGTCGGCTTCACCAACTTCTTCGTGATCACCCGCTACAACCGCAGCCCGCGCTACGCCATGGCCGTCCACGACCTGGCGCAGGCGCTGCGCGTCCGCGCGCCCGAAACGGAGTCCTCCTCATGACCGCATGCCCTCGCCGGCCGGCCACGCTGTTGCTGCTGGCGTGCTTGGCACTCCTGGCCGCCTGCCGCTCGGCACCACCACGCATCGAGCCGGACGCCCGGCGACCCGCGCCGCCGGCAGGCGGGCCGCGCGTCACGGCGCCGGTCCCGCAGCGGGCCCCCGGCGAGGTCCCGCCGCCGCCCGCCGACATCGCCTCGATTCCGGACGCCGTGCCGCGCGTGGAGCCGCGCAGCGCCCTGGGCAATCCGCCGTTCTACGACGTGCTGGGCAAGCGCTACTTCGTGCTGGCCAACGCCGAGGGCTACAAGGAGCGCGGCGTGGCCTCCTGGTACGGGCCGACCTTCCACGCGAAGAACGCCTCCAACGGCGATCCCTATGACATGTACGCCATGACGGCCGCGCACAAGACGCTGCCGCTGCCGGCCTACGCGCGGGTGACCAACCTTGCCAACGGGCGCAGCGTGGTCGTACGCGTCAATGACCGGGGGCCGTTCGTCGGCAACCGCATCATCGACCTCTCCTATACCGCCGCCTACAAGCTCGACATGCTGCGCGCCGGCACGGCGTTCGTGGAGGTGGAGGCCGTAACGCCCGGCGCGCTCGCCACGACCGCTGCGGCGGTAGCGCCGTCCGCACCGCCGCCGCTCACCGCCAGCAGCATGCTGTACGTGCAGGCCGGCGCGTTCGGGGTCGAGGAGAACGCCCGGCGCCTGGTGGATCGCCTGCGCGCCGCGAACATCGCCAAGGTGGCCCTGCGGGCTCCGGCCAACGGCAGCAAGCTCTGGCGCGTGCGCATTGGCCCGGTGGAGGACGTAGCGGCCTATGATCGCCTCATCGCCCAGCTGACCACGCTGGGCGTCGACGGGCGCCTCGCCACGGATTGACTCCCCACCGCCCCGGCACCGACTTGTCACGACCACCACCGAATTCCCGAACACACGCCCTTTGGAGATTGCCCGGATGAACTACTCCCGCCTGATTGCGTTCTGCCTGCCGCTGGTCGCCGCCGGCGCCCTCGCGCAGGTCCCGACCCTGGTCACGCCGCCGGCGCCGGGCAGCGCCGCGATGCCGATCCCGGCCGCCCCCAGCGTGCCAACCAACGGCTATGTGCTCATGGACTACGACACCGGCCGCGTACTGGCCGAGCAGCGTGGGGAGGAGCGCATGGAGCCGGCCAGCATCACCAAGCTGATGACCAGCTACATCGTCTTCAACGCGATCCGCGAGAAGCGCCTGCGCCTGGATGAAGATGTGGTGATCAGCGAGCATGCCTGGCGCTCGGAAGGCTCCCGCACCTTCGTGCAGGTGGGCACGCGCGTGCCGGCCGACGTGCTCATCAAAGGCATGACGGTGCAGTCGGGCAACGATGCGACCATCGCTCTGGCCGAGCGCCTGGCCGGCACGGAGCCGGCGTTCGTGGAGATGATGAACCAGTACGCCGTGCGGCTGGGGCTGAAGAACACGCACTTCGACAATGCCTGGGGCGGCCCGTCGCCGACGCACTACTCTTCGGCCCGCGACCTGGCCCTGCTGGGACAGGCGCTGATCCGCGACTTCCCGGAAGACTACAAGCTCTACTCCATGCGCGAGTTCGTCTGGAACGGCATCAAGCAGCAGAACCGCAATGGCCTGCTGGGCCGTGACCCGACGGTCGACGGCATCAAGACCGGCCACACCGACAGCGCCAAGTACTGCCTGGTGAGTTCGGCAAAGCGCAACGGCATGCGCCTGATCGCCGTTGTCCTGGGCTCCAACACCGTCAAGGACCGCGAGGACGCCAGCGCCGCGCTGCTGAACTACGGATTCACCTTCTACGAGACGGTCAAGCTGCAGGCCGGCAAGACCATGCTGCTGAAGCCCCGCGTCTACAAGTCCGCCGAGGAGTTCGTGCCGGTGGGCACCGCGCGCGACGTGTACGTGACGGTGGCCCGCGGCCAGAGCGGCGCCCTGCAGAAGACTGCCGAGGTGAAGGGCACGCTCATTGCCCCGATCGCCGCAAACTCGGTTGCGGGCACGCTGACCGTGCGCTCCGGCGGCGTGGTGGTCAGCACGATTCCGCTGGTGACGCTCAGCGCCGCGACCGAAGGCGGCGTGTTTCAGCGGCTGAGCGACACCGTTCGCCTCTGGTTCCGCTAGGCAGCGACATGGCCACGCCCCATCCGACCTGTTACCTGAACGGCCAGCAGATGCCGCTGGTGGAAGCACGGATCTCCCCGCTGGACCGCAGCTTCCTGTTCGGCGACGGCGTCTACGAGGTCATCCCGGTCTACGACGGCAAGCCGTTTCGCTTCGCCGCCCATGCCGAGCGCCTCTCCCGCAGCCTTGCCGCGCTGCACATCCGGGATCCCTACAGCCGCGACCAGTGGCGGCGGGTCGTGGAGGAGCTGATCGCTGCCAACGGCGCCGGCGACCAGTACGTCTACCTGCAGGTCTCGCGGGGGGCGGAGTTCGGCCGCAACCACGCGCCGCTGCCGGACATCGAGCCGACGGTATTCCTGTACTGCACGCCCTGGCCGCCGGTGTCTGCCGAGGTGCTGGCCACCGGCATTGCCGCGGTCACCGCGCAGGACACCCGCTGGGCTCGCTGCGACATCAAGTCGGTCGCGCTGCTGGCCAACGTGATGCTGCGCCAGCTGGCCGTTGACGCCGGCGCCGGGGAAACCATCCTACTGCGCGATGGCAAGCTCATGGAGGGCAGCGCCTCCACGGTGCACGTGGTGATCCACGGCGAGCTGCTCACCCCGCCCAACTCCCATCGCATCCTCCCGGGCACGACGCGGGGCGTGGTGATCGAGCTCGCCGAGTCGCTAGGCATCGCGCACCGCACGGCCGACATCACGGAGACGGAGCTGCGCAATGCCGACGAGATATGGCTGGCCTCCGCCGTGCGGGAGGTGCAGCCGGTGACGCTGCTGGATGGCAAGCCGGTCGGTACCGGCCAGCCCGGGCCGCTGTGGCAGCGCGTTTATGCGCGCTACCAGGAGTTCAAGCGCGCGGGCTAGGTGTGCGGTTTCGTTAGGTTGTTGTCGCCCTCCGGGGAGAGGATCCCGAGGTGCCAAAACCCCGGCTTGCCCCCGTCGAAGAGGGGTGAACAAGGAGGCACAAGCAGGCTCGTCTGACTCCCAGGGTCGAGCGCAGCCCAGACGTTCGCACGCATCCTTGGCAAACGTAAGGGGGTCCACGTTCTCGTAGCGCGGCCGTCCCTCCCGGAGCGGCTTGCTGTCCACTGGCGCGGCGCCCAGGAACCCAAGTCCTCGGCCGGCTGCGGCGGCGTGGCCTCCAGGGCCAGAATCCCTGCGGCGTGTTGCGCAGACCGTCCCGAACTTCTCCTGCGGGCTCCCTTTGGGCAGCCAAAGAACACTGCCGCCGGGCAGGGCCCTGTCATCGCGCGTGTAGCGGCGAAACCGATCCGGCTCGGCGGCGTTGCCTTGGTGCGCCAGCACGGGCTCGGGGGGCAGCCAGGCACGTCCTGTGCCACGCAGCACGGGAGCGCGCTGTGCCGTGCGTAGCGGGGACTCGGAGCAAAGCGCCGGAGAATGGCCGCCCCGGGCAGCGCGCCCGGTGAACCCAGATCGCACGCCAATAGCCCCTCGACGCAGGCGGATCGTGCGCCCGCCTGCTAGCCGATCGCCTCGTGCAGGGCCTTGAGCAGATCCGTCTGCGTGATGATGCCCACCAGGCGACGCTGGGCATCGATGATCGGGATGTGATGGTGCCCACCTTCGGAGAACAACGGCACCAGCTCCGTCACCGCACGATCAGCGCTCGCCACCCGCACCTCTCGCGTCATGATCTGGCCAACGACTTCCGGCTTGGGCGTAGGGACGGTGGTGGTCCTGCGCAGGAACTCGCGCAGGCGGGCGCCGACCCCCTCGTGCCCGTCCAGGTCCACGTGGCGCAGAAAATCCGCGACGGTGACGATGCCCACCACCCGGCCCGCCGGATCGGTCACCGGCAGCGCCTTGATGCGGTGCTCGCGCAGCAGGCGCCACCCCTCGCGCAGCGGCGTCGCGGCGTCCACGGTGATCAGTTGCCGCGTCATGACCTGCTCGCACCGCAAGTCTCCGAGGCGGCGTCCGTAAGCCTGCGCTTCGGCAAAGTGCAGCAGGGACTCCAGGTCAGCGCGATTGACGTCGATCACCTGGTTGTAGTGCGCCAGGGCGGCGTCCAGGTCGGCCGCGCTGAATCGAGACGCCGCAGCGACGGGCACGGACGGCACCGCGGGGTAACGTCGGCCGGTAAGGTTGTTGTAGAGCACGGCGACGACGACCAGCACCAGCGAGTCCAGCAACACCGGAAACAGCGCGTAGCGGAAGGTTGCCACCTGCGTCAGCACGACCAGCAGCGCCGTTGCCCCGCCGGGCGGATGCAGGCAGCGCAGGGCAAACATCAAAAGAACGGCTGAGCCGACGGCCACTGCCGCGGCCAGCGGCAGGCTGGGAATCCCCAGTGCGCAGCAGATGCCCACGAGCGCCGAGAGCGTATTGCCACCAACGACCGCCCAGGGCTGCGCCAGGGGACTGGAGGGCACGGCAAACACGAGCACCGCGCTGGCCCCAAGGGGCGCAATGAGCCACGGGAGGCC
The DNA here is from genome assembly GCA_903868595.1 of uncultured Pseudomonadota bacterium. GTDB lineage: Bacteria > Pseudomonadota > Gammaproteobacteria > Steroidobacterales > Steroidobacteraceae > ZC4RG30. The sequence goes on from CAIPVV010000008.1 coordinate 37,463, forward strand.
GGTGAGCGGCGGCGCCAGCGCACGGCACAACAGCGCCGTGGCGAGCAAGCCCAAGCCGGCGCCCAGCCCGGCGCGCCAGCGGTCGCGGGAATCCACCTGGAGTGCAGCCGGCCACAGTGCCCGCCAGCCGGTTGGCGGCGCGGAGCCGGTCACGTTGCCGCACTCCGGCGCGCCGCGAAGAACTGCGACAACAGCTCGCCGCATTCCTGCTCCAGCACGCCGCCGAACACGTCCACCCGGTGGTTGAGTCCCGGCAGCGTGAAGACGTTCGTGAGGCTGCCGGCGGCGCCGGCCTTGGGATCAAAGGCCCCGAACACCACCCGGCGCACGCGCGCATGGATGATCGCCGAGGCGCACATGACGCAGGGCTCCAGGGTGACGTACAGCACCGTGTCCAGCAGGCGGTAGCTGCCCAGCGCCCGCCCAGCCTCGCGCAGCGCCACGATCTCGGCATGCCCCGTGGGGTCATGACTGGCGATCGGGTTGTTCGCACCCTCGGCCACGATCACATCGCCACTGACCAGTACGGCGCCCACGGGTACCTCGCCCGCCACACCGGCCGCGCGCGCCAGCGCCAGCGCCCGGCGCATGAAGTCCGCATCGTCCCGTGGCGCCATCAGCCTGCTCCCGCCAGCGCCGCGGCGTACAGCTCGGGCTTGAAGCCGAGCGTGAGGCGGCCGCCAACCTCCAGCACCGGGCGCTTGATCATGCCGGGCTGGGCCAGCATCAGCTCGATGGCGCGTGCCGGCGTGAGCTCGGCACGCTCGAGCTCCGGCAGCTTGCGGAAGGTGGTGCCGGCGCGGTTCAGCACCTTCTCCCAGCCCAGTTCCCGGCACCACAGCGTGAGCCGCGCGCGATCGATGCCGTCGACCTTGTAGTTGTGGAAGCTGTGCGCCACGCCCTGCGCGGCCAGCCACGCCCGCGCCTTCTGCATCGTGTCGCAGTTGGGAATCCCGTAGATCGTGACGCTCATCCCCGCGACGCGCCTACTCGTAGATCGCATAGTACTTGCGGGCGGGTTCCGTGACGTCCCACCAGCCGGTGAAGCCCGCGGGCGTCACGAAGGCGTCCCCCGCCCGGTAGGTGTGCACGGCGCCGTCATCGCCGGTGACCACGATCACGCCGGCCAGCAGGTGGCAGAACTCGCTCTCGCTGAAGACCACCCGCCACTTGCCCACCGCCGACTCCCAGATGCCGCTGTGGAAGCGGCCGTCGGCGCTGCTGTAGTAGTTCCAGGCGGCCTGCTCGGGGTGGCCGGAGAGGAGGCGCTCGGCGGGCGGGCTGTAGCGCTGCGGGGCGGGCGCGGCTGCACGAAAGTCGACGACCGGTGCAAACGGCAGGGCAGTCTCGGGTGCGCTCATCACGTTACCTCGGGGTCCACAGGTTCAGCTTGCCCTGCTCCGCCCACAGCACCGCCACCAGCGCGATGCCGGCGGAGATCAGGTAAGTCAGCTCCAGCGGCAGCACGGTGCCATTGAAGGCGCGGCCGACGAGCATGCCGATCACGGCGCCGCCCAGCGTCGTGACCAGGCCCAGCACCGCGGAGGCCGTACCGGCCACGGCGCCCAGCGGCTCCATCGCGATCGCGTTGAAGTTGGGCATCGTCAGGCACATCAGGAACTGGATGGCCGCCAGCAGCGAGGCGAAGAGCATCAGCGGCGGGCGGCCCTGGTAGACCACTGCCGTCGCGTAGCCGGCGATCGCCAGCGCCACGAACAGCAGCAGGCAGATATGCGAGAGGCGGCGCATGCCGTAGGAGCGTACCAGCGTGGAGTTGGCGAAGAAGGCCAGGCCCATGGCACCCGCGATGGAGCCGAAGGCCACCGGGAAGAGCGGTCCCAGGCCATAGACCTCGGTCTCGAAGATCTGCTGCGAGGAGCTCACGTAGACCATCAGGCAACCCATCATCAGTGCGATGGCGATGCCGTAGCCCACGGTGCCCCGGTGCGCAATGGTCGCGTGGATGCCTTTGCCGATCTGCTGCAGCGAGAAAGCGCGCCGGTGGTCGGGATGCAGCGTCTCCGGCATGCGCAGGCCGAACCAGACGACCACGACGACGGCCATGGCGAGCATGCTGACGAACACGGCGCGCCAGCCGGCCAGCGCGATGGTGAGGCTGCCCAGCGCGGGCGCCACGACCGGAACCATGATGAACACCATGAACACCAGGGAGAGCACGCGCGCCATGTCGCGCCCCTCGTAGCGGTCGCGGACCAGCGCGACCGCCAGCACCTGCGCCGCCGCGGCGCCCATACCCTGTACGAAGCGCCCGACCAGCAGGACCTCATAGCTCTGCGCCACGGCGCCGATGAGCGCGCCCAGTGAATACACGCCGATGCCGATCATCAGCGTTGGGCGCCGCCCGATGACGTCGGAGATGGTCCCGTAGACGATCTGCAGGGCGCCGGAGCCGATCATGTAGACGGTGACGATCAGCTGCATGTCATTGGCGTTGGTCACGCCCAGGGCCTCGCGGATCGGCACGAAGGCGGGCAGCAGGTTATCGATCGACAACGAGATCAGCGCCATGATCAGGGCGACGATGGCGATGAACTCCCGCAGGGACGGGGCGGGACGGGCGGTGGCGGGCATCAGGATGCGGATCCTTGGGGAGCGAGGGAGGCCCTGACGGGCCGGACGGGGATTTTGCCCTAATTTCCCACGTCGGGTTGCTTCAGCCGGCCGGCTCCGGCGCCTCGCGCGGCAGGGCCAGCAGCGCCAGCAGCGTCAGGACGCCCGCGGCGACGAGGTAGTAGCCCACCGACGCCAGCCCGTAGTGCGTCGCCAGCCAGGTGGCGATATAGGGGGCCAGCGACGCCCCGACGATCCCGGCCAGGTTGAAGGTCAGCGAGGCGCCGGTGTACCGCACCGCCGTCGGGAACAGCCCCGACAGGGCCGTGCCAAGCGGCCCGTAGGTCAGGCCCATGAAGCCCAGGCCCAGCGACATCGCCACGACCACTCCCAGGCGGCTGCCCGAGCCGAACAGCGGCGCGAACACGAACCCGAAGGCGATGATCGCCAGCGTCGCCACGATCAGCATCCAGCGCGCACCGCGGCGCTCGGCGATGACCGCCGAGAGCGGCACGGTGATGCCGAAGAAGATCACCCCGATCATCTGCAGGATCAGGAACTCCGCACGCGGGTAGTGCAGCGCCGAGGTGCCCCAGCTCAGGGAAAACACCGTCATGAGGTAGAACAGCACGAAGGTCGCCGTGGCCGCGAAGGTGCCGATCACGAGCGCGCGTGCATGCTGCGTGCAGACCACCAGCATCGGCACTTTCACCCGCTCGTTCTTCGCCATCGCGTCGCGAAAGGCCGGCGTCTCGGTCAGCCGCAGCCGCACGTACAGCCCCACCAGCACCAGCAGCGTGCTGACCAGGAAGGGAATGCGCCAGCCCCAGGCCAGGAACTGCGCCTCGGTGAACAGCTGCGTCAGCACCAGGAACACGGCGGTGGAGCAGATGAAGCCGATCGGCGCGCCCAGCTGCGGGAACATGCCGTACCAGGCGCGCTTGCCGGGCGGTGCGTTCTCGATGGCCAGCAGCACCGCGCCGCCCCACTCCCCGCCCAGGCCCAGGCCCTGGCCGAAGCGGCACAGCGCCAGCAGCAGGGGGGCGAACAGGCCGATCGAGGCGTAGCTGGGGAGCAGGCCGATGACCACGGTGGAGAGGCCCATGGTCAGCAGGGCGGCCACCAGGGTCGCCTTGCGCCCGACCCGGTCCCCAAAGTGACCAAACAGGGCCGAACCCACCGGCCGGGCGAAAAACGCCAGGGCGAAGGTCGCCAGCGACTGCAGGGTGGCCGAAGTCGGGTCCCCGGCAGGAAAAAACAGCTGGGGGAAAACCAAAACGGCGGCTGTTGCGTAGATGTAGAAGTCGAAGAACTCGATCGTCGTGCCGATCAGGCTCGCCAGCAGCACGCGGCGGGCGGAATTGGTCGGCACCGGCGCCGTGCGGGTCGTGTACATCATTGTCGTCGGTCATCCCCCTGGAAGAGGGGGGGGATTCTGGCACAACTGGGCCGGGACGCCGCCCTGCGCCTTTCGGTCCGCCACCACCAGAGGGTACTCTAGCTGCCATGAAGTTCACCGAAGACGACCCCGCCAGGAAGAACGTGCTGCCCTACCCGATGGAAATCGGCGGCCAGAAGTTCGAGCTGGTGGAGGTCACCAAGCAGAAGGACATCATGCTCAATGTCGCGCGGATGTACGCGCAGCAGGAGTATGACCGGATCATGGAAATGGTCAGTGTCCTGCAGCGGCAGGCCGCCGACCTGAAGCGTCGGCTGGAGATCACCGACCTGGTGCACGCCGCCGAATACAAGTTCCAGGTCTACCACGGGCAGACGTACTGGCTGGCGCGCGACCGCGGCCGCGAGGTCACAGTGCTGTGCCACCTGGGGCCCAGGGACTGGACCACGGCGCCGCCCGACAACTACGAGTACATCGCGCAGGTCCGCTGGCTGGGCGACCACACCTGGGTCGAGGTCCCGGCCGAGGCCTGATCCCCCGCCCCCGCCGCTTGCGTGACAGACAACCTGCACCCTGGTTTCCGCAGGGCAGTGCTGCCGGCAAGCGTTGCGGGAGCGCCTGGCTGGGGACGAGAAGTGCCGTGCGGCGCGGGAAACCCGCATCTAGGCCACGTGACCGGAGGCGGGCCCTACAGCCCCGGGAGACGAATGGCTGGAACTGACCCCACGTGAGCGGGACAAACTCCTGCTGTTCACCGCCGCGCTGCGGGCGGAGCGGCGCAAGGCGCACAGCGTAGCGGAGCTCCTGAGCCACGGCGCCACGCTGCTGTGCCGCGACGACGTTCTGGCGGGCATCGCGGAGATGATCCCCGACGTACAGGTCGAGGCGACCTTCCCCGACGGCAGCACGCTCGCCACCGTCCACCACCGGATCATCTGAGGCGCCATCCCTGATCCCCGGCGAACGGTTGGCCGAGCCCGGCACGATTGCGGTCTGCGGCGCGGCGCTCAGCCTGGTCTAGCCGGGGCTAGGACGCGGCCGGGACCTCGTCGGCGTCGGCCACGAACTGTCCCTGCCGGTCCAGCTCCGCGAACAGGCCGCCTTGGCGCACCAGCTCCGCATAGCGGCCCTGCTCCACCAGCTCGCCATCCTTGAGCACGAGGATGAGGTCGGCGCTGCGTACGGTGGAGAGGCGATGCGCGATGACAAAGGTCGTGCGGCCCTCGGTGAGCTGCTGCAGCGCCGCCTGGATGCGTGCCTCGGTCGCGTTGTCGAGCGCACTGGTGGCCTCATCCAGGATCAGGATAGGCGCGTCCTTGAGCATCGCTCGCGCGATGGAGAGTCGCTGGCGCTCGCCGCCCGACAGCGAGCGACCGCGCTCGGCCACCAGCGTGCCATAGCCCTCGGGCTTCACGACGATGAAGTCATGCGCTTCGGCTGCGCGGGCGGCTTCCTCGATATCCTTCGGGTCCGCCTCCGGATTGCCGATGCGCAGGTTGTCCGCGATCGAGCGGTAGAAGAGGCCTGCGTCCTGGAATACCACGGCGATATTCTTGCGCAGTGAGTTCACATCGACGCCGCGGATGTCGATACCGTCGACGGTAATACGTCCCGCGGTGGGGTCATAGGCGCGGTAGAGCAGCGACAGCGCAGTCGTCTTGCCCGCGCCCGTCGGGCCCACCAGCGCAATGGTCGCACCAGCCGGCGCCACGAAGCTCAGGTGGCGGATCGCGGGGCGGTCCCCGGCGTAGCCGAAGCTCACGTCCTCGAAACGCACCTCCCCGCGCAGCGTCGGCAACTGCGGCAGGTTGGCATTGCCAGCCGGCCCGGCCGGGGCATCCAGGATCTGGAAGAAGCTGCGCAGCGACGGCGTCTGGAAGAACAGACTGGAGACGAAGTTGGCCAGCTGCTCCAGGCGTCCCACCAGCAGCATGGCGAACCCGACGAAGCTTACGATCGCCCCGACGCTCACCTCGCCGCGGCTGTTGAGCGCAGCGCCGAGCGCAAAGATTGCAACGATCGTCAGCGTACTGGCCGCGCGGTTGGCCACCGAGAGCCATGCCCAGCCGCGTAGCACCGGGTACTGCGCCTCCAGAACGCGCCTCATCATCGTGCGGATTTCGGCCACCTCGGCCGCGACACGCGTGAAGCTCTGTACCACCAGCACATTGCCGAGTACGTCACCGGCGCGCTCGGAAATCTCGTGGTGCAGCTGCTCCACTTTCCCCTGGTCGCTGCTGGTACGCCGGATCGCCAGCGTATTGAAGATCGCGAAGCTCACCATCAGCCCGATCATCAGCAGCGCGAGCTTCCAGTTCATGCGCCAGGCCAGCGGCAGCATCACCACCACGGCCAGCACCGTGGCGAGATGCTCGCGGAAGAAGCCCAGCCAGACATTGAACAGCGAGCTGCTGCCGGAGTGCAGGATGCGCAGCAGGCGACCCGTATGGTGATCTCCGTGGAAGCCCAGCGGCAGCGCGATGGAGTGCTCGAAGAACTGCGCCATCACCGCCAGCCGGCGACGATGCGCGAGCCGGTCGGCGTGCAGCGACACCCAGACGCTGGCGACCACGCCGGCAAAGCCCACGCCCGCCCACAGCCCGATGTAGTGCCAGGCGTCGGAGTGCCCGCCGGCGGCCAGGGCGTCAACCACCTGCCCGAAGAGCCAGGGCTCCAGGAAGAAGACACCCGCGATCAGCAGGTTGCCAACGGCCAGCAGGATCGCCAGCCCCTTCTCCGGGGCCAGCAGGGCAAGGACACGCAGGTAGGTTCGAAGGATTTCCATGGGCCCGCTCTGGCATGCTGCTTATCGGCAGTCGCTGCAATATAGCCAAACCAACCCGATGATGAGGAATCCAATGCGCTGCCTAGCGCTGTTGCTTCTGGCCACCGGCCTGCTCGTGGCCGGCTGCGCCAAGACTCCTGCCGACGACAAGGTTGTCCAGGTCTACAACTGGTACGACTACATCGACCCGCAGACGCTCCAGCAGTTTGAGGCGCGCACGGGCATCCACGTCCGCTACGACGTGTTCGATTCCAACAATTCGCTGGAGGCGAAGCTACTGACCGGGCACTCCGGCTACGATGTCGTGTTCCCCTCCGCCGCGTACTTGCAGCGCATGGCGCGGGCGGGCGTCTTCGCCCGGCTCGACCCGGCGCAACTGCCGAATCTCTCCAACATGGATCCGGCGATCATGCGGCGCCTGGCCAGCTACGATCCCGGCAATGCGCACGCCGTGGTCTACACCTGGGGCATCACGGGCCTGGCCTACGATGCCGCCCAATTGCGCTCGCGCCTGCCCGATGCGCCCCTGGACAGCTGGTCGCTGCTGCTGGACCCCAAGCTGGCGTCGCGGTTCAGTGACTGCGGCATCGGGCTGTACGAGTCACCGGGCATCATCTTCCCCAGCGTGCTGGCGTGGCTGGGCGAGGACCCCAACAGCGAGGACCCGGCGCTGCTGGAGCGGGCCGAGCAGGTCCTGAAGGCCGTGCGCCCGTACATCCGCAAGATCAGCGGGGAATCGCTCGTGCAGGAGCTGGCCACCGGGGAGCTGTGCCTGATCATCGCCAGCAACGGCGATGCGATCCAGGCACGCGAGCGCACCCAGTCCCTGGGCAAGCCGCTACCGATCCAGTTCACAAGCCCGCGCGAGGGCGCCTCGATGTGGTTCGACGTAGCGGCCATGCCCTCCGATGCACCTCATCCGCGCGCGGCCCTGCAGTTCATCAACTTTCTGATGGATGCGGAAATCGCCGCAACCAACAGCAACACGATCACCTTCCCCAATGCCAACGCAGCCGCCCAGCCGCAGCTGCACCCGGAGATCCAGAACGCCACGGCCTTCCCGGACGCCCAGCGCGCCGCCAGGCTGTTCCCGGAGCTTCCCAAGAGCGACGAGTACCTGCGGCTGCGGACCCGCGCCTGGACGAGGTTTCGGACCGGGCAGTAGGTCCGGCGGCGGCGGTGCCCGGCGCCGCGGCGCTCCAGTACACTCTCCGGGCCAATCTGGGCATTTTCAGGCGGGAGTACGGCATGGCGTTCAATGGCAACTTGGTCGACTACAGCGACGGCGTGGATACCTTCGAAGGCTATGTATCGCTTCCGGCGGGCGTCACGGGCCCCCGCCCCGGCGTGCTGCTCGCCCACGACTGGGCCGGCCTGCACGACGGCATGAAGGTGATCGCCGATCGCGTTGCCGCGCTGGGCTATGTCTGCTTTGCGCTGGACGTGTATGGAAAAGGCGTGCGCGGCAACCCCGCCGGGGACAACTCGGCGATCATGGTTCCGGTGGTCAGCAACCGCCCGCTGCTGCGCAGGCGCCTGCTGGCGGCGTTCGAGGCCCTCGGCCGCCAGCCGGCGGTGGACCCGAACAGGATGGCCATCGCAGGATACTGTTTCGGCGGCCTGTGTGCGCTGGACCTGGCGCGGGCTGCACCGGCGGGCCTGAAGGCTGCGACGAGCTTCCACGGCCTGCTCAAGCCCGCGCTCATCTCGCCGCAGGCGCCGATCACCGCCAAGGTGCTGGTACTGCATGGCTGGAGCGATCCGATGGCGCCGCCGGCGGATGTGGAGGCCTTCGGAGAGGAGTTCACGGCCGCCGGCGCCGACTGGCAGCTGCACGCCTATGGCCACGCCCTGCATGCCTTCACGGTGGAGGGAGTGAACAACCCGGCTGGCGGGATGGCCTACCAGGCGGCGGCGGCCAGGCGCTCCTGGGCTTCGTTCACGGCGTTCCTGACCGAAGCTTTCGCAGCCTAGGCGGTCGCGGGGCCGCAACGCGCTGCCCCGGGGCGGGCTACTTCTCGACGAAGGCCCGCTCGATCACGTAGTCGCCCGGCTCGCCGACGCGCGGGGACACCACGAAGCCGCGCTCATCCAGCAGCGCGGCGCTGTCCTTGAGCATGGCGGCGCTGCCGCAGATCATGAAGCGATCCTGCGCCGGATCCAGCGGCGGCAGGCCCACGGCGCGCGCCAGCTCGCCACTCTCGATCTGCTCGGTCAACCGGCCACGCTGGGGGAACTCCTCGCGCGTGACCGTCGGGTGGTAGAGGAGTTTCTCGCGCACCATGTCCCCCAGCCATTCCTGGGCGCGCAGCTGGTGGGTGAGGAACTGCCGGTAGGCCAGGTCGCTGACGCGGCGGACGCCATGCGTAACCACCACCTTCTCGAAGCGCTCGTAGGTCTCCGGGTCCTGGATCAGGCTCAGGAACGGCGCCAGTCCGGTGCCAGAGCCCAGCAGGTAGAGGTGCTTGCCCGGCTTGAGGTCATGCAGTAGCAGCGTGCCCGTCGGCTTGCGGCTCACCAGCACGCTGTCGCCCACCTTCAGGTGCTGCAGTCGGGAGGTCAGCGGGCCGTTGGGCACCTTGATGCTGAAGAACTCCAGGTGCTCCTCCCAGTTCGGGCTCGCAATGGAGTAGGCGCGCAGCAAGGGCCGCCCGCCGACCTCCAGGCCCAGCATCACGAAATGCCCGTTCTCGAAGCGAAACCCGGGGTCACGCGTGGTACGGAACGAAAACAGACTTTCGTTCCAGTGGTGGACCTGTGTGACCGTTTCTGTGGCGATGGCTGCCATCGACTTGACCCTGATTGAGGAAATGTTGCGACGCGTCAACCGGGCGCGCCAGCAGAGTCCGGCATGCTAAGGAATACGCTGCCCCCCTGCTCATTACATTCGGTTCTAAGTCGATAACAACCGGCTGTGCGGTCCGCGCGGGGACTAAATTCCGGCCAAGCGAGGGGAAGAAGCGGTGGAACAGCCACCAGGGGACGGATTCGTGTGGCCGGCGGTCAACCACGTAGCACCGGGGGCCGCGACACGCTGGCTGACGGCCGGACGGGCGGACCTCGCGGCCGATCCGCTCGGGAGTCTGTTCTACGGGGTCGACCTCGCCATCAGGGAATCCGGCGTCACCCGCAAGGTGGGCGGCGCGGTGCGCCTCGCGCCGACCACGGGGTTCCTGCCGGTCGGCCCCTGCCTCGCCCTCGGGCGGTATGAACCCAGCAGACCGCGTGCCGCTGGCGAAGCCTCTCGGCTGGCACCCTCGCTGATCGCGTGGCGTGCCAACTTCCCGGCCATCCGTTTCTATGCCGGCGCGCTTACGCTGCTGCTGGCCGTGTGGCTACGTGTTTCGGTGGTCGGGGTGGCCCTGTTCTTTCCGGAAGGCCGTGTTGACTGGTCCTCGCCGGCCGCCCGGGTCTTTTTCGGTGCCCATGCAAAAGCCGGCTCGGGGCTTGCGCTGCCCGGGTTCGCCACTACCGGCCTGTCGCTGCTGCTGCGGCTTGAACGGCGCGACATGGCCGCCATCGTGAGCTGCAAGGCGCTGCGCACGAACTTTGCGACGATGATCCGCTGGGGCGCCTGCATCGCGACCCTGACGCTGGCCGGAATTGCCACGTTCTACCTGGCACGGGTCGTCGTGCTGCCGCTGATAGGCCAAATGAGCTGGCATGCCTGCCGCGAGACGGTGAATCCGCTGCCGCAGAACCAGTTGTCGAAGGCGCTTGAGCGCTGCGATATCCGGATTCACCTGTCCCTTCCTCGCCCGCATCACGCGTGCCGCCCGGGCAGGATCGGCATCGTGGCATCCCGCGCAGGATCCGCGGCACGACCTGCCACCACAGCGGAGCAATCCTTGATCCAGCCGCACTGCAGCGGCTGCGGTCCCTGGGCAGACCTGCGTACCAGCCCGGTATGGGGCACTTGCGGCGACTGACAGCAGATGACCCGCGAGACGACCCGTGTCGGTTCAAACGACGGGGTCCCGCGCTATGATCGCGGCTTCCTTAAACCCGCAAGGCGCCCGGCCGCATGCCCCATCGTCAACCCTCGCTGTACATCCCCCACGGGGGAGGCCCCTGCTTCTTCCTGGACGACCCGCAGGGGACCTGGCGCGGCATGGAGGCGTTCCTGCGCGCCTTGCCGTCGGCCCTGCCCGAGCGGCCCACCGCGATCGTGATGGTGTCGGGCCACTGGGAGACGTCCGGCTTCGCGGTGACCTCCGATCCCACGCCCGGCCTCATCTACGACTACTACGGCTTCCCCGCCCACACCTATGCGTTGCGCTACGGTTCCCCGGGATCGCCCGAGCTTGCGACGCAGGTTGCCAGGCTGCTGCAGGAGTCAGGATTTACAACGGTCCTGGATCCCCAGCGCGGGCTTGACCATGGGGTGTTCGTGCCGATGAAGGTCATCTATCCGGACGCCGACGTTCCGCTCATAGAGCTCTCGCTGGAACGAGGCCTGGATGGGGCGCGTCATCTCGCGGTGGGTCGTGCCCTGGCACCGCTGCGCGACCAGGGCGTACTGATCCTCGGGGCCGGCATGAGCTTCCACAACCTGCGCGCACTGGGGGACCCGCGGGCGACCGAGCCTTCGCGTCAGTTTGACCAGTGGCTCACCCAAGCCGTCGAGCGTCCTGCGGCCGAGCGCGCGCAGCTGCTGACCGCCTGGGCGACGGCTCCGGCCGCACGCATCGCCCATCCCCGCGAAGAACATCTGCTCCCTCTGATGGTGGCCGCCGGCGCCTCCGAGATGCCAGGCCGGAGGATCTATTCGGAACTGGTGTTGGGCACGGCCATCTCCGCCTTTCGCTTCGACTAACGCCAGCGGCTACTGCAGCGTCGCAGCTACCGCGTCACGACCGGAATCGGAGCAGATCTTGGGCTGGAACGCGGCGCGAACACCTCGCCGCATTTGACCTTCTGCTGGCGGACGCCACCCTGCCGGGCAGGCACGGTACCGAGAAGTCGCGGCGCGTTCTCGGCCTAGGTGCCGGCCTGCCGATCGCCAAAACCGCAACGATCACTACAAACACGATGGGTGTGCAAGTCGCCTAAAGTCAGATCGAGGAACTGGTCTTAACGTCCAACTTCGCACAGCAATACAGCGTAGCAATTGCACAGCTCCTGCGCGCTGCGGGGCGAGGGACCACCGGGACAGTTGAGTTGACGGATCGCGCCATGGGTCTTTGCCAGCCAACTTTGTGAGCGCGTCCGCCGCCGCCTCTCAGGCCTTCTGTATGTCGTTGTCCATGCAAAGCGCCTGCCCCGAAATAGACTTGCCCGCATCGGAGGCCAGGAACAGCGCAAGCTGCGCGATGTCGCGCGGATCGACGAAGCGTTTCAGGGACTGGCCGGCCATCGCGGCAACGAGCACGGCTTCCAGACTCTGGCCGCTGGCCTCGGCGCGACCGGCATAGACGCGCTGCAATCGCTCGCCATCGACGGCACCGGGCAGGATCGCATTGGCACGGACGCCAAATTCACCCAGCTCGATCGATAGCGTCTTGGCCAATCCGACCAGGGCCCACTTGCTGGCACAGTAGGCGCTGCGACTCGGGTAGCCAAATCGTCCAGCCGCAGATGACATGATCACGATAGATGCCGCACCTGAGCGCTTCAGGTGCGGGATAGCAAGCCGCGACACATCGAACGTGCCGGTCAGGTTCACCTGCAGAACGCGATCCCAATCTTCAGGCGGGAAGTCCTCGACGGTGGCCGTAGGCCCGCCTATTCCCGCATTGCTGATGAGTACATCCAGACCGCCTAACGCCGCGACCGCAGCGGGGACCATGCGTTCCACCTCAGCCCGCCTGCCAACGTCGCAGACGAAAGTGACTATGCCGGGCAGCTCAGCCCGAAGGGCGGCAAGCGCCGCTACATCGATGTCGCTGACGGCGACGCCTGCGCCGGAGGCAGCGAAGGCGCGCACGATCTCGCGGCCGATGCCACCAGCGCCTGCGGTAACGAGAACCTTCTGGCTCATCGCCCGACCGCCGCCGCCGCACCGGGGGCGCCACCGGTATCCTTGCAGTTGTAGGGCGCGAACGTGACCTCGGCCGGCAACACCACGTCCTCTCCGCGCCAAACATCGGCGAAGAATTCCGGATCCACCGCCTCATAACGCCGCGCAAGCTTCGCTCCTGAGGCATCGAGCTGGAAACCTTCAGTGACACGAAGCTGCGAGCCATGCAGCACGCGAGCATCGGCGTTGAGCACACCGGGCGTGAACAGCGTGGTTTCGACAACGAGCTTATCCCCTTCCCAGCGACCAATGGAGTACCCGGCAAGAGAGGGCTTCGCGTTTGCGGGCGGCGCCTTCTCGTCAAGGTGAATCACGCGCGTAAGGTCCATGTGTCCGTATTGCATTGTGATCCGCGACGGCGTCTGCGTGATGCGGTTGACGACACTATCGAAGGTCCAGTCGAACAGGATGTTCGTGGGTTCGCAGCGCAGCCGCGGGTTGTCCCGCGAGGCTGGGTTAAAGCGGGTAAGGGCCTTGAGACCGGTTTGCGTAAGCTTGACGGGAATCGGGCGATCCCAGGCAGCGCGCACCGGGTCAGACGACATCGATTCCGGCGTGCCGCGCGAGCCGGGAAAGGCTCGCTGGCCTGTCGGCAGTTCGCCGGGCTTCAGCTTCGCCGCCTCGCTAATGGGGATCAACGCGCCGCTCTGGCCGCGCGGATCTGTCATAACGCGCTGCTCGGCAGCCCACTCCCCGGCGAGGTTAGGCCTTCCGTCAGGCAGCCGCGCCACGCGCACCTTGGATGTTGCTGCCTGCGCAACATCGGGTAGCTGCCGCTGGCCATAGCGGTCCATCCGGCTGCCATCTGCGAACTGGATGGTGCTGAGGTAGCAGTAGCGCGGCTTGTATCGCTCCGGCGAGCCGTTCACGACAATCGTACTGCCAATCCGGAACATGCCTACCGTCCACCCTGAGCGGCGCAGCGCGTTCGCCGAGCGCATCTCGCAACGCCAGTCCTCGGACCTACCGCCCGCAGCCTTCACGTCAAGGTAGATCCAGGCATGCGGATTGATGAGGTCGATCCGCGTCAGCGTGCCGGTGAGCGTTAGGTCCTTGTTAAGGTCCCAATTGGAGATTCCGTGATGGGCCAGCACCGGCCCTGCGGCCAGCACCATCGCAGTCAGCATCAATTGCGCAAGGCTCCTCATCCGTCCCCCTTTCCTGCCGATTGTCGCCGGGTAATGCGGCCGTCAGTGTCGAACGCTATGCCCGGCCCGTCAATGCCGGTCCATGCCTGCACTGCCAGCCCCCCGCGCGACCCGGCGCGGATGTCGGGAACCGTGACGCATCCGGCACCGTCTGCGCCCGCCCCCCCAGTACCCGCGACTCGTCTGCGGCGCAGCCGCGCACGGTGACGAAGGGATCGCAGCGTGCCAAAACGCAGGACAGCGCGGCTCATCGCATCGGTGGCTGGTAAGGTGAATGTTCAAGCCGTTGTGTGCCCTGGCGTGTGCCCTCCAAGAGGTAGAGGTTGAAACAGTCGCCGGCAGCGCGCGCCTCTTCTGAGGTGACCTCCTCTGTGCGGCCGCCGGGCAGCGCGAAGATCGCGACCGAGGAGTGTGGTCAATCGTAAAGCTAAATGCGGTCTTCCTCGCTACGTCGCTGGGGGCGGACAAGATCGACTTAGCCGCGGAAGCGGTCGGTGAGATGATGACTTGAGGATGTCACCACGTTATTTTATTCCAACGCGGCGCTGCGGGTGTAGCCTAGCGACCCTATGCAACTTGGCCTTACCCACAGCTATGCCGGCCTGCCGGACCGGTTCCACGCCGCCCTGCGGCCAACGCCGGTCCGGGACCCGAAGCTCGCGATTTTCAACCGACCGCTCGCGAAGAGCCTTGGCCTGGATGTCGACGCTCTGGAGTGCCGCGCTGCCGGCATGCTTTCCGGCAATGACTTGCCTTCGGACGCGAGGCCAATCGCAATGGCCTATGCCGGCCACCAGTTCGGCAACTTCGTGCCCAGTCTGGGCGACGGCCGCGCAATCCTGCTGGGTGAATTGCGCGATCCAAACGGCATGGTGCGCGACCTGCAGCTGAAAGGCTCTGGCCTTACGCCCTACTCCCGCGGTGGTGACGGGCGCGCAGCGCTCGGACCGATGCTGCGCGAGTACCTGCTCAGCGAGGCGATGCATGCGCTGGGCATCCCCACGACCCGCTCCCTGGCGGTCGTTGCCACCGGAGAGCCCGTACTGCGGGAACGCAGCCTGCCTGGCGCCGTCCTGACCCGCGTGGCAGCAAGCCATGTCCGCGTGGGCACTTTCCAGTACTTCGCAGCACGCCGCGACGAGGACGGACTGCGCAGGTTGCTGGATTTTGTCGTCGAGCGTCATTTCCCCGACGCTCGCGCCGCCGCCAATCCGGCGCTGGCGGCATTGCAGGCCGTCGCTGACCGGCAGGCAGCGCTCCTTGCCGACTGGCTGCGCGTGGGCTTTATCCACGGCGTCATGAACACGGACAACATGGCGCTATCTGGCGAGACCATCGACTACGGTCCCTGCGCATTCCTGGATGCCTATCACCCGGATACGGTATTCAGCTCAATCGACCATCGCGGGCGCTATGCCTATGCCAACCAGCCGTCCGTCGCCCAATGGAACCTTGCTCGGTTCGCCGAGACACTGCTGCCAGTCATCGACGACGACCAGGCGCGCGCGGCGCAGCGCGCCGGTGACATCATCGAAGCGTTCCTCGAAAACTGCGAGGCGCAGCTACTGGCACGCCTGAGGGAAAAGGCCGGGCTAGGCAATGCAGAACTGGAAGATGGCGCCCTGCTCAAACAACTGCTGCTTACGATGCAGGAGCACTCCGCTGATTTCACCCTGACCTTCCGGCGGCTTGCGGACGCAGCTGAGGACAACAGGCTCGAGGTCGCAGGGATTGAATCCTGGCTCCCGGCGTGGCGCGCGCGCTTGCAGCGAGATCCCCGGCCAGGTACCGAGCGCGCTGTGGCCATGCGCCGCGCCAATCCTTCCTTCATCCCGCGCAACCATCGCGTGGAGGCGGCCCTGCAGGCCGCCTCCCGGGAGGGGAACCTGGCGCCCTTCGAGAAGCTGCTGGCGATTGTGCAGAGGCCATATGACGACCAGCCAGGGGCCGTGGCGTATCAGCGCGCGCCAGAGGAGTCCGAGCGGGTACTGCAGACTTTCTGCGGTACCTGAACGTTCGCCGATCAGCTCTGCGCCAACCGTACCAGGCGCTCATTGACGCCTGCCACAGGGGTCTTCATGATCTGCCGCAGCAGCCGTGCATCCACCGTTAGGGATGCATGACGGGCCTTAAGATCTGCGGCAACACGAAGCACCAATCCTGCCGTGACTTCTGCATCAGCGCCGGCCCGATGCGCCGTGCCACTGCAGAGCAGGCGCAGCTGCCTCGCCAACTCTCCCAGCGAATGGCTTCGCAGGTAGGGGTAGATACGACGGGAAAGCCTCAGCGAACAGAGAAAGGCGCCGTCACGGACTGCCAAACCGCACTGCTGAAATTCGCTGTCGAAGAAATGCTGATCGAAACTCGCGTTGTGCGCTACCACCGGAGAGCTGCCGATGAAACGCTCAAGCTCCCGAAGCACGTTCCCTACCGGCGGTGCCGCGTCGACCATGCGCTGGGAGATGCCGGTGTAGTCCGTTATGAACGCCGGCACACGGACACCACAATTCACCAGCGACTCGTATCGATCAGTGATGGCGCTACCCTCAACGCGAACGACTGCGACCTCGGTGATGCGGTCGCCACGGAGCGGGCTCAACCCAGTGGTTTCGAAGTCGAGAACTACCAGAGACTCACTCAACATAAGCCACTTCGGATCGTCTGTGTAATGGGAATATCACCGGCCCGCGCGAAACCCGGGGCTTGATAGTCTAGCTGGACTGCGGCCCACTCGCGGCCTCTTGCTGCAACCCAGGCACAATGGCTCGCGTGCCGGACTGCAGACCGGTGCCGGGCGACTTCGGAGCCCCATCGCAGCGCCCTGTGCGACGTCCAAGTCTTCCGCGAGGAGGCGGCAATCCGGAGCGGAAATTTCGTCCTGGCAGCGTCCTTGGTCGGCCTGCCGTGCCCGGTTGGAACAAGCCAGGCCCCCTGCACAGCCGCCAACCCCGTTCCGCACAGCGCTTACCCTCCAAAGTTAGTCCATTTCAGCCCCTGCCGGGCCAGGCCTGCCGCGCTAAGGCCTTCCGCGGCAGGATCTCCGCCGGACGCCGGGAGGCCTGGAAATGAGTCGTCGTGAACGCATTACATTGCCAACCTGCATCTCCACGTCGGCATTGACATCCACACGTTGGCAGCTCCGAGACAGCGTTTTTTGCGCGAGGCTGCCAAATCCCTCCCACGCATTGGATCGCGAGCAGGCGCCGCGCGTCTGCTCGCCACGTCTCTGCACCTACGACGCTGGTCACGCTAACCTTGAGATGATCCACGGCGGCACTAGATGTCGAGACCCAGCTTCTCGATACGCAGCGCTCTTGCCCTCAGCCTACTGACTGTCACTGCCTCGGTGCCCTGCACCGACCTCCCGAAGATCGCCCCCGCAACGCGGGCCGACCGTGCTCTGATCGATGACCTGCTGGTGGCGTACTGCAGGCAACTGGCCTTCGGTCAGCACGACTTCAGCCATTGGTTTGCACTGAATAACCTGCTGGAGGTTAACGGGGAGGTAGCCCAGGGCAAGTAACGCATCGAGCGAATCTACCGCGACACTGCGGTTCGGTCTGCTGACCGCAAGGGTACGCTTTGCCTGCTGCTCACCCATCTATAAATACCGGTCGAAGGAACCACTGCCGCGGCCGACCTGATCTGGACAGGACTCAACCCCGACTCAGGGACTGCGCCGCCCACCGGGGTTGAGCAAGGTCTTGAGCATGATGAACGGGTCAAGCTCAACGGGCGCTGGGTGTTCATACACCGCTGGATAACCAGTGACGGTGGCATGAATGCAG
Source organism: uncultured Pseudomonadota bacterium (assembly GCA_903868595.1). Classification (GTDB taxonomy): domain Bacteria; phylum Pseudomonadota; class Gammaproteobacteria; order Steroidobacterales; family Steroidobacteraceae; genus ZC4RG30. The sequence continues at coordinate 55,173 of CAIPVV010000008.1, forward strand.
GGCTGCTGAATGCCTACAAGAAGCGTTGAGCGATATCCACGTTTGATTTCGATGTTGCGATCGGTTACGTGGCGCTGCGGATCATCTGCGGCGCACTCCTGCTCCCAATGCCGACGTCAATTTCAGGAACCTCGCCGCTTCCGTGGGCTTTTTTTCCCGAAGGCTGGCTGCCCGATGCCCAAGGTGTTCGTGGTGCTGGCACCGCACTGGTCTGGGGTGTCTTCACAGCGCTCGCTGCGTGGCTAGCGGCCGCCATCATGCTGGTGGCTGCCGTGTCTGACCTGAAGGTCAACACTTCCTGGATCTGGACCCAGCGCGGCTGTGAGTATCCGGTGTTCTGGTGCATCTGTGCGGCGGTGGTCGCGGCCCACAGCTAGGCAGGGTCGGTGCTGCAGCCACCCAGTCGCCCACGCTGGCCTCCCCCTGAAGCAGTGCAGTGCCGCCCTGGGCCCCGGGCGCATCGGGCAACCAGGCGGGGGGAGGGTAGCCGTAGCAGGCGGCACTCGCATGGGCAAAGTGGCCTCGCTCAGGGCCACGGGCCTAGACCCGGATGGCGCGCCCTGCCCCAAGACCACAGCCGACCATCGCAACTGCCGCAATGGCCAGCATCAGCATCGGCCATAGCCAGCCACCGGAGAGTTCGTGGATCGCGCCGAAGCTCACGGGACCGACAGATGCCAGCAGGTAGCCCAGCGACTGCGCCATCAGCGACAAGGATCCGGCCGAGCGCGGTCCGGTGGCGCGCAAGCCCATGAAGGAGAGCGCCAAAATCAGCGCCGGCCCCGTCCCCAGTCCCAGCAGCACCATCCACAAGAAGCCCCAGCTCGGCGCCAGCAGCATACCAAGCGTACCGACTGCCGATAGCAGGCCAGTTGATGCGGCGAGAAAGCGCTGGTCGGCAGAGCCGCGGATTAATATTGGCATGGCGAGCCCACCACCCAGGGCTGCAACCTGATACAGGGTGAGCAGCCAACCCGACGCCTCGACCGTCAGGCCGGCGTCTTGCAGCATCGTGGGATACCACGCCACCGTTACATAGAACACCATGGATTGCAGCCCCATGTAGCCCGTGACCTGCCATGCCAGAGGGCTTGACCAAGGCAGGCGGGCATGGGAGGTATCGGCTACCGATGTGACATGCAAGTCGTGGCGTGTGTGGGGAAACCACACTACCAGGGCCACAACTACGGGCACGGCCCAGCTGCACAAGGACCCACGCCAGCCCCCTGGCAGCCATCTCGCCAGCGGCGCGGCCAGTCCAGATCCCACGGCAGCAGACACACCTATCATCGTAGCGTAGGCCGAGGTTATGGCAGGTATGCCGGCTGGGAAGTGCTGCTTGACTAGGATCGGCAGCAAGATATTGGCTACTGCGATGCCGCCGGCCAGCACCAGCGTGCCGACAAACAGGGTCGGCACATGGCCTTCGGAGCGCAGCAGCAAGCCGGCCAGCAGCGCCGCCAGTGCCAGCAGCAGCATCCGCTCGGTACCATGGTTACGCGCCAGGCGTGCCACGGGGGCGCAGGCCGCAAAGAGTAACAGCGGAAGACTGCTCAGCAGGCCAGCGCTGGTCGGGGAAAGCCCCAACTGCTCCCGCAGCGTGCCCAGCAGCGGGCCTACCCCCGTGATGGCAGAGCGCATGCACAACGCCACTGCCAACAGCGCGATCAGGAAGGATAGGCCGCCAACCCGATGCTCCCGGCTGTCCATCAACGCGAGACCTGCTCAAGGGACAGCAGCCGCGTGCGCGGGCCCACGGCTCCAATGATCACCATCACCCCGCCCATGGCCATGGCGATGAAGACAAATACACCCGTAACCCCAAACTTTCCCAGCATGAAGGAAATCAGGAATGCCGTGAAGATCCCTGAGAAACGGCTCCATGAATAGACAAAGCCTACGGCTCGCGCACGGATTCGCGTCGGGAACAGCTCCGCTTGGTAGGCATGGTAGGTAAAGGAGGCGACGTTGCCCGCCACCGTCAGGCAGACACCCAGCAGGATGAGGGCCACCATCGTACTTTCCTGACTGAAAGCCAGCCCGCAAGCCACATTAAGGCCGGCCATCGCCACAATCACGGTCTTTCTTTCAAACCTGTCCGCCGCCCACAAGCCCAGCAACGGGCCAAGCGGCGCTGCCAGCGCAATGACGCTCGTGTACAGGAGACTCGTAGTGATAGCGATCCCTTTTTGGATGAGCAGCGTCGGCACCCAGTTTGCCCAGCCGTAGTAACCCACGGCCTGGCAGACATGAAAGACCATCAGCATGATGGACCGCGCGCGATACGGAGCAACCCACATATCCCGGAAGGCGCCGATGGCAGGGACGGGGAGCGCCGCCTCGGGAGCCGGCAGCGGATGGCCGAACTCCTTCTGCACCTTGGCTTCCAGCGCTGTCAGGATTATTTCGGCCTCCTGCAACCGCCCCCGCTGCGCGAGCCAGCGAGGGCTCTCGGGCAGGTTGCGACGGATCCACCAGGCGAAGAGCGCCCCGTGGGCACCAAGGATCACGATCCAACGCCATCCATCAACGCCCATCGGCGCAATGGGCACCAGCAGGTAGGAAAGGAAAGCCACCACCGGCACCGCCGTGAAGCCGACAGCCTGGCAACAGGCAAAGGCCTGACCTCGCATGGCTTTCGGCGCTAGCTCAGCAACATAAGCACCGATGGTGACCATTTCCACGCCCAGTCCAACACCCGAAATGAAACGCCACAGGTTTATCCAGAAAGCCTCCGCCTGAAAGGCCATGATCAGGTTGGCGGCCGTGTACCACAGCAAAGACCAGGTGAAAATGGCGCGACGCCCGTATCGGTCCGCCAGGAACCCGCAGGCGATCGTGCCGATGAACAAGCCGGAAAACAGCGCGGCGATGAAGCCTGCAACACCATGGGTTCCGAATAACCCTGGGGTAGTCGGCGTCAGGATGCCGCTCTTGACGAGCCCAGGCGCGACGTACCCTGTCAGCAGCAGATCGTAGAGTTCGAAGAAAAAGCCCAGACTAAGCAGAAGAACCAGTTTCCAGATCGAGGCGGTCGGGGGAAGTCGGTCGAGCCGGGGCGAGATGCTATCGAGTTTTTCAAACGCATCGGAATAGTCCGGCGCACGGCCAGCCGTTGACTCATCTGAGTAACGCGAAGCGGTGAGCAAGGCTATCTCCTGAACGTTTGCAAGCGCGCCAGACGCGCGATCTGGGAGTTTACCGCCCCTTACTCCCGTATGACCCGGCCGCCCTTCATCACGAACACGGGTCGGCGCACTGCAGTGATATCGATGGTAGGGTCGCCCTGCACCGCCACCAGATCGGCAAGGTAGCCAGCCTGAATTCTACCCAGCCGGCCTGCTTCTCCCAGTACTGCCGCGTCGGTCCTGGTAGCTGCGATCAGGGCCTCCGCAGGGGTCATGCCGTAGCGAACCATCCAGACCAGCTCGCGGCCGTTTTCACCATGGGCATAGACCCCGACGTCCGAGCCGGAGGCAATCGTGACGCCCGCGCTTCGGGCGGTGCGGAAGGCCCGCTCACTTTCCACCATGTCCGGGGTCGGTGGAGTCTCTCCGGGGCGATAGCCGTGGAAATAAATGCCGTAGTACTCTACTTCGGTAAGCGTGGGCACGTAGGCCACGCCACGCTGGGCCATGAGACGGAAGGTGGCCTGCGAGCCGCCCTTGCCGTGCTCGATGGTGTCCACGCCGGCGAGGACGGCGCGGCGCATGCCTTCGTCCGACTCCGCGTGGGCGGCGACCTTGCGGCCCACGTCGTGCGCCTTGGTCACCGCTGCCTTGAGTTCTTCCAGCGAGAAGGCCGGCAGGGTCTCTCCGTGCGGGCCGATTTGGAAATCGGCGTAGAGCTTGATCCAGTCAGCGCCTGCTGCGGCTTGATGACGCACGGCGGCAACCATTCCATCGATACCGGAGGCCTCCTCGGCACCTTGCGGCAGTTCAGGGATCGCGTAGTCGCGGCGCACCGGACCATAAGCGCCCAGGGCAACGATCGCGCGGGTGACAACATGAAGGCGTGGCCCCTCCGTGATGCCATCCTCGATCGCCCTTTTGAGGGCCACGTCGGAGTTGCCGGCGCCCTCGGTGCCGAGGTCGCGCAGGGTTGTGAAGCCGGCATGCAGGGTGGCGCGGGCGTGGGCGGCCGCCTCCACCACGCGATAAGCCAGCGGCTCCTTGAGCACCTGATCGTCCCACAACGTCTCGTTGTAGGGATGCAGGAACAGGTGGGAGTGGATGTCCATCAGGCCGGGCAGAAGGGTGGCCCCCGCAAGGCGAACGGTCCGAGCTCCGACAGGCTCCACGACGTCGGGGCCTACCGCCCGGATGGTTTCGCCATCCACAAGCACTTTCCAACCGAGGTGGCTCACGCCGTCTTCTGCGGTGAACACCCGATCAGGCGCAAGAAGCAGTGGCTCGCCGGAAACATCGGCCGCACTCAACACCAGCAGACCAATTGACACAGCGAGGCGCGTAATCATGGGGATCCTTTTGCACAAGTTCTGCATAGTCGCGAGATACCTCGTGCAGACCTGACAGTCCCACGGATCCTTGCGGCGCCTCGTAACATCATCGGCAGCCCGAACAGCAGCCCGCCTTATTATCCGACAGACAGTCTTGCTGCTCCGCTGAAGCTAAGGCGTTGGGACGTTATAAGATTTTCTTGGCGAGACGCAATCCCCGCCAAGACCTTTCCCGCCACGCGCGTGGCCACCATCGACGCGTTCTTGCCGTCTTCATTTCCAGCGGCTCAGCGCGAGGACAGTGGCTGCCGTGTTTGACGGCCGACGCTTTGGTTCCGATGGCGGCGCGGTCGGGTGGCGAAAAACAGCCGGACATCCGCACAAGACGGCAGTGGCGCCCCCTGTTACTCGCAGCTGCCGCCGTGCCGATTAGGTTGACCTCGTCCCAGGACAACTCCCGTAGCGGTTCTGCCGACCGGGCATTTAAGCCTCTGGGCAGACCGCCGCCGTGGTCGCGGCTCTTGACGAGCTACGCACTGGCGGCCCCGGAGCTGGCCGACTCGATCACGTCCGGATACATGCCCCGGCCCCGTCAGCCGCTGTGCAGACCCGTCTGCGGTGCCGGCGGCGGTGTCGTTGCCGGCGCGGCCTGCGGCGGGCCGGCCGGCCCGAAAGTTGGAGCAGGCGGCGCATTGCGCACGTCATTGGCCAGCTTCGTGACCCAGGCGCGAATCGACTCGGCGTCCTGCGGCTTGAGCGTCTTGGCGAAGGACAGCATGCCGTTCTCGGTCAGCACGCCGTCGATGACCACGGCCTTGAACGCTGCGTCACTCTGCAGCAGTGCCGAGTAACGCAGGTCCGGGAAGCCGCCCATGCCGCGACCACCCTCGTGGCAAAGCGAGCAGTTCTGCTGCCAGAGCTGCTGCCCCTTCTCGAGCGTTGCAGCATCGCCGAAATTCTCGGGCGCGCTGACCACCAACGGCGCGGCTGGCGGCGTCGGAGGCAGCGTGACGCTCCCCCCCAGCTTGTACACCAGCAGGCGATTGCCACCAGCCGCACGCGGCGCACCCGCGACCACGGCGACGTACTGCGTGGCGCCCACTTGGTAGGTGATCGAACCGGCTTGCACGCTGGCGCCGGCTTCCATCGACCAGAGCTTCTCGCCATTGTCGGCCCGGAAGGCCGTGAAGTTGGAGCGACCCGTGCCCTGGAACACCAGGTTGCCGGCGGTAGTCATCGTGCCGGAGTTCGCTACGCCGTCCTTCGCACGCCAGACTTCCTTCTGCGTGACCGGGTCCCAGGCGGTGAGCCACTGGCCTGCGCCTTCCAGCGGCGGCGGACCCATCTCCGGACGCTTGGCGATGTTGATGCCGAGCAGCTGGTTGCCCATTTTCGCGCCCAGCTCGGCGACATAGCCGAACGTTGCGTAGCGGATACCGACGTATAGCAGGCCAGTTTGCGGATTGAAGGACTGCGGATACCAGACATGCGTCTGGAATGGCGTCACAAACCAGCCCTTGCGCGTCTTTCCGTAGTTGGAATCCGGATTGATGATCGGCTTCCAGTTGTTCTCCTTGTCGAAACCGGTCAACCAGTTGGCATAGGGCACGACCAGCTTGGCGCTGATCACCTTGCCCGTCGCCGCGTCAATCACGTAAGAGACGCCGTCCTTTGGCAGCTGCATAACTACGTGGCGCTTCTGGCCGTCGATCGTGAGATCGGCAGTGGTCAGCGGCGAGGTATTGTCGAAGTCGAAGTTCTCCTGCGGCACGGCCTGGTAATGCCAGCGGTATTGGCCGGTCTTCGCGTCCAAAGAGACGATCGACGCGATGAACAAATTGTCGCCGCCACCCGGCGAGCGATCCTCGGCCGGCCACGGTGCGCCGTTGCCCGTGCCAAAGATCACCGAGTCGGTCTGTGGGTCATAGACAATGCCATCCCAGGGCGAACCGCCGCCGCCGGTCTTCCACCATTCGCCACTCCAGGTCTTGGCGGCCATCGGCATTACGCTGTCGGATGCGGCATGATCCGGGCCCTTGGACGGATCTCCCGGCACTACGTAGAACTTCCAGCGAAGCTTGCCAGTGTCGGCGTCATAGGCGGACAGGTAGCCGCGCTGAAAGTATTCGCCACCGCCCTGACCAATGAACACAAGCCCGTCGCCCACACGCGGCGCGCCGGTGATGGACATGTCGTCCTTGATGTCGGTGGTACGGGTCTCCCAGACCTTGCTCCCCTTCCTCGCATCGACGGCGACCAGGCGCCCGTCCAGCGTGCCCCAGATAACCTTGCCCTTGTAGAACGTGACACCGCGGTTGGAGTTGTTGCAGCACAGGCGTGTAGCGGCGATCTCGCGCGGCACCTTCGGGTCGTACTTCCACAATGCCTTGCCCGTGGCGGCATCGTAGGCATAGACCTTGCTCCAGGGCGTCGTCACGTAGATGCGACCGTCAACTACCACCGGCGTGGACTGCCACTGGCCCTTCTCCGACAAATCCGCGAACCACGCCAGGCCGAGCTTGCCAACGTTGTCGGCATTGACCTGTTTAAGGGGGCTGTAGCGCTGTTCGTTGTAGTCACCGCCGTGCAGGGGCCACTCCGTGGCATTGGCCGGACCCGACGGCTTTTGCGCCGCAACAAGCTGTGCGCAGTTGAAAGACAGTGCAGCAATACCGCACACCGTGGCGAGCAGGAGACGACGCATGACTACCCCTCTTGACTGAACCGGATGCCGCTAGGACGCAAACGCGGGCCTTGCGGTATTTTTCTTGGAGTATAAGGCCATCGGCAGCGAGAATCGTTCGATTTTCCAGTATTAGCCCTGCCCGGCGCGCCCCGGGTACGATGCCGAGCATGGCTATCACCCTAACGGACTTTGCCCGCGCCCGGCTATTTCCGCGCGAACCGCGACCGACCGCGATCCAGGACATCACCGCCGAGGCCTTCGAACGGTACCTGAACGACCACCCGCCACTGCAGGATCTGCCGGGCTACGCCCCTTTTTGCCGGCTGCACGTACACCGCAATTGGACATCAACCCGGTGCCTCACCGTGCCGCTCAGCGACGGCAACCTGCACCTATTGCGCTCCGGGTACGAGGCCCGGCAGCGCAACGAATTGCCAGTGCTCGTGCGCTGGTTCGAGGGGGTGGTGGCGCCGGTTGCCGACTACCTGATACCGATCCTCTACAGTCGCGAGCAGCTGATGGCGGAGGGCACCCCAATAGAGTCGAACTGGGGTATCGTTGGCTGCCTTTACACCAGCGAACCATCGGAAATTCCGATGGCACCCATCACCATGATGCGAAATGCGCTGGGCGTGGCCGAGGGGGGCTCTGGCGTGCCGCTCGACGGCGAAGCCTATCGGCGCAGCGTGGCGTACTGGAGCACGCACGCCAACTGGCGCTGAAGCCTGCGATCTTCGGCCGTCAGGGACTGGCGATTCTCAGTTGCCAAACCCCGTTTGGAACCAGAGCAGCCCGTGGTATCAGGACTTCACGTCTCGCAGGGCGATCAGCACTTAACGGTTGGAGAAAGTACGATGACGACGATGGCAAACGAGTTGGCTCCGGCGGTGCTCTTAGACATTCAGCGCGTCTTTGCGCTGCAGCGTTCCCACCAATGGGAAGCGAAGGCGTCTAGTGCCGAACAGCGCAAAGCCAGCTTGCGAAGGCTAAAGTCGGCCGTGGAGGCGCACGCCGATGAGATCGTGGCAGCCGTACGGCAAGACACTCGCAAGCCTGAAAACGAGATCCGCGTCACCGAGATTCTTAACGTTCTCGCCAACATCGATCGCAACATCGCGAATCTGGACGAGTGGATGAAGCCCATCGAAGTCCAGCCCTCCCTGAACCCAAAGGACACGGCGAGAATCGTCCATGAGGCCAGAGGCGTTTGCCTGATCCTGGGACCCTGGAACTTCCCCCTGGGGCTGGTAATGGGCCCTTTGGCAGCCGCCGTTGCTGCCGGGAACTGCTGCATGGTCAAGCTCACGGACCTCTGCCCGGCGACCGCGGGGGTTGCCGCCCGCATCATCCGGGAAGCCTTCCAGGAACAGGAAGTAGCTGTGCTTGAAGGCGGTGTAGAAGTGGCAACCGCCCTGCTCGAGTTGCCGTTCCACCATATCTTCTTCACAGGCAGCACGCGGGTCGGCAAGCTCGTCATGTCCGCGGCCGCTCGCAACCTTGCCAGCGTCACCCTGGAACTGGGCGGCAAGTCGCCCGTCATCGTGGATGCCGATGCGGACGTGCAGAAGGTCGCGACGGACCTAGCGGCGGCCAAGCAGTTCAACGGTGGACAGGCCTGCATCTGCCCGGACTACGTCTTCGTGAGGCCAGAGCAGAAAAGCGCCCTGATCGAGGCATTCCACGCCTGCGTGCAGAGGAACCTGTACAAGGAAGATGGGAGCATCAAGAAGGACTCCATCGCCCAGATCGTCAACCAGCAGAATTTCACCCGCATCAAGAATCTCTTCGATGACGCGGTAAGCAAGGGTGCCACGATTGCCGTGGGCGGCGTACTGGAGGCGGCTGACCGCACGATACATCCGACGCTGCTAACCGACGTCACGCCTGACATGTTGATAATGCAGGAAGAGATCTTCGGGCCTATCGTACCCGTCATGACTTACAGGACGCTCGATGACGTCGTCGCGTTCGTCTCCGAACGTGCCAAGCCACTGGCTCTCTATATCTATAGCAACACGCCCGCCAACATCGACAGGATCCTCAACCGGACCTCCTCCGGCGGCGTGACCATCAACGGGTTCTTCTCGCATTACCTGGAAAACCAGCTGCCGTTCGGCGGCGTCAACCAGAGCGGCACCGGCAGCTATCACGGAGTATTCGGCTTCAGGGCGTTCTCGCATGAGCGAGCGGTCTATGTACAGGATACTCGTCCGAAGGCCTGAACTGGTTAGGCTGCCCCTGCCTCTCCGCAGTAGACACTTGAAAAAGCACCTGCCCCACTGCCCTTTTTTGCCTCTGCGTACGGGCAGAGCCGGGTGGTGGGCAGGCGCGAACAGCCCGGATGTGCAGGCAGATCCCGCCAAGGCCATACTTCGACCAGCGGCCAGTCGCGCGACCGGAAGCCTGTCTTGAACCTCAAGGACCTCGACCTCAACCTGCTGCGGACGCTGGATGCGCTGATCGAGGAGCGCCAAGTCAGCCGCACCGCGCTGCGCCTCGGCGTAACCCAGCCTGCGATCAGTCACGCGCTCGGGCGCCTGCGCCGTCACTTTGGCGACCCGCTGTTGGTGCGGCAAGGTCAGGAGATGGTGCTCACGCCGCGCGCTGCGGAAATCGCCAGGCCGCTGCGGCAGATACTCTCGGAGATTCGGCAGCTCACTGGCCCCGCCCGCTTCGACCCCATGCGCGCCGAGGGCCGATTGCGCATTGCCTGCACCGACTACGCCCTCGCCATCGTCATGCCGCACGTCCTCTCTGGGCTCGCCCGCGAGGCGCCGGGCCTATCCATTGCCTACAGCCACATTTCCGACGAGATGTTCGAGCGGCTGGAATCGGGATTCCTTGACCTGTGTTTGACGGGCCAGGCCTCTTGCCATGAGCTACAAGTCGAGGTTCTGTTCCAAGAACGCTTCGTGCTTGCGACGCGCGTGGACCACCCCTTAGTGGGCTCCCGTGTGACGGTAGAGCGCTTCATCGCCTTTCCGCACGTCCTGGTCGACGTCGTGCATTCGCGTCTGCATGGCATCGACGAGCGCCTCGCCGCACTCTCCCTGCAGAGGCGCATCGCACTTCGCATGCCGAGCTTCCTCGCAGCGGCATTCTTCGCGCGCGACAGCGACCTCATTGTGCCAGTCCCGGAGCGCATCGCATCGCTCTACGCCCGCTCCCTGGGGCTCGCGCTCCTGCAACCCCCCGTCGAACTAGACCTCGGTGCCTACGATTACGTGCAAGCCTGGCACGCACGGCGCAGCGAAGATCCGCTGCACCAGTGGCTGCGAACGCTTGTTCGACAGGCTGGCGAGCGCGTCAGAGCGGCCGACTGAGCCGTCGCGCGATGTCCGCGACGTGCATGCCTTGGAATCGCGCGATGGCAAGCTCGTTAGCGCTCGGCTGGCGCGTGCCATCGCCACGCGTGATGGTGGAGGCCCCATACGGAGTTCCACCAGAGATCTCGTTCATCTCGACCAGCCTCTCCTCGATGTAAGGCACACCCACGACCACCATGCCATGGTGGAACAGCGTCGTGTGGAAGCTGGTAATCGTCGTCTCCTGGCCGCCATGCTGCGAAGCCGTGCTCGTGAACACGCTTCCCACCTTCCCGGCCAACCCTCCCGTGGCCCATAGCGAGCCCGTCTGGTCGAGAAAGTTGCGCATCTGGGCGCACATGTTTCCAAAACGGGTGGGGGTCCCAAAGATGATGGCGTCCGCCTGCGCGAGCTTCATCGGGTCTGCATAAGGCACGTGCGCGAAATTCCGCCGCGTCTCACGGGCGCCACTTAGCAGCAGCACGTCCTCCGGAACCAGCTCGGGCACCTGCAGCAGCGTCACCTCCGTGTCCTCGATCTCGCGCGCGCCGGCAGCAATGGCCTCGGCCATGCGGTGGATATGACCGTACATGCTGTAGAAGACGATCTGGATGCGAGTGGTCACGGGGGATTCTCCGGTCAGAGACAAAGAATGGAGCGCAGCGCGGAACCTAGCCGGGCGGCAGCATCGGGCGTATGCCGAGCGGTGCGCCAGCCGACGTAGCCGTCTGGCCGCACCAGAACAGCACCGGAAGCTTCGATGCCATGGGCCTCCGGGAAGCTGCGCGAAAACAGCTGGCCAGCGGTTCGCCGGTGCGGCGGCAGGTCTACCAGAGCGGCAGCCGAACCCGGACGGCCGACAAGGTACGCAGCGATCGGCACTCTCAGTTCCGCAGCCACCTGGGCTGCTGCCGCGATCCATTCGGCGCCGTCCTCGGCCCGAGCCAGCAGCACGAATCCATGGCCATAGAGGTCCAGCGAGGAGATCAGCCCTCCTTCACGACGCAGGTCCAGGTGCGGGGCCCGCGTACCCGGCAAGGCGCGCGAGCGGCGCGGATCAATGTCGCGCGCCCCGTCGTCCTCGTACGCTGCGTCGTGCACCACTGCCCGCGAGCGGTAGCGGTTGTACTCGACGTGCATGTCGGGCACGGGCTTCTGCATGCCGTGGGTACCCAGATCCGGATCCGATCGGGTGACGTAGCGCTGGTAAGCCTGCTCCATCGCCAGCTCACCCGCCGGTCGCCGTTCATGGTCGTAGGTATCGAGCAGCTCTGGACCCGCTTCACCACGGGTCACGCAGGCGATTTTCCAGGCCAGGTTGTGCGCGTCCTGGACGCCAGTGTTCCCGTTGAAACCACCTGTCGGCGGCATGTGGTGAGCAGCGTCTCCGGCGATGAACACCCGGCCCCGGCCATAGAGTTCGGCGGCGCGCGACACAGCGACCCAGCTGGCCACGTCTTCGACTTGCACGGCGAGGTCCGGGTCGCCTACCGCATCACGTACATGCTGCACCGCCCGTTCGACGGACAAGTCACTGGCGACATTCCTCGCCGCCGGACTATGGATGTCACCGGCTGTGAAGATAACCAAGAAACCGCCCAGGCCGGTCTTCTCCAGGCGGAAGAAGCCGCGGATCTTCGGGTTGTTAACATAGATGACGCCGAGGTTGCGGCCGCGGAGCGCGCTTGAGCAATCGGCGCGAAAGTAGATTGTGATGCTGTTGGACATGACCGCATGTCCCTGCATGGCGATTCCCAGCGCCTCGCGCACCGGACTACGGTTGCCGTCGCAGGCGACCATGTATCTCGCGCGGATACGCGCTTCTCGCAGGGTTTCGACGTGCCGCACGTGCGCTGTCACCCCTGTCGCGTCCTGCTGGAAGGAAACGAGTTCCGTCGAGTACACCAGCCGCGAGCCTAGCTTGAGGGCGCGGCTCTTGATGAGCGGCTCCAGAACCTGTTGCGGCATGAACAGCCGCCGCGCTGGGCTCACATCCTCGACTCCCTGGTTGATATCCGGCATGTAGCTGGTGATCTCGCGACCCGCGAGTGTCTCGACCGCGACAAACCCGCCATTAGGGTCGTAGAGCGCATGCGCCGCCGCGATTACCTGATCCTCGATGCCGGCCAGGCGCAGGAGCTCCAGCGTGCGCAGCTGGAAGTAGCCCGCACGCGGATGGATGGCCGTTCCCTGGTGCTTTTCCACAGAAAGGCACGCAATGCCGTGCAGGCCTAGGAACATAGAGGTCGATAGGCCGACAAGGCTTCCACCCACGATCAGGACGGGAACCTCCTGGTCACCGTCCAGCAATTCGAGACCTTCTTGCGCCATGTTTAGATCTCGTCGCGACGCCCTGAGGGCGGTTTATTGCGAAGTCTAGACGCTGTAACGGGGCAAAGAAAAATGCGTGTCAGGAATGCCGCAGATAAACGGCGTGCATGGGGGTCAGGGCACCAGGCACCCGTTGAAGCTACGCCACCCGCTGCCAGAAAAAGCTCCAAGATGCGCGCACGTCTTTGTTTTAAGTAGACTTTATTCGGCGCGCCTGAGGAAGTTGCGGTCAGCAAGACTGCCAGCAATGCTCCGTGGAACGCGAGACCTATCGACGCAAAGCAAACAGCCGTTGCCGCTGTTATGCGCGGATTGAACCCGAAGACCGGACGCCTCCGTGCCGCGCGAGTGGCAGCCGGGGTGCAGAGGCGTTAGGCCTGCGCGACGAGCGCGATCCGGCAGGCACCACACAGCGCCTCCGGAGCCCGTGACATTTCAGGGATCAGATGCGGGATCCCGACAACCCAGGGGACGCAGCCCCGCCCCGCCGGGCGACTCCATAGCCATTTTCAAGCCAGCAGGACGGGTAAATCACCCCGCGGCCGCGTTGCCCGGACCTAGACCCCCAGCAACTCCACCTCGAACACAAGCGTCGCGTTGGACGGAATTACACCGCCGACACCACGAACGCCGTATCCCAGTTCCGGCGGGATGGTGAGTATGCGGATGCCCCCAACCTGCATCCCCTGCACGCCTTCGTCCCAGCCACGGATTACCCTGCCACCGCCCAGCGGGAAGTCGAACGGGCTATCGCGATCCTTGCTCGAATCGAACTTCGCCCCACGAAACCCCGGGGCGTCGAGATCCTGGAGCCAACCGGTGTAATGAACCGTCACGTGGTCGCCGGCGCGTGCGGTTTCGCCGCTCCCTGAGACAGCGTCCTCGTACTGCAGGCCTGAAGGTGTGGTGGTCATATGCGAGCTCCTAGGTATCGAACGGATGAAATAGATGGATTGGATGGATTGGATGGACAAGCCGGCGACGCGAACCAGGGCTGGCCAAGTGGCACCCCTGCCGGCCCCCTCGTCTTGCTATCGGGCTTGGAACGGCAGCACCGACCACGGCACCCACCAGCCATGGACCTGCATGTGCAGGCGGAAGGGAAGTTTGACGCGCGCAACGGCGCCAGCGGCGAGATTCATAGCATCGACAACCACCAGCTCCGAGCGCAAGGTCCTGAAATCATTGACGACACCGATCAGGTAGCCATCTCCTTCCGGCGCAGCAGGGGAGCGTGGAACGAATTGTGGTTCGGAGACGCCATAACTGTCGCCAGCGGAGAACTTGTCGATGCTGCCGCTGAGATGATCAAACCTGTACCAGGCGTTGGAGACGCGCACCGCCAGTGTATCCGCGAATTCACGATTCACTGGTAGCGACGGATCGCTCGTCATCATGAAGCTGTAGCGATTCTTTCGCGTGAGATAGCGGTCGTCGATACGGGTGAAGCTGGTTACCTTCATGCCCCCGAACAGGATCTCCTCCTGCCAGCCGTCGCTATTGGAGTCGAGGTCGAATGTCCATCTCCGCATGGTTGGAACATATCGTGCTGGGTCGTTCGGCAGTCCGTCCACGCGCGGAAAGTAGGGATGAAAGTTCTCAGCTGCCACCGGCGCCTCGAGGATGACCTTGTTGCCTTCGCTCCACGCATTGGTGGTGTGGACCAGCATGGCCTGATCGGGCGTGCCGTGGAACCAGCGCACGTCCTTCGCTTTGCCATTGCGCGGTACGATGGCAACGTGTGCCGGCACCGTCGGATCATATGCCCAGTGCAGCTCTCCCCTTTGCAGGCGCTCCGGCGAGGTGACCATGCCGGTGGTGGGAAGGATGACGTGTCGATCAGTGATGGCCATGTCATGCATGGAGGAGACGACCGGCACCTTGAACCATATTTCGTTGGTGACGGCCGCATTCTTATCGATTACATACACGGCGATGTCGTCGCTGCAGTCACCTTTTGCCTCATAGGAAAAGGCAATGAGCTCGCCGGTAAACGGGTCCAGCTTGGGGTGGGCCGTGAACGTCTTGGCGGTAATTTTGCCAGAGAAGTTCCATTCACCCAGGGTGTCGAGCGTACTGGGGTCCATGCGCGTGGGCAGACTTTCCTCTTTCATGCTAAACAGCATGCCCCCATGCACGATTGGCGTGGTGTTGGCGGTATTGTGACTGAGGTGGCGCACGCTCGGATCGGAAGTGGAGCGATTGCGGTAGCGGCCAAAGAGAGCTCGGTGGGCTTTTCGCTCGGCCAGGAAGCGTTCCGTACGCACGTAACGGGAAAGAAAATCCACATGTCCATCGTAGAATCGAAACTGGTCGACCGCACCGTCCGAGTTGTAAGGTGTATCGTCGGCATAAAGCGGTGCAAATCGGCGGTCCGCGCAACTCCGGTAGAAGGCGCCCTGCAGCGCGGCGGGCAGACTACCTTCGACTTCGCAATCCAGCACCTCAGCTTCGAACCGCATCGGTGCAAAGAAATCGCTATCGCTGGAAGAGCTGGTCATGTTGATTCCCAAAAATCGTAGTAGTAGTAGTCTGCGCTGGTCGCTATTGCATCGGCAAGCGGACTGGATTGGCGCCCCCATCGGGGGTAGGAACGTGGTATTCGGCCGCTGCACTGATCACAACATGGGGCAGGAAGCTTTCATCACGAGGCAGCACGCTGCCTCACTTGCCTGACGCGCTCACTGCCGCGGAG
Source organism: uncultured Pseudomonadota bacterium (assembly GCA_903868595.1). GTDB lineage: Bacteria > Pseudomonadota > Gammaproteobacteria > Steroidobacterales > Steroidobacteraceae > ZC4RG30. The sequence continues at coordinate 70,649 of CAIPVV010000008.1, forward strand.
CCAGGCTCACTTCCCGCCCATACATCGTAATGACCTTTCGATTCGAAGGATCCGTGACCACAGTTTGCGACCTCGTCAACGACCACGGTGGTCTGAAGGCCGCCACAAAGAATGGCGGGACTGCGCAGAGCGCGAAAACTCCGAGGCACCTGGAAGAAAAGGAAGGCGGGGGATCTACCGTTGGTGGCCGGCGCTCCCAACGGGCGCACCGCCCCGGATAGGGTTGATGATTGAAAATGACGTTAATGAAGCGAGGTTCAGTAACCAGCTAAATTCAGTTCGCTCGGAACTGAATGAATTTGAAATTCATGCAAACAATCGCTATTCCAAGGTAAGCGACGCCAAAAATAACGGCTGATTATCTTTTCGAAAGGAGCGATTCGCTTACACAGCAACTCGTCTGCTTAGGATGGAAGGTCCTTCGATTACAAAGGCAAACCCAACCTACATCGGCAAGCAAAAAAGAGGGCAACCGAACCTCAGCTTGCTCGACAGCCCAAAGGTCGATCAAGAATCACTCGGTGCATGCAGGCTCTCAGCGGACTAGGAGCAGTTTCTCTAAGCACAATGCGGGCACTGTTGGCACAAGGCGTTGGTACCTTCTGTGACAGGCCGAGAAATCAAGGTGGACCCGGTTTCGGCGTAGAGGTTGACGGAAGGTACTACTCACGAAACGCTGGGCCATTTATTCCACAGGGTCCTTCTCCGGAGGAGCTCCGAAGACGCGCTGAGGCTAAGGATCGGACGGAGACCGCTGAAGAGGCAGAAGACAAGGGAGTCGCATGGGCTGACGCTGCGCAACAGGTGGCGGGATCGCGCGTCTGCGTCAATGGGACCAAAGCCAGTCCGAATTGAATCCGAATTTCAGGCCACTGCCGGGATTGGCGGTTAAAAATAAAGCTCAAAAGTTCGTGATACGGCACCGGGATACGGCTTGCCTCACGACAAGCAACGAACCTTCGTTCAAGGGACCCGCGATGAACAGAAACTGCTCGGCCTTTTCACTGTGCGCCCTTCTGGTCGGCGCCACGATGACTGCTTCGGCTGCGAGCCTGGTATCGGGCATCGAGCGCCAGTACATCGACCCGACAGTGCGGGTGGAGGACGACTTCTACCAGCACGTCAATGGCAAGTGGCTGGCCAATACGCCCATCCCAGCCGACAAAGGCAGGTACGGCTCCTTCGACAAGCTGGGCGATGACACCTTGGACCAGCTGCGCGGCATCGTCGAGTCCCTCCAGCAGGCCGCCTCACCGGATACGGAGCAGCGCAAGATCATCGACCTCTACAGCGGCTTCCTGGATGAGCCGGGCATCGAGCACCGGGGCGCAACCCCGCTGCAGGCTGATTTCGCGCGCATTGAGGCAGTGAAGTCCAAGCAGCAGATTCCCGCGCTGCTGGCGCAGCTGGGACGCGCGGGCATCAATGTCCCCGTGGCCAGTGACGTGCACCAGGATGCCAAGGACTCCACCCGCTATGTCTTTGATATCAGTCAGGGCGGGCTGGGGATGCCTGACCGCGACTACTACCTGCAGGACGAGACAAGGCTGAAGAGCGTACGCGACAAGTACCTGGCGCATATCCAGACGATGTTCGAGCTGGGCGGCAGCCGCACTGCCGCGCAGGACGCCCGGAACATCCTACAACTGGAGACCGCGCTCGCGCGGGCGCAGTGGTCCAGGGTGGAAAACCGCGACCCGGTCAAGACCTACAACCGCTACGACCTCGACAAGCTGCAGGCGCTGGCGGCGCAGTTCAACTGGCCGGACTACCTGCAGGCAGCAGGCGTCCAGGGCAAGACCACTTACCTCATCGTGAGCCAGCCCAGCTACTTCACAAACCTCGGACAGCTGATCCAGGAGACGCCGCTATCCACCTGGAAGACCTACCTTCGCTGGCATGTGCTCAGCGACTCTGCTCCCTATCTCTCCCAGGCGTACGTCGACGAGCATTTCTCGTTCTACGGTACCACGCTGCGCGGCATCGAACAGAACCGGCTCCGCTGGAAGCGTGGCATAAGCCTGGTAGAAAGCTGCCTGGGAGAAAGCCTGGGCAAGCTCTACGTCGAGAAGTATTTCCCCCCGCAGGCCAAGCACCGGATCGACGAACTGGTCAGCAACCTGATGGCCGCCTATCGCGCGGATATCCATACACTGGACTGGATGGGCGCGGAGACCCGCAAGCGGGCCGAGGAGAAGCTGGCCAAGTTCACGACCAAGATCGGCTACCCCGACAAGTGGCGAGATTACCGCCGCCTGCGGATCATCCGCGACGACGTGCTGGGAAATTTGCGGCGCGCGCACGAATTCCAGTACGCCCATGACCTGGCGAAGCTGGGCAAGCCCGTTGACCGCAACGAATGGGACATGACCCCGCAGACCGTCAACGCCTACTACAACCCGGAAAAAAACGAGATCGTCTTCCCGGCCGCCATCTTGCAGCCACCCTTCTTTAATGCGCAGGCCGACGATGCGGTCAACTACGGCGGCATCGGCGCGGTGATCGGCCACGAGATCAGCCATGGCTTTGACGACCAGGGCAGCCAGTACGACGGCAACGGCAACCTGCTCGGCGTGCCCGGCTGGTTTACGCAAGAAGACCTGGAGAACTTCAGGGCACGCACCCATGCGCTGGTAGAGCAGTACGCCGCCTACTCACCCGTCCCGGGGTTCCCGATCAACGGGGAACTCACGCTCGGGGAGAACATCGCCGACAACGCCGGGCTTGCCATCGCCTACAAGGCCTACCAGCTCTCGCTGGGCGGAACCGTCGCACCGGTAATCGACGGGCTCTCGGGGGATCAGCGCTTCTACTATGGATGGGCCGAGGTCTGGCGCGGCAATGCGCGGGACAACGAGCTGATCGTACGACTCAAGTCCGATCCACACTCTCCGGAATTCATTCGCGGGCGGGTTCCGGAAACCAACCTCGCTTCCTTCTACGCGGCCTTCGGGATCAAGGAGGGCGACAAGATGTACCGGCCGCCGGATAAGCGCGTCAGCCTGTGGTAACGGGGATGGTGGCCAGGTGCTCTCTGGACCGGGCCGCGCCAAAGCCGCCCCCCCGAGGGGGGCGCTGAGGGGGGTCGCATCGGCGGCCCCGGCCGATACGCAGGGCAGCCATGCGCGGCAGGCCTCCCGGCAGGTTATCCAGCGCTACCGCGTCAACTGCCACCATGTGGAGGATCCGGCGGGCGGCGTGGCCTTCGACGCCATGGCCAGCTATGGCGTGGCCGATGACCCGACGATCCGGGAAGCCACGGGCGCAAACTGCGCGGGGCATGCTGCCAACGCCGCGCGGCAATCGCCCCAAGAAGCAAGCTGTCGCGGGCCTTGTTCCTTGGCCTGAGCCCTCCCGGGTTGCCGCCGCCAACCCCCCGCTGCGCAGCGGCGGGCCGCTGCGCTGCCTGAACCGACGTGACTACGCCACCGCGGTGCGCGACCTGACTGGCCTGGACATCGGCCTGGCGCCTGCCTGCCGCAGGATCCGCTCAAGGATGGCTTCGGCACCGACGCCGCACTGCGGCAGGTGACACCGGCCTTCCTCGAGCAGCCCATCGCCGCCGCAAGGTCACTTGCGCAGCAGGCGGTAGGCGACCCGAGGGCAGCGCCCTGCGCAGCGCGGTTAGAAGGGAAGCGTCGCCAGCTGCGTGCTGCGGTAGGCAAACTCCAGGAACTGGCTCGGGTCCCCCAACTGCTGCAGCAAGGGATTACCGATCAGCGGACGATCCGCCACGATGGGTACCACGCCCTTGAACTCCTTGCCCGCGTTGAACTCAGCGACATCCTTCGGACCAAGGCCCTTGTTGAACAGCACGAAGAACTGCTTGAACAACTGCCAGTACAGGTCCTTCATCTTTACCACGTCGGCACCGGAGATCACTGGACCGTTGGCCGGCACCACGATTGTGTCGGGCTTCACGAGGTCAGCGAGGACCTCGTACGAGCGCACGAAGCCATGCATGAAACCGCCATTGAGATAGTCGATGACCGGCCAGCGGTCGGAGGTCACCGGACCACCGGCCACCAGCACATTGCGCTTCGGGAAGTACACGTAAAGGTCACCGTCGGTGTGCGCACCCGGTAGATAGCGGTATTGCACTTCCTCGCCGGCGAATTGCAACACGCCACGGTCGTAGGTGGTCACCGTCGGTTGGGCGGCTTCCGGCAGCGGGCCGATGGTGCCATCGAATAGCGGCGAGCGCAGCTTGCGGCCGACGGCCAGCCGAGTGACTTCATGCGCGATGATCGTCGCGTGGTCCTTGCCAGCTACCTCGTTGAGGCCGGTCTGGTCCGGGTGCCAGTGCGTGTTCACTAGCGTGTGAACACGCTGCGTGCCGAGCTTGCCGTGCACGGCCTTCAGCAGCAGCGCAGCGTTCACCGCGTGACCGCCATCGACGATCAGGGCACCGTCCGGTCCGGCAAAGGCGATCACGTTGCAACCGCTGCCGGAGAATAGCGTCAGCCCCCCGACGTCGCGCTGGATGATGTCCTTCGCCGAGACCTTCTTGCCAACGAAAGGCTTGGTGATCAGCGAATAGTCGACGCCGGCAGGCGGCGGGGCGGCCAACAGTGGCGCGGCTGCGCCCAACAAAGGCGCCGCGATGGCGAACTGCGCGCTGTCACGCAGGAAATGGCGACGGGAGATGGTCATGAAATCCTCTTTAGCGCGTGACAACCGGCTCCACCGGCCAGAGCACGGAGTCGTACACGGCGGTCGCGATGGGAGGACCCTGCGGCGGCCAGTCCGGGGTCGCCGCAAGCTCGACCTTCGCGCCGAGCTTGCGCAGGTTGGCAGCCAGCGCATTGTTAGGCGGCTGCGGCATCTGCAGGAACGGCACGTAGCCCCGTCCCATCGCATAGTCGAGCGCGGTGAGGCCGTCCTCGTCCTTCGCGTTGATATCCAGTTTCAAGTCCAGCAGTGCCTGCATGAGCTGTGGGTTGCCACCATTGCGCACCACGTAGTGCAGCGCCGAGCCACCGCGCGTGCGTGCGAGGAAGTGGCGTTTGGACATCAGGTTGACGTCGGCGCCAGCGTTAGCGAGCAGCTTCACCAGCTCGACTTGGGGGTTGGCGCGTGGCCCGCGGGGGCCGCTGCCCTCGGCCTCCGGTACAGGACTGCCCTCAGGCGGGCCGAAGGCCGCTGCCCCGCCACGCCCACCGCCGCGGGAACTCACGACCATGATGATCGGACCGCGGCCATCCGCCGTGGCCAGGTGCGGATTGGCACCGTGCGCCAGCAGCAGCTTCACCACCTCGATATTGCCGGTGCCGGCGGCAACCAGTAAAGGCGTGAGGCCGCGGTCGGCAGCGCCGCCAAAGCCCGAGGCGCCGAAATGCTGCTGCTGGTTCGGATTAGCGCCGCGCTCCACCAGCAGGTTAACGAGTTCCCGGCCAGTGGCCTGGTTCGGGTGGTCATTGTCGAGCGGATTGCGGTTGTTCGCCGTCTGCATGTTGCTGATGGCGACGTGGAGCGGCGCGCGGCCGTACCAGTCCCAGGCGTTGACGTCTGCGCCGGCTTCGACGAGTCGCTTGGCAATGTCCCAGTTGGCGTTGAGCATGGCGACCGAGAGCGGCACCACCTCGCTGGGGTCGCCCAGGTTCACGTCGGCCTTGTGCTTCAGCAGAATCTCCACGCACTCGCGGCAGTTTTCGCGCGCTGCGTACAGCAGCGGCGTGAACCCGCCGCGGTCCAGTGATTTGGCACGGCTCTCGGCCGTGGCCACGCGCTGGTAGTCGCGGATCGCGCCGCGGGCGTTCACGTTCGCGCCTTTCGAGGCGAGCAGCTCGACCATGGCCGGGTGGCGACGCGCCACCGCCCACATCAGCGGCGTCTGCCCGCCAAAGTTCTCGCGCGGGTCGACCTTCGCGCCCGCCTTCAACAGGAGCTTTGCTGCCGGGACGTCACCGGCGCGCGCCACCAGGTGCAGTGCCGTCTCACCATCCGCGTTGGGGGAGTTCGGATCAGCGCCAGCCTTCAGCAGAAGCGCGATCAACTCCGTGTTGCCGCTGTCCGCGGCCAGCTGCATCGCGTTGACGCCGTAAGCGTTGACCGCGCGGACGTTTGCGCCGGCCTTGATCAGTCGTTTGGCTTCCGCGATGTCGCCCTGGAAGGCCGCCACCTGCAGCGCCGTAGTGCCGTCCGCCCGGACCGGTGCATCAATATTCCCGGCCGTCGCGCTCGCAACGGCCAGCAGTACGGCAGCAACCGCAGCAGCCGCCATTCCCCCTCGTGCCATTGCCTTACGCCTCGCTGAAGGTGCCGGTAGCGTCGCCAAAGTGTTCCAGCTTCACGCCCGCGCGTTGGGACATCGTCAGCAGCACGTTGGCGAGCGGCGTGTCCTTTGGAGCGGAGATGTGCTGCCCCCCCTTGAAGTTGCCGCCCTTGCCGATGACCAAGGTCGGAAGCTGGCTGCAGTTGTGCAAATCCGAATTGCCCAGGTTCGACCCGTACAGGATCATCGACGTGTCGAGCAGGTTGTGGTTGCCTTCCTTGATGCTCTGCAGTTTCTGCGCGAACTTCGCAAAGCGCTCCATCTGCCACGTCTGCACACGACGCAGTTTCTCTTGCTTGTCCGGGTTCTCGCCGTGATGCGACAGCGGGTGGTAGGCCTCATCCACGTTGATGGACGGGAAAGTGCGCATCGAGGCTTCCTTGATCATGCGCAGCGAGGCGACACGCGTCTGGCCGGTCTGGAAGGCCAGCGCCACCATCTCGAACTGTACGTCGACCAGTTCGGTGAAGTCATCGGGCGTGCCGCGTGGCGCATCGGGCAGTTGTCCCAGGCTGTCGGCCTTGGCCATCAACTTGGAGACACGGCCCTCCACCTCTCGGACAGACTGCAGGTAGTCGCTCACCAGCGCGCGGTCGGCTGCGCCGAGCTTGCGGTTGAGGCTTGCGCTGGACTCCAGCACATAGTCGAGCAGACTGTCGGTGGCCTTCAGGCGTGCGATGCGATCGGCGTTGGAGTCGCCGGGGCCGAACATCGTGTTGAACACTTTGCGCGGATTACCCTCCAGCGGAAGGCTGCGGTTGAGCCCCGTGTAGGAGGTGGCGCCACCGGGCTCCGCGCACAGCTCTAGGGACGTCAGCGGCGTGTCCTGGCCGATCGCCTTTGCGATCATCTGGTCGACCGACACGCCGGCCTCCGGGCCCCAGGTGTTCATCTGCGGATCCTGGACGGTCAGCCAGGTCTGCTCAGTGATGCCATGCGGCGGGTTCTGGCGCTCGCCGGACTTGTTGCGGATGTTGGTGAACAGGGTCACGTAGTCCCGCAGCGATTCCATAGGCTTGAGGATGGGCGAGAACTCGAAGCCCTTGCCCGCGCTCTTTGGTACCCAGAACTTCTCCACCGCACCGTGCGGCACGTACACAAAGCCGACACGCGGCTTCACGGCGGCGGCGGTATCGGCGAACGCCGTGCGGGCCGGAATCATTGCGTCCAGCAGCGGCAGGCAAAGAGCAACACCGGCGCCCTGAAGCATCGTGCGGCGGGAAATGTGTTTCTTGGTCAGGAACATGATGCCTCCAGCTGAGCTACTTGACGGTCGAAGCGTTCTGCGCGGTGGTCGAGGTCGGCAGGGGCGGAGACGGCGCCCTACGACGGAACGCATTGCTGTTGACGACACCCCACACCAGATCTTCGAAACTGAGCCCCTCGGTCTTGGCCTTGCGCACGACGGCGCGCACCGTCGGCATGTCTTCATGGTCTATGTGCCGGCCCACCGAGTAGGTCATCAGCTTCTCGGTGATGATCTGCGCGAACTGGTCGCTGCGCGAGGCCAACGCCTTGTGCAGGTCCGCGGCACCGGCCAGGCGCTGGCCATCGGGCATCGTTCCGGAGGAATCGATCACCTGGCGCGACAGCGGGTCGATCGTGCGATACGCCCCAACGGTATCGAAGTTCTCCAGCGCAAATCCCAGCGGGTCCATCACGGCATGGCAGCTCGCACACGCTGCATTACGTCGGTGGATCTCGGTCTGCTCGCGCACCGTCGCGGGCTTGTTCTTAATGGCCTCGCCAAGGTCTGGCACGTTGGGCGGCGGGACCGCCGGCGGCGTGCCAAGGATGCGCTCCATAATCCACGCGCCGCGCAGCACCGGGGCTGTGCGGTTCGGGTTGGCCGTTGTCATCAGGACCGCTCCCTTGCCCAGCAGGCCGAAGCGGTTCGGATCCTTCAGCGTAACCTTGTGGAAGCCATTGCCGCGGATGTCGGTGTAGCCGTAGATCAGCGCGACCTGCTCGTTGATGAACGTTTCATCGGAAGTCAGCAGGTCCGTGACCGGACGGTCGGCGCGCAGGATGCTGTCCATGAACAGCTCCAGCTCCTTCTTGAGGGCCGGGCGCGGGTCGTAAACGCCGCTCGCGTTCTGGAACAGCGCTGCCGACGGTACGATGGTGTCCATCTTCGCGATGTTGAGCCACTGGAAGGCGAAGTCGCGCGTCAGCGAGATGCCGCGCGGATCGGCGATCATACGATGCACCTGGGCCTTGAGCACCTCGGGCTGGGACAGCTGCCCCTTCTCGGCGAGCGTGAGCAGCTCCTCGTCCGGGAGACTGCTCCAAAGGAAGAACGACAGGCGCGTGGCCAGCTCTACATCCGTCAGCGCGCGGGTGCCCTGTTCGGCCGGGCCTTCGACCCGGTACAGGAAGTACGGGCTGACCAGGATGGCCGCGATCGCCTCGCGCACACCGGCCTCAAAGCCGGCGACCTTCTGGCCCTTTTCGTAGAAGCCCATCAGCGGAGCGAGTTCCTCGTCCGTCACCGGACGGCGGAAGGCCTGGTGGGCCAGCCGGCCGATTATCTTCTGGGCGCAGGCGCGCTCGTCAGCCGCACCTTTCGGCTTGCAGGTGAAGATCCTCTTGCGGCTCTCCGAGTCGCTCATGCCGGTGATCTTCACCGGACCCTTGACCTGGAAGGCATGCACGGCCGGCACGCGGTGCTGGCCACCCTCCAGCGCGTTCGCCGCGCGGCGGTCATCCCCCGGCTGGTACTGCAGGGTGCGCGAATCGTCTTCCGCATAGCTGCGGCGCAGGAACGTCACGGCGATGGTGTGCTGGCCGGCAGTGGCGCGGAAATGAATGTCCTTCAGCCGACCGTTAATCTGGGCCACGGCGTCGTCGAGCCGCTGGTCGATGGCCGTGTGGTCCTCTTCGCCGCCGATTTCGGTGCGCCAGATTTCCTTGCCGTCCAGCAGCGCGATCACGGTGTTCTCGAACTCCATGTTCGGCACCGTGCGGGCCAGGGCCATGTCGCCGATGGTGAGCACGTACTCGCCATCGGCCGGGAAATTGTGCAGCGCGCTCATGCCGCCGCGTGTGCCGAAGGGCATGCCATCCTTGTAGCGGCGCTGGTTACCCGAGCCTGCAGCCGGCGCGGCCGCCAGCGAGAGAATCATGTTCGGGACGAGACCGTAGGTGGTCTCCAGCGGCACGGACTTCGGGTCGCCCGCGGCCAGCAAGGCGATCGAGCGCGAGGCCGTGAGCGCCTGGTCCATGAACGAGGCGTTCATCTGCAGCTGCTCGGCATTGTTGTCGAAATCATCCTTGACCGGGTCCTGCGGCAGCCACTGCGCTGCGTCAATCTGCAATCCCAGCAGATCCCGCACCGAGTTCGCGTATTCACGGCGGTTGAGGCGGCGCAGTGGCACGTAACCCGTGTACGGGGCCGCCTGCTGCGCCTTGTCGAGCGTGGTTTCGAGCCAGTTCACCATGCTCTGCACGGCGGCGCGTTCCGGCTGCTTCTCGGTCGGCGGCGGCATCAGGCCGCTGCGCAGCTTCTTGATGGCGGCTTCCCAGATCTTTGACTCCTGCGGCACGCCATCCGGTGACAGCGTGTCGAGGGCGATTTTGCCGGCCCAGTCCGTGGTGTTATGGCAATGGAAGCAGTAGTCCTCCACCGTCTGCCAATTCGCATCGTGCGCCTTCGGCGGGTTGGTGCCCGCGGAGACGGCAGCAGCCTGCGCCGGGCCCACTGCAGCGACGATCGCGCCAAGGCCCGCCACCACAGCCAGCAATCGCATCGAAGTCATCCCGATCCCCCCAGTTGATCGCCGGCCGTGCCAGCGATTCGTCCGCTATCTGATGCGCCCAAGTATATGAGTCATGGATCCGAAAGAGGTTCACCTTTTTGAGGCCTCGGCCTCGGAGGCGGGGCGCCAAGTGGTTGATTTTGGTGACGGCGCGCCACCGGTCGGGATCCGGTGTCGCCCCGGCTGGCCCCTTCCCCGGGGCTCGGCCAACCCGGCGGGTCGCGCGCGCGCGGCAAGGACGGCGTCATCGTGAGGTGGGACATGTCGTCAGGGGAGACCCGATCCCGCGCGGCCCCCGTCGCCGCGATCACGCGCAGCCGCCCCGGGCTGCTCGGCTATGCGGGCGCCACCGCGACCGGTTCTGAACTCCTTCGACGCTGCCTTCACCCCATCCCACTGAAGATCGTTTGCACGTTCCTCCAGTTGTGCGATGCAAACTCCGTACTCGCCTCGTAGGGAGGTGGCGCAGATGCCCCTTATGGTGCGATGCGCGATCGAAGACGAAACGGTCACTGCTGTGACCGGTGGGAAATGCCCCGAACTGCCCGCCACTGCCTGGACGGAGCAAGTCGCAGGCAGCGACGGCGCGATAGGGCGCTACAGACCCTTGACCGCGAACCGGCAATGCCCGAAGCCGGCCCGGTCAGTCGGTCAAGACCACCGGGACGGCGCCGCACACCTGCAGCCTGCCGTCAGGATAGCCGCTGCTGCACGCACTGCGACGGGGCTAGGGGAGCATCCACAGTTTCGCGTAGGCCGCCCTGAACGCATCGCCGTAGCCCTTGTCGAAGCTGGCCGGGATGCCGGCCTCGGCCACGTTCTGCCTGGTGAACACGCGGAATGGCACATTCATCGACTTGACGGCCCCCTGCCCGGCGATCACGCGCATCTCTGCGTCGGCCACCGCATAACCTACCCAAGCGGTGCTCTCGCCAACGCTCATTTCCACCTCGCCGGAGCGGATGAGGTCGAGGATATGGGGCGTGCCGTTGAAGCCCACCACATGCACGCGTCCGACGGCCTTTGCCGCCGAGATCACCGGCACCACATGCTCAGCCATGCTGTCGTAGATGCAGATGATGTAGGTCAGTTGCGGGTCAAGCGAGAGCGCCGACTGCACGGCAGGGCCGATGCCGGACGCCCACTGGGGAATTGGCACGTTTACGAAGCGATGCTGGATATCAGTGCCACCGTACTGCTGGAATTCCTCGCTGATACTCTGGCGCATCGAGCGCGTGGAGGGCAGTTCATCGGAGACCACCACCAGCACATGAGCCTTGGGGTCATGCAGGATGACCCAGTCGGCCATCAGGCGCGCAGCCCGACCGAAATCGACCGGCAGGTTGAAATCGGTATTTGGTGCGACCTCGCCGATCCCAAAGTTGTGCGACACCGCCACCTTGATGCCCTTGGCCTCGGCAGCGCGCACCTGGGGCCCCAGCGCCACCGGATCAGGACCGGCATAAAGGTCTATCAGAGTTGGCTTGGTCAGCAGTGCGGCGGCAAAACCCTGCTGGTATTCGACCAGCTTGCCGCTATTGCTGAGCACGGAGAACGGGTACCCGACGCGTTGCGCCGCCTCCCGCATGCCCATCAGGCCGTGCGCGTACCACGGATCGCTGGAGGGCCCGGGAATGCTCAAGATGGACTTTCCCTGCATCACCTTGCGCGCATCAAAGGCAGGGCCCGCGGCCATGAAAGCCGGCACGCCCGCGACAGCGCCCAGCGCCGCCGCGGCATGCTGCTGGTCAGGCTTGCTTGCGGCAAGGCCCGTCCGCTTGCCAACGGCCAAGCCCGCTGCATCGCCCGCTCCCCCCAGCAAGGTGGTGTCCTTTCCACTTGGTGCGATCTGACTGGTGGCAAGACGGCCAGCAAGCAGCAGAAGCACACCGAGCAAGATTGATTTTTTCACTGGACATCCCTGTTCTGGCAGTAGGAATTTCTAAACATCTGGAATTTTCGCATAAGTCGCCACCGAGTGCGGCCCGCTCTCCGGGTGAGGTTCACCGATCGGAGCGTTTGCACCCTTGCTCGATCCCTTGCGCGCTATCACAGGCTTCACAGCGCGTTGCACTACCGCAACGACGCAGCTTGATATCCCCACACAGTTGCCGCCCAGCCCGCGACGCGGGAGATTCCCGTCTTTTCAGTAACGCTGCAGAATACATCGAGTAGTTCGTCCGACAGACGCGCCCGCTGCGCCGTCAAGACAGCGATGGCTCCAACGGCCTGCAGGGCAGCAACCGGTACGTGACGGCGCCCATCGCCCCTGACGCCAAGGCGCTTAGCAGGCAGCAGATACGGCGAAGGCCTGCGGGACCTTGTCATACCAGCCTAACCTGCGCAGCCCTTGGATGAAGATAGGGTCGGCAGCGGTGAGGCCGTCCCGCTGCGGAATCTCCGCCGGCAGTCGGGGTGCCGAGGTGCCGAGCACCTGATTTGGCGTGAACGGATTAAGATAACCACCCAGCTCTCGCCGGCGATTTCGCAAGGCGCACCAGGACAGCGCCGAGCGAGCGTTTTGCCTTGCAAGGGGTTACCAAGCCAGCAGTCAAGCCTTGGATCGCAAACAGGCGGCGAGCATATGAGCGTATCCTTGCCATGCCTCCGCGATAACAACGCTGATCACGCTAATCTTCATGCCATCCACGGGGTCACCACATGTCGAGATCAAGCTTCCTACTACGCAGTGCCTTTGCCGTCAGCCTACTGACTTGCGCTGCCTCGCTGCACGCCGCCGAGTCCCCGAAAATCACCGCAGCAACGCTGGTCGAGCGCGCGCTGATCGAGGACCTCCTGGTGGAGTACTACGGGCAACTGGGTTCAGGTCATCACGACTTCAGCTATTGGTTTGCACCCGATGGCGTGCTGGATGTTAATGGCGAGGTGGGCCAGGGCAAGGAGGGCATCGAGCGAATCTACCGCGACACGGCCGCGCGTTCTGCCGGCCGCAAGGGGACATTTCGCATGCTGCTCAGCAATGTAAGAATCAGTGTCAACGGCACCGTCGCCACGGCTGACATGATTTGGACAGGACTTAACTCCGAATCAGTGACGGCTCCGACAACCGTGGTTGAGCAAGGCCGTGAGCACGACGAACTGGTCAAGCTCAACGGCCGGTGGGTATTCAAGCACCGCTGGGTAACCAGTGACGGCGGCATGAACTCAGACCTGCTTAAGACCTACAAAAAGCGCTGAGGGGTTTTCATGCTCGATTTCGATGTGTCAAATGGTTACGTGGTGCTGCGGATCATCTGTGGCGCATTCATGCTGCCCAATGCCTACGCGAAAGTCAGGAACCCTCAGGGATCCGTGGGCTTCTTCCAGAAGGCTGGCTATCCGTTGCCTATGGTGTTCGTGGTGCTGGCGACGCTGTTCGAGTTTGTGGCTGGCAGCGCGCTGGTCCTGGGTGTCTACACCGCGATTGCCTCAGGGCTGACCGCGGCCTTCATGCTGGTGGCCACCGTGTCGGATCTAAAGGTTAACAAGGCCTGGATGTGGACCAAGGGCGGCTGCGAGTACCCGCTGTTCTGGTGCATCTGTGCCGCGGTAGTTGCAGCCAATAGCTAGGCGGGGCGGCGCTGCACCCCCGCGGGCCTATACAACCTTCGTCGTCGACGGCCTCACGCGGGCGGCCGGCAAGTCACCCGTGTTTGAATCCAGCGCCGAGACGGACTCGCCTAGGCTGACGGTCTGCAAGCCATCACTGGGGGCGCCAGAAGCCATCTCGCTTCTGGAAAAAAGCCACGCAAAAGACTAGTGTTAAGCGCTTTCAGACCAAAGAGAAAAACAGTTATGAAACTTAAACTTTTAATGCTCCCCGCACTTTTGACCCTAGCCCTGCCCTTCAGCATTAATGCCGCTGACAAATCGACCGAGGCAGAGGCACGAGCCTTGCTTGACAAGGCCGTGAGGCTCGTAGGAACCAGCGGCCCACAAAAAGCCTTTGCAGCCTTCAACGACCCCAAAGGGGGTTTCCAGCAGAACGATTTGTATGTGTTTTGCTTCGACGCCACAAAAATAGTGGCACACAGGGACAAGAACCGAATTGGCGCCACCGCTGCGTCGCAGCAGGATATCACTGGTAAGTATTTCGCTTTAGAGATGCTGAAGGTGGCCAAAAACGGTGGGGGCACCGTCGAATACAATTGGCTCAACCCAACCAGCCAGAAGGTCGAACCGAAAATCTCCTTCATTAAGCCTGTGGGCGATGGGTTTTGCGGCGTGGGCATATATAAATAGTTACATCGACTCACCACGGCTGAGCCCAATCTTCCCGGTCTCCTGACGGAGGCCGGGGCTCTTTTGGGCACGTTGTCTGCCTAGGGCGTTGAAGCTGCGTCACGCATCCCGGGGAGCCGGCGCTTCAATGTCGCCAGCATCGCATTGCTCGGCGACACGGGCGCTGGACGGAGGCAAGTAGTCCAGGACTAGTAGGCGCCAAGTTCATGATTGAGGATGTCGGAGTGCGTCCGTGCACCTTTTTGAACCTCTTCGAACCCAGGGTGCGCGACTTGTGGGAAGAGGACGAAACGCAGGGCTTTTGCCTTTTTCCGATTCGGTTTGTCGAGACCGATGTGTTGACGACACTGGATCCGCCCCGATCACGCTACGCTCACTAGGATAGTCTCCGGCAACTGCAAACGTTTGAAAGAATGAGAGTTCTTGTCTAGACCTGTCGATTTTACCGTCGGATTCACCGGCGGAAAATCTTGTTTCATTGCGGTTGGCGACGATGGATGCCGCACGATTCAATCTAACGGGACCGGTGCGCAGTAGCTGTTGTTGGCTACAAACTCGCCATCGCTCTCCAAAACCATACAGAGCCGGCTGCCAGGGTGCGGCCAGCACACTTGCTGCGCTAGCCGTTCAATCCTGTTAACGGCGGGCAGCAGCGCAGGCGTTGTCGTATGCTCGTCAAATGCAGGAATTCCGGGTAATCAACGACGACGTGATGGGTGGCCTTTCACGATCGAAGCTGCTGCCCACGGCCACGGGCCTGCTGTTTGAGGGCGAACTCTCACTGTCTAATGACGGTGGATTCGCCTCATTTCGTGCGCCGCTGCGCTTGCCTCCCGACGTAGTCGCCGTGCAGCTCGCCGTCCGCGGCGACGATCGGCGGTACCGCTTTGTACTGCGTACCGAGGAAAACAGCGACATCGCGCAGTACCAGGCGCCATTCGTTGCGCCGCACGCCTGGACGATGCTGCGCTTTGTACCGGAGGATTTCGTCGCGCGCTTCCGGGGCCGGCTCGTGGTGGCGCCGCCGCTGCAGTTGGCTGATGTCCGGGCCTTCGGTCTGCTCATCGGCGAAGGGCAGTCCGGGCCCTTCCGGGTGGAAATGGAGCTGCCGCGTGCCGGCTGAGGTGCAGGTCGTCGACACGGAACTGCAGCCCGCCGTCAGCGGCGAGCGTTTCGATACCCAGGGTTCCGCAGGGCGTGTGGCCTTCTATGTTGCCGGTTCCGGTCCACCTCTGCTACTCGTCCACAGCGTCAATGCGGCTGCATCCGCGGCGGAAGTCAGGCCGCTACACGAGCATTACCGTGCGTCGCGCACCGTGTACTCGATCGATCTGCCCGGATTCGGTTCCTCCGAGCGCAGCGACCGCGTTTATTCACCGCGGTTGATGACTGATGCGCTGCTACAACTGCTTGACGCCATCGCTGCGCGGGGCCAAGCCGGCCCACTCGACGCGCTGGCCGTGTCCACCGGCTGCGAGTTCCTGGCGAGAGCGGCGTCGGAGTTTCCGGAGCGCTTCCGCAGCCTCGCCCTCGTGAGCCCGACGGGCCTGCGCGGAATTGTGCCGCGCCGTGGTCCGGCGGGGGCAACGCGGGCGCAGCCGTGGCTGTACCGCGCACTGAGGGGTCCGGGCTGGGGAGGCGCACTGTATCGCGGCCTGACGCGGCCGGCAGTGATCCGCTACTTCCTCGAACGCACTTGGGGTTCAAAGGCGATCGACGAGCGGCTGTGGGCCTATGACGTACTCACCGCGCGGCTTCCGGGCGCCGAGTACGCACCCCTGTACTTCCTTTCAGCCGGCCTGTTCAGCGCCGACATCGTTTCCGTTTACGAGTCCCTGACGCAGCCGGTCTGGCTTTCGCACGGCGTACGCGGTGACTTTACCGACTATCGAGGTCGTCGCTGGCTCGAGACGCGCGCCAACTGGCGCTTCTCCGTCTATCCGACTGGCGCCCTGCCGTTCTTCGAACTGCCAGAGCGTTTCATCGCTGACTACGAGGAGTTCATCGGCGCCGGGCTGCCGCCGGATACTGCTCCGAAGCCGCCCTTCGCAGCACGTTTTTCTCAAAACGGTTCGGCAGTTCCAAAGTTCTAAACGCGCTGAACTGCAGGGACCGGATGAAAGCCCGCCTTGCAGGTCTACGACTTTGTATTCGATGCCTGTGCCCACGGACAACAGCTGAAGTGCCTGACGGCGAAGCGTCAGGGAGCTGCCTTGTTACGGGCCTGGCGCACTGGCATACAGAAAAAACGTCGTCAGGACGCCCACTGCGAGCGAGCACCTACCCATCAGCGCGCCAGGACCTGGACCAGGACACGTCGCAACCGCGCCAGCGCATCGGCATCAGCAGCCGTACTACGCCAGGCCACGTGCTGATCGGGCCGCACCAGCAACGCGCCGCAATCACGCACTTCACGGGCCCTGGCCCAGTCGCCCGTAAAGTCCTGCCAAGTCTGGCGCGGACCGATGACGCGGACTGCCAGCTCGATCTGCAGCTCCGCGCCCAGGGCCGCGGCCGCCTCGGCCCAGGCCTCACCGCCAATACCTGTGAATAGCGTAAAGCGGCCCTTGCCCGCCAGGTCCAACGTCGAACACTTGCGCCCGTCAGCGCTGTGTAACCACACGTGCGGCAGACGGGCCCCGGGCCAGGTCGTGGCCTGGTAATGGAGTTCGCGGTCGCGATCGAAGGCCGGCTCCGGCTGCCCGTCATCCGCGATCGCTGCAGAACGGTAGCGGTGGTTCATTTCCACGCCATGCGCGTCGAACTCGTAGACCTTGGCGGCAATAGCCGCCCGGACCTGCTCGCGCTGCAGCTCCGCCTCCGGCGTCGCCGTACAGCGCGCATCCATGTTCTGCTGCATCGTTACCGGGTCGACCGAATCCAGCAGCCCAAGAGCCTTGAAGATCGGCCCGAATTCCTCGATGGACTGGTTGGCGCGCGTAACGATCTGCTTGGCAATACTCGCACGCTCGGCATTGTAGCTGTCTAGGAGTCGCTCGCCCGCTTGCCCCTTCAGCACCATCGCCAGCTTCCACGCTAAGTTGAAGGCATCCTGGATGGACGTGTTGGAGCCGAGCCCGTTCGACGGCGGGTGCCGGTGGATGGCATCGCCCAAACAGAACACGCGCCCCTTCGACAACTCGGTCGCATACCTGTTGTTGACGGTCCAGGTCGACACAGATTGCAGTTCCACCGCGAGCGTGGGGTCACCCACCAAGTCACGTACGACCTTCAGCGCAAAAGCCTCGTCCACCTTGGGAGCAGGCTGCGTAATGTCATAGCCCCACACCACCAGCCACTCGTTCCAGCGCCGGACCATGCGCACCAGCCCCATGCCGATGCCGCCCACGTTTGACCCCGGCTGAAGCACCCAATAGAGCACCGACGGCCGATGCGCCACAAACCGCGTCAGGTCTGCCTTGAAGAGGATATTGATGGATCCCGCAACGCCCATTATTCCGGCGAAGGGCAGGCCGGCATGTTCCGCGACTTTGGAATTGCCGCCATCGGCACCGACGAGGTATGCCGATCGAACGGTGAAGGTCTTGCCGGAAAGACGGTCCAGCAGGGTGGTCGTGACACCCTGCGGGTCCTGCGCATGGCTGACGTACTGGGTCGACATGCGCGCCTGGCTACCCCGCGAACAGGCCGTCTTGAACAGCAGCGGCTCCATGAAGGTCTGGGGCAGGTCGTTCATGAGCGTGGGCGAGGACAGCAGGTGCTCGGCTTTGGACAGCGGATGCGTCCCCCAGGTCTGCAGTCGCCCGATCTCCTCACCGGCCAGCGACGTACAAAACACATTGTTGCCCATCATCTCCTGCGGGCTGGCATGCAGGTAGGCTTCGGCCTCCACTTCCGGACCCAGGTCGCGCAGCACTTCCATAGTGCGCTGGTTGGTGATGTGGGCACGGGGGGTATTGGCCAACCAGCGGTGGCGATTCACGACGAGGTGATCGATGCCGTAGCTGGCGAGCAACGCCGCAGTCGCAGAGCCTGCGGGCCCTGTACCGATGACCAGGACCTGGGTATTGATATCAGCCATGATGTTCCCGTTTGCTGTGCAGCCTGATAGATGATGGGAAAAATAACAGACGGCGCCTGCCTAGGAGGCGGTATGTGGAAAACAGGTCGATCTAGAGCATCCGTTAAGCCGAAGGCCGCATGCCCAGGCAATTTGCCCTGGCGGGCAGAACCGCCCAGACCCTGGCCGAACGCCAGCCCCGGTACAGGACCCAGGACCTTTCGCCAGGTCCACAGGCGGCCGTGATCGGAATAAAGGTCCGCAGAAAATTGCTGCAGGTCAGAGGCCTCAAGAGGCTGCGCGACACCTGTTGCGGCAACGGCAAGCGTTGCCGCGCGGCTGAGGCCCCTGACCTCGGTCACGATGCGCATCGCGCAGATATCGGGCGGAACGTCAACCCAGTGCGTTCAACGCGCGGGCGCAAAGTCGATCGTCTCGATGGCATTCAGGGTAGACGGACCAAGGGCGACGGCCCTCGTGCGTCAGCCCCACGCTCGTCACGGGCCGCAGCGTGTCGGCCGCTGCCTGCGGCACTTCGTCCAGGATGTTCACACCCAGGCACGGAAAAACCAAACCTCGCGCAACTGAAGCAGGGGTTAATTCGAGCTGACTTCAGCAGCGAGCACTCCTCCTTCTGAAAGAAAGTAAGGTCCACCCGACATTTTAAATATTCCGAGCGTTCGTGATGCGTCCTATCGGGTAGGGGCACTATTTTTCAGGATGTCACCGATTAGGCCGATGGATGGCAACGACAACTCAGGGATCGGCATCTCGACCGCCCTCTCCGCTGCACCGCGACCCATGCCGAGAGAAACGAGAATACGGATTGTGATCTGCTCCGCGTAGTCCGGCCTTTCCTGCCCCCGCAGCATGGTCGCCAGACCACCGAGCATTGGCCCAATGATCAGATTCGAAGCAACCGACCTGGGCATGTCCTCGAAGACACCCTTCGCTGTTGCCAACTGGATATCCCGATCGAGAAAGCCCAGGAATGTCGGCGCGGAGAGCGAAATGGGCCAACCCGATTGGACCATCAATTTTCCAAAGAGCGGCATACTGGAACCAAGATGCAGCACCAATCTGGTACCCGTTGCCACCCGTAGGGCTGGGTCCGGAATTCGAGAAATACGGAGATCCGCTAACGGTGCAAGCTCTTCGGCCAGCGTCTCGAAAAGCGTGGAATAGACTTGGCTGAGTGAATCAAAATACCTATAAAACGTGCCTCTAGAGACGTTCTCTTGACTGATCAGATCAGTTACCGAGATATCGCTTATCTGCCTTTTTGACAGGACCTGCAGGGCAGCTAAAAGTAAACGTCGCTGCATCGCTGCGCGTCGCTGCGCGGCAACCCGCGGACGATGATCAGCGGTCTTTTTTTCGCTTCCAGTCATGGTCGGCCGACGGTACCCCTGCCTTAACCGAACCCGAATTTGCCGTTTGGCATCGCGATACAGGCGAGCGCCTGCCTTCGGGCGCTCATTAGAGCACTTTTTGTCCTCGTTTTAATTTGACATAAAGAAAGCAGTTTAGTGCCTTGAACCTCGTTTTTTACTGATAATAATCACGTGTGTATTATGAAGATATCAGAGGGTACTGGCTCCCAGTGCTTGCTACTTTTTTATCCACGGGGTCTCACATGAATTCGCACCTGTCGCGAGTGACCAGCTTCATTTCCGCAGTTGGCACTTGCCTGCTTATGGGCACGCCACTGGCCATGGCTGACCCAAGGGACGAGCGCAGCGCTGGCGCGCCAGCATTCTTCGTCACAGCAGGCACCGGTACGGGAATCAACACGGCAGCCAGAAATACACAATTTCTGTGTATCGCCGCAATTCCCACTCAAACCACCGCGATCACCCTCACCACGCCAAAGACTCCGTGGGTTGAGGGTCAAAGGGTGCTCCCCTCCAAAATTCCATTTGTCGAAGGAGCGGTTGACTGGCAGAAGGTTCCCAACGCAAGGCCGGAGTTCAATACCTGGGTTCAAGGCGGGATCCGCCACTTCAAAGGCAACGGAATCCCCAACCATCCAACGGGCATCTTCCCTGTTCAACCCAATACCGGAGCGTATCCGTACTATGCGGAAGCGCCTGCGGATGGGTATTCCAGCGCGGCTGCGATTCCGATTGGCCCTTATGACCTCGACGTATCAGTTCCCGCAAATCCGGTTTATTCGGATACACCGACCTGTATCAATGATTTGTTGATCGGCGTCGTCACGCAGACTGGAGCCGTTTGGCACGCAAACATAGCTTACGCCGGGGTATGGGTTGATCCGATTGCAGCGCTACCGGTCGATAAATGCTGGGGCCACCCGTACAACACCGTCTACCACTACCATGGCTACTCGTGGAAATGCTTTCCCCGTCAGGGCGAGAGTCATGAGCACTCGCCGCTGTTCGGATACGCAATGGATGGCTTTGGCGTGTACGGCCCGCGCGGCGAGGGCGGCAAGCTGCTGAAGAACGAAGATCTGGACGAGTGTCACGGACACTTTGGTCCGATCGAGTGGGACGGCCAGTGGAGAGACATGTACCACTACCACGTCAACAATGAATATCCCTACGGCCCAGGGTGCTACCGGGGAAAAACTGGCACTGTTGCAAGCCAGACCAAACATTCACACGGCTTCCCTAAGAATGGTGAATTGCCGCCTGTTGACGAAGCGCCTTCAACAGACCATCACGGCAACATGTTGCGTTAAGCAAAGTGCCCCCCTGATGCTCTGCTCCAGGACCAACTTCGGTGAGCAAAGCATCAGGGGTTATGATTTGCGGCCAAGGGGCGCGAGGGTGCCCTTCACCGCGTTCGAAGTGCAGCGCGATCAGATGTCTGGCAGCGCGAGAGTCTGCTATTTTTGCATTGAGCCCAAGGCGCGGACAACGCAGAAAGGAATAGCCGAGTGGATGCAGCAGAAAACAAAGTGCCCCCGGCCGCAGCCTGGTTGGGTGGACTCGGCGCCCTGCCGTTTATTGGGCTTGCTGGCTCACTACCCTTCCTCGTAGACGCACCAAGGGTTTTCGCTGCCCATGCACTGGCGGCCTACGGTGCGACGATCCTCTCGTTTCTGGGCGGCATCCAGTGGGGCCTTGCGATAGGACCCGCTCGCGCCAGCTACAACCCCAATGTCCTGACCCGCTTGATTGTCAGCGTCTTCCCTTCATTGGTTGCATGGACCGCGCTTCTGAGTGCAGAGACCATCGGGCTCTATCTACTGGCCACGGCGGTCGTGGCAATGCTTTGGGTAGACCTGCGGGCAACACGCGCCGGCCATGCCCCGCGGTGGTATCCAAAGCTGCGTATCCCGCTCAGTTGCGTGGTGATCGCAGCTCTGCTATTCGGAGCAATGGCTTAGAAGAACGGGATCCATGTACGTCGCGGAACTAACCAGTTAGCTGCAACCGGGTTACTCAGCGAGCGCTTTTCTCGAAAGCCAGGCTGCCCTTGTCGGCCACCCGGCCGTCGATGCCCTCGGGCAAGAGCTTTTTAATTTCGGTCGCGGCGTCCTGCAAATAGCGGCCGGCCGAGCCGCTCTTGGCGGCCATCGCACCCAAGGACCCCATGCCACGATAGGCCTCGTACCAGGCCCCTAGAAGCGTTCAACCTCCGCAGGCGACTCTTCGATGCCGGCCACCATGCCACCGATCCTGACGAAGCGCGCGCCGGAGGCAATTGCCTTGGCCAGATCACCGGAGTAAGGGATGCCACTATCAGCGATCAGCGGCACGCCACTGCCTTCAAGACCGCGCGCCACGCTGGACACAGCAGAAATCTGCGGAATGCGGACACCGGCAATTAGGCCCGTGGTGCAGATCGAGCCTGGACCGATACCACCTTTACCGCCTCGGCATCGGCGAGGTCACGCGCCGTCTAAGGCTTTCAGACTGGGTGCGCGTCTGCCGTGCTTTTGCTGATACATCAACCGGTCGGCCTCGGCCAAGCAGGATTCCAATTCAGAATGCCGCTGATAGTCGTATTCGACGTGGCCAACGCTATATTCGAGTGCATAGGAGGCGCGTTGCTCGGACAGCCTGGCTCTCAGCACGTGATTGAACCGGGCCAGCATATCGCCGATCTTCTCGCTGCTGGCATGGGCAAGCACGACGAACTCGTCGCCGCCGGTGCGAGCAACGATATCGGTTTCGCGCAACGCGTTCTTGAGGGAAATGCTGAAATCGATGAGCGCACGATCACCGGCCGCGTGACCTAGTTTATCGTTGATTTCTTTGAATTTGTCGATATCGAACAGCAGCAGCGAGAGCGTCTCATTGTTGTGTTTGGCTCGGCTGATCATGTACTGGGACAACAGCCGAAACCCGCGGCGGTTCGGCAGCATCGTCAGCTCGTCGAGCGCGTTCATCTCGACTGCGATCATTTCCTGCTCGGCGATGCGCGCCAGGTCCTCGAGCGCGCTCAGGTCATCTGACGTGAACTGCCGAGGCCGCGTATCGATGATACACAGCGTGCCCAGCGTCTCACCACCGGGCAAGCGCAGCGGCGCGCCGGCGTAGGAGCGGATGTAAGGCTCGCCGGTGACCAGCGGGTTGTCGGCAAAGCGTGGGTCCGTCAAGGCATTGGCAACGACGAACGTGGACTGGCCGAGAATCGCATGGCCACAGAACGACACATCGCGCGTCGTCTCGCTGGCGTTCAGGCCGACGATCGACTTGAACCATTGGCGGCTCTCATCGACCAGGCTGATCGCCGAGATGGGTACGCCAAACATCTTGCGGGCTAGGCGGGTAAGGCGGTCGAAACGCTCTTCCGGCAGGCTATCGAGGATGTTGAGGGCGTTCAGGGCGTGTAGTCGCTGGCCCTCATCGCGCGGCTTTTCCGGCGCAGTCACCGGGCGTCGTCCTGCGCCAAGCGGGATCGACGCGCGCAACCCGCGAAGATCTGGAAGAACTGTACAACCGAGGACGCGTTAGACAAAAGATCTTTACTTTCGAAGTTTTTTTTTCACGGTAGCCCATCATCGTCTGGATTGCAACGAACAGGAAATTCACAGCGCCCGTGCAGCACAGCCTGGTCCGGCAAATGGGACTTATGTCGGGACGGTGCCCATGGCCGAAAGCCCGAATTACGCCACTTGGACGGCGCCGCACCCTGAATCCCTGCCGGTCCCGACTTGCCACCCCGCTGTACCGCCCTCGCCTGCCGCCAACCCGGGTGCAGGTGTTAACCGTCCCTGCTCCTAGTCATCCTGGTCTCTTCCTGGTTGAAGGACAGGTCTGGTATCCCAACCTTAAACCAGGACCCGCAATGGCCGTCCCCCCGTCGCCTGCAGTGACGTCGGCGCTACCGGTACCTGCTAAATGCCGGACCCGAATAGACAAATCCCTCGTACACCACGAGCGGGGACGTCAGCGGTGGCCAAACCGTGAAAGGATTTTTAATAGGTCGCTTAGCGAATATTCAGAGTAGCGTCCGTCGCCGACAGACGGAACTCAAGGCGGGATTATGGCTCTGAGATCTATGGTTTTTGGCGCGATACTCGGCGCCGCCCTTTTTGGAATGGATGCGATGGCCGTAGAAGAACCAGCCTTTAAGTCCGTCCTCCGTGAGGGAGCTTTCGAAGTCCGTGACTATCCGGCCCTGGTGGTCGCCGAGGTGACGGTCAGCGGAGATCAAAAGGCAGCCGCCAGTAAAGGCTTTCGCCTGCTCGCCGGATATATATTCGGCGGCAACAAGCGCCGCCAAAGTATCGCCATGACGGCGCCGATAGCCCAAGCGCCGACGAGTGAAAAGATCGCCATGACCGCGCCGGTCACCCAGATCCAGAGCGCGGGCGAATGGGTCGTACGGTTCACGATGCCGAGCGCCTATTCAATGGAAACGCTGCCGGAACCCAACGATCCCCAGGTGCATCTGCGACTGCTTCCGCCGACCCGCTTTGCGGTACTGCAATTCTCCGGCCTGGCCCGGAAGGACGATGTCGCCGCCAAAACCGCCGAGCTGGAAAAACATGCTGGGACACACCACCTGCACGTCATCGGCCCGGCGTCGCTGGCTCAGTACAATCCCCCGTGGACCCTCTGGTTCATGCGACGCAATGAGGTGATGGTTCCTGTCGCGCCCTGATTGCAAGGAAGGGATGGATCCACAGGAACCGATGATGAGCCGCCGCGACGCCGATCACCTGCAGTGCCTTCGGCAGCCGCATCGCGTCATACGCTTGCTCGCCTCTTCCCACGAATGCCGGGATATCCTCGGCCGCAGGTGCGAGGTGGCGGCCTAGCGCGACCTTGCGCGAGCGAAGCTTCCCCGGGCCGACCGGAAAGCGCTCCATGATTTCTGGGTTCTCCACGAGCAGTAGACTCTCAGGCAACCGCCTGCAGAATTCCCGATGCGTCCACTCGACGACTTCGCGCAAAGCGGGCGGACGCGGCATGTCGCCCGCTCGCTCGTCGATCATCCCCTGCACTTCGATGTGGGCCAGCACCTCGAATTGCAGGTCGCGGCGATGCGGATCGCGGGAATAATCCGCCAACAACGCACGATCGGAGTCGCGAGGATGGGTGGTGTGGCCCTCCAGGAGGTTCGAGTCACAGCAGTTCATCGACCGGACGAGTTGGGCGAGCGACCGTCGAACCACCGGGCGTAACCGGGCCGACAGCTCGCTGGACGGCCGTGCCCTCGGCCGGCATGAACGGCTCGGCGGCGGCGGGGGTCCAGCGACGTTCCCATAGGCAAGGATTCTGGCTGGTTCTATGGGCGGAATATTAGTTTTATAAACAGTAGGTTGGCGTTCCACGTAGTAAGTTTCTTTGGTCGGGGCTTTTGCCGTTTCTGCAGCCCGAATCAGGTTTACGAAGCAGAGGGTTAAGTCTTTCTCGGTGACTATTTCCAACCGTCCGCGAACCCATCACTCAGTTTGAAGACCTTCCGGGAACTGCGCAGTCCGCCTCAAGGACCCCGCTCTCGACCTGTCGCAGTTCGCGCCTCCGCAGTGACGGGTCGATGCCTATGGCGAGCCATCGCCGCCCAGCGCGATGGCGAGACTGCGCCTGGCCGTCGGGGTGTCCGGAGAGGACAGCCCACGCCCCGCGACGTCGGCGTGGAGCTGGGTTTGGTCAGGCTAGAGGCGTCGTCCAACTCGGAGGCCCAAGGTGATCTGATTGGCATCTCCAGCGCGAGCGCCAATCAGACTGTCAGCCGCAGTAGACGACTCAGGGTCCATGAATCGGACTGGCACGGGGATGGCCACATAGCCCTGCAGAAGAATCGCGCTGCAGATCGTGAGGAGTGACTACGCCAGCGTGCGAGTAGACTGCCAGGAGGTTTTTGAGATCGTCTGCATAAGAACGTCTACCACTGGGCTCCTGGTAGCCCCCCTTTTTCCAACCCTCTCTGTCCTCGACCAGCCCACAGTGGTGTGCGTGGCGACAGAGCCAATGGAGCCCCCGGTGGCCGGAAACCGGAAGATGCGCTTGCAGCGGACATCCCGAATCATAAGATTGCCGGGGAAACTGAGGACGCTCCCGCCGTTGTTACCCGATTTAAAGGATACCCATGACGCTCAATACTTGTGCCCTGCGCGCGATACTGCTCTGCTTTCTGGTACTTGGAACACCGGCTATCGCGCAATCGCTGCCGGCCGATATCGATCCCCAGTCGCTGTCGCGCATGCCGCCCGTCAGCCGCAGCGACATGAATACGGACGGCCAGGCGATCTACGACAAGGTGGCCGGCGCCAATCTCACCACTGCGATGCAGGGACCCGGTGGCGTGTCCCTGCACATGCCGAAGGTGGCGCAGGCGATGGACATCCTGAACCAGTACCTGCGATACGACAGCGTCATCGGGCGCCGCTATATCGAGGTGGCCATCCTGGTGACTGCGCGCGAGTTCGATCAACAGTACGAATGGACCTTCCATGAAAAGACGGCTCTGAAAGAAGGCGCCCCGCAGCTGACTGTAGATGCCATCAAGCACAACGGCCCCCTGGCGTCTCTTGATGCGAAGGACGCCCTGATCATTCGGTACGGCCGCGAAGTCATGCGCGATCATCACTTGTCTGCGACAACCTGGGCTGAAGCCGAAACCAGGTTCACCCGCCAGGGCGCACTGGAAATCGCAGCGATCATGGGGGACTACGCGCTTGCCGCAATGCTGCTGCATGCGGTTGATCAGCGCCTCCCGGCTGGCATGGAGCCGTTGCTGCCGGAGAAGAAGCAGGACTAGACCCGTAGCGACGTCCACGGCAATCGATCCTGTCATCCAGGTGCCGCGCCGGGCAGACATCTACGGCAAGCCTGTCGCGCGCCTTGCGACCGGTGCGCTGGCTAAATTGTCTGCGCCGCTTATAAAGCGCCTGAAGTTGGACTTTCTTAGCGAACAACGAATTTACCGTCACATCTACCGCCAAAGTATTCCACTTAAGGACGATCGACGGCGATAGATCGCTAATGGCTCGAACGGCCTTGCAGGAGCGGGCACGGAGCCCATGCTCATCCGAAGAAGCAAGCGTGCGCATCCTCACCTACCAGTGATGCAAATTCCTCGACGGATTTCACCTCCTGCGTCGGGTCGGATGTGTGCCCTTTCAAATCGCGACGCTGGCAGAACACGCGCCACACACCACGAGATCTGATGTAGGTCGCCTTTGCTACCGGCGATTCGTGCTTCTCGTCAACCGGATCCCGCCAGGCAGGTCGGATTTCAAAAATCTCAATGCGCTGATTCGATATGCGGAATGCAAGATCTACGGACGGATATGTGCCGGCGGTCGACGATGTTGCATGAATGAATCCCTTCAGTTGTCTCCGGCACGCATAAGCACCTGTAATTGTAAGCCTTTTAGTAAGCGTACAATCAACTTACCGTCAGACCTACCGCCATAAAGCTCCGCTAGGGGGCGATAGAACGCGATAGATGCCGAAAGGGCGAGAGTGCGTCACGTTACTGCTTGTGCTTGTGGTAGACGCAAGCGAGTTTGTTTCCGTCAGGGTCGCGCTCATACGCGACATAAAACGTCGGCTCATAATATGGACGCGTCCCGGGAGCCCCTTCATCAGTGCCACCGCACTCCAATGCGGCGGCGTGGAAAGCCTGCACTTGGAGTTCATCCTTTTGGCGCGGAACGCGATCATCGCGCCATTCCCCGCAGCGGGAGCCCGTCCGTCCAACGGATTGAAGACGCAGAAACCATACCCCTCGTCGTACGATCCTCCCCACCCTGCCCAACCGTCGATCCAGTTCGGCGCACGATTGACGCCCAATGCGCCGAATACCGCGTCATAGAACTTGACCGCGCGCTCCATGTCCGAAACACCAACAGTCGAATAGAGAATCATTTCTTCAAACTCTCTTTACGCGCGGCTATCTCATCGCCACGATAATCTTTCCAAAGCAAAATAATGAATTTCAACGCAGCGGCCTGATTGCATTCAATACGTCGCGAAAGGCAACCGCCTGGACCTGTTTGGAAAGTGGAAATGTCTGGTCGCCGGCATGTACGACGGTCAGCGACTTGAGTTTAAGATCATGCATCGCCGAGCGCATCGATGGCGTCAGCGTCGGAGCGACAGTGCGCTTCACCTCGAAGCCCAGCCTCAATCCTCCACGCACGACGAGCAAATCCAGTTCGGCACCCTGGTGAGTTCGCCAGTGAAAAGTCTCCTCCGGAATCACGCCCAACTGTTGCACCAGTTGATCGATGACGAAACCCTCCCAGGATGCACCGAGCTTGGGGTGCCCCTCGATATCCCGCTTGGTGGACAGATTCAGAAGCGCGTGCAGTAACCCGGAATCCCGAATGAAGATCTTCGGTGACTTCACCTGACGCTTGCCAAGGTTCTCGTGCCAAGGTTTCAGCTGCCTCACTACCAACGCGTCGGTCAGTTTGTCGAGATAGCTGCGCACAGTAGTATCCGCCACGCCGAAGGAACGACCGATTTCGGAGGCGTTCCACAGTTGGGCATGATGATGCGCGAGCATTGACCAGAAACGCCGCATCGTGTCTGCGGCTATATTGACGCCGAGCGCCGGCAAATCACGCTCGAGAAAAGTCCGGATAAAGGCTTGCCGCCATTCCATGCTTTCCCGGTCCGAGCGTGCGAGGAAGGCCTTGGGAAATCCGCCCCGCACCCACAGGCGATCCGCATGCTGGAAACCAACTTCTCGAACTGCCAGACCCGGCAACTCGTAGTAAGCAATTCGCCCGGCTAGCGATTCGGAACTCTGCCGGAGCAAATCAGGAGCAGCGCTCCCCAAAACCAGGAACCTTGTACGGACCGGTTTGCGATCCGCCAATACGCGTAATACAGGAAACAGCTCCGGGCGGCGCTGCACCTCGTCCAGCACGACGAGGCCCTTCGGTTCCTGAAGCGCAAGCATCGGATCCGCGAGCCGAGCGAGATCGGAAGGATTCTCTAAATCGAAACGCCTGATGCGATCGCTCAAGGTGGGGACTATTGAAGCTGCCAGAGTCGTTTTCCCGACCTGCCGCGCACCAAGAATCGCAACCACGGGAAATCGCTTCAACAGGCCCGTGATCTGCCGCGCATGCAACTCGCGATCTATCATGGCACAAACTTACCATGAAAGTTCGGTCTTGAATACCGATATTTCATGGTGAACTATGACTCAAGGCTATTACAAACAATGACTTGCGGAAAGTCACTCCGACTCGATCATTAACGAGCCATCTAAGCTGTTGATTTCAAAGTGTTACAAGTGGCGAGTTCGCTTTTTACTGTCATTTGTACCGTCAAAGTGTCGGGCACCAGCATTGGCGCGGGTTTCCGGGCGATTCGACGAAAAGTGACCTTTCGAGATCTATCGACATCTATTGACTCCTACAACCTCTGCGGACACCGCCGCTGACGATGTTGCTGAGGGTGGCGCGCGGCCAGGAAGAGACCAGATCATCGTCGGCATCAAGCGCCGTAAACCGTTGTTGTGACTCACGTTTTCAGCAACAATTTTACCGTCACCACTGCGAAGGCGTCTTGCCCGGAGTGAAGGAGTCACTCAGCACCGAGCCAATGGCGTCGCAGGGCACTCCTGGTTACATCAATACGTCGCCGAGCAGCTGCGTGGCCGTAGCCTGAACCAGTCGGGAGATGGTCCGCATCACACCACCCCGAGAACCGACAAGAGCATACCGGGACGGTCTTCTGCGACCACGCATCTCGTAGCCGCTTTCAGTGCCGCCATATCGTGATCTCCGAGATGGGCCGTGCTGTTTCGCGCCCTGCCAAGCTCCATGAGCTGATCGACCAACTCACGGCTCCTAAGTACCCGCGATTCACCAAATTGCCCGCGGCTACCCGATGCCGGCGAGCAGCCGGTCAATGAGATCACTGGCCTGGCGCTGCCGGAGCACCCTGGCCTCGCGGAGTTCAGGCTCCGGCCCTTCACCAAGCTCGAACTTGGCGACCGAAACCGGCCCGTCCTTGCGGTAGCCCTCGGTCGCCTGGTCGCTGGCGAATCGGCGCCTGAGGACATCGAGTCCTTCCTGGATGACGGCCGAATGCGCGCCGGCCAGCGCGTGGCCAAAGGCTGGGACGACGGCGCCGAGCCCGTCTGGGGCATGCTCGATGCAGTAGATCAGGTCGTGGGCGTCCTTGCGCTCGAAACGCTGGTCGAACGCGAAGGCCTTCAGGCAAGTGAAGCTGACGATGTCCGCATGCTTGACGCGTTCGGTGGCCATGCCGTTCTCGCCCAGCAGCTCCGCGCGGATCTCGGTGACCTGATGCAGGTCGAAGACGATGGACGAGTGCGGAATGTTGAGCGCCGAGATCGTGCCTTCCGTCGGCAGCGGCTGCACCCGCCCTCCGGCGATCTGCGGCGCATCGGCAAGGAGCTCCAGCACCATCAGCGCCCCGTGCTCGGTGCGCGTTTGCCAGCGCCACGAAAGCTTCAAGCCCTGTTCGAGATCGGAAGAGCACACG
>CAIPVV010000009.1 GCA_903868595.1 uncultured Pseudomonadota bacterium
CGACCTACTTCCGCATCAATGCCGCCAAGACCGGGCAGTTCGAGCGCACGCTGATCATTGCCGACGAGGGCAGCCAGGTCAGCTACCTGGAAGGCTGCACCGCGCCGATGCGCGATGAGAACCAGCTGCACGCGGCGGTGGTTGAGTTGCTGGCGCTGGATGATGCGCAGATCAAGTACTCCACGGTGCAGAACTGGTACCCCGGGGACGAGAACGGCGTGGGCGGCATCTACAACTTCGTAACCAAGCGCGGCGAGTGCCGTGGCCGCAATTCCCGCATCTCCTGGACGCAGGTGGAGACGGGCTCGGCGATCACCTGGAAGTACCCCAGCTGCGTGCTGCGCGGGGAGAACTCGATCGGCGAGTTCTACTCGGTAGCCGTCACCAACAACTACCAGCAGGCCGACACCGGCACCAAGATGATCCACCTCGGGGCCAACACCCGCTCCACGATCGTCTCCAAGGGCATCTCGGCAGGCCACGCGCAGAACACCTACCGTGGCCTGGTGAGCATGATGCCGGGCGCCCGCGGGGCCCGTAACTTCACGCAGTGCGACTCGCTCCTGCTGGGCGGCAACTGCGGCGCGCACACCGTGCCGTACATCGAGGTCAAGAACCCGCTGGCCACGGTGGAGCACGAGGCCAGCACCTCGCGCATCAGCGAGGACCAGCTTTTCTATTGTCTACAGCGCGGCATCTCGCAAGAGGACGCCGTGAACATGATCGTCAGCGGTTTCTGCAAATCCGTATTCCGCGAACTGCCGATGGAGTTCGCGGTGGAGGCACAGAACCTGCTGGCCGTGAGTCTTGAAGGAGCCGTTGGATGACCACGCCATTGCTTTCCATCCGTGACTTGCGCGTGCGCATCGGCGATCGCGAAGTACTCAAGGGCATCGACCTGGACGTCCCGGCCGGCGAGGTGCACGCCATCATGGGCCCCAACGGTTCGGGCAAGAGCTCGCTCTCCCATGTGCTGGCCGGGCGCCCGGGCTACGAGGTCCTCGGCGGCAGCGTCACCTACCTGGGCAAGGACCTGCTGGCGCTGGCACCGGAGGAGCGCGCCCGCGAGGGCGTGTTCCTGGGCTTCCAGTACCCGGTGGAGATCCCTGGCGTGAACAACGCCTACCTGCTCAAGGCCGCGGTGAACGCCGCCCGCCGCCATCGCGGCGAGCCGGAGGTCGATGCGTTCGACTTCCTGACGCTGGTGAAGGCCAAGATGCAGCTGATGAAGATGGACGAGGCCTTCCTGTCGCGCGGCGTGAACGAGGGGTTCTCGGGCGGTGAGAAGAAGCGCAACGAGATCCTGCAGATGCTGGTGCTGGAGCCCAAGCTCGCGGTGCTGGATGAGACCGACTCGGGCCTGGACATCGACGCGCTGAAGATCGTCTCGGCCGGCATCCAGACCCTGCGCTCGCCCGAGCGCGCGATCGTGCTGGTGACGCACTACCAGCGGCTGCTTGACCACGTGGCGCCGGACCGCGTGCATGTGCTGGCGCGCGGCCGCATCGTGCGCAGCGGCGGGCCGGAGCTGGCGCTGGAGCTGGAGCGCCGCGGCTACGACTGGCTGCTCGAGGACGCGGCATAACGATGAGCGCGAACTTCGCAACCCGACTGCTAGAAGAGCACGCCGCCTTTGCCGCCACCCTGCCCAGGGCGCAGGGCGAGGCGAGCGAGCGCCGGCACGCACTGGGCAAGGCCAGCGCCGCGGGACTTCCGCCGCTGCGCGACGACGCCTGGCGCTACAGCAACCTGCGGGCGGTGGAGAAGGCGCGCCTGGCGCCCGCGACGCCGCTCACCCCGGAGCAGGCCCTGGCCTCGGCCAGCCGCCTGCTGCCGCAGCCGCTGCCGGATTTCGCTCGTCTGGTGTTCGTCAACGGCCAGCTGCTGCGCCCCCTCTCCGGGGAGCCGGCGGACCTCGTCGGCGCCCGCCTGGAGCTCAGCAGCGGCCATACCGAGGGGGTGCTTGCCCCCACGGCGGATGAGCGCTTCGCGTGGCTCAACGCCGCCTTTGCCACGGACATCGCGCGCCTGGCGGTCAGCGGCACGCTGCAGCTGGAAGTGCTGTACCTGACTGTCCCCACCCCGAACGCGGGGGCGACCTACCCGCGGCTGGAGGTCGCGGTGGGCAATCACGCGCGCCTGGTGCTGGTCGAGCGGCACCTGGGCGGCGGCGGCCCGGCGGCCCTGAACGCACCCAGCGTGCAGATCGAGGTGGGTGCCGCCGGCGTGGCCGAGCACTACCGGCTGCAGGCCAGCGCCCCTGACGCGGTGATCATGGACAGCCTGCTGGCGACGCTGGCCGCGGGCGCCCGCTATGAGCTCACGCAACTGAGCTGGGGCGCGGCGTCCGCGCGCCACTCCACCCGCATCCAACTCTCCGGCGAAGGCGCGAGCCTGCTCGTCAACGGCATGAGCCTGAGCGATGCCAATCGAGTGCTGGACACGGCCATCCAGGTCGAGCACGTGGCCCGCCGCACGAGCAGCGAGCAGACCCTTCGCGCGATTGCCAACGGCCGGTCCCGCATCGCCTTCAACAGCCGCGTGGAAGTTGCCTCCAGCGCCGGCGGCGCCGATTCGCGCCAGTCGCTCAAGGGACTCCTCGGCTCCCCTGGCGCCGAGGTCAACCTGCGGCCGCAGCTGGAGATTTCCACCGATGAGGTCAAGGCAAGCCACGGCGCCACCACCGGCGCGCTGGACGACAACATGCTCTTCTACCTGCTCTCGAGGGGGCTGGACCCGGACACGGCGCGCAAGCTGCTGGAGTGGGCGTTCATCGAGGACGTCATGAGCCGCATCCGCATCCCGGCGCTGCGCCGCCAGGTGGAGCTGGCCAGCGTTGACTGCCTGGGCAACGCGACCGCGCTGGAGGCGCTGCGATGAACGCCGCCGTGGATGCCGGAGCGATCCCCTACGACGTGGCGCAGGTACGGGCCCAGTTCCCGATCCTCTCGCGCTCCATCAACGGCCGCCCGCTGGCCTACCTGGACAGTGCTGCCAGCACCCAGCGCCCGCGGCCGGTACTGGATGCCGTGGAGCACTACGAGACCCACCTGCATGCGAACGTGCACCGCGGCGTGCACACCCTGAGCCAGCTGGCGACCGATGCGTTCGAGGCCTCGCGTGAGCGCGTGCGCCGCTACCTGAACGCAGCCAGCAGCCGCGAGATTATCTTCGTGCGCGGCGCAACCGAGGCGATCAACCTCGTGGCCCAGTCCTGGGGACGCCCGACGCTCAAGCCCGGCGATGAGATCCTGATCTCCAGCCTCGAGCACCACGCCAACATCGTGCCCTGGCAGATGGCCTGCGCCGCCACCGGCGCCAAGCTCGTGGTGGCGCCGATCACGGCCTGCGGCGAGCTGGACTTTAACGCCTACCTCGCGCTGCTCAACGAGCGCACCCGACTGGTCGCGATGACCCACGTCTCCAATGCACTGGGTACCGTGCTGCCGGTGGCCCGTATCGTGGCCGCGGCACGCGATAAAGGCATCGCAACGCTCATCGACGGCGCCCAGGCGGTGGCCCATCAGCGCGTGGACGTGCAGGCGCTGGGCTGCGACTTCTATGCGTTCTCCAGCCACAAGCTCTACGGGCCAACGGGCCTGGGCGTGCTCTACGGCCGCGAGGCGATGCTGGAGGCGATGCCCCCCTGGCAGGGAGGCGGCGATATGATCCGCACGGTCTCGTTCCAAAGCAGCACCTGGAACGAGCTGCCCTACAAATTCGAGGCCGGCACGCCGCACATCTCCGGGGCGATCGGCCTGGCGGCGGCCATGGACTTCGTGGAGTCGCTGGGACTGCAGCGCATTGCCGCCCACGAGCACTCGCTGCTCGCGCAGGCCACCGATGCGCTCTCCCAGATTCCCGGGATCACGCTGCACGGGACTGCGCCCCACAAGGCCGGCGTGCTCTCCTTCACGCTCAAGGGCGTGCATCCGCACGACCTGGGCACGATCCTGGACCACGAGGGCGTGGCGATCCGCGCCGGCCACCACTGCGCGATGCCGCTGATGGACCTGCTGGGCGTACCCGCCACGGCGCGCGCCTCCTTCGGCTGCTACAGCACAGCGCAGGAAGTGGAGCAGCTCACCCGGGCCGTGCACAAGGCCCGCGAGGTATTTGCCTGATGGAACTGCAAGACCTCTATCGCGAAGTGATCCTGGATCACAACAAGCACCCGCGTAACTTCGGCCGGCTGGATCCGGCCGATGCCGTGGCCAACGGCCACAACCCGCTGTGCGGCGACAAGCTCACCGTCACGCTGCGCCTGGCCAATGACGCCATCCAGGACGTGAAGTTCGAGGGCAACGGCTGCGCGATCTCCGTGGCCTCCGCCTCCATGATGACCGAGGCGATCAAGGGCAAGGACCGCGCGAGCGTCAACCAACTGTTCGACAAGGTGCACGCGCTGCTCACGCAGCAGGATGCGCCGAGCACGGACCTGGGCAAGCTTGCGGCGCTGTCGGGCGTACGCGAATTCCCTGCCCGCGTGAAGTGCGCCAGCCTCTGCTGGCACACGCTCAACGCGGCGCTGGCCACTGCGGATGCAGCATCCGCTCCCGCCGTCTCCACCGAGTGATCCCATGCGCGGCTATGAAAACGAACCCTTTGTAATCTCTCGGCCGGTCAAGGCCGTGATGGTGCCCGCCGGCACCGAGATCGACCTGGTACCCGGCCAGGCCGGCTACATCACGCAGGCCCTGGGTGGCAGCTTCACGCTGTACATCGAGGGCAACCTGTTCCGGCTCGCCGGTGCGGACGCCGACGCGATCGGCAAGGACGTCACACTGCCGCCGGAACTGCCGCCCAATTCCACCGAGAATGACGTACGCGAGCTGGCCTGGCAGCAGATGCGCACCTGTTTCGACCCGGAGATCCCGATCAACATCGTGGAGCTCGGCCTGATCTACGAGTGCGATGTCACGCCCAACGAGGACGGCACGCGCAGCGTCGCCGTGCGCATGACGCTGACCGCGCCAGGTTGCGGCATGGGCGATATCCTGGTGCACGACGTGAAGGAGAAGATCGAGCTCATCCCCACGGTGCGCAATGCGGACGTGGAACTGGTGTTCGACCCGCCGTGGAACCAGTCGATGATGTCACAGGCCGCGCGCCTGCAGACCGGGATGATGTGAGGTGCGGCAGCTGACGCTGCTGCGCCACGGGCGGGCAGAGTGGCCCGCCGGTCGCTATGCCGACTTCGACCGGCCACTGGACCCCACGGGCATTGCCCAGGTGGAGCATTCCGCCATGCAGATCGCCGCCCTGCCCCACCCGCCCACGCTGTGCCTGGCGAGCGACGCGGCGCGGACCCGCGAGACCGCTCAGCGCCTTGCGCACGCGCTTGGGCTGCCTGCGGAGGCGGTTCGCTTCGAGCACCGCCTGTACCTCGCGGCGCCAGAGGTGATCCGGCAGGTGCTGGCCGAACAGGCGGCGCGGCGACGCTACGTGGTGCTGGTCGGGCACAACCCGGGCCTAAGCGAGCTGGCCGGGGAACTGGCAGGCACGCCGGGCAGCGTGGGCCTGGGTACCGGCCAGTGGCGCCAGTACCCGATGGGGCCGCACGGGAGCTAGGCGGCGGCGTCAGTCTGCAGGCGCTCGGCCTGCTCCTGCCCCCGGTCGCGGTGCACCCCGGCGTGCACGCGGCACGGCAGCGGGATCATCCGGGTCGCTGCGAGGAGCTTCTACCGGTGGTTCACGAAGGCCACTGCGAGGCCCTGCTGCACCGGCCAGTGCTGCGGACCCCGCGCGAAGGCGACGTAGCGCGCGAGCCAGATGTCGAAGCGCGGCGAGACGGCCGTGGAACCGATGGCACGCAGCCCCATCCAGCGCTCCTGCGTCACCCGCCCGATGCGATGGCACACGCCCCTCTTCCCCACCTGTCGCAGCCGGAAGGCGATCCGGGAGCCTGCGATCATCCACAGGCCCTGGCCGAAGCTCTGCGCGTACGCGTCCTGGAGGTCCGGCACGCCCCGCTGTGCGGTGGCGGCAATCCAGAACGGCGCGGGCGCAAGCGGGATGGCGCCGTAGGCGGCCAGGAACAATCAGGCGCTGACCAGCACCGCGAGCCACGACACCAGGCGCACGCCCTGGAGGCCGCGAAGTACTCGTGGATGATGTCGGTGAGGCTGAGCACCAGCGGCCAGTACAGCACGCCCGCGGTGCAGGTCAGCGTACCGGTCCCGCCAGCAGCTGCCGGTGCCCGTCGGCCAGCCCCGGCGTGCCCACCGGGCAGAACCCCTGGGGACCCACGCACGGGGTGATCGGCGCGTCGGTGCTGCACACGTCGGCCAGCGCGATCAACCGCCGGACGGCGCGGTTTTCAGCCGGGCGCCCGCGGATCTGCCCCGCCCTGCAAGCGGACTACTCCACCGAGCACGCGCAGTACGCGTAGGTATGGTTGGGCGTGGCGAGGCGCTGCCAGCGCGCGATCTCCGCCTCCAGGGGCGAGAAGGGCGCCGTCAGGCGCGCAAGCCTTTCCACCGGCGCACCCAGCACCGAACCGGTGGCGCGGGCCATCTGGGCGCCCATCTGCAGCGCCAGCTCCTGCGCCCAGGAGAGCTGCGGCTCGACGCGCTCCACCACGTAGTCCTCGCCCAGCTTGGCGCGCACAGCCGCCGCCTTCACGGCCTGCTCCAGACCACCCAAATGGTCCACGAGCCCCAGGCGCTGCGCCTCGGAGCCGATCCAGACCCGTCCCTGCGCGATCGCGTGGACCTCGTCGCGCGAGCGCCCGCGGCCCTGCGCAACGTGAGCCAGGAACTGCTCGTAGCCGTGCTCGATGCTCGCCTGCAGGAACTCGCCGGCCTTCGGGTCCAGCGGCCGGTCCAGGCGCAGGGTGCCGGAGAGCGGCGTCGTGCCGACGCCGTCCACCGTGACCCCCAGGCGCGCCAGCGCGCGGTCCAGCGTCGGAATCGCCGCGAAGATGCCGATGGAGCCCGTGATCGTGGTCGCGCTGGCGAAGATCTCATCGGCGGGCGCGGCGATGTAGTAGCCACCGGAGGCCGCGACATCCCCCATCGAGACGATCACCGGCTTGCCGGCCTGCTTCAGCGCGACGACCTCGCGGTAGATCTGCTCGGAGGCCAGGACGCTGCCGCCCGGGCTGTTCACGCGCAGCACCACCGCGCGGACCTTCTCATTCAGCCGCGCATCGCGGATGAGCCGGGCGGTGGACTTTCCGCCCACGGAGCCCGGCGGCTGCTCGCCATCCAGGATTTCGCCACTGGCAATGATCACGCCGACCTGCCGGTCGCTGTCCCGGTGAATGCGACGCTCCGCCTTGACCACGCGCACGTAGTCGCCCTGGCTGATGGCGTTGTACAGGTGTGTATCGCTGTCCTCGCCCACCAGCTGGATCAGGCGCTGGCTGACCTCGGCCTGGGTCTTCAGGCCCGTGACCAGACCGGCCTTGTAGGCGACTGCGGCGCTGTCGCCCCCGGCCTGCTGGGTTGCCTCGACGAAGGTGTTCACGTAGCGGGCAACGGCCTGCGGCTCCAGGTCGCGGGCCTTGCCCACGGCGGCCTGATAGCCCGCCCACAGTGGATTCAGGTACGCGAGGCTCTCCTCCTTGTCGGCCGGCGACATGTCCGTGCGCACGTAGGTTTCCGCCGCGCTCTTGTACATGCCGACGCGGAAGAGGTGCAGGTCGATGGAGAGCTTCTCCAGCGCGCCCTTGAAGTACATGCGGTAGCGATCGTAGCCCTCGATGAGGACGGTCCCGAACGGGTCGAGGTAGACCTCGTCGGCGCGCGCCGCCAGGTAGTACTGGGCCTGGGAATAGCTGCTCGCCTGGGCGATGACTTTCTTGCCGGCGGCCCGGAACTTGGCGATCGAGGCGCCCAGCTCCTCCAGCGTCGGCTGGCCGGCATCGCTCATGTCGTCCAGTTCCAGCACCAGGGCCGCGACGCGCTTGTCGGAGGCCGCCGCATCGATGGCATCGGTGAGATCCCACAGCAGCGTCTGGGGTGAACCCCGGCCGCTGGCCTGGTTGAAGGCCCGTTCGATGGGATCGCTGGAGAGTTGCTCGACGATCTTTCCCTGGGGATGGATCACGAGCGCCGCCTTGGCAGGCAGACGGGGGATGGTGCTGCGCAGGGCCCCGATCACGAAGCCGAACAGCAGCAGCAGGAGAAGAAGATGCAGGAAGCGACGCAGCCCATCCAGGCCGCGCCACACACCCTTAAAGAACCCGCCTATCGTCGCCATAGCCAGACGGGCTCCTACAGGTTGCCGTCAGATCAGACCTTTTCCTCGATACGCGCTGCCTTGCCGGACAGGTCGCGCAGGTAGTACAGCTTAGCGCGACGCACGTTGCCGCGGCGCTTGACGCTGATGTCGCTGATCGACGGGCTGTACAGCTGGAAGACGCGCTCGACGCCCTCGCCGTGCGAGATCTTGCGCACGGTGACCGAGGAGTTGAAGCCGCGGTTGCTGCGCGCGATCACGACGCCTTCGTAGGCCTGCACGCGCTCGCGGTCGCCTTCCGTCACCTTGACCGACACGACGATCGTGTCGCCCGGCTTGAACTCCGGGTAGGTGCGCGTGACGCGCTCGGCTTCGATCTGCTGGATGATGTGGTTCATTGTGGTCCGTCCTCGTTCGCTGGCCCCTGCGGGCCCCGCCTTTCTTGCAAGAATTCGTTCAGTAACGCAGCCCGCTCCGCCCTCTCGGCCGCAGCCAGCTGACCCTCAATTGCGTCCGTCGCCGCCTTCAGCAGCAGGTCCGGGCGCACCGCCCAGGTCTTGCCGAGCGCCTGCTTCAGGCGCCAGCGCCGGATTTGCGCGTGGTCCCCGGAGCGCAGCACCTCCGGTACCACCCTCCCCTGGAACTCCTCGGGCCGGGTGTAGTGCGGCCAGTCCAGCAGACCGGTCGCAAACGACTCCTCGACACTCGAGCGCGCGTCATTCAACGCACCCTCCAACAGCCGCGCCACCGCATCGATCACGATCAGCGCCGGCAACTCACCGCCGGAGAGCACGTAGTCCCCGACCGAGAGCTCCTCGTCGATCGACGTCGCGATCACGCGCTCATCGATCCCCTCATAGCGTCCCGCCACCAGCACCAGGCCGGCCTGCTCGCGCAGCGACTGCGCCTTGCGCTGGTCGAACGGCCTGCCTTGCGCCGACAGATAAATCCGCCGGCTGCCCGGCGGGCAGCGTTCCTGAGCCGCGGCAATGGCTGCCGTCAGCGGCTCGGGCTTCAAAACCATCCCCGGTCCGCCCCCGTAGGGCCGGTCGTCCACCGTGTGGTGGACATCGCTCGTATGCGAGCGCGGGTCTTCGCATCCCACTGTCAGCAGGCCGCGCTCCTGCGCCCTGCCCAGCACACCGTGTGCGAGCGCCTGCCGGATCATCTCCGGAAACAGCGTCACGACCTCAATGTGCATCAAAGCTCTTCCGGCCAATCGACCAGGACGTGTCCGGCCTCCCGCTCCACGCGCTTCAGATGCGGCGGCGCAGCCGGTACCCAGTGTTCCCGCACGCCCCGCACGACCATCACCGCACCTGCCGGAAGGTCCACGAAATGGCTCACTGCACCCAGCTCGGCCCCCTCCACGTTCACCACGCGCAGACCGATGAGGTCCTCGCGGTAGTGCTCGCGCGGCGCGGGCTCGGCGAGCGACGTGCGCTCCACCTGCACCCAGCTGCCCGCGAGGGCCAGCGCCACGTCGCGGTCTTCCACGCCTTCCAGTTGCACCCGCAGCTGCCCCTTGTAGGCATCGCCTGCGAGCAGCTTGCGCTCCTGGGTCTGCCCGTTGGCCTGCAGCAAGTGCCAGCCAGCGTGCTCCAGCAGAGCCTCGGGCGGATCCGTGAAGGAGTTCACCTTGAGCCAGCCGCGCACGCCGTGCACGCTGACGATCTGCCCGAGCGTCAGGTAACGCGCCGGCTCTGCGGTCCGCGAACCTGACATACGTTCAGTTCGCTCAGGCGGTCGCGGCAACCGCCTGCTTGCGGTAGGCCTTCACGAGTGCGCCGACGCGCTCGGACTGCTGGGCACCCTTGCCCAGCCAGAAGTCGATGCGCGGCAGATCCAAGCGGATCTTCGTGTCGTTCTTGCGAGCGGTGGGGTTGAAGAACCCAACCATCTCAAGACTCTTGCCGCCCTGCCGCTTGCGGCTGTCGGTCACAACAATGTGATAGAAGGGCTGGTTGCGAGCACCGCGCCGGGTCAGTCGAATCGTCACCATGGATATGTACGCTTACGTTGCCTGAAAGGGGGCCGCTGATTCATTAAATCAGGGCCACGAAAAAGAGGCCGGATTCTACTCAGATCAACAGCTTCCGGCAAATTTCCGCTGCAGGGAGCTGGCAGGTCAGAACCGGGGCGGCATCGGACCCTTCATGCCGGCCTGCCCGGCGAGGCTTCCCAGCATGCGCTGCAGCTTGCCGCCGCCCATTTTCTTCATCATTTTCTGCATGGTGAGGAACTGCTTGAGCAGGCGGTTGACGTCCTGAACCTGGACCCCGGATCCTGCTGCAATGCGGCGCTTACGCGAGCCGTCGATGAGTTCCGGGCGCCGGCGCTCGCGGCGCGTCATGGAGTCGATCATCGCGATCTGGCGCCGCACCTCCTTGTCGCCCTGTCCGGCCGGCATGTTCTTGGCGGCCGCCATGCCCCCCGGCAGCTTGTCGAGAAGGCCGGCCATGCCGCCCATCTTCTGCAGCTGCAGCAGCTGGCTCTTGAGGTCCGCCAGGTCGAAACCCTTGCCGCTGGCCACCTTCTTGGCCAGGCGCTCGGCCTCGGCCGCATCGACATTCTTCTGGACCTCCTGGACCAGGGCGACCACGTCGCCCATGCCCAGGATGCGGGAAGCCATGCGCTCGGCGTCGAAAGGCTCCAGCGCCTCGGTCTTCTCGCCGGTGCCCAGGAAGAGGATCGGCTTGCCGGTGATCTCCCGCACCGACAGCGCCGCGCCGCCGCGGGCATCGCCGTCCGCCTTGGTCAGGATGACGCCGGAGAGCGCCAGGGCCTCCTTGAAGGCCCGGGCCGCGTTGATCGCATCCTGGCCGGCCATGG
Source organism: uncultured Pseudomonadota bacterium (assembly GCA_903868595.1). Lineage (GTDB taxonomy): Bacteria > Pseudomonadota > Gammaproteobacteria > Steroidobacterales > Steroidobacteraceae > ZC4RG30. The sequence goes on from CAIPVV010000009.1 coordinate 11,017, forward strand.
CGTCCACCACGAACAGCCGCTCGTGCGGGGTCACCACCGCGTCGATGTCGCGCACCTCCTGCATGAGGTCCGCATCGATGTGCAACCGGCCCGCGGTGTCGACGATCAGCACGTCGTACACGCCCTTGCGAGCCTGCTCCAGCGCCCCCTTGGCGATCTGCGGGCCGGAGAGGCCGATGCCCACCGGGAAGAAGTCGGCGCCGACCTGGGTCGCCAGGCGCTCCAGCTGCAGCACGGCCGCCGGCCGGCGGATGTCGGTGGACACCAGCAGGACGCGTTTCTTGCCCGCGATCAGGTGCTTGGCGAGCTTACCCGCGGTGGTGGTCTTGCCGGCGCCCTGCAGGCCCGCCAGCAGGATCACCGCCGGCGGCTGGACGCGCAGGTCCAGGCCCCCGCGCCCCCCGCCCATCACGTTCACCAGTTCCTGGTGGATCACGCCGATGAACGCCTGGCCCGGGGTAAGGCTCCCCACCACCTCGGTGCCCAGGGCCTTGAGCTTCACCGCCTCGATGAAGGTCTTGACCACCGGGAGGGCGACGTCGGCCTCCAGGAGCGCCATGCGGACTTCCCGCAGCGTCTCGGCGATGTTCTCTTCGGTCAGGCGGCCACGGCCGCGCAGCGCATTGGCGGCCTGGGAGAGCCGCTCGGTCAGGTTCGTAAACATGGGCGCGATTATAGGGCTTCGCGCGGCAGCGCGGCGCGCAAGGCGTCCTCGATACGCGCGACGGCATGCACTTGGATGCCGGGCACCGCCACGCGCGGCAGGTTGTCCCGCGGCACGATGGCCGTGGTGAAGCCCAGTTTGGCGGCCTCGCGGATGCGCTCCTCGCCGAAGGTCACCGGCCGCACCTCCCCCGTCAGGCCGACCTCGCCAAAGGCGACCAGCGAGGCCGGCAGCTTCACGTCGCGGAGGCTGGAGGCCAGCGCGATGGCCACCGGCAGGTCCCAGGCCGGCTCGTCGATCACCAGGCCACCGACCACGTTGGCAAACACATCGTGCTCCTGCAGCGAGAGCCCGGCATGGCGGTTCAGCACCGCCAGCAGCATCGCCAGGCGCCCGGCGTCCAGCCCCTGGGTCACCCGGCGCGGCGCGCCGAAGCGCATCCGGTCCACGAGCGCCTGCACTTCCACCAGCAGCGGCCGCGTGCCGTCGCGCGTGACCAGCACGACGCTGCCCGCGACCGGCTCCGGCGCTCGGGAGAGGAAAATCGCCGCCGGGTTCTTGACCTCCCGGATACCGGTCTCGGTCATGAGAAAGAAGGACAGCTCGTTGACGCTGCCGAAGCGGTTCTTGGTCGCCCGCACCATGCGGAAGCGGCTACCCGCGTCGCGCTCGAAATACAGCACCGTGTCCACCAGGTGCTCCAGCATCCGGGGTCCGGCGATCGCCCCCTCCTTGGTCACGTGCCCGACGATCAGCACGGCCGTGCCGCTGGCCTTGGCAAAGCGCACCAGCGCCGCCGTGCACTCCCGCAGCTGGGAGACCGAGCCCGGGCTGGTGTCGGAGGCGGCAACGCTCATGGTCTGGATCGAGTCGATCACCAGGAGCTGGGCACCGCGCTCCTGCGCCAGGGGGAGAATCGCCTCCAGGTCCGTCTCGCAGGCCGCCTCCACGCCCTCGGTCTTCAGCCCCAGGCGACGGGCGCGCATCGCGATCTGCCCGGCCGACTCCTCACCGCTCACGTACAGCACCCGGTGGGCGGCTCCCATCAGGGCCGCCACCTGCAGCAGCAGTGTGGACTTGCCGATGCCCGGCTCCCCGCCCAGCAGCGTCACGGACCCCGGCACGAGTCCACCGCCCAGCACCCGGTCCAGCTCCCCCATGCCCAGCGACCAGCGCTCGGCCAGGGCGGCGGGGCCGGTATCCAGCTGCAGCGACAGGGGCGCGGCCTCCGCCCGGGCGACCAGGGCGCTGCCCCGGGCGGCGCGGCCGGCGCCCCGCCCCTGGGTAGCCGGGGTGCGCGTACTCAGCGTGTTCCACTCCCCGCAGTGGGGACACTGGCCCTGCCATTTAGCGCTCTCGCCACGACAGGCGTCACAGACGTAGACGAGGCTCACTCTGGCCACTGTGGGAGTCCCGGTTGGGTTGCGGCGGGAAAAGGATGGGACGGGGATGCTAGCACGCGACGCAGGCCACAAAATCGATACAAGAGCCGCCAAAACAACCGGTTAGTTCGTGCAGCGCGGGATCAACTTGAGTACGATCGGGCGCATCCCGGAACCACTGGACCAGACCTGGCGGATGAGTCTCAAAGGCAAGCTGCAATGCGTGGGCCAGACCGATACCGGTCGGGTGCGCGAGCATAACGAAGACATGATCGCCTGCGACGGCGACATCGGACTCATGGTGCTCGCTGACGGCATGGGCGGCTATAACGCCGGCGAAGTGGCCAGCGGCATCGCCGTGAAGACCATCGTGAACCTCGTGCGCGAAGCCGTGGAGCGCGAGGACCTGCGCCTGCCCGACAAGACCACCGGCCTTGCCCGCGCCAGCATCATCCTGCGGGATGCGATCCACCGCGCCAACAAGATCATCTACCAGACCGCGCGCACCCAGCCCCAATGCGAGGGCATGGGCACGACGGTGGTCGGGATCCTGTTCTTCGACAACAAGGCCTCGATCGCCCACGTCGGGGACTCGCGTGCCTACCGGGTGCGCCACTCAAAACTCGAGCAGGTCACCCTGGACCATTCGCTGCTGCAGGAGTTGGTGGACCGGGGCTTCTATTCCGTCGAGGAAGCCCAGCGGGCGGCAAACAAGAATTACGTGACCCGCGCCCTGGGCGTGGAGGCCCAGGTTGAGGTCGAATTGCAGGAGCAGCCGGTCCACAAGGGCGATTTCTTCCTGCTGTGCTCCGACGGGCTGTCGGACATGGTGGAAGACGAGGATATCCAGCTGACGGTCGGCACCTTCCGCGCGAACATGGATGCAGTGGCCAAGCACTTGATCCAATTGGCCAATGACAACGGCGGCAAGGACAATATTTCCGTGGTGATGACGCAGGTTCTCGAATCATTCCCCGCGCACACCGGTTTATTTGACAGAATACTGAAGTGGTTCAGCTGATCGAGGCTCTCACATGGCACGTCTGATTCTCAGCCTTGATGGCCAGGTACTGGCCGATTACAACATGAACAAGGAGCGCTACACGATTGGGCGCCTCCCGGACAATGACATTCGGATCGACAATCCGGCCGTCAGCGGCCACCACTCACTGATCATCAACATCCTCAACGACTCGTTCCTTGAGGACCTCAACAGCACCAACGGCACCTACGTCAACGGCAAGCTCATCAAGAAGCATGCCTTGCAGCACGGTGACGTGATCACGGCCGGCCACCACCAGCTGCGCTTTGTTGAGGACGATGACGCCCAGCAGGACGAATTCGAAAAGACCATGGTCATCCAGCCCTCGCAGCGCCCGGCGGAGAAGATCCACGCAGCCCGCGCGGTGGTGGAGGAGTCGGGCAGCGGCATCAGCGCCACGACGACCCGCCGTGCCCTGCCCGAGTCGACTGCGCTGAAGGTCAAGGCCAAGCTGCAGGTCCTCTCCGGCGCGTTTGCCGGCCGGGAGCTGGAGCTGGTGAAGGCGCTGACGACCCTGGGACGCCCAGGCGTGCAGGTGGCGGCCATCACGCGCCGCTCGGACGGCTACTTCATCGTCCACGTGGACAGCGCGAAGGAAGGCGACTACCCGCTGGTCAATGGCATGCCGATTGGCGCCCAGGCTCGCCGCCTGATCGACAACGACGTGATCCAGCTGGCCGGCGTGAAGATGGGCTTCTTCGAGGCCTAAGCCCCGACCTGCGGGCGGCGCAAGCCGCCCGCGGCGGCGTGGGATCCCTGCCCTAGCGGCCGAGCGCCTGGTCCAAGGCCTCGGCCACCGCCGTCATTCCCGCAAGCTTCGGGTGGTAGAACGCCTGCGGTGCTGCCGGGTCCGGCTTGGCATACCCATTGATCCACGGCTCCGCCGCGCAGGCATGGTGCGCGCGGGTCACGCGCGAGGCCTCCAGCAGCTGCGCCCCATTGCCGCGCGCGACCGTCGCCGTGATCTGCCGCAGCCGGGCGTCGATCGCGCGAGCCGTCTCGGCGTCCGCCTCGGGCAGGGGCGTCAGCGCGCAGCCGCCAGCCGGCGGCAGCACCGTCACATAGTCGACGAAGACCAGCCGCGCCTGCGGCGAACGGCGATGCACCTGCACGGCAATGCGCTGCAGGCGCTCCGCGACCCCCGCGTACTCCCGCTCGCTGGGTGCCGGCACGCCGCGGCAGGCCGCCTCCGGCTGCAGGGCGTGGCAGGAGGCACCGATGAGACCCGCCATATAGCCCAGGTCATTGCCGCCGATCGTGACGGTGACCAGCCGCGTATCCGGACGCAGGGCGTCCAGCTGCGGCGGCAGTTCGTTCCAGGCCGCCAGCAGGTGATGCGTCGTGGCGCCACTGCAGCTCACATCGGTGAGCTCAAGGCCCCGCCGGCGCGCGAGCTGGTGCGCATAGTTGTCCGCGGAACGCGCGCAGCGGGTGCCGGGCACGTCCGCCGGCTGCGTGATGCCCGGGCCGGCGGCAAAGGAGCTGCCCAGGGCCACGTAGTGGGAACCGGCCGGTACGGCCGTGGCCCGCGGGGCTTCTCCCGCGCCCGCCAGGTCCAGAGGACCCGCGAGGCCCAGCAGCGCGAGGCCCAGGATTCGCAAGGCAGTGGTCATCCGCCGAGCTTAGCCCAGCACCAGCGGCACGCGCTGGCTGACGCTGCAGAGCAGCTCATAGGGAATCGTCCCGGCGCTGGCGGCCATCCGCTCCACCGGCAGCTCCGGCCCCCACAGCACGACCCGCGCGCCAACCTCGATGCCCGGCCCCGCGCCACTGGCATCCACGGCCACCATGTCCATTGACACCCGCCCTACCAGCGGCAGGCGCTGGCCCGCGATCACCACGCTCGTGCCCGTCGGCAGGCCCCACGGCAACCCATCGCCATAGCCCGCCGCGATGATGGCGATGCGCGACTCGCGCGCCGCGCGCCAGGTGCCGCCGTAGCCGACCGACTCGCCCGCTGGTACGCGCCGCGTGGCGATCACCACGGTCTCCAGGGTCATCGCCGGCCGCAGCCCCAGCTCCCCCGCCGTCTCCCCGGGGAACGGCGAGACGCCGTAGAGCGCAAGGCCTGGCCGGATCCAGTCGGCCTGCGCGGCGGGCGTGCCCAGGATCGCCGCGGAGTTGGCGATGCTGGTGGCCAGTCCCCGCCCCTGCGCCAGGTGCGTAAAGCGGGCGATCTGCTCAGCGGTCATCGCAGCATCGCGCTCATCGGCACACGCCAGGTGGGTCAGCAAGCGGATCTCGCGCACGCCCTCTGGCAAGTCCTGCAGACGCGCCAGTGCCGCGGCAAACTCCTCGGGCCTGAAACCCAGTCGGTTCATGCCCGTATCGACCTTCAGCCACGCGACGAAGCGGTATGCCGGGCGGTACTGCTCCAGCAGCGAGAGCTGCAGCGGCTCGTGCACCACCAGGTCCAGCTCCAGCTGCGCCGCCTCCTGCAACTGCGCGGCGTCGAACACGCCCTCCAGCAGCACGATGGCGCGGCGAACGCCCGCGGCACGCAGCGCCACCGCCTCCTCGATGCGGGCCACGGCATACGCATCGGCGTCGGGCAGCGCGAGCGCGGTGGGCACTAGGCCGTGGCCGTAGGCATTGGCCTTCACCACCGCCATGATCCGCCGACCGGGAGCCGCCGCGCGCACGGCGGCGAAGTTGGCGCGCAGCGCCGAGGAATCGATGACCGCGCGGATCAGCCGGCTCAACGCAACACGCCCTCGGCGTAGGCATCCGGCATGAAGTTCTGGAATCGCGTGTACTGGCCCTGGAAGGTCAGCGTGAAGTAACCCGTCTCGCCATTGCGATGCTTGGCCAGGTCGATGTCGGCCTGTCCCTTGCGCGGCGTGTTCTTGTCGTACACCTCTTCACGGTAGATGAAGAGGATCATGTCGGCATCCTGCTCAATGGCGCCCGAGTTGTGCGTCACGATGCCATCGGCCAACCAGTTGGCCGGCCCCGGCACCGTCAGGTCGAATACCTCTTCCTCGCCCTGTGGCTCGATGCCCGTCACGCGGTCCCAGAACAGGTCCGAGCTCGCCCACGTTTGCGGCTCCGGCGCATCCCGCAGTGTCGCGTCGCTGGAGAGCGTCTGCCGGCTGGGCGAGAAGCGGAAATGACTCGATCCCCCATAGGAGGTTCCCCGCATCCGGGCCATGGCCCGGGTGCTGACGCCGGGCAGGCGCACCTGGGAACCCACCTTCGCGAAGACCTCCACCGGCAAGGTGTCCACGTTCGGGTTCTCGCCCACGGTTTCGAAATGCTCGGCCAGTCGCTGTGCCGCCGCGGCCCGCGGACCCACGCCGCCGACCACCTGCGCGAAGCGTTTTTGCGCATCGGCGCTGCTGACATCCACGGTGTACATCGGCCGGGAGCCCGCGCTCTGGACCGACCTGATGCGCGCCACGATGCCCAGCCGCAGCAGCAGGGCCGCGACGTCGTCTGCCAGCCGCGGGCTGCAGCTCGCGAAGTACACGCGCGGCGCGCCGCGCTGCCCGGGCTTGCGCAGCGTGACCGAGCCGTCCGTCGCCCACAGGTGGCGCAGCAACAGGGCGATCTGGGCATCGCTCAGCCTGAACACGTCCGGGGGCAGGTGCTTCTCGTGGGAGCGCTGGCCAGAGATCCCCAGTCCCTTGAGCCAAGCGCCCACGCCCTGGGGATGCCAGCGATTGCCAGTGCCGCTGAGGACGAGCTGGTGCCAGGCCCCGCGCCCCCCGTGGCGGTTGACCGTGCAGCCGAAGGCCTCGGCCGCCGCGCGTACCGCGGCACTGTTCTCTTCAGACGCCGTCGTGTACCGCAGCGGCTGATGCGAGAGGTAGCTGCCATCGCCCACGAGGTGCCCCAGCAGGACCAGGTGATGATCGGGCCAGGAGAGTGGTTCGAAGGCTTGCGGCAGGTGCCGGGATAGCGCGAGGCGATCCCCGACGGCCAGCTTCGACACCGTGGTCCAGCCCTGCCCGGCCAGCAACTTGTGTTCCGCCGTCGCGCGGATGCAGCGGCCGCTGGCCAGCTGCACGCGGAACGTTTGCCGCCGTCCGACGGACCACACCTTGTCCGAGCAGGCCGCGACGATCCTCTGCTGCTCGTCGATCGCCCAGACTTGCGGCGCCGTCCCGACCAGTTCGCGGATCGGCACGCGCCGGCCATCGGTCAGGCAGACCAGCGTGTCACCGGCAACGCATTCGCGAAGATCCGACATCACCGGCTTCTTGTTCTCGCGCTGCTCGACGCTACGATTGAGCTGCGAGAGCGCGATCACCGGGACCGAGAGCTCCTTGGCCAGTGCCTTCAGGCCGCGCGAGATCTCCGAGATCTCCGTCGCGCGGTTTTCCTTGGAACCCTGCACCTGCATGAGCTGCAGGTAATCGACGACCACCATGTCCAGGCCGTGCTCGCGCTTGACGCGCCGCGCGCGGGCGCGCAGCTCCATGGGCGAGAGTCCCGGCGATTCGTCGATGAAGATGCGCGCCTCGGCCAGCTGGCTGGTTGCGCTGGTGACGCGCACCCACTCCTCGTCCGTGATGCGGCCGCTGCGGATGTTGTGCAGCGGCACGCCACCGACCGAGGAGAGCATGCGGGTCATCAGCTGCTCGGAGGGCATTTCCATGCTGAAGATCAGCACCGAGCCCTTCACGCCGGCCGCCAGCGCGACGTTCTCGGCCATGTTGATGGCCAGCGTCGTCTTGCCCATCGAGGGGCGCCCGGCGACGATCAGCAGGTCGCCGCCGCGCAGGCCGCCGGTCTTGTTGTCGAAGTCCGCAAAGCCGGTGGGAATGCCGCGCATGCCGTCCGGATTGCTGTGCCATTCGTCGATCTTGTCGATGAGCGCCGGCAGCATCGTGCGGACCTGCTGCGCACCGTCGGTGCGGCGCGAGCCGCGCTCGGCGATCTCGAAGACCTTCTGCTCGGCCAGGTTCACCAGCTCGCGGGCACTCATGCCCTCGTCGTTGAACACGGAGCTTGCGATGGCGGTGCCGGCGCTGATCAGCCCGCGCAGCAGCGCGCGTTCCTTGACGATCTGTGCGTAGGCGCGAACGTTGGCGGCCGTCGGGGTGTCACGCGCAAGCGTGCCCAGGTAGGCCAGCCCGCCGGCATCCTCCAGCTTCGCGCGCCGCTCCAGGTACTCGGAGACGGTGACGACGTCGCAGGGCTTGGACTCGGCCGCCAGCGCGCAGACGGCGTCGAATATCAGGCGGTGGTCGGGACGATAGAAATCTTCGGCGGAGACGCTGTCTCCGACCTGGTCCCAGGCGGTGGTATCCAGAAGCAGGCCGCCGAGTACAGCCTGTTCCGCCTCAATCGAGTGAGGTGGGGTACGCAGCGACTCGGCGCCGTCGGACGCGTCCTGACGCAGCCTTAGTGGACCGGCCATATTCAGGACGCCTCCTTACCCCGGGTTGACGAGCTAGCGCGCCGCTTAGCCCTGCTCTTCGGCCACGATGACGACCGGCAGCTCGATATCGATATCGGTATGCAGATGCACCGAGACCGTGTGCTCGCCGACGCTGCGCAGCGGACCGTTCGGCAGGCGAACCTCCGCGCGCTCCAGCGGCTGGCCCGCCTTGCTGGCGGCCTCGGCGATGTCGGTCGTGCCGATCGAGCCGAACAGCTTGCCTTCGGTACCGGCCTTGGCCGTGATCGAGAGCTTGAAGCCCTCGAACTTGGCGGCACGGGCCTGGGCAGCCGACAGCTGGTCGTTGGCGGCCTTCTCGAGCTCCGCACGCCGGGCCTCGAAGCGGGCCACATTGGCGGCCGTGGCGAGCGTGGCCTTGCCCTTGGGCAGCAGGAAGTTGCGGGCATAGCCCGAACGCACGTCCACGCGGTCACCCAGGTTACCCAGGTTCGCGACCTTTTCTAGAAGAATGACGTCCATGAACCCTTACCTCAATGCTGATCGGTGTACGGCAGCAGCGCCAGGAAGCGCGCGCGCTTGATCGCCACCGCCAGCTGACGCGGGAAGAAGCTCTTCGTACCAGTGATGCGGCTCGGGACGATCTTGCCGGTCTCCGAGATATAGCCCTTCAACGTGCCCAGGTCCTTGTAGTCGATCGACTCAACGCCATCGGCCGTGAAGCGGCAAAATTTCTTGCGACGAATAAAACGTGACATGAATTAGCTCCGGAATTTCAAGGGGGTGCGATCAGCCGCGCATCGGCGGCGAGTCGTCATCATCGCCACCCAGCGGCGAGTCACGATCGCGGCGGCGCTCGCCCGCCTCGCCCTCTTCCTCACCACGGGCCATCGGCGATGGCTCGGTGATGGCCTTGGTCTCGCTCGTCACCAGGTGACGCAGGACGGCATCGCTGAAACGGAACGCGCCGGTGAGCTCGGCCAGGGTCTTCTGGTCGGTCTCGATGTTCATCAGGACGTAGTGCGCCTTGTGAACCTTGGCGATCGGGAATGCCAGCTGGCGACGACCCCAGTCCTCGACGCGGTGAATCGCACCGCCGCCGGCCGTGATCATGCCCTTGTAGCGCTCGAGCATGGCCGGAACCTGCTCGCTCTGGTCCGGGTGTACCAGGACCACAACTTCGTAATGCCTCATGTCGTTTCCTCTCGGATGTTAGCCACCCGTCCAAGGCATAGGCGGTGTGGCAAGAAGGGTCGGGGAGTGTACGTTAACCCTTGCAGTTCCCGCAACTTACGTCGAACGCTGCCCGGTCATGCGCTGCCGCACGGCCTCGTAGAGCAGCATGCCGGTGGCAACCGACACGTTCAGGCTCTCCACGCTGCCCAGCTGGGGCAGGCGCACCAAAAAGTCGCAGGTCTTGCGGGTGAGATCCCGCAGGCCCGCTCCCTCGGCCCCCAGCACCAGGGCCCGCGGGCCGGTGAGGTCCGCCTCGAAGGCCAGCTTCTCGCCGGCCGCATCGGCCCCGGCGACCCAGAGCCCTGCCTCCTGCAGCAGCTTCAGGCTGCGCACCAGGTTCGTGACGGTGACCACCGGCGTGGTCTCGGCGGCCCCGGCGGCGACCTTGCGCACCGTCGGGTTGAGCCCGGCGGCGCGGTCCCGGGGCAGCATCACGGCCACCGCCCCGCAGGCGTCCGCCGTGCGCAGGCAAGCGCCCAGGTTGTGGGGGTCGGTGACCCCGTCCAGCACCAGCACCAGGGGGTCCGGACGCAGGCTGAGCGCCGCGATCAGGTCCTCTTCGGCCCAGGGCTTGAGCGGCTCCACCTGGGCGACCACGCCCTGGTGGACCACATCGCCCACCCAGCGCTTGAGCAATTCGCCCTCCACCCGCTCGATGCGCACGTTGGCGGCGGCCGCCAGGCCCTCGATCTCGCGGCTGCGCGGGTCGTCCCGGCGCGTCTGCAGCGCGACGCGGCGTACGCGCACCGGATCGCGGCTCAGCAGGGCCCGCACGGCATGCAGGCCATAGACGTATTGCAGCTCGCTCATTTGAGTGCCGGGGGCTCGATGGCCAAGTCCAGGTCGATAAGGCCCTCGACCGGGTTCACCGCGGTGACCACCACGCGAACATGCGTGCCCAGGCGCAGCAGGCGCTTGCCGCGCAGGCCGATCCAGGCCTGGCCGTCGTCGTCCTTCACGTACTCATCGTCCCGCAGGTTGTCCAGGTGCAGCAGCCCGTCCACCGCCGCCTCCCGGATCTGCACGAAGCAGCCGAAGTCCACGACCGCGGTGATCAGGCCCTCAAAGGTCTGGCCGATGCGGTCGCGCAGGTAGACGCACTTCAGGAAGTTGTCCACGTAGCGGTCCGCCTCGTCGGCGCGCTTCTCCAGGGCGGAGAGTTGCTCGCCCAGTACCAGCGCCTCGTCGGGCGAGTAGGAGCGGCCGCTGGCGTCCTCGCGCGAGAGGCGCGACTTGATCGTGCGGTGAACCACCAGGTCGGGGTAGCGGCGGATCGGCGAGGTGAAATGGGCGTACTGCTTGAGCGCCAGGCCGAAGTGACCGATGTTCGCGGGCGCGTACAACGCCTGCATCATCGAGCGCACGATCAGGGACTCGATGAACGGCCGGGCCGCCGGATCCTTGATGCGCGGGGCGATCTTCTGCAGGTCACGCGTCGTGACCTGCTCCGGCAGCTCCACGCCAACGCCCAGGGCGCGCAGCGTAGTGATCAGATTGTCCAGCTTGCGCTCATCCGGCTGCGCATGGACGCGGTAGAGCGTCGGGATCTTGTTCTCTTCCAGCTCCCGGGCGGCAGCCACGTTGGCCAGGACCATGCACTCCTCAACCAGGCGGTGCGCATCGTTACGCGGGTAGAGCGCGATGCCCTTGATGTGCTCGGTCTCGTCGATCTCGAAGCGCGCCTCCGGCGCGTCGAAATCCAGCGCGCCGCGCTTGCCGCGCGCCTGGTGCAGGGCACGGTACACGTCCACCAGCGGCAGGATGCGATCCAGCACCGGACCGATCTTGCGGCGCGCCTCGGGACGGCCCTCAAAGAGCGCCGCGTGCGCGAGGTTGTAGGTCAGGCGGGCGGCCGAGCGCATGACCGCCGGATAGAAATGCGACCCCTTGAGCACGCCGGCCTTGGAGATCTGCATGTCGGCGACCAGGCACAGCCGGTCCACCTGCGGCTGCAGCGAGCAGAGCTTGTCCGACAGCGCCGGCGGCAGCATGGGCACGACCCGCTGCGGGAAGTACACGGAGGTCCCCCGCTCGCGGGCCTCATCATCCAGCGCCGTGCCTTCCCGCACGTAGTGGCTGACATCGGCAATAGCCACCAGCAGCCGAAAGCCGCCCTCCACCGCCTCGGCGTAGACCGCGTCATCGAAGTCCTTGGCGTCCTCGCCGTCGATGGTGACCAGCGGCACCTGGCGCAAGTCCACGCGGCGCAGCGCCTCGGCCGGATCGATGCTGGCGCCATAGGCCTCGGCGTCCTGGACGGCCTCCGCACTGAACTCCTGCGGCAGGCCGGAGCGCGCAATCGCAGCCTCGGTCGCCAGGGTCACCGGGCGCTCCGGATCCAGCCGGCGGTCGACCCGGGCGGTGCCGACCTGGCCGTCAGCGGGGTACTTCAGGACACGCGCGATGACCCAATCGCCGTGGCGGGCGCCGTTCAGGTGCTCCGGCGGCACCTGGCAGTACAGCGCGAGCCGGCGATCGGCCGAATTGACGCTGGCGGCGCGACCGTTGATCTCGACGGTGGCGAGGAAGGCCTCGACCCCGCGCTCCAGGAGCTTCTCGAAGCGACCCGACCAGCGCTTGTCGCTGCCCTGCTCGGCCACGACCCGGACGCGGTCGCCGTGCATGAGCTGGGCCATCTCGCGCGGCGGCAGGAAGATGTTTTCGACCATTCCCTCGACGCGGACGAAGCCAAAGCCGGAGCGGTGGGCGCTGACCACGCCCTCCACGACCAGGCTCGTGCCGGAACCGGAACCGCGGGGCTTATCGTGCCGGCGGCCACCAAACTGCGCCGGGCGCGGGTGCCGTGATTGTCCGCCCTGGCGTGAGGCGCCCGGGCTGCTTTTCTTCGGGATGCGTTTTTTCACTGAGGCAATGTTACCTCTCGGCTCGAAAGGCTGTGGATTTGATTGACACGCCCCAGCCGCATTGCGTACATTTCCGCGCCCCATCATGCCCAGGTGGCGGAATTGGTAGACGCACTAGTTTCAGGTACTAGCGGGTAACACCGTGGAGGTTCGAGTCCTCTCCTGGGCACCAGGTCAAAAAGACGCGTGAACTCAAGCAGTTAAACGCGCGAATGTGGGGCTGGAATTTCCCTCTCGGTTGGTTACCCACTTCCGTCAATCCATTTGCAGCATCACTTTCTCGAAGGCGAGCTCGTCCCGAAGGTCATTAGAGTCCGTTAGCTCCCTCAACTCGCTGTCCACGAAACCCGCAGCAGACCAACTTGAAGCCCGCAGACTAGAGCCCAGCAACACCCTTCCCGACACTACGCTGCCTTTGGCAGCTAGCCGAGTGTTCGCTTCCCCCTAGGATTGGCCTTCTCAATTACCTGTGCCATTCGAGTCTGCCAGCCAGGACCAGACGCTTTCCAATTGGCGATTACTTCGGGCGGTAATCGAAGTGAAAGGAGTTTGCGCGGACTGGCCAGCTTTGGACGACCACGTCGAACAAGCCGCCTCCCCTTGTAGAGGTCTGCTCCCGAGATCCACTCATCCGTGATCTCCGGAGCGTCGTCACTCGACAACGAGGTATTGACGGAGCTTTTTCGCTTCGCGTTCATGACAATGCCTCATGCTAATAATTCGTCGGGCGGTGCCGCGAGGAGTCCAAACGAAGACCACAAGACGTCGATCGAGCCATCCGGCCGTAATGAACCGACTTTCCCGGTAATCCAATCGGTCGTCTACGCGGGTGAAATGGGCGCCTGCAAAGATCTCCGCCGCTCGGCGCATATCCAGCCCCCGCTCCTGCAACGTCTGCTGGCGCTTGAAGGGATCACAAGTTATGCGCATCTTTTTATTGTAGCTACATTTAATAAGGCTTTCAACTTCACGCGGAGCCTGCAGGACCCTCCTGGCACCATGAAATTTCATACCTTATCTACGAGTCTTTATGGGCGAAGGCACCTGAGGCGCTGTTCCCGCGACTGAGCGGGAATGCGGCCCTCGCATCGCGCAAACCCTACACAAAGTTCGCGCTGGGTAACTCTGCGGGTAACTGAAAACACCGACCGGGTTTTTCCAGGCTCAATCAGGCCCTTACGCGGAGCGTTCGAGACCTCTCCTGGGCACCAGGTCAAAAAAGACGCGTGAACTCAAGCAATTAAACGCGCAAATATGGGACTTGAACTTTCCTTCGAATAGAGCATTTAGCCAACGCAAGCTGAACCACGCAGTTGCTCGCTCAAGCTGACGTGATCAAGAAGCGTATTCAGCCGGAAACGCCGCACGGCCCTGCAGACAAAGGGACTCGAAGCTCATTTTCGTTTACCCACAGAACGGAATATCGCGGTACGTGGTGCAGCTCGCGGTCAGGCCAGCTACAACTTCCAACAGCCGGTCATAGTCCAGCCTGCCTCCTTCTAGTCACACCTCCCTCAGCCAGCCTTCAGCTCCTCGCGGATCACGCGGCGCAGCGTCGACTCGTCAATCGTGACGGCGCCAGATGCACGACGCAACGTCTGGTTAATCAGCGTCTGATATCCGGTTCCCTCCGATTCCGCCTTGGCCTTGAACGTCATCAGTAGATCGTTGTCCAGCATGATGGTTATTCGAGTCTTTCCCTTTGCCTCCGCTTGAAGTCGAGCGAGATGAGGGACGTTCTTCGCTCGCTTGGCTTTTGAGAAGTCGTACTGCCTACGCATAGAATGAAGCCTCGTTACGAGTGGCCTTACGCGCGGAAATCAGGCGAATCCGCTCCTCTGCGCGAAGGGTATAGACAACGGTTAGCAGCCTGGCTGCCGCACTCATTCCAACTAGTACCCAGCGCGATTCCCCGGCAGAGGAATCGTCCTCTTGAGCAAGGGCAAGGGGATCGAGCAGTGCGGTCGCTCCTTCTTCGAAGCTAATACCGTGCTTCTTCAGGTTGGCGGCTGCCTTGACAGCATCCCACTCGATCTCTATATGCATATTTTATGCATATTTGGTCATGCAAGCAAATTTTGCTATCCCCCCGCCCCCCTACCAGCCAAAGGACCGATATCTTTCCGGCCGTAGGCCAAAGCGGCGCCGAGCTAGACGGTGGCAACAAGCCAGGGAAATCAGGCTGTAAGAGCCTGTCGGGGCCTGTAAGGAATTCATCCTTCACCACCTTACGGACATGTAAATGCGCGTCTGGGTAACTTTGCGGGTAACTGGAAACGCAGACCGGAGTTTCCTACGCTGAATCAGCGCCTTACGCGGACAGTTCGAGTCCTCTCCTGGGCACCAGTCATTTTATTGGCTGGTTTTTCACGCACTTGAGCGCCGGGTTCGAGTCCCACTCTTTTGGAAAAGAACCTCGTTGAGGCCATGCGGCGGTCCACCAGGATCTTGTCCAGGCTTACTCGAATGGACATGCCCGTCAGACGGTCAGCTCGGATTCAGCCCGCAGCTGTCTGCCCTGGCGGAAGACCTCTGCCAGGATCAGCACGCCAAAGGTCAGGAACAGGCGCACCAGATCCAGCGGATCGCCGAGGCCCGTCGGGAACTTCATGTCCTGACTGGCGGCAAAGACTGATGTCAGCGCATGCATGAGCCCCCAGGCCATGACGCGCGCGATCTCGATCACGACGAGCGTGACCCAGACCGATCGCAGGTGGGCGACATTGGCCGACGCAAAGGGCTCGTTCGCCACGAACGAGGCGAAGATGCGCTGAAAGTGGCGAACGATGTTCAGTGCGCCGCGTGCGGCGATGATGCCGAAGGTGAGATACCGGACGGCAATAGTCCAGTTTTGGAAGATGTTGGTGCCTTCGTTGCCGGCGCCGCTGAACGACGGAGGCTACCGGGCGCACCCAAAGCACTACGAAATCTACGAGACCCTGCGAATCAACCAAACGATGAGAACGATCACAAGAACTGTTCCGAGAATCCCGCCGCCGACGTACGTGAATATCTCCTTTGAGTGTCGTTCGGCGCTGAGGAGAACATGAGTTCATTAGACGGTCGGTGCGCAACCGTACTTGCCGCGCGACGGCATTGACGGGATGGCGGTGTGGAACGGCCCCAATCTTCCGGACATCGGGCTTAAGTGGAACCGCGACTGGCGGAACGCATTTTGGTCTGGCACCCGAATTGACGTGGTTCCGTTTCGGAACCATAATGGTTCCACATTTCGGGAGCCTCGCGTGCCCACAAACCTGACCCTGAAGAACCTGCCGGACGAGGTCTATGAGCGCCTCAAGGCCACGGCAGAAGCGCATCGCCGCAGCCTCAACAGCGAGGCGATCGTATGCCTGGAGACGGTGCTGCTTCCGGGGCGCATAGCACCTGCGGAGCGACTGGCACGCGCTCGAGCCCTTCGCAGCAGCCTGCCCCGGGTGAAGCTCAAGGCCAAGGACATCGACGCGATGAAGCGCGAGGGCCGCGAGTGATCGTGGTCGACACGAACATCATTGCCTACCTTTACCTCGAATCGGAGTTCACGATCCGCGCGGAGGCGCTGCTGCTGGGCGATCCGGTCTGGGTCGTTCCCACGCTGTGGCGAAGCGAGTTCCGGAACATCCTTGCGGGGGCCATTCGCCGCGACGCACTCGGCTTCGAGGACGCCTGCCGTATTGTCGTGGAGGCCGAGGGCCTGTTGGCCGGGAACGAACACGACGTGGCATCCCGACCCGTGCTTCAACTTGTCCGCGACAGCGACTGCTCGGCGTACGACTGTGAGTTCGCGTCGCTTGCGGCACAATTGGGCGTGCGGCTCGTCACAATGGATCGCAAGCTGCTAAACGCATTCCCGGAACTGGCGCAACCGCTTCCTGCAGGCTGATTGGCCTGAAGTGACGGAGCCCATACGAAACCGCCCAGATCAAGTTGGATACGCGCCTGGGAAACTCTGCGGGTAACTGAGAAACCAAGCTGGCATTTCCCAAGAAAGCTCAGGGCGTTACGCACCAGGTTCGAGTCCTCTCCTGGGCACCAGTCATTCTAATGGCTTGTTTTTTGCGCACTTAAGCGCGGGGTTTGAGTCCCACTTTTTGGAACCGAACCGCGATGAGGCCGTCCCGGCCCTCGCTACGCAGACTCCCACTCGTTTTCACGCGACCAAATTGACGCCAATTGCGGGTAACTCTTGGCGGCTCTCGCCCCAGGCCTCGGATCTCACCACTCGCGTGCTGCGACTGCTTGGTGTCACCGGTGCACCGAGCGCCCAGGACTTTACCCAGGCCTGCCGCCTCATCCGCGAGGTTGCGATCGAGCTTACGAAGCAAGCCGACGACGATCCGGAGCCACCCCTTCATTAGCAGCGCTTCCAAATCAGGAGCCCCCTAGCGTCAGGTCACGCTCGCCGGTGCGCCGATCCCGTTTCGCCGGCCGCGCGCGGTCGGTCTTAAGCTTCGCAGCCGCAATCGTCTCGCCACGCGCCGTGGCCGCTGCCAGCGCCTCCCGCACCAGCCGCCAGAACGGCCCACCGGTCTAATCGAGGAGTCCGCGCACCTCGTCCCAGGACCTGGCGCCGTTTTCCCGCATCTCCCTGACCAACTCCTCAGGCATCCACCTCACGAAGGCGGCCTGAAAGGTACTGCGCCCCCGCACCTCCCGGAACCAGCGTTCCACGTGCGGCAGCCGGCCCCCTTCCCACATGCCCGCCATCGACAGCGCAGCAATGCGATTTACGTAGGGCGTCAACGCGATATCCGCCATCGAGAACCGATCGCCGACCAGCCATCGGGAGGCGGCCAGTGCGGCATTCATCTTGTGCAGCCAGGCGTCGTAGAGGCGGATCTTCTCGCGGGCGCCGGGTGCGTCGATCCCCAGTTGAATCCACTCCCATTTGAGCTTGCGGGCTTGCAGACCTTCCGGAGCGGCACCCGCCAGGAACGCCTCGAAACTCCCGATGCCGTTACGCAGCAAGGTATGTCGGTGCGACACAATGTAGGTAATGGCCGAGCAGGCCGGATGCAGCTCTTCGTCAACCGCCTTGGTCCACAACCGCGCCTGCGCCCGCTCCTTCGCGGTGACGGGATAGATCGACACCTCTGGAAACGCGTCTTCCAGGTATTCGCAGATGACCGTCGACTCGGACAGCACGAAATCGTCATGAACCAGTACCGGGACCACGCCCTTCGCATTCAACGCAAGGAACGCCGGGTCGAACTGCTCGCCACGAAGGATGTCGACCACATGCCCCGTCCAGGGGAGTCGCTTCTCCTCCAGTGCAAACCGGACCTTGGCGGCGCAGGCGGACGATCCGTGATGAAACAGCTCAAGCATGAAAAGTTTCCACTCGATTTATTCCGTGGAAGCGACGGCAGGCCAGGCAGCGGCTAAGGCGCCTGATATTCCTGATAAGCCGGCAATTCCTCACTGGTACAGGACCAACTCGCCCGCGACCCAACGAAGATGTCTGCCTGCGGCCGAATCGGCGCTTCTACATCCAACGAGCCCGCGGGAATCATGACGACGTCGGAGTCCCCTGCTTGTCGTGGCAAGCGGCCGCCACAGCTTCGGCAAAAGACATTGGTAAATCGCTTGGCATCGGGTGGCTTAAACTCACTGATGTGTTCCTTCCCCGCAAGCCACGTGAGCCTGGCCGGCTGCAGGAACAGATTGGAAGCATGTCCCGTACCCGTCGCCTTGCGGCAGCGAGAACAATGGCAGCGATAGAACCGCTTCGGCTCTCCGGTAACCTCATATTTGACTGCACCACACAAACAACTGCCGCCGAGCGTGCACTGAGTCAAGGTCCCTCTCCTTGCGATTAAGTGGCACTACAGTATACCGACCTGGCCGGCGGCCAAAGTAACGCGCACGGCGGCGTCTTCCGCCAACGCCCACATGCTGCCCCGGCCAGGGTGATCTAGGGGCTGCCAGAGGTAAATTCCCATCCGGTCATTGCAGGATATCAGCTCACGCACCGCATTGCTGCAGGCAAGCCAACGCTCGATCCCTGGACTACAAATCCCTACCCCGTCCCGCCGGGTCCGTCTGCGCGTACCGAACGGGGCTGGCGAGCACAGGAACAACGCGATCATGCGCCCCAAGCCGGACATCAGAGCCCTCTAGCGGGCACCAACAACTGTTTCGATGCTTCAAATTGCTGCAGCGACAAGTGCGAACCCGATTACGGGCAGCTGGCCGCGTTTCGCGCCACCCACGCGTAGCCGCGCGATCATGCAGGACGCAAGCCGCGGGCAATTCCGTGCAGATTCGAAGAGAAGGACGCGAAACCCGCATCCGGTGACCCACGACCCAACCAGCGGGTCAGTGTATTGCCGCTTTCCGCACCCTGAAGCAAGAGACCCGCGGATCAGTCCTTGATGGCCATCGGATCGTACCCGGGCTTACACACCTCGACGATACACAGGGATTCGAGCGTCCGACCCTCAGGCGGGGGCTTGAGGCCGGCCTTCAGCATGAACTCACGCAGTACCCTGGACGTTTCCGGATGCGGAATCGCCGATTGCACGCCAACGCGAACGAGCCCATCGGCATAGTCGATGGGTAACCAGGTGTGGGCCGACAGTTCGGGGCTGCCGCGGTTATCGGTATTGCCAAAATCGCGCACATCCAGCCGGGCGCCTGCTGCCACCAGCAGTTTCACCACTTCCGTCGCCCCCTTGTGCGCAGCGCCGTGCAGCGCCACGCGGCCTGTGTTGGCCTGGAAGTCGGGATTGATGCCGAGCGACAGCAAATATTTCACAGTGGCTACCGTCTCCTCGGTCGAGCGCTCCCGGGTGACGCCTTCCACCCAGCCAATGCCGGCTGCCACAGCCAGCGGCGTCACGCCCAGCCTGGTATTGATCTTCGGATCGGCGCCGCGTGCAACCAGCAGCTTCAACAGTTCCAGGTCGCCCGACTGCGCCGCACGCAGGAAAGCCGTGGCGCCATCTTCGTTCAACCATTGGTTGGTGAACACCGTGCGAGTCTCCGTGCTCTCGGTGATGCGGGCGTTGACGTCGGCGCCGTGGTCGAGCAGTAACGTGATGAACTCGAGGCTGTCCATGTCGGCCGTACGCGTCGGGTAGTCGCCGCCTTCGATGTTGCGGTTGTCGACGGCCAGATACAGCGGCGTCCAGGCCCCCTTGTTGGCCAGATTCACATTCGCGCCGCGCTCGATGAGGAATTTCCCCATCTGGTAGTTCTGGTTCTGCGTCGCGGCCAACAGCGGACTCCAGCCATAGCGGGTCGTCTGGTTCACGTCGGCGCCACCCTCCAGCAGCACGCGCGCGGCCTCAATGCTGCCGGCACGGGCTGCATAGACCAACGCGGTCAATGCCCCGCCATCAGGTTCACGCATGGCGCCACGGCGCCCACGAGTGGCCGCAGGAACCGGATCGCCATTCGCGTCCAGCACCGGGTTGCCGTCCGCGTCCAGTTCAAAAACAACCTCTCCACCCACGCCGGCACCCGCGTTGCCGCCGGCACCAGCAACCGTCACGAAGCCCAAGCCCCGGTGTTCGATCCCCTTGCACAGATCGGCGGCAGGAATGGTCTTCTGGCTATCGCCCAACAAGAGCTCGCGCTGAATCCTCACCTGCTGTAGATCAGGCTTCTTCGCTTCGCACAGCGCAGCGATGTTCTGCTGACGTACGGCACGCCGGGGATCCTCAGAGTTGCCCAATGCAGCCGAGCGCCCGTCGCGCATCACCGGCTTGGACACGGCCGCCACGTTGCCGCCGTGCTGGATCAATTCCCTCAGCACGTCGGCGTGGCCCTGGTCGGCAGCCTGCATCATCGCCGTGGTACCACGTTCGCTCTCGCTGGCATTCACATCGGCACCGTGCTCTAGCAACGCACGCACGGCATCGACATTGCCTGCGCGTGCCGCCATCATGAGCGGGCGGCGGCGTAGCGGTAGCGGCTCGTTCGCATCGGCACTGCCCTTGAGCAACGCCTGAATTACGGCCGCATCGCCGCGCGCCGCTGCCAACCACAGTGGCGTCGCCCCATTGCGATTGGCCAAGCCCGGCTTGGCGCCAGCCTTCAGCAACCGTTCGACCATTTTCGCGTCGCCGCGATAGGCCGCCCATTGCAGTGCCGTGGCACCATCGGCCTGCTGCGCATTCACGTCGGCACCGCGCTTCAGCAGACGCTCAATTTCCGCGATGTTGCCTTTGCTTGCGGCATCGGCCATTTCCGCCTGCGCGAACGCAGTGCCAGCCATGGCCGACAGCAACACCGCGCAAAGCACAGTCCTCACAAAGCTACGCATGTTCTTCCTCTTTGAGCCCGTCACACCAGTCCGGGCAAACGGCCGGTGCTGTCGCCGAAACTGTCACGGTGGATGTCGAACTGATCGAGGATGCTCAACAGCAGGTTGCCCGTCGGCACTTGCTTGGTCGGGAAGGTTAGATGGCGACCGCCTTCGAGCCTGCCTTTGTTGCCGCCGATCAGGATATGCGGCACGTCGTAGTGCGCATGCTGGTTCGGATTGCCCATGTTGCTGCCGTACATCAGCAGAGAATGATCGAGCAACGAGCCATTGCCATCGTTGGTGTTGGCTAGTTTATCGACGAAGTAGGCCAGCATTTTCACGTGATATTGGTTGATCTTGGAAAGCTCGTTGATCAGGTTCGGATCCTCGCCGTGGTGCGAGCCGCCATGGAATCCCAGCGTCGGCGACTGGCTCTCCGGATAGACGCGGCCGGTCAGATCGCGCGCGAACAGCATGGTGCCGACGCGGGTTATATCGGCCTGGAAGCCCAGCGTCAGCAGGTCGAACATGACCTTGATGTGCTGATCGAACGACTGTGGAATGCCGGGGGGCACTGCGAAATTTTCCGGCGCGGCAGTCGTCGCGCTGGCGGCGATCTGCAGGCGACGCTCAATTTCGCGCACGTTGTCGGTGAAGGCATCCAGGCGTGCACGATCCGGGGCGCCTACGGTGTTTCGCACACCCTTGATCTTGTCGTTGACTGAATCAAGGATGCTCTGGTTGCGTTCGCGACGTAGCCCGCGTTGCTCGGCGGTACTACCGCTGCCAAACATGCGCTCGAATACGACCTGCGGATTCAGTTCCATAGGCAGCGGCGTGTCCGGCGCTGCCCACGCGATCGTGTTGGTATAGACGCAGCTATAACCTTCCCCGCAGTTGCTGGAACCCGAACCCGGATCTTCCACCGAAATTTCCAGCGACGGCAGCAGCGTTTCCTGCCCGTACCGGCCGGCAATGATCTGGTCGATGGTCTGGCCGGCATACACGTCGGCCCCGGCGGTCTTGCGCGGCTTCTGCGCGCACAGGTACCCCCCGACGCAAGCGTGGGAAGCGAAACTGCGGTCAGCACAACGCAGCCCAGTGGGCACTTACCGGCGGGTATGCGCAGCAGCGCCCTGGTAACGTTCTGCCTTCTTTGCTGCCGTAGCGCCGGCGGGGTTGCGGGATAGACCGGAAGGCCCCCCGATGCCCAGCCCAGGGTGGGTAGGGGATGCCACCCGGCAAGCAGAAGCCAAGCAGCAGGCCCCCGCATTCTGCCGAGGGCCCCTTTGCGGGCGATGAACCGGGCATCCGGACACCGGGTCTCCTACCAGCAGAACCTTACGCGGCAGGTTCGCGTCTACGCCCCGGCAGCCTGCACATTCGCAAGTCCCAGTATGAATATCTTACACCGTCGAATCGACGGTACTAGGCCGCCACGGGCGGGCCAAAGGTATTGGACTCGGCCCGCCCTCTTGCGACGCCGCCCCAGATAACAAATCCGATGAATACCAGGAGCGCGACCAGCGGGACGGCGGCGTCGAGTTGAGTGCCGAGGCTGATGCGATGCGTCCAGATGCCCATGGCGAGAAGGGTCAGCGCTGCGGGAGCGAGCACCAACCAGCCGGTGCGGCCCATATCGTGCAGGCGTCGCACGTGCAGGACTACCGCCGGGTACAACAGAACCAAGACTCCCCACGGCGCATAGTCGATGGCAGGACCCTTGTAGGCGTACCACAGGATGCCCAACGCGAGCGGGAGCAACGCGGCCAGGAAATGCCCGCGCGAGGTGCGACCGTTGGGCTGCACGAACAGCGTGTTCCAGGAGGTGGCGCGATCCGATTCGCCGAGCGAGAGCGGTGCGCGCTGCAATGCACCCTTGTAGTAATCGAGGTAGGCCAGCATCAGCAGGCCGTTCAGGGCAAAGGCGACGATCCCTAGCGCCAAACTGAGAGGCTGATGGTCGAGGATCGCCCAGAACAGGGCACAGGTGGAGACCGCCATCACCGTGCACAGCGCGGCCGGGACGAAAGTGCCCAGCAGGAGCAGCGCTCCGGCGACGAGCTCGATCAGCATGCAGACATCCAGAAGATGCGAGTCAACCAGCGCACTCATGAGCTCCGTGGAGAGTTGCGTCTGGCCGACCGGTGTCGCCCAGACCGAGAGGAAGAAATGGTTGGCACCGTTCAGCAGCATCCACGCGCCAAAAAGCACACGAGCGGCAAGTACCAGCTGCTTCATGGCCGGGGCCTGCACGGTTCTGGCGACGCTCACCCGCAGGGCAAACATCGACCGGAGGCTGGCGATGTAGGCCACGCAGAGCAGGACATTGGAGGCCAGCACCCTCGCCCCCGCTATCATGCTCGGGGTGCTCCATTCGGAAAGGGGCGCATCCCACCAGAAGACGCAGAACGCAACCGGCATGCACGCCAGCAGCGCAAGCGGCGTGAAGAACCCGAACAGGACGGCGAGGCCCGTTATGAGCTCGACAGCTTTGACCAGGTCAAACAAATGCGTGTGGAGCAACGCGCTCAACATCTGGGCCGCAAGCGGGTGGGAACTGTTGGCTCCCGGCTGCGCATAGATGTGATAGAAGTGCTCTATACCCGCCGGAATCATCCAACCTGCGTACCAGAATCGCACGAACCAGCTCACGTACTTCATCGTGTTCCCCCAGTTGGAATTGCGCTGACGGTCTGCGCCGCCTGGTCACCCTTATAGCCCGATTCAATGCGAGCAGTACAGGGTTGTACCAGCTAGCTGCGGGCTGTCGATAGGCGTTGCCGAAACGTTCATCGACAACAACGTCAGCCGAAGCAGGCCGACGCGCCGTCGACCCGCACGGCAAGACTTCAAGGTGCGGTGCAGACGTGGTGAACAGGCTGCGCTGGGTCAGCTGGCCCGGACTGTCCGCCGCCACTTCAGAAGTGGCGACTTTTCCCGATGCGAGCAACTGCGTCCGTACTGCACGGAGCTTCCGAACAAATTGACCATATAAATCAGATCTTTGTGAGCGAGGCGTGCACGCGCTCCTGGCCACCCCCAGACCCCATTTCAGGCGGCCTTGGCCTGGCTCGTCCGGACCAGGCTTTCAGCCATGACCCCGAGCGATAAGGCACTGCATCGCGAGCCCCTGCTCAGCGCGCAGCAGACGGTCGAAGCCCACCTGCCATGCCTGCGGCTACAAATGCGGATCACCGCATTCCTGAACTCCACCTGGCATTCGCACTGCCGATTTGACGAGCCATACCTCGTTTGAAGCCACCAGGGTGCTAGCGGGCTGCGCCCCGGCCACGGACCTGGCCATCGAATCTTCGCCGACCCGTAGATCTACAAAGACCCGGTTGCACATCGTTATCGGCGAGCCAGTGCGAGTACACCTTGCGTGGTTCGCCCTGCGACATCCGCAACCCAATACGCCTGGTCGAGAATGGCCGGCAATCCGCGAGGGTTCCTGAGGATCACGATTCAGGATTACTCCAACGAACACGCACAGCCGACACGTGCTCGGCGCGGGAAGAGCGCACACGCCAACCGCGGCTGTCACCGGACGGGCGCATCGGTTGCTCGCGGGCCGTCCGACCACCGTCCCGAAGAGGAAGCACAAATTCCGACTTGACGACGCAGGACTGTATAGATGTACAGTACCTGAAAACCGTCCCCAAAGACATAGCAGGAGGCCGCCGCCATGTCCGCAGTCATCGCTTTCACCGAAATTCCGCTGCCCGACCAGTCGCCCTTCACGATGGCCTTCGTCCGGACGGTTCTCGAGCACCGCGGCGTCGGCTACCGGCCTTCCGAGGCCGAAGTCCGCGCGGCGCTTGAAGTCCTGCGGCGGTACGACGCCCAGTGCCTCGACAATCCCGGCGAATGCGCCTGGGTACCACGGCTGGATGAAGACAGCGACGCATCGCTACGTGCCAAGGCGTTCATCATGTTCCAGGCCACGAAGCCCACGCCCGCGCAATGGCACAAGGCCCACTCGGCGCTGTTCGGACCGCTACTCTGCGAGTCCTGCGGCTGACGTGGGGGCCTGGCCCCACAATGCAGCCCTACCGTCCTGACGCCCAAGAGAAGTGGACCCGGTCACCGTTCCTCATCGCCCCACCCCCGCAAGCGACCCCCGAGCTGGCGGCAGCTGCCAACGTATGCCGCATGGATAGCGTATCGGGAAGCCTCCAAATCGCGCCTGACTCCGACGCGATGTGCCGCAGTGCAGGCCGGCAGGGAGTCCTGAAGCCCCAAGAGATCGCTGTCGCGCTGAAGCTTGTCGCGTTGGGGCCCGAACGCCCGGCGCGTGCCGCGCTCGCGAACTCGCTGCACCGGTCACCGTTAGAGGCGCAGGCCGCCGTACAGCGACTGCTGGCCGCGAAACTCGCCGGCGGCATCGAGGATAGGACCTGGCTTAACCACCCCGCCCTTCGAGGCTTCCTCGTGCACGGCGCGCCCTGCGCCTATCCCGTCATCCGCAGCGAGATCGTCATCGGCAGTCCCACGGCTCCTGCCGGTGCACCACTGCAGAACAGGTGCGTAGCGAGCGACGACCTTCCGCCCGTCTGGCCAGCCCCGCCGCCCGGACAAAGGGGCAACTGCGGGTGCCGCTCTACCCGTGACTGCCTGCCGCCGCAGCTGCAGATCCCGCGTTCTAGGCACTGCTCGCCCTTTTTTAAGGGACTTCGAGTTGGCCAGGTTCAAGAGCACGAGAGGACTGCGACGTTCCTGGACGAGCGCCTAAAGTGAACCGCCGGTTCGACGTCGATGCGACACCGACCTGCTCGACCCCAGGGTCGCAGGGCTCGACGACATCGCTCGGGAACTGGCCTTCATCGGTGGCTGCGCCACAGCCCTCTTCCTCACGTCGCAGCATGCCCAGTCAGTCCGCGTGACACCAACGTCGACGTGATCGCGGAGGCCCCGAAGATCCGCGCCTATCGAGCACCGGAAGCGCGCCTGGGGGACCTGGCTTCTCTCCTCAACAGGATCTCCCCGGTCGCTGGAAAATCGCCGGCCTGCAGCTGGACCTGCTGCCCTCGGGACCCGATGCGGTGAGCCTCCACACCGAAGGTATCGCCAGGCCGTCGCCAACGCCCAGCTTCCTACGCTGCCCAGTTGCCGTCAGATCCGGCGCGTCTTGGGGCGCTCTGTCTGGCCACCCTGACTGAGGCCTTCAACGAAGGAGGCCATAGCGACTCCCTCGCAAGCCGCGTCCCGGGGCGCATCCTCACCGTCGTCGATGGCCGGGACGCCCAGCCCGACGAAGTCGCCGCCGCACCGGAAGCGGTGCGCCAGCACCTGCGCCGCGAGCTGGCCCTGCTGCTTCGCGACGACGCCTTTCTGACTGCATTGCCTGGCGCTCTGCCCGGCGACGTTGTCAGCCAGGCCCGTCTGCTGCAGCTCCGGGACCCGCTGCGTGGCATGGCGACCTGACGCGCCCGGTAAGCAGCAGGCGGCGGCCGACAGGAAACCCAAACCACCGTTTCACGAGCAAGCAGCCCGAGATCCCGGGCGAGAGCGCCAGGCGACTAGACGACCAACATTCCTACCCAGGAAAACCTACTTTCCGATCGTGCCGTCGACGCCCTCCGGCGAGCAGTTAAAAGGCTCAAGCTTCAGGTCGGAGGGCGCGAACTCGAGGCTTGAGTGGTCAAACTCGCGGGTAAAGAACTCCGGATCCCTCATGTCAAATTCAACCACCAACCGCTGCCGTGCCGCATCCAGATGCAGGCGTTCGACCGTGCTCAGTGCCGCAGAATGCAGCAAACCGCGAGTCGGCTGTCCCTGCTGCTCCACATACTGGTTGAGCACGCCGGCCGAGTAGTTGCCGGTGTCGATGACCAGCGTATTGCCCTCGAAATGACCAATCGAGTGGCCCAGCGACGTTCGCGGCCCGCCCGGCGGGTGTTCGTGCTGGTTCAAGTAGACGATCCGCTGCACGTCCATCCACTCGTGCCGCAGGATCACGCGATCCTTCTCCCGCACAATTGACAGCGGCGTGCCAGGCGCGCCCCAAACGCGGCGAACCGCAACCGGATCGCAGCGAAACACCGGGTCATCCTTGAAGGGATTGTATTTGGCGACAGCCGCCTTTCCCGATGGCGTCATGGAATCGATCATCGGCTGCGGGCCACTGGTGCTGCGATTAGGCATCGGGGCGAGCAGCCAGGTACCAAAGATATCGCGGCGCGCCTGGCCCACCCGCGCAGCCTGGGCATCCGGGCGACCGTTCACGTTCACCACCCGACCGTCCGGGAAGTACACGTCCGTGAAGAAGCACTTATGGCTATCGTTTCGGGACTGGGAGCCCTCGACACGCACCTCCGTGCCCGCCTTCAGCAACTCCGACGTAATGCCGATGCGCTTGAGCTGGGTGAAGCCGTGCGATTCACAGACGTATTCCTGAGTTCTGCCGTTTTCGTCGACGGCCGCTAGGTGCAGGTAGCTGTGCGGATTGCGCGCCTCGAACTGCAGGATCTTCCCGGCAATGCTGACCGGTTTATTGATATCGAAGTGCGGCGCGAAACTGTGGTGCGCGCCGGCGACCGTCGCCACGAACGTTGCGGCAATCAGCACCGAGATGTTACGGATTAACGGCATACCCCCCCCTTTTTTCTTCAATCCTAGGACGGACCGTTTCGCAACGCGAGCATTTTTGGTGCATCATGACGCCTGTTCCATACCCATCTACTGAGCGGAGAAGACCTGAGGACTAGTTACAAAGGCGGCTGCGCCCAAGCAAGCGAATCCGCCGGCGGCATTTCCCGCTGTGGACCGCAATAACCGGAGCCTTTGTGAGCAAACGGAAGACCAAAGCCAAAGTCGGCGGCGAAGTGCTCGCTGACGTCAAAGAACGGCACACGATTGAACAGCACTGGCATTACACCGGGCGTAGCAAGCCGCGCAAACCCCCCAAACAGTACAAATACGTGGAAGAGCTCGCCCATCTTCAGTCAGAACTCATCAAGCTGCAGGAATGGGTCCGGGTACGCAAGCTGCGCGTGGCGGTGATTTTCGAAGGCCGGGATGCTGCTGGCAAAGGCGGTGTGATCAAGCGCATCACCGAAAGTCTGAATCCACGCGTTTGCCGCATCGTCGCCCTCGGGACGCCGACTGAACGCGAGCGCAGCCAGTGGTACTTCCAGCGGTATGTGGCGCACTTGCCAGCCGCCGGCGAAATCGTCCTGTTCGACCGCAGTTGGTACAACCGCGCGGGCGTCGAGCACGTGATGGGCTTTTGTACTGATGACGAGTACCAAGAGTTTTTGCGCTCGTGCCCGTTATTTGAGGACATGCTGGTGCGCTCCGGCATCATCTTGGTCAAGTACTGGTTCTCTGTCAGCGATACCGAACAAGAACGACGCTTTCAGGAGCGGATTCAAAACCCGATAAAGCGCTGGAAATTGAGCCCCATGGACCTGCAGTCGCGCCAACATTGGGTTGAATATTCCATGGCAAAAGACGCGATGTTTGAAGCCACTGACCGAAAAACCACACCGTGGCACGTGGTTGAATCAGACAACAAAAAGCGCGCCCGCCTCAACTGTATCGCGCACTTGCTGGCGCAGGTGCCGTACGAGCAAATGAGCCCCAGCGACATCAAAGTCCCGCCGCGACAGAAGGATACGGGCTACAAGCGCCCGAAAATGTCCACACAACGTTTTGTGCCGAGTGTCTACTAACTGACGTAAAACGCACCCCACGGACACGCCCTCGTTACGCCTCCGTAGGCGCTGGCTCGCCCGCTTCTCATCAACGGGCGGGTGCGCGAGTGCCGCTGCGCCGGCTGGCAGCGCGCGGCCTGCCCCCTTACACGGCTTTAGGCTTGCGCCTGAAGTTCGCGGGCTGCGTGCGTACCCGGATTTTACGAACCTGCGAACCAAGGGTCTCGCGCACACCCGAGGGGACTCAGACGTCCAACTCGGCCAAGTGCGCCGCACTGGCTACACCTCGCCTATCCCTTGAGAGGACCTCGCGGAGCCCCACGGGGAAACGCCGCGTCGCCAGCAAAGGCACGACAACGGAAGCCCCCCCTATGGACAGAACTCGTCCCGAGAGCCGCGCCGTCCCGCTACGCAGTCCGGACGCCCTGACAAGACGCGGCACGCGCAGCATACCTTCCGAACGAGCACTTCAGGGGCAGGGATTGGGTTGCAACCGGTGGACGGCCTCGATGTCTCGCAACAGCTCCGGCTGCAGCGTCACCGAGGTGCTGGTGAGGTTGGTTTTTAGCTGCTCCATAGTGGTGGCGCCGATGAGAACGCTGGCGACAAAGCGCTGCTGCCGCACAAAGGCCAGCGCCATTTGCGCCATATTGACCCCATGCCGTCCCGCCACCTCCGCATATCCCACAGTCGCGCGATCACCCTGATCGTTGGTATAGCGCGCAAAGCGTGACCAGCGGGCGATACGGGACTCGGGCGGCCGGGCGCCATTCAGGAACTTGCCCGAGAGCATCCCGAATGCGAGGGGCGAATAAGCAAGCAGCCCAACCTGTTCGCGGATCGCCATCTCCGCCAGTCCGACCTCGAAGCTGCGGTTCAGCAGGCTGTAGGGGTTCTGGATGGAGACGATGCGCTCGCGGCCCGGAAGCAGCGACATTTGCAGATACTGGTGAAGTCCCCAAGGAGTCTCGTTCGACAGACCCACCTGGCGAACCTTGCCGGCGCGGACCAGATCTCCCAGCGCATCCAGGGTCTCCTCGATGGGTACGGCCTGCTCGACTTCGGGATGCTGGTACCCCAGTTTGCCAAAGAAATTGGTCGACCGATCCGGCCAATGCAGCTGATACAAATCGATGTAATCCGTCTGCAGCCGCTGAAGACTCGCCTCCGCAGCAGCGAAGATATTGCTTCGATCGAGCCGGTTGTTTCCACCGCGCAGATGCTTCAGGCCCAATACCGCACCCGGACCCGCCACCTTCGTAGCCAAGACCAACTTGTCGCGCTGGCCACGCTTCTTTAGCCAGGTGCCAATGATACGCTCGGTCGAGCCGTAGGTCTCCGCGCGCGGCGGGACGGGATACATCTCGGCGGTATCGATAAGGTTAACCCCCTGCTCGAGCGCGTAATCGATCTGCTGGTGTGCCTCGGCTTCAGTGTTCTGCTCGCCGAAAGTCATCGTTCCGAGGCCGATGGCACTGACCTTGATGTCCGTCCGCCCCAATGACCGATATTCCATTCTGTACCCCGCCCCACAAATTTCGATCTCGACATTCTAGTACCTGCCGGCGACCCCCTCACGGATTTACCCCTGGGATCTTTGGAAAGGGCCCGCGGACGCGCCCGAACGGCAGGGAGAACCATCAGCCTCCGGCGAGCCCGCTCGATCGGCAATCCAGGTGTCGGGTTGGCTCGCCGCAGCCAGGGTAGCGAGGTAGCATGCCCAAAAGACAGAGGGGATGGCGAATGGGACATCGGTACGGGGTAGCAGCCGTTGCAGCTGCAGTGCTCGCTATTTGCGCACCCTCTCGCAGCGCTCCCATCGGTAGCGCAGTGGCCCCGCCCTGTGACCGGGCATGCCTGACGGGCCTCGTGGATCGCTATCTCGCCGCGCTCGTTCGCCACGATCCGACAAGCCTGCCGCTAAACCGCGACGTCAAGTTCACCGAGAACACCGCGCGACTTAAGGCCGGCACGGAGGGTCTGTGGGTTGGTGCGTCCGAGTTGCCCGGTGGATTTCGCATCTACGCTATCGATGTCGGGGCAGGTCAGGCCGGTTTCTACGGCGTGATGAAGGAGCGTGGCAAACCGTTGATCCTTGCCCTGCGCCTGAAGGTCGTGAACGGCCAGATCACCGAGATCGAGCAGGTGCTGGCCCGCAATCTGCGCGCGGACGCCGTGCAGAACCTGGCCAAGCCCCGCCCCGAATTCATGACTCTCTTGCCGCCGGCCAACCGCCTGCCGCGCCAGCAGATGGTCAATATCGCGGACAGTTATTTCGAAGCCATTGAGCATGCCGACGGCAAACTCGCCCCGTTCGCGGACGAGTGCGTGAGGCGGGAAAACGGCGGCCAGACCACGCACAACCCGACACCCGTTCCGTGGCCGGTTCCCCTCGGCTCCAAGCAAGCCGATGACGCGATGGCGTATCTGGGAACGCTCAGCTGCAGCGATCAGTTGGATACGCATGTGATGGATTTCATCACCCGCCTTTGGCCCCGCCGCCACGAGATCGTCGACGAGGAGTTCGGGATCGTATTCTCCTTCCCGATGTTCCAGCACCGCGGCGCCACAGGCACGATCAAGATCTACAATGTGCCCGGCACGGACAGCCTGCCGCTGGGCGGCTCCTCCTCCAACCTGCAGGCGGGGGAGATCTTCAAGATCGACCATGGCCGCATTCTTTCGATCGAGGCCATGGGCACGTCGCTGCCGTATGGCACGAAGAGCGGATGGGGCGAGTAGCCGTCGCTACGGCCCCCAACACCCCCCGGATCAGACCCCGGGAATGGTGCGCTTGCGGGTGGCGCGACGGTGCTGCACTTCCTGCACGTACATCGGCGTGAAGAAGTAGCGATTGCTGTCGATACCGGCCTGGATGTTTTCCGGGATCGGCGTGTACGCTACCATCGATTCCACCAGGACCTGGGCACGGGCCTCGACACCCTGACGGTATTCCGGCGCCGGATAGATGAAGAGGTCGTTGTTGACAATGGCATTCACGACCAGTCGACCCACGATCAGCGGGTCCTGCGGTCGCGCCCAGATCGGGCTAGGCGGCGCTGGCGGTGCCGGGCGGGCGGCATTTGCATTCGCTGGCCGCTGCTGTGCAGGGCGCGGTGGCGGAGGCGTATCGTTCCTGAGCGACTCGGGACGGTAGGTTTCGCTACGACCGATATTGGTTGTCGTCATGCCCGGGATCAGGATCGAGGTGCCGATGTTCGTCGCGCGAAGGTCGTCACGCAACTGCTCCATCAGGCCGGTGGCGGCTATCTTCGAGACGGCATAGATACCGACTGGCAGGCCCACCAATACGCCACTGGTCGAAGTGGTGGTCACGATATGGCAACCCTCGTTGGGACGTGCGCGCATGCGCGGAACGAACGTCTTCACGCCATAGACGGGACCCCAGAAGTTGACGCCCATGCCCCACTCCCAGTCCTTGTAGGTTCCGGAGGTGAGGCCTGCGCCGAGGCCGACGCCCGCATTGTTGACGAGGATGCTTACCGGACCGAACTTCTTCTCGATCTCATCGGCCTTGGCTTCCCATTGGTCCCGCTCCATCACGTTGTGGACCACGGTCGCCACCCGAGGGTCGTTGGCGGGGAACAGCTTCAGCGCCTCGGCAAACTGCTTGTCGTCCAAGTTGCCGAGAATCACCTTCGCGCCCTGCTCATGCAGTGCGCGGGCGATGCCAAGGCCGATACCGCTGGAGCCGCCGGTGATATAGGCGACCTTATCCTTAACGTCTTTGATCGGAGGCGCTTGGGAGGGGCCCATATCGGGCATCGGCGGCTCGTTGACCGCCGCGGCGTCGGCCGGCAGGGGCTGCCCCAGCAGACCGGCGGTGCCCGCCGTGACTGCGACGCCACCGAGTACCTGTCGACGGCTCAGCTGTTTCTCATCCATTGCACGTCCCCCAATTAAGAATTCTTGTGAAGGGCTCGGACGCCGCGGCTTAGAGAACCCTGGCGAAAACGGAGTAGGACCGTGTCAGGTCCACCGTCATCCTAGAGACGCTCGCCACGCTGAACCCCAGCCACTGGATCTCACCCCAGTATGGTGTGTAAACCAACATTTTCGCCAGGGGCCCTGTCGCATGTGGCCCACCGTACTGACTCGCGCCCGGCCTATCTAATCAAAGTCTTACGGGAGATCCAGGGGTTCTTGCCTGCGCACGCCCCCACGCTCGCCGTTGCCCACTCTCTGGCGACTGTACAGTGTCACACTCACTGCAGCAGCCAGAGACGGTTTGAACATGCGGCGCCTGAAGATCCTTCACCGGACTTACTACAATTTTTCCCGGTCCGTGCTTCTCCAGCCGCATCGGCTGCTGCTGCGGCCGCGCGAGGGACCAGGGCTGCACATTGAGTCCTCGAGTCTCCAGATCCTGCCCGCAGCCCAGATCCGCTGGCACCGCGACGTCTACGACAACTGC
Source organism: uncultured Pseudomonadota bacterium (assembly GCA_903868595.1). Classification (GTDB taxonomy): domain Bacteria; phylum Pseudomonadota; class Gammaproteobacteria; order Steroidobacterales; family Steroidobacteraceae; genus ZC4RG30. Next base: position 43,893 of record CAIPVV010000009.1, read on the forward strand.
GTCGCGACCGCAACGTTCACATCCGCTGCAGCGCATCTGGCCATCGTCAGCGAATGCGTAGTGCAGCAGTTTGATGAGACGCCGCTCGATTTCCTGATGGATGAATCCGCTGTCGACTATCCCTTCGCCTACGACGCGGAGACGACACAAGTGCTCGGTCCGTATCTGCGCCGGCTTCCGCAGATCGAGCGGACGGTGCTCGGGACCTGGATCGAGGAATTTTGGCGTCCCGGCGAAGCCGTGCAGACCTTTGCTCTGTTGGATCGATTGTGCACGGGCATACAGAAGTCGCTGACCTATCAGATCCGCGAAGCAGCAGGCGTGCAATCGGCCGTGGACACCATCGCACGCGGCGTTGGGACCTGCCGTGACTTTGCCAACCTATTCATGGAATTGGCGCGTTATCTCGGCCTCGCCGCCCGCTTCGTCAGCGGGTATTTGAATTCGCCCTTCGCCGACGGCAGCAGTGGTACGACCCATGCCTGGGCCGAGGTCTATCTGCCCGGTGCGGGTTGGAAGGGATTTGATCCGACCAATGGCCAGATCGCCGGCAGTCGGCACATCGCCGTGGCGGTCGCAGGTCTCCCGGAGGTTATCTCCCCGGTGACCGGGGCTTACTTGGGACCCGCCGGTGCGCAACTGTCTGTTGGCGTCTGGGTGACGGATTTGTAGGGCGTCTCTTCTCGACTCAGTGGGTTCCAGACCGATTGCGCTGCGTGCGATACCGCACAGCGCATGTCCTCCAGGGGAGCGGATCATCCGCATAGGCACTGATACTGGTAGGGGAGAATTGCAATGCTCTGGTCAATTGCCGTTGTCTTGATAATCCTCTGGCTGCTGGGACTGGTCACGTCCTACACCCTGGGTGGGTTCATCCACATACTGCTGGTGATCGCGCTGATCGTGGTGGTGGTTCAGGTCATTCAGGGCAGGCGTTAACGCCTGGTCACTTGCGGTTGAATTGGTCGCCGCTGCGCCCGGGAATGCCAGAAAACCTGCCCGCGGAACAAAAGGGCCACAATGGCAACTGCCTGACCCCGTCCGGCGTTCAGGCCATGACGTGTTGCTGGGCAGGAAGGCGAAGACCACCAGCCCTCGGTGCGACGCCCTCCCGTCAGATCACTTGGCCCTAGTGATGATTTTGGCCTGGGTGAACTCTTCCACACCCTGCTGGCACAGCTTCGTACCGTAGCCCGTACTGCTTGGTTCCGCCGTAGGGAACGTCGGCCGGCTGGGCCCTTCCCGAGCAGGACTACCTTGCCTGGGCGGTCTCTGCAGCAAGCCCGGCCTTGGGCGACAGCGGCTCCAGAAGCGCAACCGTTGCAGCCCGGCTTTCGGCCGCTTTGCCCGATTCCGGGGCGGCTGCCCCGGGGCCGGAAGGCGTCGGCGAGCGGGCGCAGTCCGAAGCGAGCTTGCCGGTTGCATCGTGCGCGACAGGGTCCGCACCGCGCTCCAGGAGGTGCTTGACGACCTTATCCCACCCGGCCTCGGCCGCCGAGAAGAGCGCCGTCTGACCCTCATGGTCGCGGCCCTGGATGTAGGCCAGCATCTTGGCCGTGTGGGTATGGCTGTCGACGACCCGTGCGTTGATGTTGGCGCCGGCATCCAATAGCAGGTCGATGGTCTTGATCGCACGCTGCTATATGTCGGGCGACGGCGGAGCCCCTCCACCTGCCCGCGCAGAGCCACTCATCCCCGCTGCGGCCATGAGCGGCGTGATCTGGAACACGTTGGGCAAATCCACTTCCGCGTGATGCGCCAACAGCGCCTGGATCGCCACGTCGCCATAGCTCAGCGTCGCCACCATCAGCGGACCGGTGCCGCCGCCGGGCTAGGGTCGTTGCGGGCGCCGGATAGTTCCTTTGGCAAGCCCAGCCCCCGGCAGGCCGGTGACCTCGCCAGCTGTGGTCGGGAAAGCGGCACCGCCGCCACGACATCCGGCGCGTGGGCGTCTCTCAGGAGCTGATGAGCAGGCGTTGCCCATCGCGGCGTAGCCCTGCGCCTCTCTCGGAGTGAACTCCACGGGTATCTAGCATAAAGCCCACCGCCCGTGCGATGCAGAACCCGGGCGGCAATGCCAGGCAGCCGCGCCGTGTACTGCATCGCTCCTGAAGGACCCTCTACTAAAAGCCGATAGCCGGCCCCGTCACGCTGGACACGACCTGACCGGAAAACAGCACATACACTGAGCGCCCGAAGAAGAACGGCAAACCCCAAATTATCGGCGCAGTAGAGCTAGCCTGGATGGCCGTCAGTCCCGGCAGCGCGGCGAAGTGGAAATTGGTGAAGTCCAGATCTGCATTGTTGACGTTGAACGTAATAGCGGACGACGAGACGCTATTGGTATCAATCAGTGTCGCGCTTTCCGCCTGAGCGCCGCTCGGGCAGTAGTAGGCGACATAGTCGGCACAGGTTATCAGCGTCGAACTGTAGAGGAAGTTCGCGCTCGCCGTTGAACTCAGGTAGCTCGTGTAGACAGCGCCGCCGAAACTGGTCGTGAACGCCCCAGTGGAACTGACAGCCAGGAAGTTAGCGTTTCCAGGTGAATTATTGGCTTCGGTATTGATGCCGAAGACCAGCGACCCAGTCACCGTTTGCGAACCATTGACCGAGGGAGCAGCAAGACTCAGCAGGACGCCGTTATTGTCCGCCGGCAGGCGCGAGACGGGATTTACCGCCATGCTCGAGAGAGGCACGGCCGTCGATGTGCACGTCCCACCACTCGGGCAGGAATAGTAGCTTGTCGCCTGTGGAGCGCTGACGCAAGACGGGCAGTCGTATAGGGAACCGGTGCCGTTGATTCCAAGGATCGCATTCACGCCAAGGAACGCCACCGCACCAAGGTTGCTCCCAATCGCTGCGCAATCGGTTGGCGCAGCCCCAGCCGCTGGGTCCCCGATCAAGGTTACGGGCAACGACGCAATCGTGTAGCCGCCCAGGCGAACGTCTGCGGCCACGACGGATCCCCAGGTGTACCCACTGCCGTAGTTCAAGCATTCCCGCAGCGGGTTTCCGTTGACGATCAACGGCACCGGTACCGCTCCACCGGTCGGCGTGGCGCCACCGGGAGCCAGCACCTGACCCAGGATGCGAAGGCCCGTCGAATTCGTATCTACGAGTACATGGTCTATCACCTGACAGGCCGTCGTACTACCGGGGGTGCAAACCGTGATCGTCGTGAAGGGCTCGTTCTGCTGATAGGAACCCGCGCTTAACAGTCCGATCGGACCCGTATCCACAACAAGCGGCGCAACGTTAGCAGGACTTGTCGGTGCAACTCCGGCTCCCGTCAATGCAACCACGATCGGGGAACTTCCGGCGCTGCTCACAATGCTCAGATTGGCGGTCTGCGAACCTGTGATTGCCGGCCCGAAGGTCACCCACACCGTGCAGGATACAGCCGCCGCCAGAGTCGACGGACAATTGCTGGATTCTGCAAATGAAGCCGGGTCGGCGCCCGTTAGCCCAATAGACGTCAGGGTTACTGAAGCTGTTGTGTTGTTCGTCAGCGTCAGCGTCTCAAAGGTGCTGGCCGTACCCGTCGGCTGGGTGGTGCTGAATGCGATGCTGGAAGTGCTGGTGGCAGGAGTTCCAGAGGTACTAGCCACCCCGGAAGTTCCACCTCCACCGCCACAAGCGCCCAGAAGCGCCAAACACCCAACCGCCGCTAGCAAACGCAATTTTATCTTCATGCATCAGGTCCTTCTGGAAACTGTTTACTCTTAGGAAGTTTCACGAACGAACCGTGGCCCAGCGCAGGCAAAACCCTTTCGGGGGTACGTTCAGAATCCGAGTATTTTCGTGCTGGTGGTCAAATGAACCAACGCCACCCACTGCACGCTGTGGTGCGCCCCGTCTCAATGGAACATAAGAAACCAAAAATCCTCCACCCCAAAAGACGCCTCTGTCGGGCAGTCGTTAATCCCTCGGCGGCTCAAACGCACGGGACTACCAGTAAACTGCGCGACCTGAGGCCACTCCGTGTATACGACCGGACAGGGGACACGGTTCGGCGGCACTGCCTGTCCGTCTGCGGTGCGGGGTTGGCCACTTACCGGACGTTAGACATGAAAGCTGACTCTCACCTGACGTCGCAACAAATGGGGCGCACGCTTACGCGGCCAGCGTGCCCGCAGAAAGAGAGAGAGAGAGAGAGAGAGTGCATATTGTCGCCGTCCGCGCCTCCCGCCTCCGGCGCGAGGCCAATCCACGGCAAGGCACAGTAACGGACAGCCGTGCAACCGTTTCTTGTCAGCATCACCCCCCCGCGAGCAGATCAGACCGTGCTTGTCGCAATGTCTTTCTTTCGCACACATTGACAGTGCCCAACGAGGGCCCCGACCAAACCAAAGCTCCCAAGATGTCAGGATCCGAGGTGCAGGGACGCTGCGCAGTAGGGCTGGACGGGCCGCGAAGGATGGGTGCAGCGGGTCGCGCTGACCGGGGTATTCACGCGACCACAGGACTTTCGGCACTTGAGGGATATCCGAGCCCGCCGAGCCGGAGGCCCCCGGGGCGAACGGAAAACGGGGGAGGAATACCAGCTCCTCGCTGCCCCCGAAGGGGCGCAGGGCAGCCTGTCGGCAATCAGCCTCACGCCAGCGAACGCGCTGCCGAGACGCTCCTCTAGGAGCGTGTCGGACTTAAGCGGCTTTTGAGTGTGATTTTGGGTAACCTCGACACGGGGATTGGATCGTGTCGAGGGGGCCTGGATGAGCAACTTCCGATCGGTTGACCGCGGCACGGCGTAC